>CAZFVY010000071.1:0-38008 GCA_964522665.1 uncultured Verrucomicrobiota bacterium | reverse complement strand
GCGCCAAAAATCCCTGGCCGCGAATGACCAGTTATTTATGAGACACTACACTAGTCCCTCCCAGATTAAGCGGACGGTTCCAGCGAATTCGGAAAGACTTGGAAGACGGCGGAATCGATCCTGGGGGCGCACGCTGGCGGGATCGGCAAGGATTTGATTACCGATCTATTTTCACGCGACGTGAATCGGCGTTCAGTGCGCGGCGGCGTCAGGTAGTTCCGACTCCGAATTCTAATGGCTTAAGAGGTTCGCTGGAACGTGGACTGGCGTGCTCAACGATTTTCCGAGCCGACCACTGATGGGAGAGATTCTTCGCCCGCGGCCGCGAGTCGGTCTCGCAATCCGCGGACGATATCCTTCGCCAGTCCGGGGCCTTCATAGACCAACCCGGAATAAATCTGCACGAGCGTGGCGCCGGCGGCGATTTTCTCCCAGGCGTCCGCGGCGGTGAAGATGCCACCGACGCCGATGATCGGGAGCCTTCCGCGCATCTGACGGTAGAGATGACGGATAACCTCCGTGCTTCGCGCGCGCAAGGGGCGGCCGCTGAGACCGCCCGTTTCGGCGTAGGCTCGTTGCGCGGCGGGGTCAGTGGTTTCGGGGCGGGCGATGGTGGTGTTGGTCGCCACGATTCCAGTGATCTGGCCGGGGCCGACCAGTTCCAGGATTTCGTCGAGGGCTGTAAAGGTAAGATCGGGCGCGACTTTAACCAGAATCGGTTTCGGGGCAGGCACGATTGCGGGCGTCGCGCAGTGAGCGCCGGGCGCAGGGGCGTGAGCGTCGCGCGCGGCGGCCGCCGACTCGAGTTTCGCCGCGGCTTCCTTTCCCGCGGCTTCCCGGTTTACCGCTTGGAGCGCGTCCAGAATCTCGCCCAGCGCCGCCTTGTCTTGAAGTTGGCGCAGGTTCGGCGTGTTCGGAGAACTGACGTTGACCACGAAAAAATCGCCGTGCGGCCAAAGCGCGCGGAGGCTGTTCGCGTAATCCTGGGCGGCCTGTTCGAGCGGCGTAATCTTGGATTTGCCAAGGTTAATGCCGACGGGATGTTTCGGCCAGCGTCCGAGCGTCCGCCAACGGGCAAGCTTCTCCGCGAGGGCCGTCGCGCCGGGATTGTTGAACCCCATGCGATTGACCAGCGCTTCCTCCGCCACCGCGCGGAACATGCGGGGCGCCGGATTGCCCGGTTGCGGATGCCAGGTGACGCCCCCCAGTTCGCTGAACCCAAACCCGAGCGCGGGCCAAATCGGCGCGGCAGCGGCGTGCTTGTCCATTCCCGCCGCGAGGCCCACTGGGTTCGGAAACTTGAGGCCGAACGCCTCGACCGGCAGTTCCGGCGCGCCAAAAAACGAAGCCAGCGCGTCGCCGATGATTTCGTATTGGCTGGCCCAGCCCAGGCTGGCCAAGGTGCGATTATGGATTGCCTCCGAATCTTGCGCAAACAGAACCGGGCGGATCAGATGGCGGTAGAACCAGCTCATCGTTGAGCGGTTTCGCGTCGGCGGGTCGGATCAATTTCAAACGTCACGCCGCTGAAGCTCAAACGGCGCCGCGGGACCGTCAAGCTTTTTGATCGCCCGCAACCTCGGACGCTTTCGGTGTGAAACGACGGTAGTCCTAAGTTCGGTAGCGAAACGAGTGACGGTGGGCGGCTCGACCAAACGTGAAACCCGATCCGGGCCGCGCGTGCGAATTCGAAGAGGAACTGTCAAAAGTGATAACTGACACCACCGGACCCCTGCGTGATACCTCCGCCTTGCGCTTACTTGCGCGCCTTCGCCGCAAGCGGGCGCTGATAGCCGTTCGACATCATCCCTCCGTGATGTCGGTCACGATCCCGCGAGTCGGGCGGCGGCGTTAGAAGGAGACGGCTCGGTAAAAGCGCTGCGTGGCGTTGGACGCCCCGGGGTCGAATATGCTCGTGCTCAAGGCGGTGGTGGTGAAGTTGGTAAGGGCGCTCCAATGGATGAGGTCAGGCGAGGATTGGATCGTGTAGGTGGCGCCCGCCGCGCCGTTTAGGGTCATTTCAAACAGTCGGTAGCCGAAGCGCGGCTCGGCGACCAGGTAAACGGGCTGAGGGGCGGCACCCGTCGCCGCGTAGGTGACTTCGCTGAGCCACGCCCGATCCTGGCCACCGCTGCCGCTGCCGTCTTTCGCGTAATTCCACCGCAACGTCTGCGCCCCGGCGGGAACCGTAAATGAGGCCGATTGCCAGTCCATCTCGCCGGAGAGACTGGCTTGATTAGTCCCGTTGATCGAAAAGTTGATCCGGTCGAAACCAAGCTCCGAGGAAACTTTCCACCAATAGGTCAAGGTTCCTGGCCCGCTTACCGTCGCCTCGATCCACGAATTCTGGCTGTCGCGGATGGCGCCGCTTTGCGCGGCGGCCTGGCCATTGTGAGTGACGTTGGTTTCGACAAACCAGCTCGCGTCACCGCCGACGCGCCAGAACAGGTTGGTGGCGCCTAACGCCTGGGCCAGGGTCAAGCCGGGCACGACGGTCAGGGTGGCGGCCGCGCTGGTCACTGTGCCGACCACGTTGCCGACGATCACCTTGTAGGCGCCGACGTCGATGGGTCCCACGTCATTCAACGCCAGACTGGCCGCGTTTTCGCCGGCGAGATTCACCCCGTTCAACTGCCATTGATAGGTTAGCGGGGCGGAGCCGGTCGCCGTTACGCTTAAGATGGCGGTGCCGCCCAGCACGGCCGTTTGGCTGGCGGGCTGGGTCACGATAGTTACCGGCGTGTTTACCGTCAGAGTGGCGCGAGCGCTGAGGACGCCGCCAAAAGGGTTCGAAACCACCACTTGGTACGCCCCCGCCGCGTTGGTCTGCGCGTTGAAAATCGTCAGGGTTGGGCTGGTCGCCCCGGAGAGGATGGTCCCATTGAGCCGCCATTGAAAACTCCAGGGTGTCGGCGAATTGGTCGCAACCGTCACCGCGAACGTCGCCAACCCGCCCAACGTCACCGTTTGATCCTGCGGCTGAAGCGCAATCGTCGGCGGCTCGGTCGGCGACGAGACAAAAGTGGCGGTGACGCTCTGATCGTTGGTCAGCGTCAGGGTCAGCGGATTATTCGTCCCGCTCGCGTCACCGGACCAGGCGGCGAAGGCGGAGCCGGGATTGGGCACGGCCGTGAGCGTGACGACCGCGCTGACGGGGTAGCTGGTGGGCGAAGTGGCGATCACTCCTTGATTGGCGAATAATCGGGCGCCGAAGTTCGCCTTGGGGCTGCCGCCGCTCAATTGTTCCAGCTTCCACGCGCCGGAGGAGTCCTTTTGCCAAAAATCATTATTGCTGGTCCCCAGGCTGGGGTTCTCGTAAATGTTCAAGCTCGCCGACTCATTCGCCGCCAATCCGGCAAACTCGACCGTCCAGGTAAGCGTCCCGTTGGCCGGCGCCGTGAACTGGATGTCGCTGATCGTCACCGAATTGAAGTTGGCCGCCAACGGAAAGGGCGATCCGGCCAAAAGCAGGGTCCCCGGCGCCCCGTCGGGTCCGTCGTTGGCGTAAAATCGAATCCGCGCCGTCTTGCCCAGCGCCGGCGTCAGGTTGCCGAAATACTCGAACTGGAATTGGGTGACGAGCGCGTTGGTGCCAAAGACGGGAGAAATCTGATCACCGAACTCGGTCGCGGAGGAGTAGGACGAGCCGGAAAAGTCGCTCGAATCATCGTACACCAAAACCGGCTGCGAGGAATTCTGAATGACAACGCCTCCGCCGACGGCTTGGACGGTGAGCAACGCCGTCGAGTTGGTGTCTCTCGGGAGCGCCGGCCGGCCACGCCACGACTTGTTCACGGTCAAGGCGGCGGGCGGTGGCGCGCCTTGGAAAACGTTTCGCCCGCTCCCGAGCCGGTCGGTGTTGCCATCGTCCGCCGTCAGTTCGGACGGCGTGGACAGAAGCTCTAACCCGTGAGCCGATTGGCCAAATCCTGGAAGAGATAGCACGGCCAAAGCGGCCGCGAGCGGGAAGAAATTCCGATTGGCTTTTTCCATGACTGACACTCTACCACGCGGCTCGGTGGCGTCAATGAATGCGCCGGAGGCTCGGTCGATTCCGCTCAACTGGTTGCTGGCGAAGGGCGGACGGAATGCCTCGCGACAGGCTCGGCCAGCCCGCGTGACGAGGTTTGACAGAAGCGAACCGCGTGGCGCTCCGAGCGGGCTTCGATCCCGGCTGAGGTGGCCGTCCGTGCATCGTTTCGCCAAGTTCGGCCGCGTGGCAGTTCGCAGAGCCAACGCCAAGCTCGCGTCATGCGTCGCCCCACCCGCGGGGAAAACCTCTGCGCGTCGAGTATTGCCGAGGCGCTCCTCACGTTCGGCGAATGACAATGACCGCGAATGAATAACTGAACGCGGTTCACTGAGTGACGTGACTAAACTGTGGAACCTGCTCGGGCCTGAAGCTGCGAATGCAAAAGGGATACGTTAAAGTGAACGGAGGCCCGCATTTTGACGGGCGCACTTCTGGCTGGCGTGTTCGGCCCCTCTGGGCCAGTCTGTTCGCTCGACCGTAACTCACGCGCCTTTGATACTGCTCGTTTTCAGCCTCGCGTTCGTCGCCGCGCTCGTCGTAACGGTGTTTGCCATCGCAACGCGCCCCATGACGCGCTTGGCCAAAATACAGGTTGTACTCACGGTTCTTGCTGGAATTGCCTTTGTCGCCGACATGCGGATGGCGTTGTGGCTTCATTCGATGGCGTACGCCAACCCTGTTCGGCGATTGTGGCAGCCGCGATTGGAGGTGGTAAGTAGTTTCGTTTGGGAAAGCACACTTATTCCGTGGCTTTTATTCTCGATTCTCCACGGAATTGTTGTCGTAAAGCGGAAGCTGATGGCGAAGGCAGTCGCGGAGTGAAGCGCCGATGACCTTGAAATGGCTAGCGGGACACGGGACGGTGGGGCGAGGCTCCGCCGATCCGTGAATGAGTGTCGCCACGCCGCTGCCGGCCGGAGCCAGTCACGGCTCGCCCGCCTACGCAAAGGGCTTCGGCGCGGTCGAAGCACAGTCGCGCCGAAACGATAGTGAAGGCGGAGCGCAGCCTCGCCCCACCGACGGTGAAGACGTTGTACCTCGCTCTGGAAGGAGCGGGACTCGGGGTTGCCGGTTTGTGGCCGCAATGGCGTGCGGTTTGCCGACCGGCTCTTGTTTCACGGTAAATAATCAACGAATCCGGCGCCGTTGCTGCTTGTCCGAACTCCCGGCTACGGCCCAAAGCCTCGGTTCATATCCCACAGTGGATAGTGGGGAAGCGTGCCCGCCGGGTCTTGGACGAAGGCCTCAGTTTGGATGACCAGGTCGCGGATTCTTTGTCGGGCGGCCGCGCCGACGTCTTGGCGGCCGAGCGCGGGGGCTGGGGAACCTGAGCGCGCGACGCCGGGAGGCGGAATCAGACCCTCGGCGACGAGCGGACGATCGCGGTGTTGGGAGGTAAGGAGGTATTGCAAGGAGTCGCGGAGGCGGCGGACTAGGTCGGCGCCGAAGCGCGTTTGCCAGCGTTTCTCGATTTTGGCGGCGAGCGCGACGTACGTCTGTCGAGCTTTCAGACCGCGTGGAGTCAGGCGGACGACTTTTCCGCGGGTGGCGTTCGGGTCTAGTTCAACCACGACGTACGGTTTAAGTGGCCAGCCGACGGCGCTCCTTTCCGGCGATGCGCCCGTGAGGTGGGACAGGTCTCCGGCGCGGAGGGTTGGGTTCTCAGCGAGGACTCTCAGGGTGTTGGCGCACAACGGCAGGGGCGCCTTCGACTCGCGGTCGAACTCGATGCGGAACGCCAAGAGCGACTGGGAGAGCAGCGTGGCTAATGGGAGCGGCGCGGGGTTGGCCGCGGTTCGTCTCGGATACAATTTAGCCTCGGCGACCTCCCACGGGTCGGGGAGACCGTGAGGCAATTCGAGGTCCAGTTGGCTCACGAGAGTTTGTAACGACTCAACGAGCCGGCCGATTTCATCGGCGCCGAATCTCGTCTGCCAGCGGCGCTCAATCGCGCCGAAGAGTGGCTGCCAGATCGCGTGGGCTTTGAGCGCCTTGGGCGTGGGTTGAACGAGCCAATCGGCGCGGATGCCGCGGCCGGAGCCCCAGCCGTCGCGCAAGTCTTGTCGCGCGCGGCGGTGGGGTCGAACTTGGATCGGTCGTCCGTCCGTTGGATCAGGTTGCAAATCAACGAATCTCCAGCGTTCCAGACATCCCAACTTAAACTTGATCGTTGCCTCGGGAGACATTGATCGAGTCGCCAAGTCGCGGACGGACACGGCGCCGTGGGCGAGAAAGCGCAGCAGGTTCGACCAAACCACGAGTGACAATCGCGACCCCACGTAACCCGGCTCATTCATCTGGCGCTCGAATTCGTTATCGAATTCCAGGGTGAAGGCGATCAGCGTTTGTGAGAGCAAGGCGGACAACGGACGATCGGTCGTCGTCGCGCGGGCGGTTGGATCGTGGATGCCTTTTCGCAATCGGGCGCTCATGGCGAGTCAAATTCAGAGCTCGGAGATCGCGGTGTCAATACCGTGCGCGAGTCGTGAACGGGTGGGGGCGGGGGGTTGAATGGTGGGGCGAGGCTCCGCTCCGCCTTCGCTCTCGCTCCGGCGCGACCAGCCATCGACCGCGCCGAAGCCATAGGCGTAGGCGGGCGAGCCGTGACGAGGGTTGGGATGCCCGCCACGCCCCACGCCTCGAGACCGAGTTGGCGGCGTAGAGGAGGGCCGTGACCAAGGCGGGAATCGCACCGCTTTTTCAGGGCTCGGCGGAGCCTCGCCCCACCAGGGGTAGAGGGGCGGTTTGCCGAGGGTTCGCATCTCGACTCGTTTCAGGGATATCGCGCCGCGATGTCACGGTCCTGCCAACTTGCCGCTTTGAAGCTCCGAGCGAACACGGGACGGAACGCATACGCTACCCTGGGAAGGCTTAAGTAAGCGCCATTGCCCTTACAGGGTTTTTGGCCTATTCGTTGGTGACCCCGGGTAGCGCGCGGCGCAACCCGGGGCTTTGAGGCGGAATCCTTTCAGGATTCTTCGATCCCGCAGCATGAATATGCCCACTCGCAGAGAATCGCCTTGAGCCTTGACGAGACCAAGCTCAGCCGTCCCGCCGGGACTTTAAGATGGTTCGCCATAATACCGACGTTGAAACGTCGGCCTATTCTCGGCTGTCCCTCTGGGACAAGAACGAGCCGTGGCCCGTATCGATGAGCGGATGGCGAGATGACAATTGTCGTTCTCGCGCAGGCGGCAGATGAGTTTGCCGCCGCCGCCTCACACTATGAGGCTTTACAGCCGGAACTCGGGCGCAGATTTCGTAACGAGGTTGACCGTCACGCCGAAATGAGAGGCAAAATGGGAGGAATGGGTTGATGTTTTCGGGCGCTGAATTCCGCAGGTTGCAATTCAAGGTGGGGCGAGACTCGGGCGAGCCGTGAAGTGGTTCCTGCGAGCCGCCGCCGTCCAGACCCACCCACGGCTCGACGGAGTCTCGCCCCACCGCTCGGCGAAGCGCGTTGCGCCCAGCGCTCCAAGTAACCGCCAATCACGTCATCGGGTCTGAATTGGAAAACCCGGGTCTCGACTAAGAACGGGTGAAGAACCGTTAGTAACTTAAAATTGAGGTCGGCGGAATCTGGGTGATGATGGGGGCGCGATGATTTTGAAACGTTCGCGTTCGAAATGGCTGATCGCCGGCGCAATCGCCGGCGCGGGTTTTGGGTTTGACCTGTCCGCGCGGCTCGACCTTGATGCGGTGGAAATGGGGAGTTCCGCGGGCGCGTGGGTAACAAACGAGGTTGACCCGGGCGCGGGGTTCCAACTTAATTTGCGGATCACATGAAACGCCTGCAACCCGTTCTCTTCGGTCTGTTTTGCGCTTGGGCCCTTTCGCCGGTCGCTTGGGGCGCCGGGCGGCAACTTTCGGGGCAATTCGCGCCGGCGGCGACGCCAGCGATGTCGCCGGATGAAGCGCAGAAAAGCTTCACCGTGCCCGAGGGGTTCGAGGTGCGCCTGTTCGCGGCCGAACCGGACGTGATCAATCCGGTCGCGATGACTTGGGACGACCGGGGCCGGCTTTGGGTGGTCGAGCTTTACGAGTATCCGTTGGGCGCGCCGGCGGGAACCAAGGGGCGTGATCGCGTCAAGATTTTGGAAGACACGGATGGTGATGGCCGCGTGGACAAGGTGACGGTGTTCGCCGATGGACTGAATCTCGCCACGGGGATTCAACTGGGCAACGGCGGCGTCTATATCGGCCAGGCGCCGGACCTGCTTTTTCTGCAAGACACCAACGGCGATGACGTCGCGGACGTGCGGACGACGTTGATGACCGGGTTCGGGTTGGAGGATCGGCACGAACTGCTCAATGGTTTTACCTGGGGACCCGACGGCTGGCTTTACCTGACGCACGGCGTCTTCACGCACTCGAAAGTTCGCGATCCGAATAACCCCAATGACAGCGGCATCGTGTTGAACGCCGCGGTCGGCCGTTTTCAGCCGCGCACGAAGCGGTTCGAGGTGTTCGCCGACGGCACGAGCAATCCGTGGGGACTCGATTTTGACCGCGCGGGGAACGCGTTCGTCAGCGCTTGCGTGATCGACCACTTTTTTCACATGGCGGCCGGCGGCGTCTATGATCGGCAAGGCGGCACGCCCGGCGATCCGTACACCTACCAACTGCTGCATTCCATCGTGGACCACAAGCATTACATGGCGGCCTACGCCGGGGTGAATATCTATCAGGGCGACCAATTTCCGGCCGAATGGCAAGGGGAAGTCCTCATGGGCAATATTCACCAGAGCGCGATCAATCATGACCATTTGACGACGAACGGCTCGTCTTTTCTGGCCAGCGCCCGGCCCGATTTCCTGACGACGACGGACGGCTGGTTTCGCCCCGTCAGCGCGCAGACCGGTCCGGACGGCGCGCTTTGGGTCATGGATTGGTATGACAAGTATCCGTGTTATCAAAACGCCAACGCCGACCCGGAGGGCGTGGACCGGGAGCGCGGCCGCATTTGGCGCGTGGTTTACACCGGCAAAAATCATGGCGCGCCGGTCGCCAGTCATCCGGCGAACCTGAATCTTGGCAAATTGAACACGCACGAGCTCGTCGGGACGCTGGCGCATTCCAACGTCTGGATGCGACGAATGGCGCAACGCCTGCTCAACGAACGGCGCGATCCGGCCGCGAAGGCGGACCTGCAGAGTTTAGTGAAGAACGGCGCCACCCTCGACGCGCGCCTGGCGGCGCTGTGGACCCTGCACGGCTCGGATCAATTGGACGACGCGACGCTGGACAGCTTGACCCATGACGCGGAGCCGGCGATTCGGACCTGGGTCGCGCGGTTGACGGGCCAGCGGGGCGATCCTTCGGAGACCGCTTTGGGACGGCTGGCGCAACTGGCGGAAGACACCGATAGTTCGGTGCGGCTCGGCGTCGCCACCGCGGCCCGCCAATTCGCGTCCGGTTCGTTGACCATCGACACGCCGATTCCCACCGCTTGGGGCGAGGTGAACACGGGCGCGATTCTCGCCGCGCTCGTGAAAAGCTCCGCGGACGCCAAGGACCCGCTGATTCCGTTCATGATTTGGATGGCCGCGGAGCCGAAGATCGCGCAGGACCCGTCCGACGCGTTCGCCTGGCTGTTGGATAACGGGGCCGACCTGATGCCTTTGAGCGGCCAGATCACGCAGAAGATCATGCGCCGCGTCTGCGACAGCCAGAAGATGGAGCAATTGCGCGCCGCCCTCGATTTCCTGAAGTCGATTGTGGACCAGGATTCGAAGTTGACGGCGGCGGCGCTCGACGGATTGCTCGAGGGGCAGAAGGGCAGGGCACAAGCGCCTGATTTCCCGACGGGGCCATTATTCGCCAAGCTCAACGCCAGTGGCAAAACCGACGTGACCGATCGCGCGCTGCGCCTCGGCGCGCTCTGGGGTGACGCGACCGCGATCAATAGCCTGATCCAGCGGATCGGCGATACGTCGGCGCCCGATGAGGCGCGCATCAAGGCGCTGCAGGTCACGCGGCAAGTTCGCGCCGAGGGGGCGCGCGGCGCGATTGTCGCGTTGCTCACGCCGCAGAATCACGAGCCGCTCGTGATCGAAGCCATTGGTGCGCTCGCGCAGATCGGCGGCGACTCGACGCCGGCGGACTTACTGCAGCATTGGCGGCAGTTCTCGAACGCGGAACGCCGCGCGGCCGCCGCCGCCCTGGTCTCGCGTCCGGCGGGCCTCGCGGCGTTGATCGCCGCGCTCGAGGAGAAGAGCGTGGCCGCCGCCGAAATCCCCGCGACCGTAGTGCGGGCCATGATGCAGTCCAAGGACGAGGCGGTCCGCCGCCGCGCCGCCGCCGCCATCGGCCGTTACCGGGAGATCAACGCCGACAAGCTTCCGTTGATCGCCGCCAAACGCAAGGTCGTAGCCAGCGGACCGATTGACATTGAGGCCGGGCACGAGATCGCCAGGAAGACCTGTTTTGTCTGCCACAAACTTTACGGCGAAGGCGCGGAGGTCGGTCCTGATTTGACGGGGGTTGGCCGCTCGACTTTGGACGCTTTGCTGGCCAACGTGATCGACCCGAATCAGATCATTGGCAAGGGTTACGAGAACGTCGAGGTCGAGACGAAAGATGGGCGCACCGTGAGCGGGCGCCTGGTCGAGGACACGGATACGCGGGTGAAATTGCTGTCCGCGGGGCCGAAGGAAGAAGTGATCGGCAAGGCTGACATCACGTCGCTGAGGGTCACCGAAATGTCGGTTATGCCCGAGGGCTTGGAGCAAATGCCCGAGCAGGATTTTCGCAATCTGATTTGGTTCATCCTGAATCCGCCGGGCGACAAGCGTCCGCTGACGCCGGAGTTGAGGCGGCAGATCATCGGCGACGAGAAGTCGGGCGCGAGCATCACGACTCCGCGCGACGGCGAATCGGTGGCGCTCTGGAATCCGGCCTGGCGGGTGGTCGGCGCCGAGACCGCCGACGCGCCGCGCAAATTGCCCGAGTTCGCCGGGCGTAACAACGTGCTCGTGACGCGGCCGTCCGACCGTAAAACGCCTGCCAGCTTGGAGCGGACGATCGAACTGCCGGCTGGGCAGAGCTCCACGCTTTCATTCTGGGTTGGCGCTCGCGCGAACGAGGCATGGCAATTGCGTGTCTCCGTCGAGGGCGAAGCCGTGCTCTCTCGAGTCGTCGATGCGGCGAATGGCGCGTGGCGTCGCGAGCAGTTTGATCTCGGCCGTTACGCCGGGCGCAAAGTCAACGTGCGGCTCGAGAATTGCGCGCGGGACGGCGAGCTTAATTCCGGGTATTGGAGCGATCTCGAGTTGAAAGGGCCGAAGCTGTCCGCGCGGGCGGGAGAATGATTCGAGTCGGACGAGTTATCGTTGGCCGAGACGAATCGGACGCTGACCTCAGCGCTTGAACGCGAGGATGACGACGCCCGCCCCGACCATCAGGATGCCGGTCCATTCGCGAAGGGAGGGACGTTCTTTGAGGAATACGAACGCGAACAACACGACCAGCAGAAGGCTGAACTTATCGACGGGCGCGACCTTCGACGCCTCGCCCACTTTGAGCGCGCGAAAATAGCAGACCCACGAGGCGCCGGTCGCCAAGGCGGAAAGAACCAGAAAACTCCAGGTCCGCGAGGATAGGTCGAGCGGGTTTCTCCATTTGCCTGTGAAGTGAACGAAGGCGGTCAGCGCTACCATAATGACCGCCGTTCGAATCAACGTCGCCAAATCCGAATCGACTCCTTCCAAGCCGATCTTCGCGAAAATGGCGGTCAGCGCGGCGAACACCGCGGACATCAGCGCCCAGAAAAACCAGTTCGATCCAGTGGCCATATTTAGCTATCTCTCCATTCGGTTCGCTCAAGGCCGGCAGACCGCCGCGAACCGTCGGCGCGACTTCCGTGCGGGCCGTCTCGCCGCGATTTCGAAGCGGACGAGCGCCAGCCGTTTATTCGAGGGTCTTCCCGCAGCGCGGGCAACGCAGGCGCAGGCGGAATGGCTTCAGTTGGACCCGCTCGCCGCAGTCCGAGCAGGGCCGTCCCCGATCCTGGGCCATCCAAACGAGTTCCTCCGCCAGATACATGATCGCGAGAAACACGATCAGCGCGATGCCAGTTTGCCACCGCAGAGAACCGTCAGGCCCTCCCCGCATCAACCAACCCGCAAGAATCACCAGCGGAAAGGTGAACGCGATTTTCCATTTTCGATATCGGCTCCACATTTTATCGTCGGGTTTCCGAACGAATCACGCCGACCCGCTCCACTTCGGCGGCGCTAAATCAATGGCCGAGTCCTGCGACGACGCTACTTGGACGGCGCCGGCGCGGAGATCGCGAACGAAACCTTTTGGATCCCGGCGCGGCGGACCAGATCGAGCACGCTAATGACGGCGCCGTGCGTGGCGTTTTTATCGCCGCTGATATACACCGGTATGTTGGTATTCACGTTGAATTTGTTGGTCAGATACGTGAATAGCTCGGCCGAGGTGTAGGGTTTCTTCTCGACGAAGATGTCGCCCGATTTGTCCACGGCGACGTTGATGATCTCGGGTTTGAAATCGCGTTTGGCCTGGGTGGCGGTCGGCAGGTCCATTTTGATGGACTGCATCTTGATCATCGTCAGGCTGACCATCATGAATGACGCCAGGAGGAAGAACATGATGTCGATCAACGGGATGATCTCGATGCGCGCCTTTTTGTGGGGCAGGGGAGAGCCGATTTTCATGCGTTAATCGATGTCGGGGCGGTCGCCAGTCGTGGGCGTCGATTAGACCGAGGTCTTGGCGTCCGCGCGGCGGAAGACCTGGGTGTCGTAGCCGCGCTGTTTCGCGGCGGTCACCATCACTTCGACATTCGTCGCGGCGGTTTCCAGCTCGAATTGGAGTTTCGCCGTTTTGCCGGTAAAGAAATTGAACGGGATGAGGGAGAAGATGGCGATGCCAAGACCGCACGCGGTCGCGATCAGAGCCTCACCGATACCGCCCGTGACGTGTTCGACCGCCAGTTCGGAACTCCCGATCGAGCTAAAGGAACGCATGATGCCGGTGACGGTGCCGAGCAAACCGAGCAGCGGGGCGAGCGTGACCAACGTGTCCATCACCGTCAGGAAGCGACCGGCGCGTTGAAGCTCGATGCCGGCGGCGATTTGCAACGCGCCTTGCAGCGACGAATTGTAATGGACCAAACCTTGGGAAATGACGCGGATCACTGGGTCGTTCGAGTTTTTAGCCAACGTTGACGCGCTCTCGAGGTCGCAATTCTCGAGCGCGGCCAGGACCTTCTCGAGGGTTTCGGGATCGCGCTTCATGCTTTCGCGAGTCCACCAGATGGCGCGTTCTCCGACGATTGAAACCGCCGCGATCGCGGTGATCAAAATCGGCCACATGACCGGTCCCCCTTTGAGGAACAGTTCGACGACAATATTAGCCAGCATAATTGAGTAGTGTTCGGGCTGCTTTTGAGTTTCGGGAGCTAGTTAGACAATTGGAAGGCGATCGGCAAGAGATAAAGGCGGGTTTGGCCGGCGGGCCATTGCCAGTAGTTTTTGACCCATTGGAGGGCATGACGGTCGAGCGAGGAGTGCCCGGAGCTATCTTTAACCTCGACCGAGGCGGGCGAGCCGGCCGGGTCCACCGTGACGCTCAGCATGACCGTGCCCTGATCCCCGTGCTCGCGTGCCTGGCGGGGATAGGTCGGCGCGGGGTAATGACCACCGTCGCCTACGGTGGGACGGAAAACGGTTGGCTTGGGCGGCGCCGTGACGGCTTTGGGCGGGGTTGCCGGTGGGGCGGACGCGAAACGGGCGGGCGCGAAGACCACCGGACCCTGGACCGGCACGGAGAAGGCCACTGCCGCCGTATCCGCCGCGACGACCGTCGCGACTTGCGGCGTGTCCGGCGCGGCGTCATCCTTTTGACTCTGATCCTGCGGCTGGGGGTCGGGTTCGAATTTCTCTTCGACGGGCGGCGGCGTAAATACGACCGGCACGATATCGACGTTTTCGGCGACCGGCTTGCGGAAGATTTGCGGCGGTTTAAGCCCCACGAGACCAACGACTAAAAACAAAAAACAGATGGAATTGACCCAGGCGAATTTGCGCGCGGCGTCACGGGAGGCGGACGGCAAACAATACTTTGCCAATTCCGAATGCAGTTGATACCCGCGCGATTCCTGGCCGAAGCCCGCTCCAGTAGAAGAGGTTGCGGCGGCCGGTTTCATACGCTTCGCGGACGTGAGAAGCGGGGCCAATCGACCGGGCGCCAGGCATGGTACCCGTTGCCCCTCAAACTCACGCTAATAAAGTAACTCTTTCGTAACATCACTAAGGCGGCAGCGCTGGCGATCGTGACCGAATTGCGCCAAGGTGTCACCTTTAATTTCTATTCCTAGTTCAGAATAGGCCAAGTTTCCGCTTTCGCAATGGCGTGTTCGCGCCAAGGGTGATGCCGCAATTCTCGTACCAATCGATAGGAAATGGGCCGATCTAATTGATCAAGGCGTTTCCGACCGGTCACACGAGGCCGGTTTTTCAAATTCAGACGGCGGTAATGTGATTGACCAAACCGACCGAGAGCCCTACCCTCGGCCAAACTAAACCCCTAGCCAGGAGCCTAAATTATGAACGATTGCCGCGCAGTTCATGCCCCGACCAATCGTCCGCCTCACGCGCTTCGGTCGGGATTCACCCTAATCGAGCTTCTCGTGGTGATCGCGATCATTGCGATCCTCGCCTCACTGCTTCTGCCGACGCTTTCCAAGGCCAACATGAAGGCGACGGGCGCCTTCTGCATGAACAACGAGCGTCAGCTTACCCTTGGGTTCATATTATATACCGACGACAACAACGGTGTGATGCCCGGCGCGCAATTCGCGGGTCAAAACATGAATGGCGGGGGCTATTGGGCTGGGCCGTTGCCCGACATTCAAGTGGGGATCACCTTGGGCGAAGCGATGAATCGGGTTCAGAAGGGCATGGCGATTGGACCACTCTGGAATTATTGCAAGGTGTTCGGCGCCTACCATTGCCCGGGCGATTTACGGTATAAGCTGCGCAAGCCGGGCGCGCACTGGGCCTATGACAGCTACTCGAAGGCCGACGGCATGAACGGCGGCATGTGGACCATTCCGTCGATCGTCAAAATGGATAACGTGCCCGAACCGCCCAAGGCGATGGTCTTCGTTGAGGAAAATGATTCCCGCAATTACAATCTCGGGACGTGGGTATTGAACGCGGACACGCACACTTGGGTGGACGGCGTCGCGGTCAGCCACAACGGCGCCTCCACATTTAGTTTCGCCGATGGCCATGTCGAAGGCCATAAGTGGCTCGAATCCAGCACCATCGCCGCCGCCGCCGCCGCGGCGAAAAACCTCGACACGCCGTTTTACTGGGCCAAGGCGCCGGGGGATAAAGACTTCGCCTGGGTCGAACCGCGTTATAAGTACCTCGATTGGCCTAAATATTTGAGGTAGAATGTTTTAATATCAACAAACGCAGCGCAAAAATGAATCTTTCACGGTTATTGGGTCTGTTGCTTCTCACCGCCATCGCCGGGCCGACGACCCGGGCCGCCAACTGGCCGCATTGGCGGGGTCCCGCTTTCAATGGTTCGAGTTTGGAAACGAACCTCCCCACCCAGTGGTCCAAGACCGAAAACGTCGTCTGGGTGATCGATCTCCCGGGACCCGCCGCGGCCACGCCGATCATTTGGAACGACCATGTTTTCCTGTCTTCGGTGGACGCGAGCGCGCAGACGTTGCTGGCCTTCGCCATCGATCGACTTACCGGCAAAGTCCTTTGGCAGCACAAGATCGATGACGGTATCCGCCGGGATGACAAGAGCAACTACGCCTCGCCGTCGCCGGCCACGGATGGGAAAACGGTGGTTTTCCTCTACGGCAATGGCGACGTGGTGGCGAATGATTTTGCGGGGAACGAGATTTGGAAGCGGAGTCTCCAGAAGGACTTCGGCGAATTCGCCTACCAATGGACCTACGGCGCCAGCCCGACTTTCGATAACGGAAAGCTCTACCTGCAAGTGTTGCAACGAAATGAACCCGTTCACGGACACGGACGCACGGACGGTCCCATCGACTCGTTCGTGCTGGCGTTGGAACCCGCGACCGGCAAGACGATTTGGCGACAGGTTCGCCCGTCGGACGCCGTGCAGGAGTCCCATGAGGCGTATTCCACCCCAATCCCTTACACGTTCGAAGGTCGTCCGCAGTTGCTCATCGCGGGTGGGGACTGTTTGACCGCGCATGATCCTGCCACCGGCGCGGAACTTTGGCGTTGGGCCACCTGGAACCCGCGCAAAATCTCGCACTGGCGGCTGGTGCCTTCGCCGGTCGCGGGCGACGGCGTCGTTCTGGCCTGCGCGCCGAAGGGTGATCCGATCTACGCGATCAAGGCGGGTGGCTCGGGGGTCTTGGGCGACGCTGGGGTCGTTTGGAAAAGCGAAGACGATAAAACGCTCTCAAGCGACGTGCCGACCCCTTTGTTCTATCAGGGCGACTTCTTCATCCTCGGGGATGGCCGGCGCGCGCTGTCGCGAGTCGAGCCGCGGACCGGCAAGGTGAAGTGGACGGTTGAAACGCCGGGACGCAGCAAATATGAAGCCTCACCGACCGGCGCGGATGGTCACATCTACATCGTCAATTTCCGCGGCCAGGTTTCCGTCTTCGACGCCGCCGACGGCAAGGCGCTCAGCACGGTCGATATGGGCGAGCCGGGAGACGATCAGATTCGCTCGAGCGTCGCGGTTGCCCAAGGAGAGCTTTTTATCCGCACGAACGGCAAACTTTTCTGCATCGCCAAGAAATAACGGGAATCGCGCCGCGACGCCGGCAGGTCAAGGTCCTAAACGGGCTTTGAAGCTTTGATGCTGTTTGGTAGTTAATTCGGCGAGCGCACCTTGGGAACGACCGGAGGCCCGCGCGATGCGGTTGGTTTTGGTGTCCGTAAGAATTCTTGTCCACTCCCCAACAGTTCGCGGTCTTAGCGAACTTTTGATCGTTCATCAGAATAAGCAGCCGTTCGAGTACTGCCGCTCGACCGTACGGCACCACGGCATTAGTCTCCAATGAGCGGGAACCAACGCAAAAACCATGTCCAGTGAAACTTTGTGTTGCGGTGTAATCGTATTTGTGTTATTTATCGTTTTATGAATCGAAGGTTTGATCCAGACGCGGTACGGGCTCAGATTGAGAATCTGAATGCAGATCGGGTAAAAATCGATCGAGCCATCGAATCATTGGAGGCAGCCTTGCAAGCCATTGAAGGAATTGGATCGACACAACGGGAATTCGATATTGACCTAACAAATTCAGAAACAACACTTTACGACGCTGTTAAGCGGGCGTGTATTTTCATGAAAGATGGAATTGTTCGCCAGCGCGTGATCGGCCGTATTGAAAGGGAGCACCCATTCTTGAAACCAAAATCGGCAAGCGTCGCCGCGGCGCTAGTAAACCTCACCAAAGGAGATCAAAATATGTTAAGAGTCGCAATTGAAGGAAAGGGAAGAAGTCCCTCCTACTATTCAACACAAGATGTTATAGTTGTTAAGCTTAGCGGAGATGAAATCAAAGGGCTGATCGATGAAAGTGCGACGAGAGGCACGGGCGGTTGGCAGTCGTTGTGGTTCGCTTTGCAAAAGAATTTCGACAAATCGACCGGCTCTGTAACGCTTACCCCGGAACTAAGGGCGAAGATATATCGTTACTACCACTCATACGGTGGCGGTGGGTGGCAGGAGAAGGTGAGGAGGGTTTTTCGCAGAGAGCTTCCTCATTTATTTGTGTCATAAAGCAACACAACTGAAACGCGGCAGAAAGTACCTTTCTTCGGGCTGTTAGAGTTTATGAGTGAAAACAAACACCCGGGCGACCGGCGGGAAGTTCGTGATCAGGCATGGCGATTGCATTGATGGGCTGAGGCAACTCGAACCGGAATCGGTCGATGTCGTCGTAACTTCCCCACCTTACAACATTGGAATTGATTACGGGGTTTACGACGACAAGAGGTCGCACTCCGAGTATCTTGAATGGTGTGGGAGGTGGGCATTCGAAATTCGCCGCATCTTACGACCTGACGGTTCGTTCTTTTTGAATTTAGGGGACTCGTCCGAGAATCCGTTTTTCGCGTTTGAAGTCGCGATTGGAATGAAGCCGTTCTTCGAGTTGCAGAACACGATTCACTGGATCAAATCGATTTCCATTGACCGAGCGGAAGAGACCAATTCGTACGGCCACTTCAAGCCGATTAACTCGAACCGCTACCTGAACGATTGCCACGAATACGTTTTCCATTTCACTCCGGACGGAAAGACCAAATTGGACCGTATCGCGATCGGGGTTCCGTACGCGGACAAGAGCAACATTGAGCGGTGGTCACACACCAATGGAAAGGACAAACGGTGCCGCGGGAATACTTGGTTTATCCCTTATAAAACCATCCACCAACGAGCCAGTCAGCGCCCGCATCCGGCCACGTTTCCGACCGAATTGGCCGTCAAATGCATACGTTTGCACGGCAAGCCCGGCTCCGTCGTCGTTGATCCGTTTCTCGGTATTGGTCATTCGGCGTTTGCCGCGAAGGAGTGCGGGGATTTGGTGAGCGGATTCATTGGGTTTGATATTGATGAAGAGTACCTCAAGGTTGCCTGTGATTTGTTGGGCTGCGAACTTTCGTCAGCGATTTGAGCCCAACTCAATTGAGACCACTCAGATTAGATCGAACGAACCGAATTCGATTAGTTTTGTATGACGAACTGGCGAGTGATCGCCCCGAATTCTGGAAGATCCGAAGTTGTTCGTCAAAAGCGTCGCGTTTCAACCCGCGGCCGGGCTTTTTGGTCTCAAAATCAAACTCCAGATTATCTTTGGCGCGGCGCATTTCTGGAATTAAAAGCCAAGAGGAGACGACCGGCAATCATTTGAGCGCCACGCCGTCTTATTTGGTTTCCAAGAATTCGGGTTTCAATTCACTCCTCGGCGCGGCGACGATGCAAAACGGCGCCGTCAGCGCTTGCGTGACCATCATGCCCGGCTTTGGCGCGGAACGTTTGACGCTGATCCGCAAGCGGTCGCCGGCCGCTTCCACACCCGTGACGGCGATCGCGTAACCACCCGTCCGCTGCTGGCCGAGCGTCAGCGCGATGATGATTTCCTTGGTGAAATCCACGACGGGCGGTTTACGATTCGTGCCCTGCCCAGGTTGATGGAGCGTCCAGAATTTTTCCCATTCAGTTTGATCTTTTATCACGGTTTGGCGTGGTTCACGTATCCCGCTGACGGCGCCCTTGCTCACGACGCGGAACGCCGGCGGTTCGGCGCCGACGGCCAGCCCGGCCAGCCAAACTCCGATCAGGCAGACCGATGCCAGTAGTTCTATTCTCATGCTCTTCATGTGGGCCCGCAGATTCTAGGCGCCGCCGGGATGACTTTACGTCGGTTTCCATCCGTTTGGCAAACCTCCCGAACTCCCCCGCGACAGGTCTGGCGTTCCTCCAGCCCGTGAATCGTCGGAAGGCCAGTTGTCAGGTTCGTGATGTTGGCTTTTGGCCGGGTTGGACAAAATGTGGCAAGCAAAGGACGATCTGGCTGGTGGGCGACTCGGCGTGGTTGGGCGTGTTCACTCTGGTCTTTGGCGACTTTGGATCACCCGCCGGACCGCAATCAGTTCGGGGCTGAGATGCAAACCGTGATTTGGGCGGCAAAGTGAAAACGATTCATTGCGGCGATGGAAACAATTCACCTAAGCAGGTGGGCGCCGTTTGAGTGGCGGCATAAGCGTTGCTTGTTGGCAACGGATGCGTGATAAGAAGTCGTTTTATAGCGTTGGGCATTTGCCGACGTTGATCAGCGCTTTCTTGTATTTCGACGTTAGTTTCATGATCTGGGTTTTGCTCGGCTCCCTGGGCAACTATGTGGCTTCGGACTTTGTCCTTAGTCCCGCGCAGAAGGGGTTGATGACCGCGGTTCCCTTGCTTGGCGGATCGATCCTGCGGCTGGTCTTCGGCCATTTGACCGACACGATCGGGGCCAAGAAAACGGGGCGTCTCGGTCTGGTGGTGACCTTGATTCCGTTGCTCGCGGGTTGGCTGTGGCTCGACTCGATTCCGAAAATCTACGCCGTCGGCTTGTTGCTGGGCGTGGCTGGAGCGAGCTTTGCCGCCGCGCTGCCGCTGGCCAGCCGATGGTATCCACCCGAATTTCAGGGACTCGCGATGGGAATCGCGGGCGCGGGCAATTCCGGGACTTTGTTCGCCACGCTTTTCGCGCCGCGTTTGGCGGAAGCCTACGGTTGGCACGCGGTTTTCGGGCTGGCCATTCTGCCACTCGTGGCGGTAACCGTAATCTTTTGCGCCTTCGCCAAAGAGGCGCCCCAGTCCGGGGCCAGGAGCCGCGGTTCTGAGTTCTTGCCGGTTCTCCGCGAAACCGATACCTACTATTTCAGCCTTTTCTACGGGGTGACGTTTGGCGGCTTCGTCGGCTTGGCCAGTTTTCTCTCGATCTACCTGCGGGATCAATATGGCATCTCCCGCGTCCAGGCGGGGGATTTGGCTTCGCTGTGCGTGATCGCGGGCAGTTTCCTTCGGCCGATGGGTGGGATGCTGGCTGATCGCCTGGGTGGCATTCGCATATTGAAACTGCTTTATGGTTTGGTCGCGCTACTGCTCTTGCTGCAAGCCACGCGGCCGACGCTCGCGCCCGCGGTGGCGTTGTTCGTGGTGACGATGGCGGCTTTGGGCCTTGGCAACGGCTCGGTCTTCCAACTCGTGCCGCAGCGGTTCGGCCGGCGAGTGGGCGTCGCAACCGGTATTCTTGGCGCCGCCGGAGGGTTGGGCGGATTCTTCCTGCCGATGATCCTCGGTTATCTCAAACAAGTCACGGGCGCCTATAGCTCGGGCTTGGTCGTGCTCGCCGCCGTGGCCGGCATCGCGCTCGTAACTCTGTTCCGCGTCCAACGGGGCTGGGTTGGGTCGTGGACGGCGGAGCATGGGCGCGTGCGCTCGCCTACCGGAGGCTCGAGCGCGGCGCCGGCGCTGGTTGGCGTCGCGGCGGAGGGAGCGTGATGGAGTCAGTCGTTAAGACGGTGTGCCCTTATTGCGGGGTCGGTTGCGGTTTGACGGTCAAGGTTCGCGACGGTCGAATGGTGGAGGTCAAAGGCGACAAGGACCATCCCTCCACGCGCGGTAGTCTCTGCAATAAAGGCGCGATGCTCGACCAAATCGTTGACACTCCGAACCGGCTGCGAACCGCCTATTGGCGGGACGATCGCGCGCAACCACTCGTCGCGACGCCCCTGGACGAAGTCCTGCCGCGTTTGGCGGCGAGATTCAAAGCCATCGTGGGCGAACACGGCCCGGACGCCGCCGCCTTTTATGTCTCGGGTCAGCTCACCACCGAATCCCAGTACGTTTTTAACAAACTCGCTAAAGGAGCCGTTGGCACCAATAACATCGACGCCAATTCCCGCCTCTGCATGTCCAGCGCGGCCAGCGCTTACAAACTCGCCTTCGGCGCCGATGGCCCGCCGACTTGCTACGACGACATCGAATCGGCGGAATGTTTCCTGATCCTCGGCGCGAACATGGCCGAATGTCATCCGGTGTTGTGGCAGCGGATCAAACGGCGGGCGACTCGCAAACGGGTTCGCATTATTGTCGTTGATCCGCGACGGACCACCACGGCGGAAGGCGGTCATCTCCATCTGGCGATCAACCCTGGGACGGACGTCGCGCTGCTCAACGCCATCCTGCACGTAATGATCGCGCAAGGTTGGATCAATCAGCGTTACATAGACCTCCACACCGAGGGCTGGGACGCGGCGCGCGACGCGGCCGAAGCGTGGCCTCCGGGCCTCGCCGCCAAGGTTTGCGGCGTGCGGGAATTGGATATTCACCGGGCCGCCTTCTGGTTTGGTCAATCGGCGGAGGCCTTGAGCTTTTGGGCGATGGGCGCCAACCAAAGCACGAGTGGCGTCGCCAAGAGCATCGGCTTGATCAATCTTCATCTGGCCACGGGCAAAATCGGGCGACCCGGAAGCGGGCCGTTTTCACTCACTGGCCAGCCGAACGCGATGGGTGGACGCGAAGTCGGCTACATGAGCGGCTTATTGCCGGGCTATCGCGACGTCACCAACCGTGATCATCGCGCGGCGGTCGCCGCCATTTGGGGCGTGCCTGCTCCACGGATCAAGGACCAGCCGGGCTTGGACGCGGTGCGAATGTTTGAGGCCGCGGAGACCGGGCACGTCAAGGCGCTTTGGATCGTCGGTTGCAACCCGATCGCCACGATGCCCAACTCCAATCAGGTGCGCCGCGCGCTGGAACGCGTCCCGTTGTTGGTCGTCCAGGATTGTTATCATCCAACCGAAACCTCCACGCTTGCCCATGTCGTCCTGCCGGCCGCCATGAGCGTCGAGGTCGAAGGCACGATGACGAATTCTGAGCGGAGGATCAGTCTGTTGCAGCCTTGTGTGCCGCCACCGGGCGAGGCGCGGCCGGATTGGGAGATCGCCTGCCGCTTCGCGGCGGCGCTCGGCTTCGAGGAGCAGTTTTCGTACACCAGCGCCAACGACATTTTCGAGGAGCACAAACGCTGTTGCGCCGAAACCTATACCCTGCAGATGAACGGCATCAGCTATCGCCGCCTCAAACGCCAGGCCGTACAGTGGCCGTGTCCCGAGCCTTCCAGTCACGGGGTCGCGCGCCGCTACCGGCGGAAGATCTTCGCCACGCCGAGTGGTCGGGCGGTTTTTCACCCGATCGATTACCGGCCGCCGTCGGACACCTTGACGCTTCACTACCCGCTCGCGCTCACGACCGGCCGCCTGGCCAGCCAGTGGCATTCCCGCACGAAAACCGGCCACGTCGCGAAGCTCAATAAGATCGAACCCGCTCCGTTTGTCGCCGCCAATCCGGCCGATGCCGGCGAACTCGGCCTGGCGGAAGGTGAGGCCGTGCGGCTGGTCTCGCGGCGTGGATTTGCCCGCACCCGCCTGCGGGTCGATGATTCAGTCCCGCGCGGGACGCTCTTCATGCCGTTTCATTGGGGCCAGTCTTTTCAAACCGACGGTTGCGTCAACAGCGTCACCACCGGCGAAGCCGACCCAATTTCTCGCCAACCCGAACTCAAATTCAGCGCCGTGCGCATGGAGAAGGATGGCTAAGGCGATCGGAAATTCTCTCGCGCCGGAATGATCCCATTCTTGCGTTTATTCCTCCCAAGACTCCCATCCATCGCATCACTCCCATCGGATGCTTTCCCGAACCTCGCGACAGATTCACCGTGGCGAAACGGCCCCGTCCAGCTCGAGCAGATGCTAGATCAGCGGTACCGTCAGGCAGGCAACTTGCCGCGTCCACGCCAGGCCGGTCTCCTCTGCGTCCCTCTCACCCAAACAACTCAAGAATTGGTTTACCCAGGCCGTCTCGCGTCACGTAGAACGGGCGGCGTTCGGTCTCGTACGCGAGCCGCGGGGAGATTCCGAGCGCGTGATAGATCGTCGCGTGCAAGTCCTCGATGATGACCCGTTTCTCCAACGTCTTGCACGGGCGTTCATCCGCGGTTTTGCCGTAGAGCAGTCCGCGCTTGATCCCGCCGCCAAAGAGAAGAACGGAACCGGCGTCGGTGAAGTGGCGGTGCATGCCGTAGTGCTTGATGTCGGTCATCATCGCCGGCACATCGACCTGATCCTTGACCTTCTTGCCGGGCTTTCCTTCGACGAGGCTGTCGCGGCTGAACTCGCTCGCCAGAACAATGAGCGTCCGATTGAGCAGACCGCGCGCCTCGAGATCGAGCACGAGTTGGGCGATCGGCGCGTCGATTTGTTTCTTCATGTCCACGAGCCGGGTATGACCGTTCTCGTGGGTGTCCCAATTCAGGAACGGGACGTACTCGGTTGTGACTTCGATGAACCGGGCGCCGACCTCGGTGAGTCGTCGGGCCAGCAGGCAGCCGAGTCCGAATTTGCCGGTATTATAAATGTCGTAGCTTGGTTTCGGTTCCAGGCTCAAATCGAACGCCTTCGCCGCGGGGCTGCTCAACAACCGATGCGCGTTGTCCATCGAGCGCAGAAGTGATTCCTTTTGGTAATCGTTGCCGATTTGGCCGACCGGACTTTTCTCCAGCAACGACTCGTAGAGCTTCTGGCGATTCTGAAAACGCGTAGGACTCATCCCCTCGGGCGGCTTCACGCTGTCGGCCGCTTGTTCTGGATTTGAGACCACGAACGGTCCGTATTCACTCCCGAGAAAACCCGCGTTGTGAAATGACTTCAGCTCCTCGCCTTCGCCCACGTCGAAACGTTGCCCAATGTCGATGAACGCCGGCACCGCCGGATTGACCGGACCGAGGGTCCGCGAAATCACCGCCCCGATGTGCGGCGCGGCGACCGTTTGCGGCGGCGGGTAACCGGTATGCCACTGATACTGATGCCGGGTGTGCAGAATAAACCCCAGATCGCCGGCGGTGTACGTGCGGATCAACGTGCCGCGATCCATCACGCGGCCAATCCTTTCGAGGCCCGCCGAGAACTTGATGTTATCGACCGCGGTGTCGATGCTCGGGAACGAACTCAATACTTTCGCGGGCGACATCCCGGTCTCGTACGGCGCGTAGCGTTTCGGATCAAAAGTTTCCGTATGCGCCATGCCGCCGCCCATCCAAAGCAAAATGACCGTGCCGGCCGTGGGTGTGATTTTCTCACCCTCAGGCTCGGCCGCGAGAATCTGGCGCGGGTAACCGGCGCTCAACGCCCCCAACGCCGCCGCGCTGGTGGCCCGCAAAAAGTCGCGGCGGCTCCACGCCTGGCGAGCCGCCTCGGTAGCTTGATATTTCTCACTCATGTTCGTGCGTTCTTCCGGCGAGCCGCCCGCGCGACGCTGAGGCCGGCCAACGCGGCGATTCAGCCTCGGTTTCCCGGCTCATCGAACCTAATAGATCAATTGAAATTCCGGCAACATCATCACGGCCCAGAGCAGGTCTTCCACGCCTTCCTTCTGGATCGGGTTCCCGACCATTCCTTCGGCCAGCGTTAATTCTCCCGCGGTCGGTTTTCTGCCGAGGGCCTGCGACCAAATCCGTTGCGTCAATTCGTCGGGTGTCCCGGGTTGCTCCTGGAGCAAATGTTCGACGCCTTGGTCGAGCAATTTGTTCAACGTGGCGCCGTTGCTCAACTCCAGCGCCTGAAGCGTTACCGCGGTCGAGGCGCGGGTCGTCACCACTTGCTCGCGGTTGGGCCGGCCGAGGCAAAGCATCAACGGATCGCTGTAAGTAAGGCTCGCCCGCACTTGCCCATATTGCTCGGCCGAAGAAATCGCCGCCGTCCACTTCGGCTCCAATCGCCACGGCGCCGCGCCAATCGGCCCGAGCGCCGCCGCTTCCGACCAGCCTTCCGGCACAAAGTTCGAGTTTTGCCAGCCGTCGAACTTGCCGGTCGCCCAAATCCAGGAATCATCCGTGGCGAAGTCCATCACTTTCTCCACCGGTATGCCTTGCTCTTCCGTCCGATTTCTCACTCGAGCGTAGAGCGCAAAGCCGGCCGGTTTCGACGGCTTGATCGCCGCGAGTTTTTCGTCCTTCTCCGCTTCCCGCGCGTCCGGCGCGTTCGACACCGATGCCGCGATGAGATTGGTTCCTTTGACCAGCATCGATTTAATATCGACGAGCCGCGGCCGTTTGAAGTTCTGCCCCGACGTGGCCGAATGACCGTTGATCGAGACATCGAAGCGGTAATCGCCCGACGCGATCAGCGACGCCTCCGTGGGGACTTCCGTCAAGACGACCTCCTTCCGGAAATAAACCGTGAGCGGCACACCCGGTTGCGCGCCTTCCGGCACGCTCCAAATCCACTGCGCTTGAACCGGGGCCTTGCCGGTGGCGGGGTGGGGACGCAATGGCGCGGGCGCCGCGCCGGTGAAATCGACGGGCGCCGCGGGCAGCGTGTTCCACACTCCGGTAAGCGCGGAAATGGCGTCGCGGAATTCTTCCGCCGACATCCGCCGCACCGACGGACCACGGAAGACGAAATTCGTGCTCGCTCTTTCCTCACCGCCGACGGAGGGCATTTGATAGGCCTCTGAAGTCAAGATGCGGGTCATCGTCTGCTTGAGGTCATAGCGATGATCCACCAAGTCCTCCGCGAGCCAATCCAGTAAGTCCGGATTCCAGGCTGGCCGATCCATCTCATCGACCGGCTCGACGAGGCCCCGTCCCATGAACCGCGCCCAGAGACGATTCACAATCGTGCGCGGCAGTCGGCCATTTTCCTTCTTGGTAATGATGTCGGCCAACTGTTTCAGTCGAACCGCTTTCGGCGCCTTCGGGTCGATGCTTCCCAGGCCCGGATAAATGAACTTGAGGTCAGCGACCTTGCCGGTTGGCTTGTCGCACTGAAACATCTCCATCGGGGCATCCGCGTAGATGCTCGCCAGGCCGTAGGAATCGGCCAGGGTCCAATCATTGATGAAACTGTCGTGGCACGAGGCGCACTTGAGATTCGCGCCCATCAAGACCTGTGAAATATTTTGCGCCGCCTGCATTTGGGGAACCTGACTGGCATTGACGACCCCGCGCCAGACGAAGCCCTTCGTGAACCCCTGCGAATCGTCGTTCGGGTTGATTAATTGCGCGACGAATTGATCGTAGGGCAGGTTTCTCTCCAACGCCGAAAAGAGCCAGTAACTGATCTGCTCGCGTCCGCCGTCGATGTAGCCGGTGCCGCGATAATCATTCCGCAACAAGTCATTCCAAAAAGTCAACCAGTGCTCGGCGTAACGCCGATTATCGGCGAGCAGGCGCTGAACAAGTCGCGTCCGCTTGTCCGCGTGGCGGTCCGCCGAGAAAGCCGCCAGTTCCGCCTCCGTCGGCAACAACCCCACCACGTCGAGAAAGAGACGGCGCGCGAACGTGCGGTCATCCACCGGTTTCGGCGCGGCAAGTTGTTGCGCCGAGAAATAGGTCTCAAGCAAAATATCGACCGGATTCGTCGAGCCGGACTTGGCCCGGGTCGCGGCGATGACCGGCCGATGCGGCTTCAGATTGGTCGGCTCCGGACGTTTGAAATCGACGCCCGCCGTCCAATTCAAGCCTTGGTCAATCCACGCCCGCATTAACCCAATCTGCTCCGGTGTGAGTTTCGAGCCTTTCTGCGGCATGACGCTGTCCGGGTCCAGACCCGCCACCAACTCGATCAGCCGGCTATGCGCGCTGTCGCCCGGCACGACCGCCGCCCCGGAGTCGCCGCCCTTGAGCACGGTGTCGCGGGTGTCGAATTGAAACCCGCCCTTCACGCGTCCGCGTCCGTGGCATTTGATGCAACTCGCCTCGACAATCGGCTTGATGTCCTTGGCGAAATCAACCGTCCGTCCGGCCGACGGCGGGAGCGACTTGACCTGTTCCGGCGTGATCGCCGCCCGCGCCCCGCCGGGCGCCAGCGCGACGAACAATCCGCCGACCACCACGACGGTCAGAACTCTTTTCCAAATCAAATTCACGTTCACAAGTCCAGTTCGCCCGTCGGGGCGCCTGCTGGCGGCCTCATCCCGAACGCAAATGGAACCGTCCGCAATTTAAGGCCCGAAGCCCCACAACTCCAGAGAAAATCCGTGGGCCGAGGAATTCCCGCCCGCTCAGCGCCCGCGAAAAACCTGGCGGAAAAACGTATTGACCGGCGTCGGCGAGGCTGCTAAAGGTATCCGCACATGAATCTGATGAGCCATGTCGTTCAGGGCATTCGCGTAGTCGTAGGTGACTAACGCGACCTGAAGCCTTGGTTCATTGCTTGCAGGCCGCCCGCGGTTCCGGTTGGAACGCGGGTTTTTGGTTTTCCAGCGGCGGGCGGGAATGGGACCTTGGCGCGACCTGAGGACAGGCATTCATGATTGAATCCATATGCGGCACACCATCTCGGTTCTAGTCGAAAACAAGTTCGGCGTTCTCACGCGCGTTGCCGGCCTGTTCAGCGGGCGCGGCTACAACATCGACACGCTCAATGTCGCGCCGACCCAGGATCCCAATACCTCGCGGATGACCATCGTCACCCGCGGCGACGACGCCACGCTGGAACAGATCGTCAAGCAGCTCAACAAGCTGATCGACGTCCTGGAGGTGCTCGATTTCAAGGATGAAGGCTACATCGACCGCGAATTGGTCTTGATCAAAGTCGCGGTGGACTCGAAATCGCGCGCTGAGGTGATGCAAATCACCGATATTTTCCGCGCGAAGATCGTCGATGTTCAGCCCAAGAGTTTAACCATCGAAATCACCGGCAACGAGAGCAAGGTCAGCAAATTCCTGGACCTCATGGGAACGTTCGGCGTGCTCGATTTGACGCGGACCGGCAAAGTCGCGTTGCCGCGGAAATAACGCGGCCAAATCAGCCCAAAGCCGATCCACCAGCTATTGACGCCGCCGACGCGGCCAGACAATTCAACCTCAAACCTTAATTAACAAACATCATGCCTGCTAAAGTATATTCCGATAAAGACGCCGATTTGAAAGCGCTTCAAGACAAGACCCTGGCCGTGCTCGGATTCGGCTCCCAAGGGCACGCGCACGCGTTGAATCTCAAAGAGAGCGGACTGAACGTCATCATCGGCCTTTACGAGGGCAGCAAATCGATCCCGGTCGCCAAAGAGATGGGCTTCGAGGTCGTCACGACCGGCGAAGCGGTCAAACGCGCCGATGTTATCTTCGTGGCGCTGCCCGACACCAAGCAAGCCGCCGCGTACGAGCGCGACATCAAGCCGAACCTGACCAAAGGCAAAACGCTGCTCTTCTCCCACGGTTTCTCGATTCATTTCAAATCCGTCGTCCCCCCGAAGGACGTCAACGTCATCCTAGTCGCCCCGAAAGGCCCCGGGCACATTGTCCGCCGCCAATACACCGAGGGCAAAGGCGTGCCGGCGTTGATCGCCGTCCATCAGGACCCGACCAAGAAGGCCAAGAAAATCGCTCTGGCTTGGGCCAAGGGGATTGGCGCCACCCGCGCCGGGGTCATTGAGACGACGTTTAAGGAAGAGACCGAGACCGATCTTTTCGGCGAGCAAACCGTGTTGTGCGGCGGCTTGAGCGCTCTCGTGCTCGCCGGTTACGAGACGTTGGTCGAGGCCGGGTATCAACCCGAGATGGCCTATTTCGAGTGCCTGCACGAGTTGAAGCTGATCGTGGACTTGATGAACGAAGCGGGCGTCAGCGGCATGCGCTTTTCCATATCGGAAACCGCCAAGTGGGGCGACGTTTCGGTCGGACCCAAGATCATCGACGCGAGCGTCAAGAAGCGAATGAAGACCGCGCTGAAAGACATCCAATCCGGCAAGTTTGCCAAGGGCTGGGTGTCCGAATACGAGGGCGGCTATAAAAAATACAACGCGTTGCTCAAGCAGGGCCAGGACCACTCGATCGAGAAGGTCGGTGAGCGTCTGCGCAGCCTGATGCCGTGGATGAAAAAGCGGTCGGTCAAGGGCGTTCAAGCGGCCTACTGAGGCCGGCGGTTCGCGAATTTCGGTCGAAACCAAAGCCCATCATTGGTGTTATAACCAATGATGGGTTATAGTAACGGCATGAAGCGCTCTCCGGCCTTCGTGGAGACGGTCGCGCGCGTATCGGCGCTTGCGATCAGGCGGGGCATGGCGCCAAATCGCGCTTGCCGCCCGCGGTGAACTTAGTAACGTTTGATTGGCCATGAAATTGTCGCGGACACTGATCCTGGTTCTTCTTGGGAGCGTCTCGAGTCTCCCGGTTTGGGCCGTTACCGCCCACATCGACACCTCCGATTATCAGCCCATCATCGAGCGCAATCCTTTCGGCTTGAAGCCGCCCGCGCCGGCGGTGGACCCGAGCACGCTGACCAATAACACCCCACCACCCGCGCCGACCACCATCAAGTTCACGGGACTTTACAAAATGCGGGGCGTCCGCAAGGCCTGTCTCGCGGTGCAAACCGACGCGACCGCCGCCAAAGGCGCTCCCGCCACGGCGCCGCAGGTTAGCTACATGAGCTTGGCCGTGAATGAGAAGCAGGATGACATCGAAATGATGGAAATCGATGAGAAGGCCGAAACGATCAAGATCAAGCAGCGTGGATCGCCCATGGTTTTGAACTTTAAGGACAATTCGTACAAACAACCGGTTGGCGCCGCGACCGCCCCCGGCGCTCCGGCTCCCGGAGCCATTCCTCCGCCCCCAGTGATGCCGGCTGGCGGCGCGAACCCGACCCCTCAGCCGTTCCAGATGGACCCGGCCTTGCGTCGGCGTTACGGCCTGCAGCCTTCCGCGAGAAACAATTACCAGCCGAATGGCGCTGACGGGGCCGTTGGCATGGGCGGCGGCGCGATTGGTAATGGCCTGCTCGGTAGCGCGCAGGCGGACGCATCCCCGGTGATTCCAACGCGTAATGTCAGGACGGTTGATCTCCAACCTCAGCAAACCGGCGGTTTGGAGCCGGCGCAGCAGTACCTCCAGACCATGACCCAAAAGATCGCGATGGAGCGCCAGGGAATCCCAATGCCTCCCTTGCCGCCGGTGCAGGGCGTGCCTGCCATTCCCGGTCTTACCGACGGACAATAAGCTCGTCGCCTCGGCGGAAGGTTTGTCTGGGAGCCGCGTTTCACGCCGGCGCCCGAAGTTAAGATCGTCATGCCAAACAATCCTTGCCGAGAACCCAGGTCCACCGAACGGAGCGATCAACAGGCTGACGGGTTGAGCGTCAGAACCAGGATTCGGCGCTTTCTTCCCACGGTTGTTTTCGCGACGCTTATGGCGATTCCTTTCGGCGGCGCGGCTCGCGATAAGGCCGACTATTCCCGCGAGCTTCGGACCCAGTTGATCGAGCAGGTCATGCCTTACTGGTATGACACCGCGCTGGATCGGCAGAACGGCGGCTATCTGTTGGCCGATGACAAAAAGGGGCGCGGCGAGGCGTTGGAAAAACAACTGGTCACGCAAAGCCGCATGGTGTGGGGATTCTCGCACGCCTACCTCCACCACCTCGGCGATGGCCAACACGACTATCTGGCGGCCGCCCGGAGCGGTTATTCGTTCCTGACCGCTCACTTTCTCGATCCACAGACCGGCGGGTATTTTTGGAAAACTGACTTGGCCGGCAAGGTGCGCGATGACCGCAAGCTGCTTTACGGCCAGGCCTTTGTCATTTACTCGTTCGTTGAGTACTACCGCGCGAGCCACGACGGCGAAGCGCTCCGGCGCGCGGTTCAGCTTTACACGATCATCCAGTTGTACCTGCACGATAATCCCAATGGCGGCTGGTTCGAACACGCGGGCCGCGATTGGCAGCCGATCCTGCGACCGGACCCGACGCTCGAAGTCGAGATCGCCGGGCTGAAAAGCGCCAACGCCCACCTCCATTGGATGGAGGCGTTAACCGAACTTTATGACGTGACGCGCGATCCGAATATCCGCAACTCACTCGTTGAAGCGTTGCGCGTCAACATGGACTACTTTTACCCGCTGCGTCCGGGAGCGTCGTCGTTGCACCGGCAGTTGGATTGGCGGCCGGTCGGCGGGGCGGAGAGCGCCGGGCTTTCCTATGGCCATAATGTCGAATTCGCCTGGCTCATGGTTCGCGCGCAACTCGTCCTGGGCGTGAGTCCGGCGTGGCCGCATTTCTTCGCGCACCTGAATCACGCCCTGAAGTACGGTTACGACCACGAACGCGGCGGGCTTTACAGCCGCGGCCTCGGCGACCAACCGGCCTACGACACCGAGAAGGTCTGGTGGGTTCAGGCGGAAATGCTGGCGGCGTTGACCGATGCGCTCCGCGTGCGTCCCAATCCAGAATACGAGAAAGCCCTCGATCAGCTGCTCCATTTCATTCTCAACTCGCAAATCGACCCGGCGGACGGCATCTGGTTATGGTCGGTCGATGCCGACGGCAAGCCGCGCAACACCACCAAAGCGAACAGTTGGAAGGCGAATTACCACGACGTGCGCGCCATGGTGAAGTTCATCGAGGCGTTTCCCTACCAGCCCCCGCCCAACAAGCCAAAACCAGTCGTGCCGACCGCACCCAAGCTTGCCGCTCCCGCCGCCAGTCCCTCGAAGTAGAACCATACCTGAGTCAGCTACGCGGATTGGGTCCTCGCCCCTCCACTCGCAAGCGCCGCCCCCGCCGGAGCGCGGGTCTTTGACCCGCAGCGGCGACGTTCGGCAGGACACTTTCGTCAAACCGGGCGCCCGTCCGACGCATGGGCAAGCTGCGGCTCACAGAACCGCTCGTCACAACGAGAGTGGCAGTAGTCCAGAGCGCGGAGCTTTGACCCGCTGCGGCGCCTTCAAGTGAGACGGCATCCTCCCGACCGACGCCAACTTTTGCTGCTCGGCAGCGAGCTGTTTTGGAGTCTTTCGACCCGTCAAACCCGTCGCCGAACCAATAGGTCAATAGCGCGCCGACTGAGAACTGAGCGCCATCGCCGTCGCGAGGAAACCCGCCAATCCGAAATAGATCACTCCCATTACCAATCTTCGGCCTGGCGAGACCTCATAGTATCGCTCTTCCGCGGCGCTGCGCTTGCGAAACAGACCGATCAACCGAGGCAGCGAAAGAATCAGGATCAGGCAAAGCACGAAATTGAACGGCTGGGTGAACATGACCCAGGCCAGCACGGCCAAGCCTACCAACCATAACCACGGCGAGAGCGCCCCGGCCACGCGACCGCCATCCAGGAACCCAATTGGCATTAGGTTGAACAGATTCAGGAAAAATGCCGTGTAGGCCAGATCGTGGTAGATTCTCTGGCCCGTCGCCGCGTAAATGCCGTAGCAGACGACTCCGCCTAGGGTTCCCAGCAGCGGTCCGCCGATCCCCACTTGAGCCTCGATCCACGCGTTGGGCGGCGCTTCTTTTAGGGCGATGAACGCCCCCATGAAAGGAATGAAGACGGGTGCGCCCACCCTTAACCCCAAGCGTTTTGCCGCCAATAAATGGCCGCATTCATGCACAAAAATCAGCAGAACGAAACCAACCGCGAACCACCAGCCGTTCGAGATCGAGTAAACCCAGATCGTCAGCAGCATCGAGCCGCCCGTGCTGAACATGGCCGGCAGCCATTTGAGCATCGCAAGTAAAACGAACTTGAATTTGCTCAGCAGTACGCCGATCGCGCCCAACGGCGCCAGCCATCGCTTGAGCCGCTGCCCGAAGGTCGGCTTCGAGGCCGGGTCAAACATTTGCGGGGACGGCGTTCGCTGGGGAAATTCGTTCATGGTTGAATCCTCCGCCAGACCTCTCGCCGGCGGGCGGCCCTCCGGTTAACTCCGCCGACGAAGCTGACTGGCGGCGTACGCCCAGAGCATTCCGATGGCGAGACCGCTGAGATGAATCGCGTTGGCGATATGCCCAACGTAGCCGGTAAAGCAGACCACCAACCAGACAAGCATGAAGACAACGGTCGATTGGTTGAGAAAAAGCCCGGCGCCGGGATCAAATCGACCGCGAATCCACACGTACCCCAGCAACCCGTACACCACCCCTGACATGCCGAAAAACACCGGACCGCTGATCACGTATTGGATCATGTTCGACGGAGCAGCGATTCCGACGACCAACAGGGCGAGTTGCAGCGTGCCCAGGCGGGCCTCGATCATGCTGCCCAGATCGCGCATCCAAAGCATGTTGAAAAGGATGTGCAGCACGCCACCGTGGACGAAGATCGGCGTCACCAACCGCCAGACTTCGCCGTGCGTGATTTCCACCAGATCAAAGGGCGAGTGCCACGGATGGCCCGGCGCGAGGTATTCGGAAAACATCAGCGCCCGAATGGCATCCAGATTATTCGCAAAGTCCGATCGGACAAATACCACGATACTGAGCGCGATCAGCACAAGCGTCAGCGGGCCGAAACCGTAACCTGCCAGCGAAGGAAAGAGACTTTTACGGTCGCGGACTTTTTTCCGGTAGTTCGTTTGCGCTTCTGCCTCCTGCTCGCGCAACTGGGCGACTTGCCGCGCCGCGACCTGAAATCTTGAGGCCGAGGGATTGTCGATGAAACTGGCGAGCATCTCCTTGGCCTGCGCGATTTGGTCATCCATATGGACCCAGACCGCCCAGGCGCCGTCCGACTCGGTCTCGATCTGGTTCTGGATTCCCTGCACGAAAAGGTAGTCGCTGAACGCGCGCGCTCCCGCCTCATTGGTCAGGTGGCCGATTACCCTCATAAGCTCAATTCCGCTTCAATCATCCCTGTCAGCGTAACGCGAAAATGCTTTCCGTAAACCTAAAATGCGCGGCGCCAACCCGGCCGGCCGCCCTCAATATCCCGCCGCCTGGCCATCCTTGCGGCTTTCGCTGGCGCCGTAGTAAACGCCCTGCGTGGCGTCGTAGCGGATCGCCTGATAGCCTCCGTAATCACCCAAATTCAGACGCATGTCATGCCCGCGGCTCTTCAATTCACGGACCGATTCCCAGGGGACGCCCGTCTCGACCTCGACGTAGCCGCCGGTGGTCATTTTTTCGCCGGTCGGCTCGGACGAGCCTTGATGTTGCCACCGGGCCGCGTCCCCGGCTTCCTGCAAGCTCATGCCGAAGTCGATCAGGTTCACCAGGATTTGCACATGTCCCTGCGGTTGCATCGCCCCGCCCATCACCCCGAAGCTCAGCCACGGTTTGCCCTCTTTCATGACGAACGCCGGAATGATCGTGTGGAACGGCCGCTTGCCCGGCGCGTACACGTTCGCGTGCCCTTCCTCGAGCGTGAACAATTGCCCGCGGTCCTGGAAACCGAAGCCCAGTCCCGGCACGACGACGCCCGAGCCCATCCCGCGGTAGTTGCTCTGAATGAGCGACACCATGTTGCCGTCCTTGTCGGCCGTGGTCAGATAAATCGTATCGCCATCCCGCAACGCGGGGTTGCCCGCGTCGTACCGTTTCGCGGCGTGACGCAGGTCGATCAATTTCCGGCGTTCCGCGGCATACTCCTTGGATAGCAACCCTTTCAGCGGAATCCTGGCGAACGCGGGATCGGCATAAAACTTCGCGCGATCCTCGTAGGCGAGCTTTTTGGCTTCGATCAGCACATGCAGCGCGTCCGGGCTGTTGTAGCCCATCGAGCGCAGGTCGTAGCCCTCCAGAATGTTCAGGATTTGCAGGGCGGCGATCCCTTGCCCATTCGGCGGCAGTTCAAAGACGTCGTAGCCGCGGTAATTGACCGAGACCGGGTCCACCCAAGTCGAGGTGTGCTTTTCGAAATCGACTTTGCGCAGGTAACCGCCATTTGCGGCGAAGAACGCGTCCATCGCGTCGGCGAGTTCACCGTGGTAGAAGACGTCGCGTCCCTTTTCCGCGATTAAGCGCAGCGTCCGGGCCAAGCCCGGGTTCTTGAAGACTTCCCCTTTGGCGGGGGCGCGGCCGTCGATGGTGTAGGTCGGCAAGAAGGCGCCCGGTTGCTTGCCCAGCAATGGCACGCTTCGTTGCCAATAATAGGCGATCAGCTCCGTGACGGGGAAGCCTTCCTCGGCGTAATTGATGGCCGGTTCCAGGACTTTCGCAATCGGCAACTTGCCGAAGCGGCCGTGCAATTCAAACCAACCATCGACCGCGCCCGGAACGGAAATGGGCAACATCCCGATCGCGGGAATCCCCGTGAGATTGCGCTTGGCCAACTCGGCCTTCATCTGCTCGAAGCTCAAACCGAGCGGCGAACGTCCGCTGGCGTTCAAGCCGTAAAGCTTCTGGCTTTTCGCGTCCCATACGATCGCGAACAGATCGCCGCCGACCCCGCAACTGATCGGCTCCATTAGGCCGAGCGTCGCGTTGGCCGCGATGGCCGCGTCGATGGCCGACCCGCCGGCTTTCAGCGTGTCCAGGCCCGCCTGGGTCGCCAGCGGGTGACTCGTGCAAACCATCCCGTGCCGGGCGATGACCTCGGATCGGGTGGCAAAGGCTCTACCGGTAATGCGGTCCACTTGGGCGTGGACGTTAGTCGCGAGCACGAGGATTGACAAGGCGGAGAGCAGCCGCGCGGGCAGACCCGCTTGACTCCATAATCCGCGCCCTGGTCTAGCGCCTTGGCTCTCGCGATCGGTTCGTGGGCAGCTCCGATCCCGAAATACCGCCGGTTTCGAATACTCCGCTCGTTTCGGACGAACTGTGTCCGCCGAAAAGCTGGAGCCGCCTTGGAGCGCTCCGGCAGAGTCCCGTTCCGATCGGGACGACGACGGAGCTTTCGATCCGGCAAGGCGTGGGCTACGACGAGGCCAGTTGACGACTGGCGGCGGTGTCGCGGCGCTGATATCCAGAGCCGTCGCGGCGTGTTTGTGTCCGGTTTCAGCGTTGGCGGGCGCCCCGACCAAAAGCGTCGTCGCCACTGCGCTCTGCCACAGCGCTCCACACCGCGCGGCAACTTGCGTTCGCGCGCCCGTGGAGTGCGGTGGCAAGCGTAGCGCGACACCGCTTTGGGCGCCGAAGCCGCCGGCAAACACCCGAACGGGAGCACACGCCCTGGCCGGCGAAAGCGTCGTCGCCGCTCCGGTCTGCCACCGCGCTCCGAAGACGCGGGCGTATCGTCCGCCGCCGATTCGTTCGGAGCGCGTGGAGCGCAACCATCGGGTCACGAACCGAAATGTCCGAGACCAAAATCGTGGTCGAAACTCCGGGCCGAGGTCAGCGGCGCACCCGACTTTGTGTCGGGGCATTAATTGCGGGTTCATTTGCATATGCAGCTGCGGTTATCCCGGGCCTCGACGCGCGAGCCGGGCCTTCGTCAGTATCCCGGCGCCATGTTGACGCTCACCATGCGCGGCGCCACGCGCGCCAATTCCGCGCCCGATTTGCCATAGACGACGCCGAGCAGTTGATAGGCGCCGGGCGCCGCCAGATCCGCCGGCCATTGCGCCTTGGCGCGTCGAAAAGCGCCTTCCGCCTCGAACGTCTCCACCGTTCCCGGACGTTCCGCCAGCACGGCGCCATCCAAGCCGAGCACGCGGAAGACGACCTTGCCCACATCTTCCGCGCGGTTGGGCGGAATGGCGAGGTACGCCGTCACTTGCGGTTTCTCGGGTTGGGTCCACGGCGTGTCGCAGCGCACGGGAAACATGACCGGTCCGCACGCCGCCCAATGCTCCGGGGCAACGTGGTCCACCAGTTGAATGCGACCGAGATTCGCCGGCTGTTGCACCGAGAGCGGGCTGCCGAAGGCGAAGCTTCGATAGACCCGCCCGCCGCCGTCGCTGTAGCAGACTTCAGCGTCCAGCGCGATCACGGTATTCAGCGCCGCTTTGAAACCCGGGAAATTCGCCCAGGGCAATTTGAACTCGACGTCCATCCCGACCTTGGTTCGCCGCGCGGCGACCTCGACGCCAATCTTGGGAATCGCGTCGAGATAATTGGGCCGCAAGCAAAAGCGCCCTTGAACTTCCTTGTTTTTCAAGCCCGTCCAGTAGCAGTGAACCGAACCTTTGCCGCCCCACGCCTGGCTGCGAAAACTCGCGTCCTGGCGCGTGTCAAAATACCATTCGACGGCGTCGCCTTCCCAGAGATGATTGTCGTCGGCGAGATCCGCCGGCTTGGTATCGAGCGTTCGCAGCGCCGCGTAAAACGCCTCGTCGTCCCACATGTAAAAGAACTGCGCGGCGCGCTCGCGCAGGTTTTCGTTAAAATACTCGACCGGCGTGCAGAAGGCGTCCTTGAACTCAGACAAATCGCCGTCGATCTTCATCCCCGCGGGCGCGCGCGTGGCCAACCCGCGCACCCCGGGCGCCAGGCCGCCGGTTTGCGACCAGCACGGTTGGGCGAAGCTTAGACCGGCCAACAGCGCCACGGCGCAAAGTGCATGCGAAAACGAGGGAGAGGAGACGGCTTTCATAAGCCGAAATTAAACATGAACTCGCGATGAATGAAACCTCGAACTTTTGGAGCTTTCAGTTCTCGGCCTACTGCGTTTACGCGAACGATGTGAAACCGCGCATGATTGGGATTGGAAACGGTAAAACGGTAAAAGGGTGTGTGACGGCTAAGTAACCCAACTTGAAACAAGCGGTAATGGCGGTCTTTT
>CAZFVY010000070.1:0-38703 GCA_964522665.1 uncultured Verrucomicrobiota bacterium | reverse complement strand
AATCGAGCGACGATGCGCCACCGAATGGAACTTCGGTCAAGGAGATAACCGAACTGGCGTTGAACTGCATAAAAAAATTCCCCATCAGAATGTAGCGATAAGTATAAAAGTCCGGCGAATCCGCCCGCGCCGAGGACACGGCTATCCATAACGGCGCCACGCAGACCAGAAATAAGATTCGTTTGCGCATAATTCTAAAGATCTTCCCTCCCGTCCAAGTCCGAGACAGTTCCGTTTGCCACCACGACCAGCCAAGGCCGACAACGCCTCTGCGGACGCCGCGACTCTCCTTCCAGAAAGCCGTGCCTCCACGATTCAAAGCGCCGACCGTGTAAGCGCTTGCGGCGAGCTTCACAACAGGTCGCTCAGCGCCCGGGCATTGTCAAGCAAGCCCAAAAGGAGCCTGGCGACCCAAGACATCCGCGATACGTTGGTCGCCGGGCGCCGTCTAAAAAAGCGATCCGCACTTTCCGCCGCGATGCGCAACCAAGCGCCGGCCACCCCGCGCTACTGCGCTTTCGGTTTCTCCGCTGCCTTCGCGGCGTCCGCTTGCAGCTTCTCGACCATCTTGGCCAAATCGTTGTACTGTTTCACCGTGTCGTTGTACTGTTTGACGGTGTCGTTGTACTTGCGCACGAATTCGTTACGCTCCTCGGAAAGCTGCTTCAGGAGGGCGTTTTGCTCTTTGATGGTGCCGTTCTGCTTGACGATATTCGCATTCGCCTTCTCCATCGCTTCCTTGTAGGCGTCGATCTGTCGGGCCTTGGCTTCGACGTCCTTTTCCAGGCGGTCGGCCGACTTTTTCAGCGTAACGATTTCCTGGCGATTGGTCTCGATGGTCCCCTTCAACTCCGTTTTATCGACCTCCAACCGGGCCGATTCCGCCTCGGATTTCTTTAGGTTCGCTTGCAGATCGGTGATGATGGCCGACTTGTCATCCACCGTCTGGGTAAGCTCCTGGATTTTGGCGCGGAGATGGGCCTCGCGGACCCACTGAAAGGCCAGGAGACCGCAGAGGGCGAGCGCCATGACGATCAGCAGGTTTTCGAGAAACTTCTTCATACGCAATAGCTTGGTCGAGCTTCCGGAGCGGCGGCGACGCGTGCCCGGGTTGTCACGCAACCGTTACAGGTTCCCAGTTTTCCGCCAGGTTGTCAAAGGGGGAGAAAGAAATCATACGTGTAAGTATTATTTGGTTGCCAACCCCGCGCTCTTGCACGATATTCTCCGCGACGCTTTAACGGGCTGTTAAGCCGTCTCACGGGGAGTTCGCGGCGCACGCCGCCCTGCCCGGTTTTCCAGATTGTTGGTCATGCAACGAACGCGCTCGACCGCCTGCTCGCTGGTTTCCTTGGGAATCGGCTGCGCTGGATTCTTCGCGCCGCTCTCCCCGTCGTCGGCTGAACCCGCTTTCAATCCCCAAGAGCCGGCCGCCACCACCAACGCCTGGCCGATGTTTCGCGGTCGCGCCTCCCTTTTGGGCGTCGCGCCCGGAGCTCTACCCGACGCCCCGGCCCTGCTTTGGTCATTCAAAACGGCGGGTCCGGTCAAATCCTCTCCGGCCGTGGTAAATGGGCTGGTCTATTTTGGGTCCGGCGACAGCAACGTCTTCGCGCTGAATCTCAAAACCGGCGACAAGGTCTGGACTTTCACCACGGGCGGCCCGATCGAATCGTCGCCCTTGGTCATTGACGGCAAGGTCGTGATTGGTTCGACCGACGGCTCGCTTTACGCGCTGGACGCCGCCAACGGAAAACCGGCTTGGAAGTACGACACCGGCGACAAAATCCTCGGCGCCCCAAACTGGGTCAAGACCGGCGACAAAACCCGCGTCCTGGTCGGCAGCTATGACTTCAAGCTGCACTGCGTTGGCATCGCCGATGGCAAAGCCGCCTGGACTCACGAGACCGGCAACTATATTAACGGCTCCCCCGCCGTCGCTGACGGCCAGACGATTTTCGGCGGTTGCGACGCGGTGCTCCATGTTCTTTCCCTGGTCGATGGGCAGACGGTCAAGGAAATCGAAGCGGGCGCGTATGTCGCCGGCTCGGTCGCAGTCGCGGATCAACGCGCCTATTTCGGGCACTACGACAACGCCTTTCTCTGCATCGATCTTCAGCGCGGCACGAACGCCTGGACCTATCAAGACCGCGGGTTTCCTTATTTTTCCTCACCGGCGATCGCCAGCGATCGCGTCGTGTTTGGCGGACGCGATAAACGCCTCCACTGCGTCAAACGCGACGATGGCCAGAGCCTTTGGAATTTCACGACCCGCGGCAAAGTCGATAGCTCGCCCGTAATCTGCGGCGACAAAGTCGTCGTCGGCTCGGACGACGGCCGCGTCTATCTCGTCGCGCTGGCGGACGGCAAGGAAATCTGGTCTTACGAAATCGGTCAGCCGGTGTCCAGTTCACCGGCGGTCGTGGACGGAAAATTTATCATCGGTTCCGAAGATGGCAGCGTCTATGCCTTCGGCGCCAAACCGGCCGCCGCCGCCGCGAAGTCCCCGGGCGGCTGAAAGAGGATCACGTAATATGAGCGCCCTTACCTTACCCACGCCCGCCGCCCCCGCCCCGCCGATGCAGAAGCAGACCACGGTGGGGAATTACTTCGTTTCGAACTACCCGCCGTTCTCTTTTTGGAAGCCCGAATTGACCGGCGAAGTCTTTGCCGCCCTGGAACGCCCGCCCCGAGCCGACACGCCGCTGGGGATTTATCTGCACATCCCCTTTTGCCGCAAACGTTGCCATTTCTGCTACTTCCGCGTTTACACGGACAAAGACAGCGGCTCGATCAAGGCGTACATCGACGCCGCCCTGCACGAGCTGAGCCTCTACGCGCGCAAGCCGGTCATCGGCGGGCGCAAGGCGAACTTCGTTTATTTCGGCGGCGGCACGCCGTCGTATCTTTCCGTTGATCAACTTAAGCGGCTGACCGACGGGATGAAATCGCTCATCTCGTGGGAAGGCGCCGAAGAAGTGACGTTCGAGTGTGAGCCGGGCACGTTGACCGATCACAAACTCAAGGCGATCCGCGAGTTGGGCGTGACGCGGCTCAGCCTCGGCGTCGAGAATTTCGACGATCATGTGCTCGAGATCAACGGCCGCGCCCACCACAGCAAGGAGATCGCGCGCGCCTACGCCTACGCGCGGCAAATCGGATTTCCCCAGATCAACATCGACTTGATCGCCGGGATGGTCGAGGAGACCGACGCGAATTGGCGCGAATGCGTGCGCAAAACGATCGCGCTGTCGCCGGACAGCGTCACGATTTATCAGATGGAGATCCCCTACAACACCACGATCTACCAGCAGATGAAGGCCGAAGGCAAACTGGTGGCGCCGGTCGCGGATTGGGAGGTCAAGCGGGACTGGGTCAAATACGCGTTCGCCGAGCTCGAAAGCGCCGGCTACACCGTCGGCAGCGCCTACACCGCGGTGAAGGACAAGGCGAAAACCAAATTCATCTATCGCGACCGTCTTTGGGCCGGGGCCGATCTCATCGGCTTGGGTGTCGCTTCGTTCGGCCACCTGCAAGGCACGCATTTCCAGAATCAACACGACTACGATCCTTACATCGAGGCATTGAAAGCCGACCGCCTCCCGATTTACCGCGCGCTGACGCCCAGCGCGGACGAGCGGTTGATTCGCGAGTTCGTGTTGCAATTGAAACTCGGGGTCGTTTCCGCCGCCTATTTTCAGAACAAGTTCGGCGTCGATGTCCGCGCGCGCTTCGCGACCGCTCTGCAAACGTTGAAGGATTGGGGCTTCTGCCAGGTTGAAGGCGACCTGATCCGCCTTAACCGTGACGGCCTGTTGCAAGTGGACCGCTTGCTCTACGAATTCTTCCTCCCGGAACACCGGAACGCCCGTTACGCGTAAACTGGCCGCCAATTTATCCGCTGACTATGTCCGCCTCCTCCACCTCGCCCCGGCCGCAGCCGACGGTGCTGCCCTTCGCGTACCCGCTCGACGATTTTTACGCGCAAGCCGGCCTGATGCTCCCCGCCATCGAGACGATTTCCGGCGAGTTGGTCCCCGAGCCGTACAAAACCTTGCTGGTGCACGCGGATGACATGACGCCGACGCTTGAGAGATTTCACGCCGAACCGATTCATCTCCGGGTCTTGAGCAGCCAGCAGCGCGACGACGCCTATTATCGCGAGGTGGTGTTGGTGCTCGATCCCGATGAACGCCCCGTCGAGTTCGGCGCGATTAAGATCAATCTGCATCTTTTCCCGCCCGCGGCGCGCCAGGCGATTCTCGGCGAGCGCCGTCCCTTGGGCACGATCTTGCATGAGCACGCGATTGCGCACTTCAGCCGGCCCAAGGCGTTTCTCAAGGTGGACTCGGACGCGTTCATCAATTCCGCGTTGAAACTGTCCGGCAAACATCTCCTCTACGGACGCCGCAACGCCCTCGTGGACCCGCAGCAACGTCCCCTCGCGGAGATCGTGGAAATTCTCCCGCCCGTCCCGCTGCCGAAACCATCCCCCACCTCCTAGCCGCGCCCAGCTTTATGAATGAATCCTCGACCTACGACGCCATTGTCATCGGAGCCGGTCCCGCCGGCTCGACTTCCGCCGCGATCCTCGCCGAGCACGGACATCGGGTGTTGGTGATCGAACGCGAAAAGTTTCCACGCTATCACATCGGCGAGTCGCTGCTGCCATTTAATTTTTATCCGCTGCGCCGCCTCGGGCTTCTCGACACGATGCGGAGTTCCGCGTTCATCAAGAAGTACAGCGTGCAATTCGTCTCCCCGTCGGGCCGCGCTTCGCAGCCGTTTTACTTTTTCAATCGCTACGAGCAGGACGTCGCGCAGACCTGGCAGGTGCTCCGCTCCGAATTCGATCTGCTCCTCCTCAACAACGCCCGCGCCAAAGGCGCCATCGTCAAAGAGGAGACTTCGGTCAAGGAACTGCTCCGCGAGAACGGCAAAGTGGTCGGCGTGCTCGCCCAATCCAAAGACGGCCAGACGCACGAGTTCCGCGCGCCGATCACCCTCGACTGCTCTGGCAAAGAGGCCTTTTCAGCCGTGCGCAATCAGTGGCGCACCCGCGACCCGTTCCTGAACAAAGTCGCCGTTTGGACCTACTACCAGGGAGCCCTGCGCGATGAAGGGATCGACGCCGGCGCCACCACCGTGGCCTACGTGCCCGAGAAAGGCTGGTTCTGGTACATTCCTCTGCACAACGACATCATCAGCGTCGGCGTCGTGGCGGAGGGCAAGTACCTGACCCGCGACGGCGTGCGTGATCCCGAGCAGATTTTCAAACGCGAGGTCGAGCAAAACCAGTGGATCAAAAACCATCTCGCCGTCGGCCAGCCGACCGGTCCGTACCGCCTGGTCAATGAATACACCCATCATTCCCGCTATTGCGCCTCGGAGGGCCTGCTGCTCGTCGGCGACGCGTTCTGCTTCCTGGACCCGGTCTTTTCGTCGGGCGTGATGTTCGCGCTCAAGAGCGGCGTGCTCGCCGGCGACGCCGTCCACGAAGCGTTGGTCGCCCGTGATTTTTCACCGGCGCGGTTCACGGAGTACGGAACCATCCTGCGTCAGGGAGTCGAAAACATGCGCAAATTGGTTTACGCCTTTTACAATCCGAAATTCAGTTTCCGCGTGCTCACCAACAAATACCCGGACCTCGCGGGTGACATCACCGATTGCCTCTCGGGCGACGTCAACAAGGATTTCAGCCGGCTCTACAACGCGGTGGCCGAATACGCCGAAGTGCCGGAAGCCATGCCGCTCGGCGGCCCCTTGCTCGCCGCGGAACCCGAGGCCCTGCCCGCGTAGCGGCGCCGTATTTGACGCTCGATTCTCGATTCGCGCTTTTTCGTTGCGGCTCGCCCGGCCCGGGCTTATTCCAATGGGCGAACGATCGGAGATCAATGAGCGCCCGGCCGTCAGGTTGGTCTCCGCCTGATCGCCGAGGGAACCACGGCTTCCGAGTTGAACGAACCGGTATCATGAACATCATCCAGATCACGCCCGGCGCGGGGAAGATGTATTGCGGGAACTGTTTCCGGGACAACGCGCTCGTTGGCGCCCTGCAAAGGAAGGGCCATTCAACCCTCATGCTGCCGCTCTATCTGCCGTTGACGCTGGACGAAGCCGACCACACCGCCGGCCAGCCCATCTTCTTCGGCGGGATCAACGTCTATTTGGAGCAAAAGTCCGAGTTCTTCCGCAAAAGCCCGACCTGGCTGCACCAATTGCTCGATTCTCCCGACCTGCTGAAATGGGCGGCCGGCAAGGCCGCCAAGACCCGGGCGACCGACCTTGGGGACTTAACGCTCTCAATGATTCGCGGCGAGGAAGGCAATCAGGCGCGCGAGCTTGAGCAATTGATCGCCTGGCTCAAAACCCAGAGCGCGCCCGACGTGATCTGTCTCTCGAACGCCCTTCTGGTCGGCCTCGCGCGGCGCCTCAAACAGGAATTGGGCATGCCCGTGGTTTGCTCGCTCCAAGGCGAGGATTCGTTTCTCGACGCCCTGCCGGAGCCGCACCGCGCGCGCGCCTGGGAGACGATGGTCGAACGCGCGTCGGAGGTCGATTTGTTCATTGCGCCGAGTCACTATTTCGCCGACCTGATGCGGCGGCGGCTGCGCCTGCCCGCGGACCGCGTCCGGGTCGTTTACAACGGCATCGACCTCACGGATTATTCCCCCGCTCCCGCGTTGCCCCAGCCGCCCGTGCTCGGCTACTTCGCCCGGATGTGCCGCGAAAAGGGCCTCGATACGCTCATTGACGCGTACCGCGAACTCAAACGGCGCGACCGCGTCAAGGGGTTGCGCTTGCGGATCGGCGGCGGCTGCGGCCCCTCCGATCAAACGCTCGTCAACGAGCTGCAGGATCGGCTCGCGGCGAACGGGTTGCTGAACACCGTCGAGTTCTGCCCCAACGTGGACCGCGCCGGCAAACTCGCGTTCTACCGCTCGTTGACCGCGCTTTCGGTCCCCGCTCTTTACGGGGAAGCCTTCGGCCTCTACTTGATCGAAGCCCTCGCCAGCGGTGTGCCGGTGATTCAACCCCGACACGCGGCGTTTCCGGAATTGATCGCGGCGACCGGCGGCGGCGTCTTGTGCGCCCCCGGCGACCCGCTCGCCTTGGCGGACGCCGCCGAGGCCTTGCTGCTCGACCCCGCTCAACTGCGGCTTTTATCGCAAACCGGCCGCAATTCCGTCGCCGAACGTTTCAACCTGGACCGCATGACCGACGAAATCCTCGAAGCCTACCGGAGCGTTTCGGCGCGGCCTCCCGTGCCCCAACCGCAGACCACCGTCTAAATCATGGCCTTTGAATTCAAAGTCGTCCGCCGCGTCGAGTTCTCCGAAACCGACATGGCCGGCATCGTTCACTACTCGAATTTTTTCCGCTACATGGAAACCGCGGAGCACGGCTTTTTCCGGTCGCTCGGCTTCTCGATCGTGATGGACAAGCTCGACCCGCCGGTCGGCTGGCCGCGCGTCCACGCGGAATGCGATTACAAGGCGCCGCTACGCTTCGAGGACGAAATCGAGGTTCACATGCTGGTCAGCGAGAAGAAATCCAAGTCCCTTAGCTACGTCTTTCGCTTCCGCAAGCTCAACCCGTCGCCCCCCATCGAGGTCGCCCGCGGCAGCCTGACCGTCGTCTGCGTCCGCCGCGGGGCCGACGGCAAAATGAGCGCGGTGACGATCCCAGCGGCCGTCGCCCACCTCATCGAGGTCGCGCCTCCGGAATTACTCGGCGGGTAATATTTGCGGCGATTTTGCGCGGCGCAAAAGTCGCGTTCAGGCGCGGAATTCAATTCAGCGGCTTGGGCAACGTCTGCCACCGGACCACCTTGCCCTCGGCGAAGACCACCTCATATTGCACATAGTCCTGCGGATAGAAATCACGCGTCAGCCGCGCGGTCCGCCCGTAGCGCCAATATCGGTCCTCCAGCATCGCCGTCCCGTAATAAAGCCAGGTCGTGATCCGGCCCTGGGGAGTTTCACTATTCAACACATCGGAGGGCTCGCCCCACGCGATGTAAACCGCGTCCTGGCTCATCCCGACCTTGATCTGTCCCTGATCGACCATCTGTTTTTCGTCCGCGGACAACGCCTGATAGGCGGGTTGACGTTCCTGTCGGCGCGTCTGGGGCGTGCCGGTCGCGCAGCCGGTTAGAACCAGGCCGCAGAATAATATCCACGATGAAAATCTCACGTAATAAGGTCGCACTCGTTATGATTAATTCAAATCACGATTTTTGGCGAGCCTCGGAATCACCGCACGAACGCCCCGCCCGCGGCGTCATCGCAACCGTTCCTCCTCCATGTCCAGCTCATGCTCCAGCGCGAACAGCATTTCGTTCGTCAATTCACCGCGCGCCCGCAATTCAATGAGCAGGCGCCGCTCCGCGGCCAGCGTCTCCCGCCGCAACCGGCGCCGCGCGACCCAGACCTCCCGATGCTCACTCCAACCCAGCACATGAGCCTGCTCGTCGGACAAATGAAACACCCGTTCGTCGTAATACGCCTGCACCGCGGTGATCGCCGCCTCCGGGTAGCTTGTGTTCGCGGTGAAATCCGCCAGATGCTTGCGGGCCGCCTCCGCCAACGCCAGGCGAATCCGATGCTCATATTTCTCGTCCCGCTGCTCGCCGGCCACGCCTAACCACCGGATCAGCGGCGCCAGGGTCAACCCCTGCCCCACCAACGTCGCCAGGATCACCGCGAACGTCAAAAAAACGATCAAGTCGCGGCCCGGAAACGCCCCGCCGCCCGGCAAGTTCGCCGGCAACGCCAGCGCCGCCGCCAGCGAGACCACGCCGCGCATTCCGCTCCAGGAGACCACGGCGACGGCTTGCCAGGACGGGTGCGGCTCCGTTTCGCGAACTCGCCGGCTCAGCCAGCGCGGTATATAGGCCCCGGGAAACACCCAAATCGGGCGCACCACGATGACCACGAGACAGATAACCGCCGCGTAAAGCAGCAGCGACGTCAACGAATAAGTCACCAACCGCGCGCGGACGAACGGCAACTGCAAGCCGATCAGGATGAAGATCACGCTGTTAAGCATGAACTCCAGCATTTCCCACACCGCGGTCGCCTGGAGCCGGGTCGCCGCGGAGAGAATACTCGGCGCCCGCCAGCCCAAATAAAGCCCGGACGTGACGGCCGCCAGCACGCCCGACACTTGCAGGCGTTCCGCCGAAAGATAGCCGATGTACGGGATGAGCAACGACAGCGTGATCGCCACCGTGGGATCGTCGATCTTGGCGAATAATTTGGCGCTCACCCAGGCGATCATCCAGCCCAGCGCCACGCCCCCCAAAACCACCAGGACGAATTGCAGGCTTGCGTGCGCTAGTGAGAACTCACCCGTCAAGACCGCGGCGACGCCGAACCGATACGCCACCAAACCGGTCGCGTCGTTTACCAGGCTCTCCCCCTCCAGAATCATGACCAGGCGCCGCGGCAGGCCGAGGCGTTGCGCGATCGCGCTGGCCGCCACCGCGTCCGGCGGCGAGACGATGGCGCCAAGGACAAATCCCACCGCCAACGGCAATCCGGTCAGCGCGTGCAATGTGAACGCCACCGCGGTCGAAGTAAATAGCACCAACCCGACCGCCAAAAGCAATATGGGCCGACGGTACGCGCAAAAGTCCTGCCAATGCGTCGCCCACGCCTGCGCGAACAGCAGCGGTGGCATAAAGATCAGCAACACCAACTGCGGGTCCAACTCGACCGGCGGCAGACCGGGCGCGAAGCTGATGACCAAACCGCCGAAGACCAGCAAAATGGGATACGGAATCGTCCATCGCTTCGCCAGCGTCGCCAGGACGGCGATCGCCGCGAGCAAAAGCACGAGGATTTCGGCGGCGCGCACGCCGGGTGTTTACCGCAGATTCCCCGTGGCGGAAATCTTTTTGCGAATCGGTCGCGAACGCGCGGCGTTGGCGACTGCCGGCAAAGGCTCACGGCGCCACGCGGCGCGACGCCCGCCTCCTCACCAGGACCGCGCCATCGACCGAGCGGCCCCGCTCATTTCCGCGGGTCACTCGTGCCAGCGCGTCGAGCGACGAGGCGAACAGCGGGCTGAAACTTCCGGTGTCCTTCCCAACTGCCTTTCAATGCTGATCTCACTTGGGTTCCGCGCCGACTACGACGATATTCGTCAGCGCCCGCGCCGCCGCCGAGCGTACGAGACCGCTTTCGTCGGACAGCGCGCGGCGCAGATCGGGCGCCGCCGCGCTCGCGGCCGGACCGATCTCGCCCAGCGCCCGCGCTGACGCATAACGGATTTGCTCATCCGAATGACGCAGTTCCAACGCCAACGCCGAAACGGCCGGGGCCGCGTCAGCCCCGATCTCCGCCAGCATTCGCCCAGCCCGCTCACGGAGGGCTTGCGACGGACCGCGCAGCGCCCCCGCCAGCGCCCGGGCCACCACCGGGCGTCGCAGACTCAGGGCCGAGGCAATTCTGATGATTTCTTTTTCCTCGCCGGCGATAGCCAAAGTTTCAATCAGTGGATCAAGCTCCGCCGGAGCAACCCTCAGCATGGCCAACGTGTCCAGCGTCTCGTCCAAGGCCACACCATCGCGCAGCGCCTCGATCAACGCCGGCGCCGCTGGCCGCGCCAACGGCCCCATGCCGGACAGCGCGACGACCGCGTGGCGCCTCACCTCGTCGCACGAGACTGGCGCGGGCAGATAGTTTCTAAGGGTTGCCGGCAGCCGCGGGAACATCGAGGCGTAGCGGCGTGAGAACCAGGAATCACGACGTCTTAGAACCCGTATCAAATACTCGACCGCCGGCGGCCCGAGCTTCTTCAGCCCCTCAAAAGATGGGCCGATTTCGCTCGGCTTCGGAGTGGGAGGGACGGTTACTATCGATCCATTTGGCATTCTGGCGATCATGCCTCCGGAAGAGCTCCCTCCGACAATAATCGCGCCCCGCAGAATACCAGACGGTGGAGCTGGATACTCCCGCTCAAGCTCGCGAAACCACTGCGCCGCAGTCTTGCCCTCGTAAGTCGGTTTCGGAGGCGACATGACAGTGATGACAAGGCCAACCACCACCGAAAATGTCCCCGCGAGGATAACGATCCACCCCACGAGCACGGTTGGCCTTCCACCGGTTTTCATTCGTTCGCCGCCTGGCCAACGATCTTCGACAACGCCCGCGCCGCGGCCGAGCGCACGAGTTCGCTTTCGTCCGACAGCGCGCGGCGCAGCTCCATCGCCGCCACCAGCGCTCCTGGCCCAATTTCTCCGAGCGCTTCGGCCGACGCCCAGCGGATTCCCGGATCACTGCTATGCAGGCACAACGCCACCGCTGGCGCCGCGGCGCTGGCTTCCGGGCCGATCCGTCCGACGAGTTCCACGGCCGGCTGACGGAAGTCCGAACGCGGCGCGCGCAACATTGCGATCAACGCCCGCATCGTCTCCGGGCCGCGCGCATCGAGTTCGGAAACAATCGTCAGAATATCGGAATTTCGGCCGGCCTTCGCCAACGCGCCGATGACTGAATCAAGCTCCGCCGGAGCCACCCGTAAGTTTGCCAGGGCCGTCAGCGACGCGTCGAAAAGCGGGCGCTGACGTGGCAGGAACAGCCCATCGCGGAGCGCGTTGACCAGCGCCGGAACGGCTGGGCGCGCCACGTTCCTCATCCGGGACAGCGCCGCCGCCGCGTCCACCCGAACCCAGAAATGTGGCTCCGGCGACCGCAAGTAGCGTCGGACTTGCGATGGCAAGCGAAAGAAGGCCGCCGCGAATTCCTCGTAAACCCAGGAATCCGAGCTATTGAGCACGCGAATAAGATAGTTGACCGCCGGTGTACCTAGCGCGCTCAGGGCCGCCGCGGGTTCAGCGATACTCCCGCTTTTCACGGGACCACCCGTGAAGTAAACCCGATTCGTCGTGGTTCGGCCAAGATAGTCCGTGAACACAAAATCGCGGCGGCGATAAATGGTGAAATGACGCGACTCCGCGAACCATTGGGCCGCCGTCCGTCCGTGGTAGGCAGGTTCATGCCACGGGACGACAATATATAGAATGGCGGCAAAGGCCAAAAGCGAACCGCCAGTCAGCGCCATGCGGCGCCACCGTCGTCTATCTTCAACACTGTCGATTCGATTCATAGGCCCTCGCCAAATACTTTTCGCTGACCCACTTTTACCGACGCTGACTGCCGCCTGGGCGATCCTTCTCGCAAGCAGCGTCGATCTTCAATTCGTTTTTCCATTCTCCGCGGCCACGCCGACGAGGTTCGTCAACGCGCGGGCGGCGGCAAAGCGCACTGCCTGATTCTCGTCCTGAAGGGCGCGGCGGATCTCGGGCGCCGCCGCGATGGCCCCGGGGCCAATTTCCTCAATGGCCCGGGTGGCCAAATATCGGATTTGAGTGTCGGGATCGCCTAGCGCCCGACGCAACGCCGGCACAGCCGAGCGCGCGATCGGACCCATTTGGATAAGCCGGCGCCCCGCGCCGTCGCGAAGACGCGCGTCGGAGCCAGGACTGAGCAGCGCTTCTCCCAACGCCCACGCCGCGCCCGGGCTTCGCAAGTCAAGCGCTTGAACCATCGCCATCGCCTCCGCGCCCCGTCCTGCTCGTGCCAGATCCTCGACGAGGCGAGAGCCTTCCTCCCGAATCGCCGTCACTAATGCCGCATCAGGGGATGCTCCTTGTTTCAGCATCCCCGACAATGCCATCACCACGTGGCGCCTCGTTTGGTCGCCCGAGACCGGGATCGGCAAATACTTTTGCAGGGTCGCCGGTAGTCTTGGGAAGACCGACGCATAGCGAAAGGAGAACCAGGAATCACGAGTCTTTAGAATTCGAATCAGGTACTCAACCGCCGACGGCCCAAGCTTTTTCAGCGCCTCTGTGGCTGGGCCAATTTGTCGGAGTGGTCCCGGTCCGCGGGTTAGGGAGACCACGGATCCATCTTGCATCCTCACGATCATGTTTAAGGGGCCGGGAGATCCGACAATTGTTGCGCCGAACGGGATGCGGAACGGAGGCAAGGTAAGCTCACGATCAAACTCCCCAAACCATTGCGCGGCCGTTCTGCCTTCGTACCTCGGCTCGCGGCGCGTGAGCACGAAAACGGCGCCGCCGGCCAACGTCACGATGGCAGCGACCAGAATCGATCGACCCCATCTACGTTCAGCGCGCGGCGGGTTCATATCAGCCGCCCCGTCGAAGGATCAGGGTCGCCAATTGATAGACGCCGAAGCAAACGATGATCACCCCCGAAAGGCGATTGACGTATCCGATCCACTGCGCCGTCACCCGCGAGCGCAATAGCCCCACGCCGCCACTCAGCAACAACCACCAGGCCCCCGAACCCACGAAGACGCCCGCTACCAGGACCGACGCCGAACCATAGTCTCCGTTGCTCGAAGCCAAACCCAACCCCGCGAAAATCGCGACGAACGAGAGAATCGTCATCGGATTGGTTACCGTCAACGCGACCGTCGAGAGATACGCGCCCAGCAATCCCTTCCCCTCGGCGGAAGCGGCCTCCTCGGCGGGTTTGGACAAAAACGTTTTGATCCCGAGGTAGCAGAGGAAAGCGCCGCCGAGCAGCGCGAGCCAGAATTGTTGCCGGACGAGGAAGCCGGAAATCGCCGTCAAGCCGAAGCCCGCCACCGCCCCATACGCGGCATCCGCCGTCGCCGCCCCTAGCCCGGTGCAAAGCCCGGTCACCGTCCCTTGCGCCAGCGAACGCCGAATGCAAAGCACCCCGATCGGCCCGACGGGCGCCGCGATGGAAAATCCAATGACCGCTCCCTTGGCGAAGAAACTGATATTATTCATCCACGCTGAGAATGATAACCATGAGGTAGAGACCTCTGCAACCCGGTTCGCGTTCGAACTCGAAATGTTTGAGCCGAGACCGATAACGCCGGGCGCGCGCACCCGTTTGGATGGTGGGGCGAGGCTCTGCCGAGCCGTGAATAGCTCAGAGGAGCCGCTGCCGCCCAAACCCATTCACGGCTCCACAGCCTCGCCCCACCCTCCCGTTCGAGCCGCGAGCGAACTTGAGATCGAAGCGCCTTCGCTTTGCGAATCCTTCTTGAGCCGCGTCCGACGCAAGCGCGCCGCGGTGCCAAGGGAAGGAGGCGACGCGACAGACAATTCGTTCCGTCCGCCATCGCTTCCGCTGCGCCGGGCGGTATTGTCGCCGCGCGACGACCCGGCCAGCGCAAGACCTGCACGCCGGGGCGAAAACCGCTAACGCGGCGCCGGAGCGACCGGCGCTTGAGCCCCGATCGTGGTGATCGCGCGGCCCACCGCGATCCGGACACTCGAGCTTTGGTCACGAAGGGCGGTCGCAAGCGCCGGCAACCAGGCCGCCGCAGGCGGACCGATTTCCTCCAATCCCCGCGCGGAAAGGTAGCGCATCTGCTCGTCGGGGTCGCTCAGCCCACGCGCAAACAGATCGATGAATCGTTCAGCGCTGAACTTCATCCCGACCAACTCGGCGAGCGCGCGGCGACGGGCCTCGTCGTCGCCGTGACCCACGATCCCCAGGATGAGTTCCGTCACCTCGGCGCTCCGCAAATCCAATCGTTGAATGAGGTCAAACAACCGATCGTACATCCTTTGGCGATCCAACTCCTGAACCAAGGGAAGCCACTGTTCGGGCGTTGCCTTCAAATGGGCCAGCACGTCAATCATGCGGCTCCATTCCAACGGCGAGTTGGGATTGCGCAATCCCGAGCGAAGTGAGTCGATCAACGCGGGAATCTCCGGGCGCAGCCGGTCACCCATGCCCCGCAACGCCAAATAGGCGAAACTACGAACATCGGTCGGCTCAGAAGATCGCGTCGAATTAGGCTGCCAGCCCGGCGGGAGTCGTTGCACGATTGCCGCCCAAGCTCTGACCGCGAGCGATTGGTTCGTGTTCAACGAATGGATTAAATACCAGACGGCCGTCGGTCCCAAGGCGCGCAAGCCCACGATGGGCGGGATCGCGTTTGATTGCCACGGGTCATAATAGTAGGAGTGGCGGTCCGGCGTGAATACCTCCAGCGCGTCATCACGAACGCGAAAATTGTTCAATAGATCAGGAGCTTCTCCGTAATGAATAAGTTCATTAAACCACATCGCGGCCGTCTTGCCTTGATAGGTCGGCTCGCGCGAATACCACGAAAGGAATCCGACGGCGGCCAGTATCACCGCCAGCCCGAGCGCGCGAATCAAGCGCGAGCGTCCGGGTTGGGCCGAAATCCATTTCGCCACATTGCCCATGCAGGCGCGTATCGTAGGCGCCGGTCAGGCTCAATTTCAATGGTTTCCGCCCGTCGCGAGCCCCGCGGAATAAACGCTGGGGAATTAGTTTGTATCCCGGCGTCGGGTCATTATTTTGCCGGGATCAATTGCGCCGCGTTATGGATTTGAACATTCACCCGCCAATGCCTCGCCGAAGGGATTTTCGCATCGGAGTCTTGGGTAGCGGGTTCATCGTCAACGATTGCCATCTGGTCGCGTACCGGAGGGCGGGGTTCAATCCGGTGGTGATCGCCTCGCGAACGCCCGAGCGGGCCGCCGAAGCCGCCCGTCGTCATGGCCTTCCAAAAGTGGGCGCCAATTTCGACGAGTTGCTGGACGATCCCACCATCGAAATCCTGGACATCGCCGTCCCGCCGCACGCGCAATTGCCACTGATCCTCGCGGCGTGCGAGCGGCGAACCGTCAAGGGCATCCTCGCGCAAAAGCCGCTCGGGATGGACTACCGGCAGGCGGCGCAGGCGGTTGCCGCGTGCGCCGCCGCGGGGATCACGCTCGCCGTCAATCAGAACATGCGTTACGACCAATCAGTCCGGGCCGGGAAGACGCTCCTCGGAAACGGGGTCATCGGCGAGCCAATCCTGGCGACAATTGACATGCGGGGCATTCCGCACTGGATGCCGTGGCAGGCGGAGCTGGGCTGGGTGACCTTGCGAATCATGTCGATTCATCACCTCGACACGTTTCGTTACTGGTTCGGCGATCCCGAACGAATCTTCTGCAGCGTGCGGACCGACCCACGCACCCAGTTCGACCATACCGACGGAATTTGTTCCTACATACTCGAGTACGCGAACGGCCTTCGCTGCGTCGGCATCGACGACACCTGGACCGGACCGGCGAAGGAGGGTTGCCCGGCGGATATTTACATCAAGTGGCGAATCGAGGGATTGAATGGCCTGGCGCTCGGCGACATCGGTTGGTGCCAGAATCCGTACACGACGCCGTCAAGTGTCCGCTACGCGGCCAAAGGCGACCGCGAGTTTCACCGCCCGACCTGGAGCGAGAGTTGGTTTCCCGACGCCTTCATCGGCACGATGAGCCAGCTTCTGATCGCCGTCGAGGACGGCGCCGAACCTGCGATCAGCGGACGGGACAACCTGAAAACAATGGCCTTGGTTGACGCCGCCTATCGCAGCGCGGCGGAACACCGCGCCGTGACGCTCGCGGAAATCGAAAACGCTCCCGGAGCGGGTTAAGCGGACGAGGCTCCGTTACGAAACAAAGCGGCCAGTCGCGGTCGGCCGGCGCAAAAACATTTTATGAAACTTGGAATTATCAATAGCGCGTTCCAGCAGGTCGGCATGGACACCGTGACCGGCTTGCGACACATCTCCCGCATCGGATTCGATTGCGTGGACATCTTCACCGAAGCGGTGGGTCTCTCGAAAAAGGAGATTCAACGAGTCGCGCAAACGACGCGCCGATTGAAGCTGCCGATCATCTCCCTTCCGGTGGTGGCGGTTGGTTTGATCGACTTCAACGAGCCGGTGCGCGACTTTCACGTCGAGCGCTGCCAGAAATACATCGATCTCGCGCAGGCTTGGGGCGCCCGCAACATCCTGCTCGTGCTCGGCGAATACATCTGGCAACGCGAGGTGATCCCCGCGACGGCCCAGTGGCAGTGGGGCCTCGAGACCTGCCGCCGCCTCGGCGATTATGCCGCCAAACGCAAAGTTGATATCGCCCTCGAACTCGAACCGTTCCGCCTCAGCCTGCTCAACAACGCCCGCGAGATGGCCCGCTTCGTGGATGAATGCGATCATCCGCGAGTCAAAGCCAACATCGACATCAGTCACCTCGTCCTCTCCGACACCGGCCCGGCCGATGTAAGCCTGTTAAAAGGAAGAGCGATTCACGTTCACCTGAGCGATTGCGACGGCAAAGTGCACGGCGACCTGCCGCCGGGGCGCGGCGTGGTCAAATTTGCGCCCTATCTCCAGGCGATCAAGGAATTGAACATTGACGGCGTGGTTTCCATCGAACTGGAGTACTCTCCCGAGCCGGACAAGATCGTGGAATGGGTCGAGGAAGCGTATCGCGAAACGGCGAAATTGATGCATTTAGCCGGCCTGCGCGGCTGAGACCAGTTAAGCGAAAGCGCAAATTGGGACCACATGAGCCGTGGCGCCCTTGGAGTGCGTCGGCAGAGCGCAGGGACGACGACGCTTTCGCCGGACCAGGCGTGGACAACCACGGCGGCGGCGCCCATAGCGGTATTGATCGCGATTCTGAATCGGGATTGCCACGGCGCTCCACGTCGCGCGGCGGCGTTTGGCACGATGTGCTCGTCGAGTGTGCCGCCCCGTGACTGTGATCGCCTCAGCTTCTGACGAAAAGCGCCTCGTATGGAGTTTTGTCTCGGACCCCACGCCTTGTTTCGTCGCGGTTTGGATTTGCGCGCGGCGGGCAGTTGGGTCGATGCTGGGTCTTTCGATGTGAACGATGAGCGGCTTCGATGAAGAACTGAAACTGCGGTTGGACGAACTGCGCGCGCGCGATTTGTATCGCGAATTGCGCCGGATCGATTCTCCGCAGTCAACGCACATCCGGATCGGCGGCAAAACGTTGCTTAATTTTTCGAGCAACGACTACCTCGGTCTGGCCAACGATCTCGTGTTGAAAGCGGCCGCGATCCAGGCCATCGAGGAGTTCGGCGCCGGCTCGGGCGCGTCGCGATTGATCAGCGGCGGCCTGGCCCCGCACGACGAATTGGAACAAACGCTGGCGCAGTTCAAAGGGACCGCCGCCGCGCTTGGTTTTTCCTCCGGTTACGCGGCCACGACCGGGACGATTGGCGCGTTGATGGGCAAGGAGGATATTATCGTCCTCGACAAGTTGGTTCACGCCTCCATCGTCGATGCCGCGCGCCTCGCCGGGGCCAAACTGCGGGTTTTCGCGCACAACGATCTCAACGAGCTGGAGGAAATCCTTCGCTGGGCCGCGCTGCGCCCCGCCTCACCCGCCGCCCGAGGGCGCCCACGGACCTTGGTGGTGACGGAATCAGTTTTCTCGATGGATGGTGATTGCGCGCCGCTGCGCGAGATCGTCGCGCTCAAGGAGCGCTACGGCGCCTGGCTGATGATCGATGAAGCCCACGCCACAGGTCTCTACGGCCTCCACCGACGCGGCCTTGCCGAAGAGATGGGGGTCAGCGATCGGGTTGAAATTCAAATGGGCACGCTGGGCAAGGCAATCGGCGCGGCGGGCGGTTACGTGGCCGGATCGCGGTCGTTGATCGACTACCTTCTCAATCGGGCGCGCAGTTTTATTTTCACCACGGCGCCGCCGCCCGCCATGGCCGCCGCCGCAACGGCGGGCATCCAGTTTATTCAATGCGACGCCGGAGCCGAGCGGCGGGAAATGCTCTGGTCGCGCCTGGCTCAGTTCCACGCGGGGGCCAAGGAGATCGTGGGCTTAAGCGCCTCCGCGACGCCGCCGGCAAGCGCCATTGTCCCGTGGCTGATCGGCGACGAGGCCGCCGCCGTCCACGTTGCCAACTCCCTGCGCGCCGCGGGCATTTTCATTCCGGCGATTCGTTACCCCACGGTCGCGCGGGGCCAAGCGCGGCTGCGCGTTACCTTTAGCGCCGCGCATAGCGCCACGGACGTCGAGGCGCTCCTTTCGGCGCTCCGCCAACTTGCGCTTGATCTCCCCTCTCCCGATGCCTCTACCACGAACCGCCCAGCTCGATCATAAATACGTCTGGCATCCGTTCACCCAGATGCGCGACTGGCTGGGGCGGGAGCCTATCGTCATCGTCGAGGGACGTGGCGCGACGTTGCTCGACGAGCGCGGGAACGAGTATCTCGACGCGAATTCATCGATCTGGACCAACCTGCACGGTCACCGCCATCCCACGATAACCCGAGCGATCCGCGATCAGTTGAGGCGGATCGCCCACTCATCCGCTCTCGGATTGGCCAACGAACCCGCGGCGCGCCTCGCCCAACGGCTCATTCACGCGGCCAACGTTAAATCGCCCCGCGCGCGCGACGCCGCGACGCCCCGTCCGCGCGACGCCGCTTCCGGCCCACCGCTGGCGAAAGTTTTTTACTCCGACGATGGCTCAACCGCGATGGAGGTCGCTTTGAAACTGGCTTACGAATATGCGCGCCGGACCCGCGGTATTCGGCGGCCAAAGTTTCTCTCGCTCGAAAACGCGTACCACGGCGACACGGTTGGCGCCGTCAGTCTGGGTCACATTGATCTCTTTCACCGCGCCTACTCGGGAATGTTGTTCCGGTCCGACCAGGTGATGTCGCCCTACTGCTACCGCTGCCCCTTCAACCTCGCGAAACCGGAGCGTGGCGACGCGCGGACCTATCGGCAGTGCAAGTGGGAATGCGTCGGCTTGGTCGAACAAAAACTGGCGGCGCAGAAGCGACAAGGCGCGCCTTACGCGGGATTCGTGGTCGAGCCGCTGATGCAAGGCGCGGCGGGCATGATCGCCCAACCGTCGGGCTGGCTGGGCAAAGTCCAGGACCTCGCGCGTCATCACGGCGCGCCCTTGATCGCCGACGAAGTCATGACGGGGTTTGGGCGCACCGGAAGCTTTTTCGCCTGCCACGCGGAAGGGGTCCGCCCCGACTTCATGGCGGTGGCCAAGGGGCTGACCGGCGGCTATCTGCCGATGGCGGCAACGCTGACCACGCAGGCCGTTTTCGACGCCTTTCTGGGCGACTACGCGGAGTTCAAGACGTTTTTCCATGGGCACAGCTTCACGGGCAATCAACTCGGCGCCGCGGCGGCCTTGGCCAGCCTCGACCTCCTCGCATCCGCCGATTCACGCGCTCGCCGCCTGCGATTGGAGACGACGCTGCGCGATTCCCTGCATGAGCTTTGGACCTCGCCCCAAGTCGGCGACATTCGTCAAGTCGGGCTGGTCGCCGGGGTGGAGTTGGTAGCGGATTGGACCTCGCGCCGTCCGTTCGATCTCCGCGAAAAAGTCGGCATCCGCGTCTGCGAAGCGATGGCCCGCCGGGGCGTGCTCACGCGCCCGATCGGCAACGTGATTGTCCTCATGCCGCCCTACGTCACGACGCCACGGCAGGCGCGGAAGATGGTGGCAGCGCTCGGGGAGGCGATTGCTGAGACTCTGGGCGGTCGAATTCCAAATAATCGTAAACCTAGCGGCGCGACACGTGGCGGCGCTCGACGTAGAATCCAAAAACATGACGACTGAGCTTCATTTGGATAATCGGCTAATTCGGAAGGCCATGATGGCGGGCAATCACCGTTCCAAAAACGCGGCGGTTACCGCCGCGCTCAGGGAATATGTGCAACGACACGGGCAAGCGCGCATTGTCGAGTTATTCGGAAAGATAGAATTTCACCCGGAGTGGGATTACAAAGCGAATCGTCGGCGCCCATGATCGACCGGGCCGATTCCCACGCCCCCGGGGCGAATGCCTCTCGCTTTGGAGACCGCGATCGTTTTATTTATTTGGTGTCCAGCTAACACCGTTGACGACTGCCGTTCAACAAGGCGCGTTCCGACACGATTCAAAAGGTCGGTTTAAGATGCGTCCGTCACGCCCACGCCCGGCCTGGGATTGACTTGCGCCGACGTTGGGCTACAAAGCCCACGCTCGAACGAATGGAATGAAACCAACTGAACTCAAAAGCGCGCTGAACGGCGCCGTGGAGGCCGCGCGCGCGGCCGGCGCCTTGATGCGGCGCAATCAAAACGCGACCAAACGGATCAACTCCGAGGCGCGGCACGACATCAAGCTCGAACTGGACGTGCGCTGCCAGAAGTTGATCGAAAAGTTATTGCGGCGCACGCTCCCCGCGGCCGCCGTGCTCGGCGAAGAGGGTGATTCGGGTGAGGCGCGAGCGGCGCTGCGCTGGGTCATCGACCCGATTGATGGCACGGTCAATTTCACCTATGGGATTCCGCACGCGTGCGTTTCGATTGCGTTGCAGGCGCGGCGGCCCGGCGAATGGGATGACGCGTATCCCGACGCCAATTATGAGACAGTCGTCGGGGTCGTCTATGATCCGTTTCCCGATGAATTGTGGACCGCGATCAAGGGGCAGCCGGCGCGTTTGAACGGCCGCATTACCCGCGCCAGCTCGCGCGGCCGGTTGGCCGAATCGATCGTCTCGGTCGGTTTCGCGAAACACCGCGAAACGATGGAGTTGATCCTGCCGACTTTTCAACGCCTGCTTTATGAAGCCCGCAAGGTGCGACTCATGGGCGCCGCGGCGCTGGCGATTACGTACGTCGCGAGCGGACGTTTCGACGCCTACCTGGAATACGGTCTGCGCTTGTGGGACATCGCGGCGGCCGGGCTGATTTTGGAATGCGCCGGCGGCGAATTTTGGCGGGAGCCGATGCCGGGCGAACACACCTACCACATCATCGCCAACAACGGGTTGCTCCGCAAAAAACTGTTTCCTCCGAAGAAGAAGTAGTGGTGGTAGGTGCGTCCCGTCGGCCACCGCCATGCGGTAGGTTCGGCGCGCGGCGCAACCGCTTGCCTTACCGCTTGGGCGTTATGGTTTCCGCACGTCCACCGCACCCCGGCCACGAGATCGCCGACCTCCGCCCAAGCCCGGCAAAGGGTTGCCCAATTCCCCGGATGGAGTAAAGTGGTTCGACATGAAACGAGCACTGATATTGGCAATTTGCGCGCTGGCGGGGCTGGCGCCGGGCTGGGCCGGGACGCTGGTCCAATTTCGCACCGGCTTCGGCTCCATAGTGGTCGAACTCTACGACCAGGACAAGCCGGTGACGGTGAGTAACTTCCTGCACTACGTGCAGAGCGGACGGTTTCAAAACGGCATCATCCACCGCTGCGTCCCGTCGTTTGTCATTCAGGGCGGCGGCTTCTTCGTGAATAATATTCAAACCAGCCCGCAGATCGAACCGATTTCGGTGTTTGGCGCCATCGCTGACGAGTTCAACAGCGGGCGCCGCTTCAGCAATCTCTACGGGACCATCGCGATGGCGAAAGTCTCCGGAAACACAAATTCGGCGACGTCACAGTGGTTCTTCAATCTCACCGACAACGCTTTCCTCGATACCGCGGACACGAATGACCTGTTCGCGGTTTTCGGCCACGTCGTCTCCGGAACGAACGTGCTCAATGTCTTCAACACGTTTAGCTCGACAGCGGCGACCAACGTGGTCGTTGATGCCACGCAATCGCTGGGGGACGGGAATTTCGCCGCGCTGCCCTTGCGCACGCCCCATCTGACGGTGGGCGACTTGATCTTCGTCGATATTTCAGTGCTGGACCCGATCAAGGCGCAAGCAAAACTCGGTACGAACGGCACACCGGTGATCACCTGGAATACCTCGACGAACGCCATTTATCACCTTGAGACGGCGACCAATCTGCCACCGGTCTGGCAGACGTTGACCGTTACGAACGGAACCGGCGCCGTCATCCAGGTAACTGATACGAACCGAAACTCGGGGCAACGGTTCTACCGGGTTAGCGCCGGATATTAGCCGGTTCCAGGCGGGCCATCCGCCCGGGGACACAGCGGCCGCGCGAGCTTTGTCTCGGCGGGCGGATTGGTAGAAACGGTAGGCGTGGGGATGAAAACCTTGGTCACTGGCGCAACCGGTTTTGTCGGGCGCGAGGTCGTGAAAGAATTGCACGCGGGCGGTCACGTAATCCGGCTGCTCGTCCGGAATCCGCGCGCGGCCGCGGCGCAGGCATTGGCGGCCAGCGCCGACGCGGAGGTTTGCGCGGGCGACATTCTGGACGCCGCGTCACTTGCTCGCGCCATGGACGGGACCGAGGCGGTCATTCATCTTGTCGGCATTATCAGCGAGGCGCCGCCGCGGGAATATGAGGTGGTTCACACCCAGGGCACAAAGAATGTCCTCGCCGCCGCTCAAGCGGCGGGCGCCACCCGCTTCGCGCACATGAGCGCGCTGGGCGTCCGCCCCGGCGCGGTCGCACGGTATCACCGCTCGAAATGGGAGGCGGAAGAAGCCGTGCGGAGCAGCGGCCTGGATTGGACCATTTTTCGACCGTCAATCATCTACGGGCCAGACGACCAATTCGTCAATTTGTTCGCCCGGTTGGCGCGCTGGTCGCCATTCATACCGGTGATGGGCAGCGGCTTGGGCAAACTGCAGCCCGTACCCGTGGAATTAATCGCGGCCGCGTTTGTTCGTTGCTTGACGGAGCCGCGCGCGATTGGCCAGACCTTCGATCTGTGCGGCCCGGAGCCGATGACTTTTGTCGAAGTCCTGGCCTCCATCCTCAAGGCGCAAAGGACGCCCCACCTTCGCGCCCATCTACCGATGGCGATGGCGCGGGGCTTGGCGTGGGCGCTAGAGCAGACATTTCCGCGATTCCTCGGTCGCCCTCCGCCCTTGAATCGTGACCAACTCATCATGTTGCAAGAGGATAACGTCGGAAACCCTGAGCCCGCCGACGCGCTTTTTGGACTTACGCCGCCGCCATTTCGCGAAGGAATCGCGCGCTACCTGACGCCGCGGAGATAGCGCTCCTTGGCGGTCGCGACCCCGCTTCTCTCAGGCCGAGGCCCAGCCAGAGCGCCCGCTCACCGTGCTCCAGTTCAACCGGCGCCGTCCTAACCCGGGCGGTTCCAAGCCGTTAGCGAACCAAAAAACCGTTGGCTTGGGAAGAATTGCTGGCCTCGGCGAGTTTCGACTGTTATGCTGGGCGCCCGATTCAGGTTTGATGACTAAACGTGAATGCATCGCCAACAACCCGCGCATGCTTCCTCGGCGTCGATTTCGCCGGGTTCACCGGGGTATGGAGAACCACCCACGCCGCCGACCGCGCGCCGGATGGTCGGAGGTGGATTCCAGGGCGGCCAGACTGACTCCATGACGATTGATCTGGGAGCCACATCAGGGACACAGCGGGGTTTCGCCCAAGAACCAACCCTGCCCCTGAGTCGCGGAGGCGTATAAACTCAGCCACACGGATCGATCTTCAAGCTATGCAAAGCCAAGACCAAATCGACATCAGCAACGCGAAGATCCTCGTCGTCGATGATATTCCGGCCAATCTCAAGGTTTTGCGGGAGGTCTTGGAGCCGCGCGGGTTTCGCATCTTTCTTTCCCCGCGTGGCGACGTGGCGCTCAAGGTCGCCCGCTCCGAGACGCCCGATCTGATCCTGCTGGACGTCATGATGCCGGGGATGGATGGCTTGGAAGTCTGCCGCTTGCTCAAGGCGGACCCGTCCACCGCCGGAATCCCCGTGATTTTCATTACCGCTAAAGACGACGCCGTGGACGTGGTGAACGGCTTCGCGGTCGGCGGCGTGGATTACATTTCAAAACCATTTCAGGCCGAGGTGGTGATCGCGCGCACCGCGACCCATCTGCGCAACGGCCGGCTGGCGCGCGCGTTGAAAACCAAGAACGAGGAATTGGACGCCGCCCGGGCGGCCGCTGAAAAGGCCCGCGAGGCGCAAAGCACGTTTCTGGCGACCATGAGCCACGAAATCCGCACCCCGATGAACAGCGTGCTCGGCATGACCGCGCTGCTCGCCGAGACGCCGCTTTCGCTCGAGCAAAGCGATTTCGTGGAAACCATCCGCACCGGCTCGCGATCGTTGCTGGGCGTCATCAATGAGATTCTGGACTTTTCAAAGATCGAGTCCGGTCGAATGAGTTTGGAGAGTCACCCGTTCAACCTTAACGCGACGTTGGAGGAAGTGGTGGACCTGCTCGCGGTCAAAGCGGTCGAGAAAGGGTTGGACCTCGCGTACCAAATCGAATCGGGACTGCCCGAGACTTTCATCGGTGACGCGGCGCGGATGCGGCAGGTGCTCCTGAATCTGGCGGGCAACGCCCTCAAATTCACCGCCAAGGGGGAAGTCGTGATCAACGTCCGTCGCGAGTCCGCCGGCCCGGCTGAAATCGGGAGTGGGAACGCCGCGCTCCGCTTCGACGTCCGTGATTCCGGGATTGGTATCCCAACCGAAAAACTTGACCGGCTTTTCCAACCGTTCACGCAAGTGGACAGTTCGACCACGCGGCAGTATGGCGGGACTGGTTTGGGGTTGGCGATCAGCAAGCGGCTCGTCGAATTAATGGGCGGGCGCATGTGGCTCGAAAGCCAGTCCGGCGCGGGCAGCACGTTCCATTTCGCCGTCCCGCTCCCCGCGGCGACGAACGATGGCGCCTCGCCGTGGCCGACGCTGGCCCGGTTGAGCGGCAAATCCGCCCTCATCATCGAGGACAGCCCGACCAACGCGGCCATCCTGGCTCAATACCTCGGCCATTTAAACGTTTCAAGCCGCCTGGCCACCACTTTCACCGACGCGCTGTCCACGCTGGGCGCGGCGCGGGCCGACCTCGCGCTGCTCGACATGCAGATTCCACCGCGCGACGGTTTCGGCCTGGCCAAAACCCTGCGCCAGACGCAGGCCGGCGCGGACTTGGAGCTGCTGCTGCTGACGTCACAGCCGGTCCGCGAGGGCGATCCGCGCCTGGCGGAGGTCAAGGCCGCCGCCATCATCGCCAAGCCAATTCGGCGATCACAGTTTTTGCGGGCGATGCGGCTGCTGGCCGACCCAACAAACGTTACGGCCGCCACCCCGGCGCCGTCGGCTTTCGATCCCACGCTGGCCGCCCGCGCTCCGTTGCGAATCCTCCTGGCGGATGACCACGACGTAAATCAAAAGGTCGGCGCCCGCATTCTGCAGGGATTCGGCTACCGCTGTGAGTTGGCCGCGAACGGGATCGAGGTCATTCAAGCCATCGAGCGCCAGCCGTTCGATTTGCTGTTCCTGGACATCGAAATGCCCGAGATGGACGGCTACGAAACCACTCGGCGCATTCGGCAACGCTGGACCGAAGCCGAACGCCCGCGGTTGGTGGCGATGACGGCCAACGTGATGCGCGGCGAGCGTGAAAAGTGCCTGGAAGCCGGCATGGACGATTACATTCCGAAGCCGATCGAAATCTCCGAGGTGCGCCGCGCGCTCGAGTACTGGGGCGCCCGCGCGTCCGGCGCTACGCCCCCGCCGGACAGCGCCGCGCGGGTCGCGCCCTCGCGGCCCGAATCAAGCCCCGCGCCACCCGCCGCGGACGCCTTGATCGATTGGTATCGGTTCCACGAGATGCTGGGCAACGACGTAAACGCGATGGAAGAATTTGTCGCGCTTTACTGCCGGCGAACCCAAGAGCAAATCGATCAACTCGCCAAAGAGATCGCGGCCGGCGACGTGAAGCAAACGCTCCAAGTGGCGCACCGCTGCAAGGGCGCGAGCGCGACCTGTGGCATTGATGGCGTCGCCCGCTTGATGGGTGAAATTGAGCGCGGCGCGCGGGTCGGGGATATTTCCGCCGCTCCGCGCCTGCACGCGGAAGCAACGGTTTGTTTCGCGCGCGTCCGGGAGGCGCTGGCCGAACGCCTCAACGCTCAGCCGGTCGCCACCCCGCCCGCCGCAAAGTAAGACGCGCGCATCGGTCCGGTTTGCGCGCCACTCTCGCCGCGCTCGCCCGGGTCGAGCCGAAGCCGCGGCGCCGTTTCACTGACGCACTTTTCGCCGGACGTAGATCGGTTCCTCAAGGCCGCTTATCTCAGCGAAATTATGGAAGCGTTCGAGCATCATGGAGGAAATCGTCGTGCCTTTCGGGGCCAGCAATCGCCCGTCCAACGTCTTCACGTCCGACAAAAGCTCGTGATTAGGCAGCAGTTCCTTGAGTCGCAGAGCGGCCCCTTCCACCGGCGCTTCCTGGGAGATCAGGGCGGTCGCGATCTTTTCGAAGAACGGCTGGTCGTAAAGGCGCCGATTGGCCCGCAGATGCTCAAGCGCCTGGCGCTTACCCACCCCCTTGGTCTCGAGATCGACGATGTCGCCGAGAATCTTGAGGACCCGCGCGCCGAGTGGGATCGGCTGACTATCGCCTGAGATCGGCGGAAATCCGGAGCCGTCCGCCCCTTTGTTTTGATGGAGGACGATCCGCGCGGCCGGCTCGAGCCGCGGGATCTTCGACAGAACCTGGAAACCGATCTCCGGCACCCGGGTCATCATGGTTTTTTCCCGGTCATTCAACGCCAGCCCGTTCTGAATCTTCTGCATGATCATCGGCGGGATGGTCATCAAGCCGATCTGCGAGAGCATCGCGGCGACTTCGATATCCCACGTATGATCCAATTCCAACGACGGGGCGGTGAGGTGGACGTACTCGACGATTTTTTGGCCCCGACCGAAAGCGTCCGGCTCGCCCACGCAAAGCAACTCCGTCAACATCTTGACGCTGCCGTTGAGCGTCTGCTCGAGCAATTCGCGTTCGGCCTTGACGAGGTGGTAGTGTTCCACCCCGGCGTCGAGCGCCCCCATCAGTCGGTCCAGCGGGCAAGGTTTGGAGAGAAAGCGGAAGATTTGCCCTTCATTGATCGCCTCGACCGCGGTCTCCTTCTGCTCGTCACCGGTGAGCATGATCCGGACGGTGTCGGGGCAGAGGCGCCGGGCTTCGGCGAGCAGTTCAACGCCGGAAATCTCCGGCATCATCATATCGGCCATGATGACGGCGAACGGCTCCTGGCTCTTCAAGATCGCCAGCGCATCCGCGCCGCTTTCCGCCGTTACCAGCGTGTACCGATTCTGGAGGTCCCGTTTGAAGGCAAAAAGGACGACCGGCTCGTCATCGACACAAAGGATTCGCTCTCGGCTCATAGGCGCGCAAATTTTGATCTGATTTGATTTGATTCGACGCTCGTGGCACAGCCTTCTCAAAAGCGGCTGGCGAGCGTCAGAATGCAACGATTCCCCGCCCCGACGCAACCCCGTTTTGAGGCGGGAAATTAAGGCGCCAGCGCGGCGGACCCTCTCAAGAAAACCACGCGTTCAAGCGCGCGAACATTGAACCGGGCCGATTCCCGCGGCCCGGCGTCAGGTCCAATCGTCAACGCCGCTTGCGGGACGACGCCCGGCAGGCGTCGGTAAAGCTGCGAAACAACCCCACGAACTCACGATGCCGTTCGAAGAGGCGTTCGGGGTGAAATTGAATCGCGAGCATGTACGGGAGACTCGCGCGTGCCTCCGGCGACAACTCGAGCGCTTCAATCACGCCGTCCGGCGCCGTCGCCGTCACCTGCATCGCTTTCGGCACTTGCGTGGCCGCTTGATGATGCGAGCTATTCACGCCGATCACCGATTTCCCAAAGATTCTGGCCATCAAGGAACCCGACGCCAGCTGAACGTCATGCACGAGTTCGTCCTTGAGGTCGGATCGGTTGTGGCGAAGCGCTTTGGGCAATTGGCTGGGAATATCCGCAATCAAGCCGCCGCCCAAGGCGACGTTCAGAATCTGTTCCCCGCGACAAATCGCCAGGAGCGGCTTCCGCTGGCGAAAGACCTCGGCGATCATCAGTATCTCGAGCAGATCACGCGCCGGAGCCGGCGGACTGACGGTTTTCTTCAACGCCGGCGGCATAGCGGGCGCGTAAAGCTCCGTCTGGACGTCATCACCCCCGGTTAACATCACCCCGTCACAACGCCGCACGCATTCGGCCACCAAATCCGCCGACGGCAAACACGGGATCACCCACGGGATTCCTCCGGCCGCCGCGGCCGCCCAAGGGTAACGATCCGAAAGGCTGATCGAGGTATCCGAAAATTCAACCCCTTTGCTCTGCGTGCTCGGCGATATTAGGATAAGCGGCGCCGCCTTCATTCGTCGATCGGAACCCCGGGAAATCGTTCGTTGATCACCTTCCTGATCCGCGCCTCTTCCTCCGGTTTTTGCAACCGCCGGACAATCCGGCGCCGGACGGCGTCCAGCAGGGACAGCCAGTCCTCCAGCGGCGGGTTGGGGATTGCCTGCCACTGCTCGAAGCGTTGCTCGCGGGCATAGAAGACCCACCGTTTGCCGACGTGTTGCGCGTAAACGTCGCGCTTTTGACCGTCCGCGGTGCGACCCTTCCAACCGATTTCCGCTTTGGCCATGAATTATTAGACGGGAAGATCGACGCTCGCCACCGCCATCGCGGCGATGCCCTCTTCGCGACCCAAAAAGCCAAGCTGCTCGTTGGTGGTCGCTTTGATGCCGATGCGCTTGGGGTTGATCCCAAGGGCGCTGGCAATGTTGAGTTTCATCGCGTGAATGTGCGGGGCCAGTTTCGGCTGCTGCGCGATGATGGTCGCGTCCAGATTCACGATCTGGCCCTCATGGAACGTGACCTGCCGCGCCGCTTCCTGCAAGAATATCTTGCTCGCGGCGTTCCGCCAGCGGGGGTCGGTATTCGGGAAAAAGTGCCCGATGTCGCCCTCGCCGAGCGCGCCCAGCACGGCATCGCAGATCGCGTGCATCAAGACGTCCGCGTCGGAATGACCCTCCAACCCTTTCGGATGGGGAATCTCTGTGCCGCCAAGGGTCAGTTTCCGCCCCTCAACCAGGGCGTGTACATCGTAGCCAATCCCAACGTGAACCATGCGCCCGACTATAGCCGCCCCCAACGCGCGCGGAAGGAAATAGTGATCCGCGGCGCCGGAAAAGCAGACCCGGCCAATACTCGATCGCCATTTTTGACAAGAGAATCGGCAAAATCACGAGCGGCAAAATCATAAAGTGAGAACCCCGGTGGCCGCCCGCATTTTTTCCGTCGGTCCCATTATTCCTATAATTCCCATCCCGCCCATTACCCCATCAGTCGCATCCCGCGCCGCCGAAGACGGCGCTTGCCTTCAGGACGCGCCTGTGAAGAATGGCGCCGCTTGTATTATGGCACACGTTAAATTGCACATTCCGGGCCCGGTCGAAGTGAACGAACGCACGTTTCGCGCGTTCTGCCGGCCGATGATCGGCCATCGCGGCCAAGGCTTCAAAGACCTCTACGCGCGGATGCAGCCGCAGTTGCAGCAGTTGCTCTACACCCGCCAACTCGTCTATCTGGGCACCTCTTCCGCCTGGGGCGTCATGGAAGGCGCCGTGCGCAATCTGGTCGCCAAACGGGTCCTGTGCTGCATGAATGGCGCCTTCTCCGACAAGTGGATCGACGTCGCGCGCCGCTGCGGGGAAGCCGCCGAGCCGCTGCAAGCCGAATGGGGTTCACCCATCCGCGCCGCGCAAGTGGAAGCGAAACTGGCCACCGGCCAGTTCGACGCGCTGACGCTGATTCACAACGAAACCTCGACCGGCGTGATGAGCCCACTGGCGGAAATCGCGGCGCTCAAGGCGAAATTCCCGGACGTAATGTTCATCGTGGACGCCGTGAGTTCGCTCTCAGCCGTGAAGATCGAGTTCGACGCGCTCGGTATCGACGTGCTCCTGGCCGGAACCCAAAAGGCGTTCGCGCTGCCTCCGGGCCTCACCGTCTTCACCTGCTCACCCGCGGCGCTGGCCAAAGCCGCGCAGGCGCCGGACCGAGGTTATTATTTCGACTTCCTCGAATTTCAGAAAAACGCCGAGCAACACATGACCCCCAGCACGCCCAGCATCGGACACGTGCATGCGCTCGCTTCAAAGCTCGACGAAATCTTCGAAGAAGGCCTGGAAACCCGCTACGCCCGGCATCTCCGCTTGGCCGAACGTACCCGCGCCTGGGCCGCCGGACACGGCTTTACGCTCTTCCCCGAGCCGGGCTTTGAATCGGTCACGCTCACCTGCGTCAACAATGGCGCGCGCCCCGCCGGTCGAACGGTGGATGTCGCCAAACTCCAAAAACTGGTCAAAGACCAGGGATTTCTCATCGACGGCGGCTACGGCAAGATCAAAGGCACAACCTTCCGGATCTCGAGCATGGGCGACGAGACCGATGCGACCATGGCCCAACTCTACGCCGCGCTCGACGCGGCAATGGCGGAGCTTTAAGTAGCGCGCCGTTGTCGGGTAATAAAAATTAGTTAATGACCGGAAATCCGGCGCAGTCCCAATTGATGTCGGGGCGTCCGGGGTCGTGACCGGCGGCGACTGGTTGGCCGGCGGTCGGACCAGACGGGGTAAGGGCCGCGCCGTCGGACACGACGTAGCCGTATTTGTAGTAAGCCGCATGCCCGTCGCCGAAGGTGATTTGACCACCCTTACTATGCCGTGAGGAAAAGCGCGTGGTGTAGCAATGGGGCGTGGCGAGGAGAAACTGGTTCGGATCGCCCGCGGGATAGAACGGCTGTTCAGTGGACCGGTTACGAACGTCGGAGAATAGCACGAAAGACGAGGGACGGGCCACCATGTTCATTTGGAGGCGGGTGGGTCCACCCAAGCTGATATCCGCGTTGGCGAGCGACTTCGAGTTCATCCCGTACTGGAACAGCGGACGGAGACCGGGAATCATGTCGTACTTGCCGGTGGCCGCGACCCGGTCGGCGTCCGCGATGCCCTGGGAGTAAGCGGTCGGGCAGGTGAATATAGATCTGGAACCATAAAAGTCGGCCGGGCCGTACGCCCAGACGTACATGGGCTTATTGGCGACGTAGGAGGGTAGGGCATTGAACCAGACATCGTCACCGAGATGTTGGTTATGATAGGTAGGTATGGACAGCCACACCGGGTTGTCCTGATCCGCGGAAGCGGCATACGCATCCTGATACCTCGGGTACGGAAACGTCTGGTCGTTATCGTCCAGATACATCGTGTCCGCCAATCCCCACTGCCTGAGATTGCTTAGACACACGGCCCGTTGCGCGGTCGCCTTGGATTTGGCGAGGGCCGGCAGCAGGATCGCCGCCAGAATCGCTATGATGGCGATGACAACCAACAACTCGATCAACGTAAATCCGCGGCCATTATTTCGGTTTAATTTCACTTCAGCGTTCATCACGAAACGTCATCCGGCACCGTACACAAGTCAGGTGGGAGACGCCAGATTCCAATTGTGACATTGGCGTTACGATCGGCTCGATTCGTGGCGGTGTCCGGTGGCCGCCGTAGGTTTTGTAATGCAATCGTTACCTCGCCACCGTTGCCTTGTCACAATTCCATGACTTAATGGCGACCGCGTTTTCAGCCAACCTGAAGTCTCATCTGATTATTAGATAACGAAAACAAGCTACAATATATGAAATACAGACTTATGGCGCCCGTCGTGGCGCTCTTCCTCGCCTCGGCGGCGGCCACTCACGCGCAGACGACGCTAACCGCCTGGACCTTTGACAATTTGGCGGTTGGAGCCAACGCCAACCCCCAGCCCTCGACCGGTCTGGGCGCGGCCATCGCCCTGGGCATGAGCAACAATTATCAAAAGACCAACAGCGTAAGCACCCCGGATGTCCAGTCTCTGGCCGGCGGTTCTTCCGGTGGCGCCAATAGCTGGCGGATTCGCGGCTTTAGCTCCGTAGCTGGCAGTGGCGGCAATGGCTGGTCCACGAACGCTCCGATCGGCACGCAGGGCGCCCAGTTCGCCGGCAGCACGTTTGGTTATTACAAAATCAAAGTCTCGTTCGATGTCTATGCCACCGCCGACGCGGAGGCCAATTTGCAGGTCCAATACACCACTGACGGCGTGACATGGTTTAACGCCGACATCGCCTCGGCGGCCGCCGGAGTCATCGCCACGAATATCACCAGCTCCAGCACGGTCAACGGTACCTACATCAAATTGGCCAGCGGCTGGAACAATCGGATCACGGTCGATTTGACCGGCCTCTCCGGGGTGGACAACGACTCGAGTTTCGCCATCCGAGTGGTCAACGCCTCCACCGGAACCGATTGCGTGGACACAACGGGCGCCACGTACGGCGGCGCCTCGGGAAGCTGGACGCTGGACAACGTGATGATTCAAGGCTCCACGATCGACATCATCGCGGACTGGAACTTTGATCTCATCGGCGTTACGCTGCCGCCTTACAACACTCCGGCGGCCACGACTGGCTCGGGCACGGCGCGTTCTTTGGGAATGGTCAATAATTACACCTTCGCCGATGGCTCACAAGGAAGCAGCAATTGGTGTGACGTTCTCGTTCAAGGGGGCGCGTCCAGTGGGCCGAATTCGCTTTGCTGGCGCGTGCGGGGCGGAATCACGGGCGCCGGCGCCCCTAATAGCGGATGGACCTCTCTGGCTCCCCTTGCCACCCAAGGCGCCGAGTTTAATGTCGATACGTCCGGCTATTCCAACATCGTTTGCGGCTTCGATATTTATTTCACGACCCAGGCGCCGGATAAATTCTCCGTGCTCTACACCACGGACGGCTGGGTGACCACGAACGTCGCGAACAGCCTCTTTTACGGAGCCAATCCCGGCTACATCCTCCAGAACAGCGCGGATCCGAACTTGCTGAACGGAACTTACTTCTACGAGACCTTCGGGCAGGGTTGGTATAACAACATCGTCGTGGACCTAACCGGTGTTCCCGGAGCCGCCAACAACCCGCTGTTCGGATTCAGGGTTGTCAACGCCGGCACAGGCCCGCAATGTCAGAATTTCCTGGGCCAGCCGTACAACAACCTTTCGGGCAACTGGCGCTTTGACAACGTGACGGTTGGGGGCACGGCGGGGACTCCGCCACCGGCGATTGCCTTTGACCCGAGCGCCACGGTGGATAAGCCGTTCACCAACAGCTACGCCGATAATCCCGCTTGGCGCACGAATATTGACGCGATCTATGTCAACGGCTTGATTCTGACGAACACGGCTTACAATGCGGCGCCCGCGGGGCAAATCATCTTTAATCCCGCGAAATCGACGCTTCTCCAGGCGAGCGGCCTGCTAAACATCTCCATCATCGCGCACGGGTTCGGCACGGCGAAGGTGGCGCAACCGTTGGCCGCGGGAGTGGCCACGAAACTCGCTCCCACCATTAAGGCCGCCGGACCCTCGGCCAGCGGCGGCACCTTGACCGCCAATCCGGTCTTTCTCATTTCGGACCAGTACGGCAATGGCACGACGAACCCCTACCCTAACGTTACGATCACCGCGGCCGTCGGCGGCGCGGGAGGCTGGACGTTGGGTGGCGCTACCCAACAGTCGTCGGTCAACGGCCTCGTCGCTTTCACCAACCTGACCGCCACCGTGAATGGCTCAACGGCCGTTTCCGCCGCCTACCTGACGTTCACCGTGGTGGGTTACAGTTCGACCTACACCACGAACTCGCCCACTTTCAAGATTGGGGCGCCGCCGGCGCCGTTCACCGCGGGAAACCTCGCCGTGTTTCAAGCTGACACGCTGGCCAATAATACGACTTTTAGCATTATCGAGGTCAATCCTTCCGCCACCGGTCAAACCGCGCCGGTGAATATCGTGCCTATCAGCGCCACGGGCACGAACGCGCTGCGGCAAGTCGCCAGCGCCGCCACCGGCCGGCTCGCGCTCAGCGATGACGGGACCTTGATCTCCTTTGCGGCCTTTCTGGATGGCAGCGCGGCCACTCCCGACGAAAGCCTTAATCTCAATCGAGCGGCGGCGACCTTGAACTACGCCAACCAAGTAACGATTGGCGCTTACACTTCTATCTCCCTGGGTGGCAGCGAGGCGCGCTCGGCTTGCGTCTTGGGCGATGATTCAACCTGGATCGTGGTTGACAAGGGTGGACTATACGAAGTTAGTTTGGGCGGCGGGAGTATCAGCGCTCCCAACCTGAACAATTTCAACAACGTCGTGGTGAGAACCTTCGGCGGAGTTCCCTACGTCGAGACGCAAAAGGCGGTCGCTGGCCAGAGCATACCCGAAGTTTATGCGCTCGGCCTTGATCCTTCCACCGGCCGATACGACGTAACCTTCGCGAACAACCTGACCACCGATCAATACGCCGCCGATTTCTACTTGGTCTCCACCAACGGCGGCGCTTCCTACGACATACTCTATATCGCTGATCAAGTCAGCTTGACCCAGGGCGTAATCAATAAGTTCTCACTAAAGAGTGGCAATTGGACCGCAAATGGTTCGTTCACCAACTCGACCGGTATTGACGGGCTCTTCGCGACCACCAACGGCGATGGTGGCGTCAACCTGTTCTACACGACGGGCGCCGGAGGCACGAAAGGCAACAGCATCATCCGCGTCACGGACGCGGCCGGCTGGATGCAGAATATCAACGTTGTTTCCAGCAACTTGATCTACACCACCAGCGGTTCCACTTCCCTGAAGGGCCTCACATTTGTGCCGCAGGCCAAGGCGAATGTCGCGCAACCCATTCCGGCGCCGATTTTGACGGCCCAAACTGGAGCCGGCCTCGACAGCGTCTTTTCGATCACGAACGCGCCGACCGATCCCGTCTGGCATGCCGCCATCACGAACATCACGGTGAACGGTTCCACCCTACCGCCGGCGGGTTACAACGCGACCCAGCCGGGCCAGATCGTGTTCGACCCGACGAAGTCGGCGCTGTTGCAAGGCGCGGCGCCGTTGCAAATCGTCGTCACCGCCACCGGTTACAGCCCTACCGCGGTAACTCAGACCGTGACCCCGCCGAAGCTCGGTGGCGCCTCGGTGACAACCAACGGGTTTAACTTCACGTTCTCTGGCGCGCCCGGTTTGGGCTTTACTGTATTAGGCTCCACGAACGTGACCTTGCCGCTCAGCAAGTGGCAGATCTTGGGCCATCCGACCGAGAACCCGGCCGGACATTTCCAGTTCAGTGATCCGTCCACGACCACGAACTCAATATACTTCTACACGGTCCGCCAACCGTAGGAAGCTGAACCGTTAAACAGTCCGTCGCTCAACGCGGGGCAGGTCACAACTGCCCCGCTTTTTGCTTGTACCGTGGAAGGCGTAGATTCATTTGCCGACTCAAAATCAGAACGGAGAAGCGCGTCTTCGAGCGGATTCGCGGCGGCAAACCGAGCAGCATGCCTGCTTTTACGGAAGAGCGATCCGCCAATCCACGCCGATTTCCTTGCAGACAAACCGGAGGCAATCGACGTTCCACTTTAGAATTTCCGAGGAATCACGGAGGGCCGGCGCAATTTCAAATCCGACACGATTCTCAAACTCTGTGATGCTCAACCCGGACGCGTAGATGTAGGTCTTGATTTTCGCCGACAATTGCGCCGCTGAAAGCGTTGACGCCTCCGGCTCCCCATCGTCAAAAATCAACCGGGAGCATATCCCAAGCGCAGAACTAAGCTTGGAGACTTCAGCAAGAGACATCGCCACCGTTAACTCCCCTTCAAAAGTCTCCCATTCGTAGTACTCTTGCAATGATACTCCAAGAAGTGCGGCGATGTCGCGATCCGATCTACCTGTTGATTCACGCACCCGCTTAAGCCGGACATGGTAGGGAACTCCGCTCCCATCCACTTTTGAAATACGAGGATCAGAGTCTTCCAGCATGCCCGAGTCCTTCACAATTACGCAATTGTGTCGTTTTTTGATTTTGACGTTTTTTTTCCTAATTCGCACGCCCAGCGCCGGAAGGCATTGGTCCTGCCGCCCATCGACATGCTTTGCACCGGCCATTTTAAGGTCATCGTCGCTTCCCGCCGCAACTGTGCCGCAATTCTTACTTCGGCTGATTCGGGCCGCAATTTGCGAGGTAGGCGGCGAGCTTGGCGTTTGCATTGCCCAGTGCCAAGAGTGACAACTGACACCTACAGGGCAAGTTGAATGGCTTGCGTTCCGGTTCAGTTCGTTTTGGGTTGCTACTAACCGATTAGAAAAAGCGCCCGATTTTCGCCCCGGATCGGCCAGAATGCGCACGTTTCGTGACATGGTAACTGGCAAGCCCATGAATCTTTTTTCCGACGACGTTCGCCGCGACCCGTATCCGGTTTATGACCGGATGCGAACCCAATCGCCCCTGCTTTACGTTCCCGCGCCATTCGATGGCTGGTTAATCTTCGATTACGACGGGGCGAAACGCGCTTTGAATGACCATGAGGCGTTCAGTTCCGCCGTTCCCGCGCCGCCCAATTGGTTTATTTTCTCTGACCCGCCGGCCCACAGCAAATTGCGCGCGCTGATCTCGCGCGCCTTCACGCCGCGAATGGTCGCCAATTTGGAACCATTGATCCGAGATCTGTCCCGTGAACTTCTCGATCGCGTTATGCGTCGCGGAGAAATGGAAGTCGCGGCGGACTTTTCGGTCCCGTTGCCGATGCGCGTGATCGCCACGATGATCGGTATTCCTGCCGATGACTGGCCGACCTTCAGGCGTTGGAGCGACGGCATCCTCAAACTCAGTTACGCCCGCTTGGGCGAGCAGGAAGCGCAGGATGCCGGACGCGAATTCCGCGCGGTGACGGCGGAAATGAGTCCTTATCTTGAGGAAATGATCCGGCAACGGCGCGCCGCGCCTCAAAATGACTTGCTTACCCGGTTGATCGAATCGGAGGTGGATGGCGAGCGGCTCTCGCATGAGGAGATTCTCGGCTTCTTCCAACTCCTGGTCGTCGGTGGCCAAGAAACGACCACCAATCTTGTCAATAATGCCATCCTCTGTTTTATTGAAAACCCGGATCAACTCTCGTTGCTTCGCAAAGCGCCGGAACTCCTGCCGTCGGCGATCGAAGAAGTCCTGCGGTATCGTTCGCCGGTGCAATGGGTCATGCGCACCCCGCGACGCGATTTTGAAATCCATGGTCAGACTATTCCCGCCGGGAAGCTCGTGCTGGCGATGATCGGTTCGGCAAATCGGGACCCTGACCATTTCAAAGCTGCCAATCGCTTTGACATCCGGCGCGATCCCAATCCGCATATTGCTTTCGGCCACGGCATCCATTCATGCCTTGGCGCGGCGCTAGCCCGCATGGAAGCGAGAATCGCGCTGGCGGATTTCTTGGCGCGCGTACTGGACTTCAAGTTGGCGTCCAATGAGCCGTGGCCCCCGCGAAAGGCGTTACACGTGCATGGTCCGGCGGAGCTTCCGATCCGCTTTACCACCATCTGAGGCATGGCCCTGGAACCGGCTTATGCGAGCGACGGTTCAACGTCGCAATTGGGTCTAATCCTTCCGCGATCTTTGCTCCAGCAAATCAGAAATCGCCGTTCCAAGTGTCGTCCAAATGTCAATTCTCGCTTTCGACACTTGTTTTCGATTCCGCGCGCATGGCCCCGGAAAGCTTGGAGGCATTGGCCCAGTCGCCCATCGACCGGCGTCGTGCGATCCATTTGAAAGGGATCGTCGCTTCCCGCCGCGATTCTTCCTTCCACTTATTCGAATCGTGGGTGGCGGGCAAGGTGGGGAGTTTGGCGTTACATTTGCGAACGGTCAGGAGTGAGAACTGGACTTGCATGCTGGCATGACACTTGCACGAAGTGCTAGGTCAGGCAACCTCACAAACGGCCAGCAATAGCCTTGCGAACAAGCTTTATGTTGTTGTCAGTCGCCGGCAGCACCCCTGTGTAGTCCTGCATGCCTAACACCCAACGGCTTTGTTCCTGAGAAGTCTCCGCGTAAGGTGACAGTAAAAACCAGATCCAAAGTGAGTCGCGCGGAGGGAATGCCAAATACGCGGTAGTCCCGAAGCGAGCGACTAATTCCTTGTCAGACTTGAACGTACCTTTCAGCGTCTCGCTTACTCCAATAAACGCGTGCGCGTGTCTAAAATATCACTGTCATCCGGTTAACTTGTAAGGGAGTTGCTGAAAGAGGTTGAATATGAG
>CAZFVY010000069.1:0-38844 GCA_964522665.1 uncultured Verrucomicrobiota bacterium | reverse complement strand
TACCTCAAAATCCAAGTTGCCGCCTGACCCTCAGGTTACTTTGGCGTCACACACCACGCGATTTGCGCGAGCCGCCGTATTCATTGACCGTGCCAAAGAATGATTTACAATCGACCGTCAGAAGTGATTAGGCGCCTATGAAAAAAATGCTTTGCCTGCTCGGATTGTTGTGCGTGGGATTCTGCGGTTGCGCGACCAAGCCGGCGCCCCAAGCGGCGACCGCGCCCAAACCGACGCTTCCGTCCCGTGAAAAACTGGGCAAATTGGAGATTACCGCCACGGTGAATGACAACGGCGACGTCGGGCTGGCGATGATCTACGTCGATGACGGATTGGTCGGGACGTTGATTAAGCCGAAGCACCAGCTTTTCCTGCCACTGGGACCGCACGCCCTGCGAATCGAACTAAAAGGGTACAAGACTTTTCAGCAGAGCATTCAGATTCTCGGCGAACCCAATAGTCAGGCGCTTCGCGTCCAGTTTGAGAAATAGCCCTCGCGTGCTCCGGCGCGACTCCGCTGACGCGGGACGGGATTCTGCTGAACGGCGCCCCCTACAACGGGGACGCGGACGAAGGCCGGCGGAACAGCCCGATCGCCTAACTACCCTTCACCTCGAAGTCAGCCAGCAAATCTTCCAAATTGTTCAGCGACGCCGGTTTGGCTAGCTCCGGAAACAAAGCCTGCCGAAGATAGACGATGGCTTCCGGGATGCTTGGTACGGAACGGGGCAAGGTTGCGCCGCAGGCGTTCGGGTGACCGCCGCCCTGCAAGCGTTCCGCGAATTTAAGCGCTTCACCATTCCGGCTGCGCAGGCTCACCAAGATCATGCCATTCGGCCGGCGAAAGAGCGTCATCAGGACCGGGTAGGGAGTGATCTCTTGCTCGAGCAATTGGTAAACGATCAAATTCGTATTGCCAACGATGACGTTGACCAGCCCAAGGGTTGGGCCGATCTCGGTGATATTCGCTTTGCTCCAGGAGAATCCGAGTGGATCCTCAACTCGCCGCTTCACCGCAATCACCTCCAACAAGGGGTGATCGATGAGGCGTTCGGGGTCTCCGTCAATGAGATCGTAGAGGTTCCAAAATTGGTACGTCTTGACCAAGTTGGCGTAGTCACCGGCCAGCACGAAGTCGGGGTCCTGCTCGAGAAAAAGATCGGCGACATTGTTCAGATGGACCAGGCGGTCGAGCGCCGGCGAGCCTAGGCCGTGTTCCTGGCACAATTCGTAGCAGAGCAAGCCGGCCGACTTTTGGGGATTGTGGATGAGCCTCGCCTGCTGCGGAACGGCGTCGGTCGAATGATGATCGATAATGACCCAGTTCGGACGGTCAAGCCGGCGATCGAACGTCAGGTCGCACACCCACGCCGATTTCTCAGTGAACACCCGCTGGCGCCAATTGTGATTGTGGTAGGCTTCGAGGGGAACGGCGACGTCGAAAAGCCGCTTGGCAAGACGTTGCAACAGCACGCCGGAGAGCAACCCGTCGAGGTCGCTCTCATGCGTGAGGATCACTTCTGGCTTGGGCAGAGCAGGCATAACCACGCCACGCTAGCGCCTCGCTTCGCCTTAGGCCAACTGCTAATTCCGAATTTTCCCCTTCATTCAATCGCGCGGTTTGGGCAGGCTTCTGACGAAAGATATGAGTCTATTTGATTTGGCGGGTGAAGTCGCCGTCGTGATCGGCGCCACCGGCGCTTTGGGCGGCGCGATAGCCGACGGTTTGGCCGCGGCCGGAGCCACCGTCGCGGTCGTCGGGCGAAACGCCGAGCGCGGCGAAGCGCGCGCCCGGGCGTTGCGTGAGCGCCGGCTGATCGTGGAATTCTTCAGCGCGGACGCGGTCTCGCGTGAGAGTCTGGCGGCCGCGCGCGCCGAGATTGAAACGAAGTTCGGTCCGCCGTCCATCCTCGTCAACGCGGCGGGCGGCAATGATCCCAAAGCCACCGTGACCGCCGAGCAACCGTTCGAGGCGCTCACGATTGACGCCTGGAAGGGGAACTTCGATCTCAATCTGGTCGGTGGAGTTCTGCTGCCGTGTCAGGAATTCGGACCCGGCATGGTGGCTCGCGGCCGGGGCAGCATCCTGAATATCGCGAGCGCCTCGGCCCACTTGCCGCTTTCCCGGGTCGTCGCGTACTCGGCGGCTAAAGCCGCCGTGATCAGCCTGACCAAATTCCTCGCGCGCGAGTGGGCGACCCGAGGCGTCCGGGTGAACTCGATCTCGCCGGGCTTTTTTCCCGCGGAACAGAACCGGCGTTTGCTATTTAATGACGACGGCACGCCGACCGCGCGCACGAAATCAATCCTTGGCCACACTCCGATGGCTCGTTTCGGGCGGCCCGAGGAATTGGCTGGGGCGGCCGTGTTCCTCGCCAGTTCGAAGGCGAGCGGTTTTATGACCGGGGCCGACGTTCAGGTGGACGGCGGATTTCTCTCCCAAACCATCTGATTCCCGCCATGACGACCATCGCATCCAAGACGGCGCCAACCGGGCACGGGATCACCGAGTCCGAGGTCACCGAGGTTGTGGCTGCCGCTTGCCCCGCCGCGGATTTTCGCGACAAACGGGTCCTGCTCATCGTGCCCGACGGCACCCGCACCGCTCCGATCGGCTTGTTGTTTAAAACCCTGCATCGCCAACTCGGCGAGGCGGCGCGCGCCCTCGATGTTTTGATCGCGCTGGGAACCCACCAGCCGATGAGCGAGGCGGCCATCTGCCAACGTTTGGAAATTAGCGAAACCGAGCGCGGCACGACCTACGGAAAGGTTCGCTTCTTCAATCACGCCTGGAATAGTCCGCAGGCCCTGAAGCGCATCGGCGTGATTCCCGCCGAGGAGATTAAGGGCCTGACGGGCGGACTTTTCGGCATGGACGTGCCGGTGGAGATCAATCGACTCATTTTCGACTACGACCAGATTATCATCGTTGGACCGGTCTTTCCGCACGAGGTCGTGGGCTGTTCCGGCGGCAACAAGTACCTCTTTCCGGGGATCGCCGGCCCGGAGATCCTGAATTTCTTTCATTGGCTCGGAGCGGTCATCACGAATCCGATGATTATCGGCAATAAATGGACGCCGGTGCGCAAAGTGGTGGATCGGGCGGGAGCGATGGTTACGGTTCCCAAACTCTGTTTTTGCCTGGTCGCCCATGCGGGAAAGCTCGCGGGCCTTTTTGCGGGAACGCCGGAAGGCGCCTGGGACGGGGCGAGCGAACTTTCGCGCCAACTGCACATTACCTACAAGGAGCGTCCGTTCCACACCATCGTCTCCTGCGCGCCAAACATGTATGACGAGCTTTGGACCGGTGGCAAATGTATGTACAAGCTCGAACCCGTGCTGGCGGACGGCGGCGAACTGATCATTTATGCCCCGCACATCTCGGAAGTCTGCCTTTCACACGGGGAGACCATCGAGCGGGTCGGTTACCATTGTCGCGACTATTTCCTGAAACAGTGGGACCGGTTCAAGGATTATCCTTGGGGCGTGCTGGCGCATTCGACGCACGTTTATGGGTTGGGCCAGTTCGAAAACGGCGTCGAGACGCCGCGCGCGCGGGTGACGTTAGCGACCGCGATTCCGCCCGAGAAGTGCCGGCAAATCAATCTCGGCTACCGCGATCCCGCGACGGTGAGGCTGGCGGATTACGCCGGCCGCGAGGACGAGGGCGTCCTACTGGTTCCTAAAGCCGGCGAGATGCTTTTCCAACTGCGCCACCCACCCGTGTGGGCGGGCGGAAGATCGAACTGAGCGTGGCGCGGCGGCCGCGCTGACGCCAGGTTATTCCGGCTTCGGGCCGGCGGTCGCGATCACGACGCTCTCCAAGTCCAGATACTTCTGCGCTACGGCCCGGACTTGCTCCAAGGTGACTTCCTCATAGGCGGCGTCATCGCGGAAATTATTGTCGTACCCGAGGCCGTACAGCTCATCGAGCGCGGTCGTCATCGCCAAACCACCCAATTCCTGTCGGCTAATTTTTCGATGTCCAATGATTTTGGCTTTTGACCGCTTTAATTCCTCGGCCGTAATGCCGGAGGCGCGCAATGATTCGACCTCCTTGACGACCTCGTGTTCCACCTGCGCGAGCTTGTCGGGCGCGGTGCCGGCGTAAAACGCAAAATACCCCGGCGTCCAGCCGAGGAAGTTCTGCGCGCCGACGTAATACGCGAGGCCAAGTTCATCGCGAATGCGTTGGAAGAGACGGGAGCCTAGATCACTGCAGGTCTCCTGCAGAACCTCCAGCGCGAACCGATCGGTCTCTCGGAGAGAACCGCCGAGAAAGCCGACCAGAATGACGGACTGCTTCTTGTCGAGGACCTCGTTGACGCGCGTGGCGGCGGTAACCCGCCGCGGAGACGCTACGATGGTCGGCGCCGCGCCGGCGGCCGGCCACGTCCCAAAATGCCGCTCGACCGCCTGCTTGACTTGCTCCGGCCGGATGTCGCCGTAGATCGCAATGACGCAGTTCCGCGGCGCGACCCATTGTTGGTGAAAAGCGTTCAAATCGCCGACTTGCACAGAGTTGACGCTCGCCTCAACGCCGGACGTATCCAAGCCGTAGCCAATGTCGCCAAAAAGCGTTCGGCGCAGGGCGCGCAGCCCGGTTTGGAACACCTGATCCTTTTGCGCCCGAATGGCGGCGAGCTGAACCTCGCGCTCGCGCTCGAGCGCGGGCGCCGGGAACGCTGGATGCAATAAAACGTCGGCGAATAAATCGAGCCCAAGATCAAAATCGCCGCTCAATACTTCCGCGCTGACGCCAAAACTGTTGTTGCCGCCGTAGGTGTCGATGCTGCCGCCAATTGATTCGATTTCGTGGGCGATCTGCTCGCTGGACCTCCGTTGGGTCCCCTTGAGCAGTATGCGCGAGGCGAGTTGGGTAAGGCCCGCGTTGGCGGCGGACTCGACCGCGACGCCGCCGCGAAAAACCGCCCGGAACTGGACGAACGGCAGCCGGTGATCCTCCTTGAGCAACAACCGCAGCCCATTCGGCAGTTCGATTTTCTTAATTTCGTGCGCGCTGAGCAACTCTGGAACGGCCGTGGTTTTGGGGGCGGCGCCGGACGGCAACAGGGCGTAAAGCGTCCGGTTTTCCACGGTCAGGTATTGGCGGGCGACGCGACGCAGATCCGCGCCGGTAACTCGGGTGGCGGCGGCGAGGAAGCGGGCGGAGAAATTGAGATCGCCCGCGACCATCCAATTGCCGCCCAGGTCTTGGGCCTGCCCGTGCATCGTTTTGCGCGTGGAGAGCGCCCCGGCGGTGAATTGTTTCACGGCCTTGCCGAGTTCTTCGTCCGAAACCTCAGCCTCTTTCATCGCCTCGAATTCCGCCAGGATGGCCACGCGCGCGGCGGGGAACTTATCCGCGTCCACCACGGCGCTCACGCCGATCAGGCCGGGATGCCCCGGGCTGTACGTCCAGGCGTTGACGGAATGAACCAGGCCGGACCGCTCGCGCACTTGTTGGTAGAGCCGGGAACTTCGTCCACTGCCGAGCAGCGTGGCCAGGACTTCGAGCGCTGGCAGGTCGGGGTGCCGGATTTCCGGGATGTGCCAGCTCATGTGGAAGTGTCCCAGTTGAATTGGGGCCTCCTCGATGATTTCGCGGCTGGCGATCTGACGCGGTTCGACCGGGAGGACGACGGCGGGAACCGGGCGGGACTTGGCTTTCCCGAAGTGTTCCATGATCTGCGCTTCGACCGTTTCGGCTCGCACGTCGCCGACGACCACGAGAAACACGTTATTGGGAATATACTTGTCGCGATAATAACCGAGGATGTCTTCGCGCTTCAGCTCGTCAAAAATGTCCGGATAACCAATGATCGTAAAACGATACGGGCTGACGGTGTAGGCGACCTCGAATAGCCGGCGGCTGGAGCGGCGCCCAGGATCGTCCTGGTACATGTCCATTTCCCGGCGGATCACGTCCATTTCCTTCCCCAATTCTTCTTCGGGCAGCGTGGCATGCTGCATGATGTCGCACAGGATATCGATGGCCACGGAGGCGCCGGTATCCGGCACGTCGATCCAATACACCGTCCGATCGAACGAAGTATAGGCGTTCATCGTGCCGCCCGCGTCGTGGACGGTCTGCTCGATCTGGCCGAGGCCGCGCGTGGCGGTGCCCTTGAACAGCATGTGTTCGAGCACGTGCGAGAGTCCGGCGCCGAGCCATTTCCCCTCGTCCACGCTCCCCGCGCGGCACCATGCCTGCGCGGACACGACCGGCGCGCTGTGGTCTTCGCGGACGATGAGGGTCAAACCGTTGGGCAGCGTCGTGAGCCGAACCCCGTCCGGTTGCGACGGAAGCTCCGGCGATTCGACGCCGAGCGGGCGCGCGACGGGTTGATAGCTGGGGGTATGATGCATATTTTCGGCTAGACGGACGGGTTCGAATCGAAAGCGACGCGCTTCATGGTTCGGCGCCGCCAACCGTGCGAAGTTATTTGGCCTTGGTCGGCTGGCCGCCGCTTTCCTTTGGCTCCGGCATCGGCGGCAGGGGCGGGCGGGAAGGGAGGAATGGCTTGCGAAAGGCGTCGTGAAAATCGTAGGCGACTTTGAAATCGGCCCGGTCGTCTTTTTCGTTTTTAGCGAGCGATTTATTGTCCACCAGGTTGAAAACGATTTCGCCAAAATCCTCTCCCGAGCGCACGCCCCACTCGTTGAGGACCGTCAGGGCCATCGGGCCGAAGAGCTTCAAGGCGTACTGGCGAATGCCCTCGAGCAATTCGGCCGCCGTCACGTGGCGGGTTTCCGTTTTGTTGGCTTTGCCGGCGAGCTTCTGGGTGAAGTCGAGCGCTTCCTTGACGAAAATATAGGCGTCGCGGTGGTAGCGCGGGTCTTTGGCAATGATTTGTTCCAGAACTTGGTCGAAATCGGGGGCTTGCATTGGCTTTAAGGTTTGCTAGGCAAATTCACCGTCACACGGGGATTCGCGGTCCGATAGGCTTTGACCGCCCAGCCGGTCAACAGCAGGCCGAACACGACGCAAAGCACGGTTTGCTCCTGTTTGGTCAGACGCTTCATCAACGCACACTAAACGATTTTTTACCCAACCACAATGTTGACCAGTTTTTTCGGCACGACGACTACTTTTTTAATCGACTTGCCATCCATGAACGCGAGCGCTTTTTCACTGGCCTTGGCGGCGGCTTCAATTTGCGCGGGAGTCGCGTCGCTGGCAACGACAATTACGTCGCGCAATTTCCCGTTCACCTGCACGGGAATTTCGATCGTGGCCTCGACGAGCAGCGCTGGGTCGTAGGCTGGCCAAGGCTCGTAGGCGAGCGTGTCCACCGGGCGGGCGCCGGCGAGCCGGGCGTTCAACTCCTCTGCCAAATGCGGCGCCAGCGGCTGCAGGAGCATAAGAAACTGGCGCAGCGCCTCGCGCGACCGGGTTTCCCAGCCGGTCGCTTCATTTGTGAACACCATCAGCGCCGAAATCGCGGTATTGAAGCGCATCCCTTCGAGGTCTTCGGTGACCTTCTTGATGCAGGCGTGCAGCGCCTTCAACTGAGATGGCGACGCGGGCGCGTCCTGGATCGCCGGGTGCAGTTTGACTGAGGCAAGTTGACCGACGCCAGCGGAGGGATCGGCGGTGACGGCTTGTTCGAATTCGGTCTCGCTTGTTTCGTCGGTGAATAATCGCCAGACCCGGCCCAGGAAACGATAGACACCTTCGACGCCTTTGGTATTCCACGGCTTCGAGTCCGAGAGCGGCCCCATGAACATCTCGTAGAGGCGGAACGCGTCGGCGCCATACTCGGCCAGAATGTCGTCCGGGTTCACGACGTTGCCGCGCGACTTCGACATCTTGAACGCCTTCGCCTCCACGACAATCGTGGGATCGCTTTTCAAGACAAAGGCGGCGCCGCGCTTTTCGACCTCAGTCTCCGCGAGCCGCTCGGATGAAAGCTTCGAATTCGCGCCCACGTCCGGAAGCGAAACCGGCTTGCCGGCTTCGTCGCGGTAAACCCGGAACTCCAGTTCGCCGAGGACCAAGCCCTGGTTAACCAGCTTGAAGAATGGTTCCGCGGTCGAGACCTGCCCAAGATCGTAGAGGGCCTTGTGCCAGAACCGAGCGTAAAGCAGGTGCAGGACCGCGTGCTCGGCGCCGCCCACGTAGAGGTCCACTCCGGCAGCGACGGGCGCGGATGACGATGGCGAACTGGCGGCAATCGCCGATGTCATCCAATAGCGTTCGGTCGCCGGGTCACAGAAGGCGCTATCATTGTGAGGATCGATGAACCGCAGGTAATACCAGCAACTGCCGGCCCATTGGGGCATCGTGTTGGTCTCACGCAGCGCGCCGTCGGGCAAATGGACCCATTCCTTGGCCCGCGCCAACGGCGGCTCGCCCGATTCCGTCGGGCGAAACTCGCTCATTTCGGGCGGCAGCAGGGGCAACAGTGACGCCGAAACCGCTTCGTGATGACCGTCCTTCCAAACGATCGGAAACGGCTCACCCCAGTACCGCTGGCGGCTGAAAAGCCAGTCGCGCAACTTGTAGTTGATCGTTTTGCGCCCGACGCCGCGCTCTTCCAACCAATTGGTGATTTGTTTTTTCGCCTCCGGCGTCGGCAGCCCGGTGAGAAATCCAGAGTTGATCGCGACGCCGTCGCCGACGAAACCGATCGATTCGGCGCCGGCGGGAGCTTGGACGACCGGTCGAATCGGCAGTTCATATTCCCGCGCGAACTCGCCGTCCCGCGCGTCATGGGCCGGGACCGCCATGATCGCGCCCGTCCCGTACGTGGCCAAAACGTAGTCGGCAATCCAGATCGGAATCCGTTCGCCATTGACGGGATTGATCGCGAAGGCGCCGGTGAAGACCCCGGTCTTTTCCTTCGCCAACTCGGTGCGTTCGAGATCGCTCTTGGACGCGGTAAACGCTCGATACGCGCGAATGGCGGCGGCGGGGGTCGCGGCGTTGGCCGCGTCCGTCCCTTGCCAGCGACCGGGCGTTCCCGCGGGCCAAGCCGCCGGGGCGATTTGATCCACCAACCCCAGCTCGGGCGCCAAGACCATATAGGTGGCGCCGAAGAGCGTGTCGGGGCGGGTCGTAAACACCGTGATCTGAGCCGTGGAATCCGCGACCGTGAAGACAACCTCGGCGCCTTCTGACCGGCCAATCCAGTTGCGCTGCATCTCCTTGAGCGAGTCGCTCCAGTCGATCGTCTCGAGGTCCGTCAGGAGGCGTTCGGCGAAGGCGGTGATGCGCAGCATCCATTGCCGCATCGGCCGACGAATCACCGGAAAACCGCCAACCTCACTCTTGCCGTCGATGACCTCCTCGTTCGACAGAACCGTCCCGAGCGCCGGGCACCAATTGACCGGAGCCTCGGCGACGTAGGCCAGCCGTTTGCTGTCGCGAAAGGCCCGCTTTGCCTCCTCCGTGGCAACTTCGGGCGGGTAGGGCAGCGTCCCGATGGGTTCGGCGCGATTCGTAACCGGGTTGAACCACGCGTCATACAGCTTCAGGAAAATCGTCTGCGTCCACTTAAAGTATTTCGGATCGGTGGTGTCGATCTCGCGCGTCCAATCGTAGCTGAAACCGAGCGCTTTGATTTGGCGTTTGAAGGTCGCGATATTCGCCACCGTGGTCTGGCGCGGGTGCTGGCCGGTCTTGATCGCATATTGTTCCGCCGGCAGGCCGAATGCGTCCCAGCCCATCGGGTGAAGGACGTTGAATCCCCGCGCGCGTTTGTACCGGGCGAGAATGTCGGTGGCGGTGTAGCCCTCAGGATGGCCGACATGGAGGCCGGCGCCCGACGGGTAGGGGAACATATCGAGGATATAATACTTCGGCGGCAGCGTCTGGTGCCGGCGGGCGAACGGATGCGTCGCCGGGATTTGTTCACCTGGGTTCCACGCCCGGAACGTCTGCTGGTCGTCCCAAATTCGCTGCCATTTTGCTTCGATCAAGTCGAAGGGGTATTGCTTTCGGCCAATTGCCATATAGGCGGCGGATATTGGGCAAACGGCTTGGCCGCCGCAATGGCAGAATTGGATGGGCGACCAAGGTCGATTAAGTTTGGCGCGCGGGTCCGAACGAAGGCCGTGCGCGAGCGCAAGGTTGCGCTCAAACCGGGAGCGGTGGCATGAATGCCGACGATCCGGTCTTCGGAACCATCAAAGGGAATTTGGCGGTTCGATCTTCGCCAGCGCGGCGGTGGCGGCGGGGCGAAGCTCCGGTTCGCCCGTTTCGGCGATGACGTGAAGCGCTGGCGCCGCAGACTTGGCGACGGGGCCGAGTTCGCCGAGGGTGCGGACCAGGGACACACGGTCGAGGCGATCGGTATCCTTGGTGGCCGAAATGATTTCGGGTAGGAGTTTTCGCCTCTCGGTCGGATCGATTTGGCAAAGGGCGGCGGCAGCGGTCCAGCGCGGCCAATCGCGATAGTCCGCCACGACCCGCCGGAGCGCGGGCGCCGCGGCGCGGGCGGACGGGCCGATTTCACCCAGCGCGCGGGAAACGAAATAGACCTGCTCGGTCGATTCGTTTTCGGGCCGCCGGATCCCTTCGGCGAGCAGCGATACGCTTAGCGCGGTTTGGGTCGGATCGATCCGCCAGAGGGCATTTGCCGCGAGGAGGCGGTAACGCGTGTCCGGGCCTTTCATGCTGTCAAGCAGCGCGGGAAGCATCGGCTGGGCGGCTGGTCCGATCTTCGTCATCGCGGAGAGCGCGTAAAAGTTGGCCCGGGCCGAATGGAGAACGTCGTTTGCCTCGCGGGTGTCGCCGCCCAACTGGACCAACACGACCGCCGCGGCCCGTTTCACCCCGCCGTCCTCGTCATGCAGAGCCGAAACCAGCGCCGCCCGGACCCGCGCGGCGTCGCAGCGCAGCCCGCCCAGCGGATAAACCAATTGATCGCGAAACGGGCAATCCCGATCTCCCAGCGCCTCGATCAAGGCGCCGAGAACCACCGGGGAATCCGGCGCGATCCGGACCAGCGCGGGCCCCGCGCCGTAGAGACGATTCTTTAGCGCGGTCAATAGCGCTGGCAGCGCTTCCCCGGCAGGGGCGCCGATGGAGGCGAGAGTCGCGGCGGCTTCGCGGGCGACGGCCGGATCGGAATCGTTCAGCAGCTTGGCGAGCGCGGGAACCGCCGCTTTTGCCTCAGGACCGAGCTGTCCCGTGAGCCAGATGGCTTTTCGACGGAGCGCGGCCGATTCTTCGATTCTCGTCTTAGTTCGGGATTCCATTTGTCCCTGCAAAAATGCAACCGGGGCCGGCTGGAGGTGAATAAATTGATCAAGCAGCTTCGCCTGCGAGCGTTTCGCGAGATTGCCCCGGATGGCAAGACGGTGGAATAGGTCCGCCGGCGAACCCGGAGGCCCGGTTCGATCAATCGCCGGCTCGCTTCTCAATCCCGGGAGCAGAACTCCGCCCGCCAGGATTACGACCAAAATGCCGGCCAGGGAGAGCCGGTGCATCCTGCCCAGTGACTGGTCGGAGATGCGCCGCAGTCGGCGACTCAAAGGGTGCAAGCGCTCCGCCAAGGCGAGGGCAATCGCGGAGGGTGGCGGGCCGGACGGGTCGGCGGCGGCGCGGAGCAGAATATCGCAGTAGGCGTCGTTCGTGGCCAGACCGCGCGACAACACGACGTCATCGCAACAATCCTCCCGCGCGCGGCGCAGGGCGTTATTCAGCGCCCAGAGCAGCGGGTTGAACCACCAGATCAGTTGCAGAAAGACTTGCAACCAATTTACCCACAAGTCGCGCCGCCGGAAATGGGCCAGCTCGTGGGTGAAGACCGGCCGCAACTCGTCGGCCGAAAGTCGTCGGAGCGTCGCTTCGGGAAGGATTATCGCCGGGTCAAGGACGCCTGCCGCGAGCGGTGTATCGGCCGTTGTGGAGACGAGCAAGCGGGGTGGACACCGCAACTCCAACGCCTCGCAGGTCCGGGCGAATAAAGCCACCACCCGCTCATCCGCGACTTTTTCGGCCCCGCGAAGCATCGCGCGTAGAGAGGCGACCTGTAACGCGAGGCGCGCGACGCCGACGCCGATCCCTCCCAGGTAAATCAAAAAGAGCCAGGATCGCCAATCCAGCGGCTCGAAGGGCGCAGAGAGATCACGTTTCGCGTCTCGCGTCGATTGCAGCGCCGGATTAGGCGAGTTCAATTCGAGACCTTCCGCGCCAGGCGACTGAGTCGGCGGCAACTGATTAAGTTCGCTGAGCCGAGGCGCGACGGGGGCCAACGGAGCAAGCTGCGGCGCCTCGCGCCAGGCTGGCCGCGGAGGCTGGACGAGCGGGCCGGCCATGCTAAAGAGACCTGATGGGCTGGGCACGCACGGGGGGATGGCGAATTTCAAGAGCGCCAGGAGCAAAAGCGAGTGGCGCCATGGAGCGGGCCAGCGGCGGCCGAACCGCGCCAAGGCCAGGACCGCGGCGGCGAGCAAGGCGGATTGCCACGCGGCGTGCGTGAGGTTGAACCACCACCAGGATGAAGCCTGGTTCAAGGTTTGGATCATTTCGTTCATGGCTCTCCCTTCTTTCTTCGTCGCCGCAGATCATTCAGCATTTCCTGCAGTTTCTCCACCTCCGCGGCGCTCGGCGCCTTGGTCTCAAACAGCGACGCCACCAACGCGACGCCGTCACCGTGAAACACTCGTTGCAACATCTCTTTGATCAATCCGCGAAAGTTGGCGCCATGATTCCTGGTTGGCTGATAGACGTAAGCTTTGCCCGTGGGCGCCTTCTGACGAGTTAGCAGCCGTTTGGCTTCGAGCCGTTTAAGCAGCGTCACGACGGCGCCGTGGCTCATCGGACGGTAGGCGTGCAGCGCCGCGCGGACGGCGCTCGCGGTGGCTCCACCCAAACGGTGGACGCAAGCCAGCACGTCGCGCTCGGCGTCAGGCAGATTGAGGTCCGGCATAGTTGGCAAGTGATGGCGTGGCGATTCAACAACGCGTGAAAGAATGGGCGGAACAGGCGGCGAACATGCCCGGTAATATATATACGCTCGTATTCATGTCAACAGAAAAAAGACAAACGTATATATTGTAAGACGACTGAGCGCGCGGAGGTGGGGGTGGGGCTGCCCCAGGCGAAAATCAATGGAGGCAGCCTCGCGCGGCCCCCCAGGCCTGCCAGGACGAACGTCCGTCATAAAGCCTTCGGCGGGTCTTATGGAGCTTGGGCTAACCACGGGGAACCGACGAACTAATTCTTTCGCGCGCGCAGAAACCTTGCAACCTTGCGGGGGCGCCCACCGTCTAATCAGGTGGTATGCTGAAGCCATTAGCTACGGATAAGTGGAATTTCGCCACGGCGGCGCACCTGCTAAATCGGGCGGGATTTGGCGGCACGCCAGCGGAGATCAATCATTTGGCAGCGCTCGGAGGGGAGCAAGCCGTCGAGCAACTGGTTGACTATCATCGGGTCCCAGACCCGACGCCGGACCCGGAGTGGGCCAAACCCGACCCGGAACGATGGGAACGCGTGCGCGCGATCCGGCAGGCGCCGCCTGACCAACGCAAGGAACTTCAGCGTAAAGAGCAACGCACGCAACAGGTTCATCTGCTTGAGTTGCGCCAGTGGTGGCTCGAACGAATGGCGAAGGGGCCACGCCCATTGCAGGAGAAGCTGGTTCTATTCTGGCACGGCCACTTCGCGACGAGCGCGCAGAAAGTGCGCGACACTTATTTCATGTGGCGCCAGAACGATACGTTTCGCCGGTTGGGCGACGGAAATTGGCGCGAATTATTGACGGCGGTCGCCAAGGACCCCGCGATGCTAGTCTGGCTCGATCAAGCGCAAAGCCGGAAGGAGCATCCGAACGAGAATTTCGCGCGCGAAGTGATGGAGTTGTTCGCGCTTGGGGAGGGCCACTATTCGGAAAAAGACATTGGCGAAGCCGCCCGCGCGCTAACCGGTTGGACGCTGAACCGGGTGCGCGAAGAATTCGAGTATCGCTGGGCGATTCACGATACCGGGATCAAGACCGTGCTGGGTCGCACCGGCAATCTGACGGGAACGGACGTCATGAATGAGATCGCCGCCCAGCCGCAATCCGCGCGCTTCATTACCGCAAAGGTGTGGAACTTCTTCGCGGGCGAGCCGCCATCCGAGGCTTTGACGACGGCGCTGGCCGATGAATTCCGGCGCGGCGGATCCAATTTTAAGCCACTTTTGCGGATGATGTTTCGGAGCGAGGAGTTTTATTCGCCGACGGTGGTTAACAACGAAGTGAAAAGCCCGGTGCAAATCATGGTCAACACCGTGCGGACACTGGAACGCGACCTGCCGCCGCCGTTTCTCGCGACCAACCTCCTGCGTTTGCTCGGGCAGGATTTGTTCGCGCCGCCCAACGTCAAAGGCTGGGACGGCGGTATCAATTGGATCACCACGAACAATTTACTGAACCGGTATAATCTGGCCGCGGTGTTAGTCCTGGGACGAAACGCGGTTCCGATGGTAGCCGATCGGCCCGGCATGGCGATGATGATGGAAATGGGGCAATTGGCAGGCGGACCATATGGACCGGCGGAAGTCGCCAAACTTTTCAACCCGGAAGAACGGTCCGACCGCGACGCCTTGGTGGCGGCGATGGAAAAACGATTCCTTCAAGCGCCCCTGAAGGCCTCCCAGCGCGAAACGATTACGGAATACCTTGCCAAGCAAGAGACGCTCGGTGATTCCGAAATCCGGCACGCGATTCGCTTGCTCATGAGCACGCCGGAGTTTCAATTGACTTGAACCACGCGACTCCAACGAGGCCCTATTGAATGGCCAGAGAATTTGAACCGATGAGACCGCTATGAACTCAGAATCCCCGTTACATACCCGCCGCGAATTCCTGCGCGGGACTCTCCTGGGCGGCGCGCTGTCGTGGACCGTGCCGTCTTTCCTCGCTGAGACATTTGCAGCGCTGCACGCCGAAGCCGCCAATTCGGCGACTCAAGTCGTGACCGGCAAGGACTCGCCGATACTGGTGATCGTCCAAATGGCCGGTGGCAACGATGGGCTGAATACGGTGATCCCGTTCAGCAACGATGATTATCGCCGCGCCCGACCACGGCTTGGCGTGGCGGCGAATTCGGTCCTGAAGCTCAATGACCAACTGGGCCTGCATGAAGGCATGGAGGGATTCAAGTCGTTGTACGACGCTGGACAATTGGCGATCGTCCAGGGCGTCGGCTATCCCAATCCCAATCGTTCTCATTTTCGCTCGACCGAAATCTGGCAGACCGCGAGCGATTCCGAGCGGTTTGAAAAATATGGCTGGCTCGGACGCTATTTCGACCACGCGTGCCAGGGCAGTGATCCAACCGTCGGGGTGAATATTGGCCGCCAAATGCCGCAGGCTTTTTCCGGGCCAAAGCCGGTTGGAGTGAGCCTGGAGAATCCGGAGAATTACCGCTTCGTGAGCGACGAGCATCCGCAGCCCGGCGAAACCGGCCTGAGCGAACAGTTCTATCGGCAACTCAATCACGCCGATGGAATCGAAATGGAGGGGCATTCCGAGAACAATTCAGGGGGTAGCATCAGCGCGATCAGCGGCTCGGCCAAACGGCCGGGGTCGGTCCTTGACTTCCTGGAGCGTACCGCGCTGGACGCCCAGGTAAGCTCCGATCAGATTCGGGCCATCAGTCGAAAAGTGAAAAACGAAGCGATCTATCCCGGGTCCCCGTTTGGCAACGGCCTGCGTTTGATCGCCCGTCTGATCGGCGGCGGCCTCCCGACGCGGGTTTACTACGTTTCCCAAGGCGGGTATGACACCCACACGAATCAACTCGGCGCTCAGGACCGGCTGCTGCGAGACCTCGGCGATTCGGTCAAGGCTTTCACCGATGACCTGAAAGCGCAGGGGAATTTTCAGCGAGTGGTTTTGATGACCTTCAGCGAGTTTGGCCGCCGGGTGGCGGAGAACGCGAGCGGTGGCACCGACCACGGCGCCGCGGCCCCGCTATTCGTCGTCGGACCGAAAGTGAAGGCTGGACTCATCGGCGAGCTTCCGAGTCTGGCGCCCGAACAACTTGTCAATGGTGACCTTAAATATCACACTGACTTCCGTTGCCTCTACGCCGGATTGCTCGAGGGATGGCTGCAAACCCCAAGCGCGCCGATTCTCGGTCGCGCCTTCGCGCCTTTGAATTGCGTCTGACTCGCTCAGGCCGTACCGCTTGCGGGGCGGGCCACGGATGGTCGCCGCCGGGCCGACTTCCGGTGTTGATTCGCGGAGGGGCAAGGCACTAGCCTGAACGGGTGAGTGACCTGGTGGCCCAAGTCGAACGTTCGATCCGGATTGAGCGGCTGTTGCGGCGCGGTCAAAAGGCTCTCATCGGCGTGTCAGGCGGGGTCGATTCGATGGTCCTGCTCCACGTTCTCCACCGACTAGCCGGGAAATTCGCGTGGCGCCTTGCGGTAGCGCACTTGAATCACGGTTTGCGCGGCTCCGAAAGTGACGAGGACGAACGCTTTGTCCAGCGGGCAGCGGCGGCGTTAAACCTCCTGTGCGTCGCTGAAACCATCGACGTGGCCCGGATTCAACAGACCTCGAAGGCCTCGCTTGAAATGGCCGCTCGTGTCGCGCGTCACGAATTTCTCGCGCGGACGGCGAAACGGATCGGCATGACGACGGTCGCGCTCGCCCATCAGGCCGACGATCAGGTCGAATTATTCTTCCTCCGGCTCCTCCGTGGAGCAGGGGGCGAAGGGTTGGGCGGGATGAAATGGTCCAGTCCCTCGCCGGGCGATGCGCGGGTGCGCCTGATTCGACCGCTGCTCGATTTGGAAAGGGTGGAGGTGGAGGCCTTCGCGCGCGCCGAGAAAATCCCGTATCGAGACGATTCGTCGAACGCCAATACTGACATTTTGCGGAACCGTGTCCGAGTGGAACTGTTGCCACGGCTCCGCGCCCGGTTTCAACCCGCGCTGAACAAAACAACCCTGCGCGCGATGGAGATTATCGGAGCCGAGGCTGACTTTGTGGCTCGGGCGGCGGCTGCATGGCTCGGCGCAGGGGCCGAGCAGGGCATCCCATTTCAGACGTTGCATCCCGCGGTGCAGCGGCAGGTAATTCAATCCCAATTGCACGCGCTGGGGACAGAGGTGAGCTTTGAACTGATCGAGCGTCTCCGTCAATCGGCCGATCAGCCGCAGACGATTGCCCCGGGAGTTCGCCTGAGCCGCGATGAAGTCGGACGTCTCACGCTGGAACGAACTGAAGCGCTTGATTTCAGCCGGGCGGAACTGCCCGTCGAGATCGTTCCGCCCGCGGGCAGACTGGATTGGGACGGGATGCGGTTGGGTTGGCAGGTGATGGCTGGAACGAGGGGAATGCCGCTGCCGAAATTCCAAGCCGGCAGCGAGTTTTTTGACCTCGATAAGGTCGGCGGCGCCATTTGTGTCCGCCACTGGCGTCCGGGGGATCGGTTTCAACCGATTGGAATGCCAAAGCCCGTCAAGCTCCAAGACTTGCTGACGAATCTTAAGGTTCCGGCGGCGAAACGGCGTCGCTTGTTGGTGGCCGCGACCTCGGCAGGTGAACTATTTTGGGTCGAAGGGTTACGAATATCCGAGCGATTCAAGCTGGACAAACGGACAAATCGGTGGTTGAAATGGTATTGGAGCCGTGTCGGTTGAGTCGTGACCGATGTAAGGCCCCCATCTCGCTGACCCCGGGTGGCGCCGCAAAGTCTGGGTAGTCATTGCGCCCCGCAGAAGGCTATGGTAGCTTGGGCCAGATCAAATACGAACATGTCTGACGATAATCGGTCAAACGATAACGGGAAGTATAAGAACGGGGATCCAAAAGTCCCGCCGCGCACCTGGCTGTTATGGATCGCGATCATCGGGGCGGTGCCGCTGCTCGTGGTTTTGCGGGATCGCGTTGATTCCCGCTTCACGACGCTTCAGCCCTCCAAGTTTTTCGAACTAGTCGATAACAAGAAGATCATCAGCGGGGTGATCAACTTCAACCCGCAGGCTTCCGAATTGCGGGAGATTCGCGGCAAGTACCGAGCCAGTGAGACGGACAGCGTCGGGACCAGCTTTAAGGTTAAGCTGCCGCTTTCCCCAAATCGTTTGGATCAGCTCGAGGAATCCGGCAAGTTTGAGTTTGAAGAACCGAACACTCTGCTGTTGAGCTTTATCTATGGGATGCTGCCGATCCTGGTGATCGCGGTCCTCATTTGGTTCTTCTTCATCCGCCAAATCAAGATGGCGGGGAAGGGCGCCCTGAGTTTCGGCAAGAGCAAGGCGCGGATGCTCAATAAGGAGAAGAACCGCACGACCTTCAAAGATGTCGCCGGTGTCGAGGAGGCCAAGGATGAAGTCTCTGAATTGGTTGAATTCCTCAAAGACCCCAAGAAGTTCCAAAAACTCGGTGGGCGCATTCCGAAAGGGATTTTAATGATCGGCGCGCCGGGAACGGGCAAGACGCTACTGGCCAAGGCGATCGCCGGCGAAGCGGACGCCGCGTTCTTCAGCATTAGCGGCTCCGATTTCGTGGAAATGTTCGTCGGCGTCGGCGCCAGCCGCGTGCGGGATATGTTCGAGCAAGCGCGCAAGAACACGCCCTGCCTGATTTTCATTGATGAAATCGACGCCGTGGGCCGCAGCCGCGGGCACGGCCTTGGCGGTGGGAACGACGAGCGCGAGCAGACGTTGAACGCGCTGCTGGTCGAGATGGACGGTTTCGATACCCAGGAGGGCATCATCATCATCGCGGCGACGAATCGGCCCGACGTGCTCGACCCGGCTCTGTTGCGCCCAGGACGATTTGACCGGCAAATCACCGTTAATTTGCCCGACGTGCGTGGTCGCGAGGCGATCCTTAAGGTTCACGCGAAAAACGTTAAGCTCGAGCCGGCCGCGGACCTGGCGGTCATCGCTCGCGGTACGCCCGGTTACTCCGGAGCCGAATTGGCGAATTTGCTCAACGAGGCGGCGCTGTTAGCCGCCCGGATGAACAAGAAGGCCATCGGGATGCACGAATTGGAAGAGGCGCGTGACAAAGTCAGATGGGGTCGCGAGCGTCGTAGCTTGGCGATGACCGACGAGGAGAAGAAGTTCACGGCGTGGCACGAAGCGGGTCATGCCCTGGTCAACGTGATGCTCAAGCATACGCATCCTTTGCACAAGGTGACGATCATCCCGCGCGGGCAGGCGTTGGGATTAACCATGTCGTTGCCCAAAGACGACATTCTGAGCCGGCGCAAAAAAGAACTGCTCGATATGGTCGCGGTCACGATGGCGGGCCGGATCGCGGAAGAGATTATCTCGGATGACATTTCGTCCGGCGCCACCGGCGACATTCAACAGGCCACGCAGATGGCGCGCGCGATGGTTTGCCATTGGGGCATGAGCGACAAGCTCGGGATGGTCCAGTATGGCGAGAATAATGAGTACGTGTTCCTCGGGCGCGAGATGATCCGCAGTAAAGACTACAGCGAGAGGATCGCCCAGGAAATTGACGCGGAGGTCAAGCTCATCATCGATAACGGTTACCGAACCGCCAAAGAGATCATCGACGCCAATCGCGACAAGCTTGAACTGATCGCCAATTCGTTGCTCGAATTTGAAACGTTGGACGGTGATCAAGTCACGGAAATCGTGCGGACCGGCAAATTTACCCCGCCGCCGCCCACGCCCCAGGTCGGTCCGCCGACGGGCGCAATCGCCGCGACGACGCTGCCGGAGGTTCCCAAACCGCTGCCGCCGAAGCTCGGGCCGGGCGGCCTGGGATCGCCGGCGCCGGCGCCGGTCTAAACTGTCGAAGAGCAGCCTTTTCCGACGGCAAATCTGCCTGGCCGATGCCCAATCGGCCTCATGTCCGACCGGCGACAGCCTGTGGAAGCGCCCGCTGGTCAGGCGCCACTTAAGCTTGCCGCCGACCGGAGATTTCCTCTAGCCTTAGCCGATGATTATTGCGCCTTCTTTGCTGGCGGCGAACCACGGACGATTCGGGGACGAAGCCGCCCGCGCGGAGCGATCCGGGGCCGAGTGGCTGCACCTGGACATCATGGATGGTCATTTTGTCCCGAATATTTCTTTTGGCCCAGAAGTCGTTCGCGCGGTTCGCTCCCGAACACGGGCGTTTTTCGACGTGCATCTAATGTGCTCCCGGCCCGAGATTCTCCTGGAGCCGTTTGCGAAGGCAGGGGCGGATGAAATCATTATTCACGTCGAATTGGGAAGCCAGGTGACGCCGTTGCTCTGGAAGATCAAGGCCCTCAATAAAAAGGTCGGGCTGGCGATCAATCCGCCGACCAAAATGGAAGAGGTCTTGCCCCATCTGGCGGCAATCGATCTGCTCCTCGTCATGACGGTCAACCCGGGTTTTGGCGGGCAACCGTTCATCTCGGAGATGCTTCCCAAGATTCAACAGGCCGCCCAGTGGCGGCGCGAGAAGCGTCTGAACTACCGCATCGAAGTGGACGGGGGTATCAATTTCAAAACATCCGTCGAATGCGCGCGCGCCGGGGCGGACACCTTCGTCAGCGGAACCGGCCTTTTCGCCCATCGCAACATGCGGGCCGCCGTCGCCAAGATGCGGAAGCTCGTTAAGGCGGAGCAGACTCGTCAGGACTAAACCGGGCATGTCGCAGATCCGATTTGGCACCGACGGTTGGCGCGCGGTCATCGCGGAGGACTTTACGTTTCAAAACGTCGAGCGCGTGGCGCAGGCGACCGCCGATTATTGGAACGAGACGGCGACGGCCCGCGACCGCCGAGCCGTCGTCGGCTACGACCGCCGGTTTCTGTCCGACCAGTTCGCGTTGCGAACGGCCGAGATTCTCGCGGGCAACGGGTTTCAGGTGACGTTGACCTCAACGCCGACGCCAACGCCGTCCGTCTCGCTCGCGGTGAAGGCGCAGGACGCCGCGGGCGGGGTCATGATTACCGCCAGCCACAATCCGCCGATCTTCAACGGGTTCAAGCTCAAGGCCGATTATGGCGGTTCCGCCGAATCGCCGATGTGCCAGGCGGTTGAATCGTATCTGGACCGCAACCCGGTTCGTGCCACGGGGATCGAGCAGGCCAAGAAGGCCAGCCTGATTCAGATTCGCGACATCCGACCGGCGCACTACCGAGCCATCCGGAAACTGGTGGATATGAAATTGATCGGCGGTTCAAAGCTGCGATTCGCCCACGACGCGCTGTTTGGGGTCGGAGCGGGCTGTTTCGATGAATTGCTCGCGGGAACCAGTTGCCGGGTCACGACTCTGAACGGTGGTCACGATCCCTTTTTCGGCGGCATCAATCCCGAGCCAATCGCGAGGAACTATGTCCGGTCAGCTGCTTACCTGAAAAAGCATCCCCACGATATTTGTCTGGTCACCGACGGTGATGCCGATCGCGTTGGCGCGATGGATGGGCGGGGCGGGTATCTCTCGACTCATCAGTTGATCTGCCTCCTCTTGCGGCACTTTATTGTCAACCGCAAGGGCAGGGGACGGGTCGTCAAAGCGCTTACCACCACATCGATGGTGGACAAAATGTGCGCGAAGTACGGGTTGCCCTTGGTGGAAACAGCGGTAGGGTTCAAGTATGTTTGCGCCGAGATGCGGCGCGGCGACGTTTTGCTTGGCTTTGAAGAAAGCGGTGGGATCGGGTTCCCGGGCCACATCCCCGAGCGGGACGGAATTCTCGCCGGCATGATGCTGCTGGAGATGCTGGCGGCCGAAGGCCAGCCGATCGCCAAATTATTGCACACATTGGTGAAGGAATTCGGGCCGCACCATTACGCCCGTGTGGACGCCCATTTCCCGGTGGAGAAGCGCCCGGAGCTAATGGATTTCTGTCGTGCGCGGCCGCCGAAGAACTTGCTCGGCTCGAAGTTGAGCGAAGTCAAAGCGTACGACGGCGTCAAATTCATCGCGCAGAACGGCGCGTGGTTGATGCTGCGCGGCTCGGGAACCGAGCCGATCCTGCGCATTTACGCGGAGGCCGATTCGGAAGCGGGCGCGCAGAAGCTTTTAAAATTGGGAATCAAGCTTTCCCGGCAGGTTGAAGCGGGGAATCACCGCTGAGGCAGTCATGTTGGAAATCCGGTCTGGAGAATAAGAAAAAAGATGGACGCCGCGCACATACGAAATTTTAGCATTATCGCCCACATTGACCATGGCAAGACGACCCTCTCGGATCGGCTGCTGCATCGGACTGGCACAATCGCCACGCGCGACATGGAAGCCCAACTGCTTGATTCGATGGATTTGGAACGGGAGCGTGGCATCACGATTAAGGCGCATCCGGTGACGATGTCGTATAAGGCGAAAAACGGGGAAACTTACGAGTTGAACCTGATCGATACGCCCGGTCACGTCGATTTTTCGTACGAAGTCTCGCGCAGCCTCAGCGCGTGCGAAGGCGCCTTGCTAATCATTGACGCCGCTCAGGGCGTGGAAGCGCAGACCGTCGCCAACGTCCACCTGGCGATGAAACAGAATCTGACCATCATCCCGGTGATCAATAAGATCGACCTGCCGCACGCGAACGTCCCGCTGACGAAGACGCAACTGGAAGACATTCTGGCGATCCCCGCGGAAACGGCCATTCCGGCGAGCGCGAAGGAAGGGATTGGGATCGAGGAAATCCTTGAGGCGATCGTCGCCCGGATCCCGCCGCCGAAACCGACCGGGGCGGCCTCACTGCAAGCCTTGGGTTTCGATTCTTACTTTGACACGTATAAAGGCGTGGTGACGCACGTACGCGTCTTCAACGGTGAATTAAAGGCGGGCATGCAGGTGAAGCTGCTGCACTCGGGTAAAAACGTTGAAGTCAAAGAGGTCGGCAGTTTCAACCCCAAGCCCTACGTTCGCGACCGGCTCGAAGTCGGTGAGACCGGCTATTTCACGGCGAATATCAAAAGCCCGAAGGACGTGAAGATGGGCGACACACTGACGGACGCTCGCATACCGTCGGCGCCACTGCCTGGTTTCCAGGAAATCCATCCGATGGTGTTCAGCGGGATTTACCCGATCAATACCGCCGACTACGAGCATCTGAAAGTCAACTTGGGCAAGTTGCAACTGAACGATTCCGCGTTTGTCTATCAATCGGAAAGCTCGGTGGCGTTGGGCTTCGGTTTCCGGTGCGGATTTCTTGGCTTGCTCCATCTCGAAATCGTGCAGGAACGATTGCGCCGGGAATACGGGATGGACATTATCGCCACCTACCCGAGCGTTGTCTATAAGGTGACCTTGACGGACGGCCAAACGAAGGACATCGATAACCCGGCCTTCATGCCCGAAGCGAATTATATCGAGCGAATTGAAGAGCCGATGGTCGAAGCCTTTGTGATCTGTCCGAACGAAAACATTGGCGATATCATGGCTCTGCTCGGTGAGAAGCGTGGTCAGGTCAGCCATACCGAGACCCTCGACGCACGCCGGGTCATGCTGACGAGCAAGCTGCCGCTGAATGAAATCCTCATTGATTTTCATGACCGAATCAAGAGCCTGACCCGTGGCTACGGTTCGATGGACTATGAATATGCCGGTTATCAAGCCTCGGACATGATTAAGCTCGACATGCTGGTCAATGCCGAGCCGGTGGACGCTTTTTCGTGCATCGTGCATCGCGACAAAGCCGAGGGCAGGGGACGGGCGCTGGCGGCCAAACTGAAGGAAGTGATCCCCCGCCAGCAATTTCAGGTGGCGATCCAAGCCGCGATTGGCGGCAAAATCGTCGCCCGTGAATCGGTGAGCGCCATGCGCAAGGACGTGACCGCGAAATGCTACGGCGGCGATATCAGCCGCAAACGCAAATTGCTGGAGAAACAGAAGGAAGGCAAAAAGCGGATGAAAACCTTCGGCTCGGTCAATATTCCGCAGGAAGCCTTCATCGAAGTGCTGAAGGCGTAATGGTTATGTGGTGGAAATGGATCGGCTCGAAGGCCGTGCGCCAGGCGGTCGAACTGCGGCGCCACGTCATCAAGATGTTTCGGGCTCAACAGGACGTGCTGCCTGCGGCGGCGGTCGCCAACTTACGAACCGCGTTGACCCGGTTCGACGAACGCATTACTTCGCACGCTTCGGCGGCCGACTTGCGCGCCGAGATGGAACGGTTTGAAGGGGTCGCCAGCCAGGCGCTGCGGCCGTATCCGCAAGCGGTGATGCGGGAGAACGTCGAGATGATTTTGGTGAGCCTCACCATCGTGCTGTCGATCTTTACCTTCTTTGCGCAGCATTTCACGATTCCGTCGGGGTCGATGCAGCCGACTCTCTTTGGGATCACGCACGAGGACCATCGCGGCGACGCCGGCTTTCAGATTCCGGGCGTGGCGCGGCGAGTGTTTGAACGCCTGGCGTACGGCGTCTCCTATTTTCACGTGGTCGCGCGGGCGGACGGACCGTTGCAGGCGCTCGAAGCGCCCCAAACGCTTTTGCCGTTCGTCAAACGGCAGCGGCTCCTCGTCGGCGATCAATGGTACACGATTTGGTTTCCGCCGGCCGACCTCGGCCAGATGACCGGCTGGCAGCAAGGGCAAACGTTTCACCAGGGCGAGGACATTCTCAAGCTCAAGGTGACCGCCGGCGACCATCTTTTCGTCGATCGCTTGACCTACAATTTTCGCCACCCGCGGCGCGGTGAGATCATTGTCTTTATCTCTTCCGGGATTCCTCTACTGATTCAGGACACCTACTACATCAAACGGTTGATCGGCTTGAGCGGCGATCATCTGCGCATCGGTAACGACCGGCACGTGGTGGTCAACGGGCAGCGCCTGGACGCGAGCACGCCTCATTTTGACAAGGTCTATAACTTCGGCCCGATTCCACTCATTGATCACTATTCCGGGCACGTCAATGGAGTGGTCGGCGCGCAATACAGCCGCGCGGAGCTGGCGCCGTTGTTTCCCAATGAAACCGCCGAGAACATCGTTGGGCCGAACCGGTACCTCGTCATGGGCGACAATACGATGAACAGTTTCGATTCGCGGGCTTGGGGTGATTTTCCCCGGCAAAAGGTCATCGGAAAATCATTTCTGGTCTTTTGGCCGTTCACCAGCCGCCTTGGCTGGGGCAGCCGCTAACGACGTTTTATGATCCTGCGCTGGCTCTTATCCCGCACCGTCCGGCAGGCCGGAGAACTCCGCTCGCACGTCCTGAAACTTGTCCGCGCCCAGCAAGACTTGCTCAGCCCCACGGCGCGCGACGGAATCTACGCGCCGATGAACGCCCTCCAGGTCGCGGTGGCGTCCGGTAGTTCGGACGAGACGTTGCGGGAGCGAATGGAATCCCTCGAAGGCGCCGCGAATGAGCATTTGGTGCCTTATCCCAATTCGGCCTGGCGCGAAAACGTCGAGGTTTTGCTGGTGGCCCTCGCGGTGGCACTGGGCGTTCGCACGTTCATCTTGCAGCCGTTCAAAATCCCGACGGGATCGATGCAGCCGACCCTTTATGGGATTCATCAAACCGATTTGCGCGTGAGTCCGGAGGCCTCGATTCCCACCGGGTGGCGGCGAATCTATGAGTCGTGGGTGCATGGCACGTCCTATTACCGGGTCGTGGCGAAGACCGGTGGCGAGTTGCGCAGCGCGGACGGCCCGAAGACGGTTTTTCCATTCGTGAAAAAGGAGGATTTCCAAATCGGTGATACGACCTACACCGTTTGGTTTCCACCCGAGAGCCTGCTGCGGCGCGGCGGCGCCATGTGGCATCACAATTATCAGCCCGGCGAGGAGATCATAAACCTGAAGGTCACGGCTGGTGATCATCTTTTCGTCAATCGGGTGACCTATAATTTTCGTCGTCCGCGGCGCGGCGAGATCGTGGTTTTTGAGACCAAAGACGTGCCGGGACTCGCGATTCAGGGTGACCAGTTTTACATCAAGCGGCTCGTGGGTCTCGGCGGCGAGCATCTGCGCATCGGCGACGACCGGCACTTGATCGTGAATGGCGAACGCCTCGACGCGGCGACGCCGCATTTCGAGTTCGTCTATTCGTTCGTTGGCGATCCCGAGGAAAGCCATTACTCCGGCCACGTCAATGGCGAAACCGCCCGTCGAGCCGGCGTGGCCGGCTTGGCGCCTTATTTTCCGAACGCTAAAGAGGAATTCGTCGTCCGCCCCCAACATTATGTCGTCATGGGCGACAACACGTTGAACAGCGCCGATTCACGGTCGTGGGGTGATTTCCCGCAGGAAAACGTCATCGGCAAGTCATGCTTCGTTTACTGGCCGGTGTCGGAACGGTTTGGGTGGACTCCGCGGTAAAGGTGATTCCTCTTCAGTCAGCGGGCTACCTTGTGGCGCCGATTTACTGTTTAAGACGTTACCGCGACGGGAAGTGATTGCGGGCTAACTGCTCCCCCGCGCCCGAATCACCTGACCGGTGACCCATCCTGCGGCCTCTGACGCAAGGAAGGCCACCACCCGCGCCGCATCCTGAGGTGTCCCCAGGCGACCCATTGGCGCCGTCGCGAGCAGCGCCGCCCGCTGCTCCGCCCGCATCCAGCCCGTATCTGTTGGGCCGGGATCCACCGCGTTTACGGTCATCCCGCGCCCTGCGACGGCGGCGCTCAAGCTCAGTGTCAACGCATCGACGCCGCCTTTGGTCGCGGCGTAGGCCAGCTCGTCGGGCAGCGCCGCCAGCCCTTGCCCAGAGGTGAGGTTGATGATTCGTCCAGCCCCGCTGTGGGTGAAGCCCTTGACGAACTCCAGGCATAAGAGCAGGACGGCGCGCAGGTTGACGGCATAATGGTGATCGAGATCGGCCGCGGTCATCTGTTCCACCCGCGTCGTCGTCGAGTAGGCGGCGTTATTCACGAGAATATCGATGTGACCAAACCGCTCCTGCGCCCGCGCGAAGAGGGTGCGTGGTCCCTCCGGGTGCGCCAGGTCGATTTCGACGCCATCGGCGTGGACTCCCGTCTGGCGCAGCGCGTCCAAGATCTGTTCGGGTTCGGTGTCCGCCACACCCCATGGCGTGTTCCGGTCATAGGGACGATAGAACGACGTAAAGACATCCGCACCCGCCTGCGCCAGCTCCAAAGCGATCGCGGCTCCGATTCCCTGACGGCGGGTGACGCCAGTCACGAGAGCGACTTTATGGGCAAGGGAGTTCATGCAGTCTCACCACCAAGTCGAGGAACCATCGTCATGGCCGAAAGGCAGAAAACTGCGAGCAAGCTCGCCGCTGCGCAGGCAAACGATATGATGAAGAGGTTTTTCACGACGCGTCGCCTATGAGTTCGATTGCGGTTTCACTTCTTCTCCCTCATCTTCTCGACGAATTGCGGTAAATGGTCCAGCGGGACAATGAAACTCTTGGTCCAAGAACCCAAAGCGAGAAATCGCGATGACGGCGAGATTACCACGTGGCACGGATAGCGGAAAGGAAACACATACCTCTCAGTGAGGTTCGGCATCTCCAGCACCAAGAACTGCTCATCACCGTTAATGACGAGAAGCTTCTCGTCAGGCGACCAACCGACGGAGCAACCCGTGCCGCCGAAACGCACGGCGCGGCGAGCGACGACGATCGAGCGCTTGATGTCATAAATCTCGACGGCCTCGGGAGGTGCACCATATATGACTGCCAGATATTGTCCCAGCGGGCTGACCTGCAAGGCCCTAATAAATGACCAGCGCCGGGGCAACTCGCGGCAGTAGTCGTTTTGAATAGGCCACGAATGCAAGACGACGGCCTCTGGCGGGGGTGGCTGTGAATCCGACCGAGGAGAACGCCCAACCGAGTAAACAAAGAACCGGCGGTCCCGAGGGACCGACAGGTGATCCAACATACGGTCCTCGCGAACGTGAGAGAAAACAAGCTTACCCGTCGCACTGTCGCGCACGCTCAACAAGCCGCCCCAGGAAACCGAGACGATGTTACGCCCGCAGCTCGAAAAGAGCGCTGCGGAACCTTCTTTCTCGTTCTGGTTGCGAAAATCCATAAGAGTCCGTCCCGTCTGTGCATCCAAAATGACTATGCGGCCAGAGGTGCTTTTGAGGGCCAAAAGGCGTCCGCCCGGTGAGAAATCAATTTGAGAAGGATGAGCAATGGGGTGAACGGCAAATACCGGCTTGAATGCGGGGAGGCTGCGAACGCTGACGTCGCGGCCCCCGCAAAACGCCAAGCGGTCCTCCGCCGGTGAAAAGGCAATCTTGTAGGCGGCCTTTAGTTTGACGAGTGGCGGTTGCAAGCGTGGTGCAGACGCCCGAAGCTCAGGCAAACCTATTCGTGTGTATTCGCACAATATTTGTTATATTTACTTCAGATGCCGCCCTGAGCGTTAGCCCAATACCGTCCCGTAAAGCTCCAAATACTCCCTCCGGGTCCGGGTCCACGAAAAATCCGCCGCCATCGCGTTGTTCAGGAAATGCGCCATCAGTTCGGGTTCCCGATATAGCACTAAAGCCTTGCGAATCGTCTTGGCGAGCGCGCGGCTCGAGTATTCGTGAAATTTCAAGCCGTCCGCCTGTTCGGGGTTCTCGACTAAATCAACCACCGAGTCCTGCAAACCGCCCGTCGCGCGAACGATTGGGATGGTTCCGTAACGCAAGCTGTACATTTGATTTAAGCCGCACGGTTCGAATTTCGACGGCATCACGAAAAAATCCGCGCCCGCCTCAATGCGATGCGACAGATCGTTATCGAAGTCGAACCGGACCGCGACCTTGTCCGGGTATCGGGCCGCCAAATCCGTGAAGGCTGCTTCATACGAGGGCTCGCCGCTGCCCAAAAGCACGAATTGGAGGTCGGCGGAAAGCATTTCCTCCAGGGCGGCCAACAAAATATCGATTCCTTTTTGGTCCGCAAGCCGACCGACATTTCCAAAGAGTGGGATGGCGGGCGCGACCGGCAAGCCCAGTTCCGCCTGGAGCGTCGCCTTGGCCACGCCTTTGCCGCGCAAATCGGCGCGCGAATAGGGCTTGGGCAGGGCCTTGTCATCGGTGGTCGTCCATTCGGTATAGTCAACCCCGTTTAGGATGCCGCGCAACGAATCCTTCCGCTGTTGCAAAACTCCTTCCAAGCCGCAGCCGAATTCCGGGGTCAGGATTTCCTGCGCATAGCGCGGGCTGACGGTGCTGACGAGGTCCGCATAGACGATACCGGCCTTCAGCGCGTTAAAACCGCCGTACCATTCGACTCCGTGCGGATGAAAATAATCCAACGGCAGATTCGTCAGGTCGTATTCCTGCCGGGAAAAGTGGCCCTGGTAGGCCAGGTTGTGGATGGTCAAACAACTGCGAGCGGCGTCGGCCCAACCTTCCCAGCGACGCTGATGCAGCATGAGCAGCGGCGCCAGGCCGGTCTGCCAGTCGTGGGCGTGGACGATCTCCGGACGCCAAGGCAAATAACGGGCGAGGTTGACGACGCATTTGGAGAAGAATACGTAGCGCGCCGCGTTGTCCGGATAAGAAATGCCGGCCTCCTGATAAACTCCGGCGCGGTCGTAAAACTCCGGTTTATCGATGAAATATAAAGTTAACCCACGCCGCGGTTGCAGGGTCCAAACGCGGGCTTGGACGGATCGCGAGCCGAGCGGAAGATCGAGTTCCCAATCGAACGGTTTTAACGCGGGAAATCGTTCTCGGACGCCACGATAAAGCGGCGTTACGACGCCGACCCGGGCGCCGCCTTGCGCCAGCGAGACCGACAAGGCCCCCACCATGTCAGCCAAGCCGCCAGTTTTGGAGTAGGGGTGGACCTCGCTACTGGCCAGAAGAACTCGCATCAAGCCGGAGTGATCCGGTCGCTCTTCAGATACGGCTGAAGCGCCGCCGGAATCGCGACGCTGCCGTCGGGTTGCTGATGCGTCTCAATGAGCGCGACAAAAAGGCGAGCCAAAGCCGTCCCGCTCCCGTTGAGAATGTGCGGAAACCGGTTCTCGCCCGACTCCGATTTGAAGCGCAAATTCATTCGCCGCGCCTGAAAATCCTCGCAGTTCGAGCAACTGGAAACTTCGAGGTAAGTCCCCTGCCCTGGCGCCCAAACTTCGATGTCGTAGGTCTTGGCGCTGGCGAAGCCCATATCGCCGGTGCAGAGTTGGATGACCTTGTAGTGCAGTTCCAGCGCTTGCAGCACGCGTTCGGCGTCGGCCACCATCGCTTCCAATTCGTCGTAGCCTTGCTCCGGCTTGACGATCTTGATCAATTCAACCTTGTCGAACTGATGCACGCGAATCATGCCGCGCGTGCCGACCCCGGCCGCGCCCGCTTCAGCTCGGAAGCAAGGGCTGTAAGCGCAATAGCGTATCGGCAATTGAGCCTCTTTCAGAATTTCATCCCGGTGGATATTGGCGACCGGCGCCTCAGCGGTTGGAACCAGGTAAAGCTTCCCCAGCGTGCCCGCGTCCAGGCCTTCCTGAGCGGCGTAGGCTTGATCGACAAATTTGGGGAACTGTCCCACGCCGATCATGCACTCACGATTGACGATGAACGGCGGCGAGACCTCGACGTAACCGTGCCGCTGAGTGTGAAGGTCGAGGAGGAATTGGATCAAAGCGCGCTCCAATCGAGCGCCCCAATTCGTGTAGAGAAGAAAACCGCTACCTGAAAGTTTCGCGCCGCGCGCAAAATCAACCAGGCGCAACGATTCACACAATTCAACGTGGCCTTTGGGCTTGAAGGCAAAGTTCGGCGCCTCACCCCAAACGCGGATCAGCGGATTGTCCGCCGCGCTTTTTCCTTGGGCCACGCTTGGGTTGGGCAAATTGGGCAGGCGCAGCATTAACTGATCGCGCGCGGCCTCGGCCTCCGCCACTTGCGCGTCGAGCTTGGTGATGCGGTCGCCGATCTCGCGGGTTTCGGACTTCTTCGCATCCGCCTCGGCGGGCCGTTTCTGGGCCATCAGCGCGCCGATCTCCTTCGAGACACGGTTGCGTTGAGCCTTGAGCTGTTCGACCTCGGCCAAGGCTTTACGCCGCTGCTCATCGAACGCCAACAACTCATCAAGGCGCCCCTCGTCGCCGGCGCCGCGTGACGCCAGGCGGCGGCGAGCCTCTTCGGGTTGTTCGCGAACGTATTTAATATCGAGCATGGGCGCAGTATAATGAATCGTTTTTCCCGCCCGCAAGGTTGAAGCGAATAAACGAGAGCCGGTTAGGCGCCGAGCTGAGGCTGATCGTTTCTGAAAAACAATTGGCGCCTCGGCGCGCGTGCGAATCGATCTGCGAACCAATCCGCAGCCCACGCTTTAGCCCGTCTTCCGCGCGCCTCGGTCGCGCTGCTCGAGGGCGTTGCGGTGGCGCGTTTAAACGCGGTTGATCTTGCAGTTGGCGGTTGTTCGCGTCATATACTACGCGCGTCATGAATGATGGAGTTGCCAGGAAGGCTCCCATTGGGGAGGTCGTTTCTCTTCACCTGCACCCGGCCGTGGGTGGTGAACCCATGCAATCGGTCGAGGCGATCGAATTGATTGCCGCCCAAGGTGTTGCCGGTGACAGCCGCTACTTCGAGCGTCAAAGCCGGATGAGCAATCCCCCGTCCAAGCGTCAAGTCAGCTTGATCGAACGCGAACAGATCGGCGAACACGCCGCCGCCCTCGGCTTGGAGACCATTTCGCCCGGGGCCGTAAGGTCGAATATCGAAACCTCGGGCATCGCGCTGGTAGCGCTGGTCGGCAAACGAGTCCGCGTGGGCGAGGCGGTCCTCGATTTTGTTGAACCACGAAAGCCGTGCGAAAAGATGGACGCGGTCTGCCTCGGTTTGCGGGCGTTGATGGAGCCGGACCGGCAAGGCGTCATGGCGCGGGTCGTATCCGGTGGCCGGGTCCGCCTGGGCGATAAAATCGAGTTGACGGATCTCCCGGCGGAGTGAGGCGCAGCCGCTTGAACATTCCCGTGTTAACCGGGTCAAAACGGCTGAGGACATTTTCATGAGAATCCTGGTCTTATCCAATCTCTACCCGCCGCACCACGCGGGGACTCATGACTTGCGCTGCCAAACGGTTACCGAAGCCCTGCGAACGCGGGGGCACGAAATCCGAGTGCTTACGTCAAACCATGGCGTGAACACGGAGCAGCGAGACCAGGAAATCGAACGCCGACTCCGCCTCAACGATGTCTTCGGGCACCCGTCCGCTTCCACCTTCGCGGAGCTGCGCGCGCTTGAGCTTCACAATCATCAGGCGTTGGGTGAAACGCTCGCCGAGTATCAACCGGATCTGGTCCACGTTTGGAGCCTCCACGGACTGCCCAAATCATTCATCTTCGCGCTCCGTAACTCCCGTTTGCCGACCGTCTATGACATCGCCGATCTTTGGCTCGCTAACGAGCTGCGCGCGGATCCTTGGCTAAGTTGGTGGAATCGTCCGAGTCTGCCGTTCCCCAGCGGACTCCGCCGCACGTTGCTGGAGTTGACTGGCGGCCGCAATCGGTTTGATAAAACCGCGCCGACGAGGATGGCAAAAGGATTTGAGCGGCTGCCCGAGCTTTACCGCGCCGTCGCGGCCAATTCCATCTCGGTGTTTCGTCTGGATCGACTCTACTTTTGCAGTCGCGCCCTGAAACTGACGACGCAGGAGGCTGGCTTTCGGGTGGATCACGGCGACGTGATCTATCCGGGAATACCCACTGAACTGTATCTGGGCGAGGTGAAACCGGCGGTCGCCCCGCTTAAGAAATTCTTGATCGTTGCGCGCCTCGCCCCGGAATCCGGCATCATGACCGGGCTGCTTGCGTTGCAAAAAGCGCGTGAGAATCGCCTGCCCGCGACTTTGAGCATCTACGGCCGCGGCGAATCGGACTTCATCTCGCAGTTGCGCTCCTATGTGGTCCAGCGCCAGCTTCCGGTCGAGTTCCTGACCGTCTCGAACGTCAATAAGGACCTCGCGGCCGTTTATCGGCAACACGACGCGTTTCTCTACACGTCGGAATGGGCCGAACCATTTGCGCCCACTGTTTTGGAAGCGATGGCGTGCGGGTTGCCGGTGATCGGAGCCACGATTGGCGGCGCCGCGGAACTATTTCGGCATGGCGAAAACGCGCTCACGTTCACCGCCGGCGAACCGGACGAACTCGCGGCGCGCATGCAGGAATTGCAAACCCAGCCGGCTCTCCGCTGCCAAATCGCCGAAAACGGCCAAAGCGAAGTGATGAGCCGCTACCATCAAAGCGCGACCATCGATCAGATCGAAACCTACCTGGAGACGAGCCGTCAGCTTTGGCAGGAATCGTGATCGAACATCTCCAGGCCGTTTAGGGTTGAATTCCCCCGTTTGAACGGCAGTATTGCCGCGATGAAATCTGTGTTTACAGGTCCGGTCTTTGTGGTGCGCGATAATATCGACACTGATCAGATTATACCCGCTCAATACCTGAATTTAATCCCCACGATTCCCGCTGAATATGAGCAATTGGGGAGCTTTGCGCTGTGCGGCCTGCCTGAATCGCTTTACCGGACGCGGTTTGTCCGCGAAGGCCAGTTGGATAGCGACTATCCGATCGTCGTCGCCGGACGTAATTTCGGTTGTGGCAGTTCGCGCGAGCACGCTCCGATCGCGCTGGGTTCCGCCAATTGTCGCATCGTGCTGGCCGAGGGTTTTGCGCGCATCTTCTTCCGCAATTGCGTGGCGACGGGCGAACTCTATCCCTGCGAATGCGTGGACCGCCTGTGCGATGTCCTCAATACCGGGGACGTCGTCACCGTCGATTTGGACGCCGCCACGGTCACCGCGCAGGCGACCGGAAAAGTTTACTCTTTTCGTCCGTTGGGCGAGGTGCGTCCGGTGGTCGATGCCGGCGGCCTCTTCAACTACGCCCGCCAGAGCGGCATGATTCCAACTCAGGCGTAACCGCCGCGGGCCAGCGCGCGGGTGCGGCTATGCGTGGGGCCCCGGTTAATGCATCTCGACGGCGCAGGTCCCGATTCCCGGTCGATAGAAATTGAATTGCACGTTGGGGTGATCGGCCAGGAGCGACATCGGCACGGCGCTGTCGGCGATTTTTTGCGCGATCATCCAGGTCGTGAGGCGTTGTCCGAACGGATTGTCGTGGGCGCCCGCGTGCCAGATTGAAACCTTCTCCGCCCGCCACGTCTCGAGCGGTCCCACCGAAACCGCCTGGCGTGGAATCATCGCAATGTTGCCGCCGCCGGAGGTCCGGGCATTCTGAGCAATTGTCAAAGGGTGCAACTGAACGACGCGGGTGGTCAGTCGGCGATACTCTTCCGGGGTCGGTGGTTCGTTTTGATAGATGCCTTCACGACGCGGCGGATCGTTAAATGCCCAGTGTTTGACATCCCCCTGCCCACCTTGCATGACGGCGCAACGCGCACCTTCCCAACTTTGCCGATAGGCCGTCGAATCGGCCCTGGGAAAATGCAGGTTCTGATCGGGCATCCGCAGCTCGGGCCGAATCCGACTGAAGCAAAGCTCGCGATCCGCGCGTTCGAAAGAAAGCGGATGACTCGGGGGAACCTCCCGGCCGTTGGCAAACCATTCGTCCATGCCCCAGAAATGAGCCGATTTCACGGAGAGATCCAACTCGTTCACCAACCGCGCGACGAGTGGCAATTGTTCCGTCGGTCCGATCGGTCCGCAGATACCGACCGGGTTGTCATCGGTCGATTGTTTCCAAGCGTGGATGTATTCAAGGGCCTCCGCCAAGTAAAACTCCTCAAGCGTGTCGTAGAACACAACCCGAAAGCCTGGCCGCGACAGACCGAGCATTTGTTCTGGCGTCAGCCGCGCCGCGGCCTGAATGATCTCGTCGTCGAGCGTCGTGTAGTCCCACCAATCGGGGGCGATCGAGCTTAGTTTTCGTGTCATAGTCTTCTGCTTACTGAGCGCCGTTTCGGTTCCCCTGCCTGCTTCTCTTCGTTCCGTCGTTAGCTTCTTCCGGCCGACGTTCAGCCGACCGGGTCAGTCACGCCGTCGGCGGCGCGCCCCGTTTCGGAAGCAAAGCGACCCAAGGGCCTTGCCGAGCGGCTCGTCGGTCGGCCCACAAAAACCGAGATGAGAGTGTTGCCGCCAGCCTTCCGCGTGCCTGAAGCGGCGGGACATTTTGCCCACGGCCAGAGACATTTCGTCCATCGCGGTTAAATAAGAATCCATGCCCTGACTTACGTCGAGCCACGCTTTCTGGCTTTCATGCGCGGCCAATGCTTCCCGCTTCCGGAGGTGCACGGATTCGGTGTTGACGAATAGGCCAGGATTGATTTGTTGCCCTAGTCCGTCGCACAGGCCATGCGGCATCGCGTGATAGAGCGTCGCCGGATAGTTTTCGACCGGCCGCTGGGGAATCGCCCGGAAATTCCGCATGCCGCGCGCGAATGTCGCGGTTACCGCGAGGCGGCACGCGTTCATGTGGTCCTCCATGTAATCCTCCGGCGAATGGGTCAACACGATCGTCGGTCGCACGTCTCGAACGATGGCGGTAAGGCGGCGGAGCGTATTGATCTCATAAAGGATCTCCAGGTCATCCACGAGGCTCGGGTGATGAATCGCGCCCAATATCCGGGCCGCCTGCCGGGATTCGCGTCGCCGAACCGATCTGGTTGCGGCGGGCCCGAGTTCGGCGCTTCCGCAGGAGCCGCTGGCGAGATTTAAGTAATGAATTTCAAAGCCCGTCGCTTGCAGCAGGAGGAGCGTGCCAGCCATGACGAACTCGATGTCGTCTGGATGCGCGGCAATGGCCAAGGCGGTCGCCGGTCTCTTACTCATATCAGGCGCGCGTCATGTCGGCCGTTCCGCGATCGCGCCTAAAGTTTGACTTCCCGGCCTTCGGCAATCGACCGGTCAGCGGCGAAAATGACCTCATGGGTGCGCAACGCGTGGGCCAAGCTGGTCAAGGGCATTTCGTGACCGCGATCCAATGACTCGAAGAATGCCTCGAATTGTTTGAGGTACGGATGATCCGAGACATCGCCCGAATCGAGCATCTTGGTGGAAAGCTGGCTCCAATGTTGCTTGTCAAGGCCCTCGATCCGGCTGGAGAAGAGCTTGTTGTCCAGGAGGCTGCCTTCACTCCCCACCAAGTGAACGTGAAAATAATACGGCTGGAGACAATCAATTACCGATGCCACTTTGCCAATCGCCCCGGATTTGAATTTGAGGATGGTGACGGTTGTGGTCGGATATTCGTAACGCGCGAAGTCGCGATTCGTCGATTGCGTGGCGTAGCTGCTCACGCTCGCGACATCCTCGCCCAAGCAGAGCAAGAGTCCGTCCAACGCGTGACACCCGGCGGAGAGGAGACTGCTGCCACCCGCGTCTTTCCGCGTATTCCAGCGAAACTGACCGTACCAGGGACCGATTCCGTGGAAATAATCGACCTCACCGTAATGGAGTTGGCCAAGCAGGCCGGCGTCGATCACCGATTTAGTGGTTAACAACTGGCTGGAAAACCGGCATTCGAAGCAGACGCAGGCCTTGACGCCAGCCGCTCGGATCGCGCGTTCTACGGATTGGGTTTCATCAAGCGTCAGTCCTAGTGGTTTCTCGATGATCAAGTGCTTGCCCGCTTTGGCGGCCGCAATCGCGTCGCGGGCGTGGTTCTGGGGATAGCCGCAAACGGAAACCACATGGAGGTCCGGATCGCTCAGCATGTAGTCCAGGTCGGTGTGGCAGGTGATCTTCGTCCCATGACGGGCGCTGACCTCGATGGAATCGAGCTTCCGAGACGAATAGATCCGGGTAACCTGGGCCTGCGAGGTCGCGTTGATCGCTGCGATATGCGCTCCACTCACCCATCCGTAGCCGATGATTCCAACGTTATATTTTTTCATGAAGCCGAACCTGTGTGACGGGGGAATCATGGTTCCTCGCGTCGCGGCCTGAAAGTAAAAAAAGTGAAAGAAATTCCGAACGAACCGTTAGCCAGTGGCGTTTAATTCATTGAATGCGCTCATCAAAGCTTTTCAGACACAGCCGCTGGACAACCGCCAACCGGCCCCGCGCCTGACCTAGGCCCACCTATGCTGCGTTCTTTGTTATGGCCAGGAGTCTTGGGAGCGACCGACGAACAATTGATGTGGCGGGTGGGCGCCCAAGACGACCACGAGGCCTTCGCGCGGTTAGTCGAGCGTTGGGAACGTCCGATGCAAAACCTTTGCGTCCGCATGACCGGTGACTCGCACCGCAGTCAGGATCTGACCCAGGAGCTTTTTCTGCGCCTGTTCTCGCGGCGCAAGGAGTACCAACCGAGCGGTAAATTCTCGACCTACATCTGGCGGGTCGCCCTCAATCTTTGCTACGACGAGCTGCGCCGCCGCAAACGCCGGGCCGAGTTTGTGGCGGTCACGGAACCGACCGATGAAGGCGGCGAGCTCGATCATCACCTGCCGGTCGAAACCACACCGCACGACTTGACGATTGAACAAGAGAACGCCGATTTCGTGCGCGAAGCGTTGATGCAACTCACCGACGAGTACCGGACCGTGGTTGTCCTGCGGCACTATCAAGACTTGAAATTTCGGGAAATCGCCGCGGTCCTGGAGATACCCGAGGGAACCGTCAAGTCGCGTATGGCGGAAGCGATGAACCAGTTGAACCGCCTGCTCCAGCCGCTGATGAACACGAATTCCAAGCAGTCCCCCCAAGCGCTCAGAAATCCCCACCACGCGGAAAGGTTAGCAATATGAACCACCCCCAACACGAGCAATGGATGGCCTTTCTTTACGGTGAGCTTCCCCCGTCGGAAGCGGCGAATCTGAACGCCCATCTCGCCGCCTGTCCCGAGTGCGAACGCCAAGTCGCCGCCTGGCGGAAAACGATGACCACGTTGAACGCCTGGCCTGACGCCACCGCGCCGCGGCGGTTTAAAATGGCCGAACCGGTCCTAAAATGGGGGCTTGCCGCGGCGGTGGTTCTGACCCTCGGATTCGGCGCCGGACGCCTCAGCGCGCCAGCGTCACCGTCCCCCGAAGCGCTCCGCGCGGCTCTGCGACCGGCGTTGCGTCAGGAGATTCAGAATGAGCTGAAAGCCGGCGTGGAGGCGGCGCTCGCGGCGGCCGATTCGCCCGGTGGCGCCGGGACTAACAGCGTCGCCGGAACCGCGCTTGGCGCATTTGCCGATCAGATCGTCGCGAAATCACGGGGTGAGACCCAGCGTTACCTAGTCGATTTCTCCCAAGGACTCGCCGCCGCGCGCGAGACGGATCATCAGACGACGTTGACGCTCTTCCAGGGAATGCAGCGGCGTCATCAGGACGACTTATCTAATTTGCGTATGGACCTGGAAACCGTGGCGCTGGTCGCCGATGTCCGCCTGCGGCACACGCAACAAGAACTTGGCCAATTGGCCAGCTATTCCCAGCCCGAAGCCCCGTTCGATGCGTCATCGGGCGAGGCCATCCCCAACAATCAACCGAAACAAAAAGGCAAAATTCAATGAAACGTTCTCTCCTTTACCTGGGCGCTTTGGCGTCCCTCACGCTCGCCGCCGCCACTCTGGTGACGGCCCAAGACGTCGCGCCGGCCGCTCCCCCAGCCGAGCCTGCTGCTCCGGCTTTTCCGGCGGCTCTCCCGGCGACGCCGGAACCACCCGTGGAGCCTGGCCCCCGGCTCTATGCTCAGTCGGCCGGATCAGACGATTTGATGATCGTGAATGACGCGGGCCAAAACAACTTCAACTTCCGGTTCAACGACGGCTTGGGTGGCCTGGGCGGCGGCCCGGGTAATCCGTTGATCCTCGGCCTCGCCAGCGCCGACGCCGCGACGCTGAGCAACATCCAGGAGGACATCAACGTCATGTCTCGCATCTTGTCGAAAGTGGTCGAGCGTGACGGCGTCAAAGGCCCGCAGGCCGAAGCCATGGGAATCGCGCTCTCAAAAATCGGGTACCTGGGAGGGATGCATCATTCGCAGAATTCGTACATCGAAGGCTTTGGCGCGTTATTTGTCCTCAACGTTCCCTTCCCGCTGCTTGCGCCGGCGCCGAAGGAAGACCCGAAGGCGGAGAAAGCGCCCGACTCAACTTGGGAGCAGACCAAACGGGAGCTT
>CAZFVY010000068.1:0-39063 GCA_964522665.1 uncultured Verrucomicrobiota bacterium | reverse complement strand
GCGCGTTCATGCGTTCTACTGTTGCACCAGTGTTGCACGAAAGCAATTCAATTCGTGAGTCCTCGCTTTTCTCCGTTCGTAGAACTCCTTTGTATTCAGCCACTTAAAGCTGGAGCCAATGGCCGGGATTGAACCGGCGACCGACGGTTTACGAAACCGTTGCTCTACCACTGAGCTACATTGGCCCAAATAATTGATTGCCAATGACTTGACAATCGATTCGAGGGGCGTGTGTTCTCGTTCATCGCGCCTGTTTTTGTCACCCCGTGCTCGAACCGTGCAAAAAACACGAACTGCGGGGACCGCTCAAGAGCGGGAACCGGCGTTACCACAAGGTCGGCGAAAACCTCTACCGCCACGCGCCATCTGGTAATTATTATGCGCTGCCAAAAATGGGCGGCAAGCAATTTCGTCGCGGCAATTTCGTCGCCGCCTGAAAACGCGCGGACGAGAAAAAGACCGCGTTTGCCGACGTGGCGGCGGACTGGCTTATCGGCGTGAATCTTGCGCTGACACCCTCCAGCATCCGGCGCCGGGGATTTTGCATCTGACGACGCGCGCCGTTTTAAGGATGATTCACCAAAACGGGACGAGCTGATCTTGCCGTCGAGTCTCGCGCCAAAGTTGGGTACGCAAAAACTGGTTTTGCGCTGCGCCGTCGGGCGCGAGCGCTTGACAATGCGCGTAGCGGTGCGACTCTTCGCTTGCTTGACCACCGCATTTTCAAGGGAGCTTGCGAGGAGAGAGCACGCCGTTGCCTTGTATTTGATGCGATACGACTTCGCTCGGATGCATCTGACCCTGCGCGTCATTCCCGCGATGAAAGCGGGAATTCTGACGTGAAGTCCGATCTCCAAAAGCGCCGCTTCGAGCTCGAAGAACTCGAGCCGCGGATCTATCTCTCCATCGCGCCGCTGGCGTTGGCTGGGGCTCAACTTGGCAATCGAGCGGACGTCGCGGCGTCTGGGTTCTCCGAGCGGCAAACCGCGGCGCCCGCTCAAAGCGACCAAAGCCTTTCTTACGATCATACCAGCCAGACCGGAAGTATCCTCGACGGTCTGACGCCGTCGTCCGACCCTGGCTCAAGCGTCGCCGCCGCGGAGAGCGCCGAAGTTCAGACTGATTCGACCGTCGCTGGCGCTTCCGAGAACCTGGCAGGACCAATCCAGAACTCAGCGGCCAAGTCCGGGACCGGTGAAGCCCAATCCCGGGCGACAGCTGGCGCCGGTTTGCTTGGTGGATCGACCGCCATTGCGCGGGACACCAATGATTCGGTCACCAACGCTGCGTCCCAAGTCCAAGGCTCTCCGATGGTTCAGCAATTGACCGACACGCTTACCGCGGCGAACGGTCCGCCAGCGGGGTTATCCGTTGCGCAACCGTCTCTTTCCTCCGGATCTTCCCCGAATCATCCCTCGGGTGATGGGACTCCAACTCCGTCCAGACCTCGCAACGGCGGACCGACGGATTTGAACCAGGATATACTCGATGAACTGAGTGATTACCTGAGTTCACAGGTTTCCGGGACGCAGACAGTGAATGCCGGTGACGTCTTGCTGGGCGGCGCGCTCCAAATCCACTCGGTCACCTTGGTGTTCTCGAACGTCCAATTTCAGGGGAACACCTTCACCTCGGGCTCGGTCAGCATCAGCGGAACCTCCGCTTCGCTCGCCGTCGGGTCGCTTCTCACGGCCACCATCGGCACGGTCGGCGGTTCCTACGCCGTGGTCGGCCAGTCCTACAGCCTGTCGTTGGGTCAGCTCGACCTTGCGATCTCTTCCTTCATCAATGTCCATGCCGGGACGGCCAGTCTTTCCTTCAGCGAAACCGCCACCACCGCCACTTTAAATAACAACGCTTCCAAGAACGTTACGCTGATGACCATCGGAGCGACCGGCGCCAGCTTGTTCGCGGGGCTGAACGGGCCAGCGACCAATTCAGGCGCGATCGGCGTGGAACTGGCCAGCGGAGGATTTGGTTTGGCCGTGATGGAGAGCGTCAGTGACGCCAGTACCTATTACTATTCGCTCCAGTCAACCGGGGGGGCGCTGACGGCCGTGGGCCTGCCGTCGGGGTTGAGCATGACGGCGTCCGACCTGAGTATTGGGGTGAATGGCGGCAACGACTCCGGCGGTTGGGTGGTGAAGAACGCGGGACTGAGCGTGCCAAGTGGCGGCGTCGTGTTGAACTTCAGCGGACCGGTAATTCAGGCGAGTGGGACGGTGACGTTGGGTGTTCAAGCGAGCGCCCTGAGCGGCGATTTTGTCTATCAAGACCAGGCCGGTCAGATCGTGGTGGCGGCGTCCAACGTTTCTTGCGAATTGGGCGGCGGTCTGCTGACGGCGACCGGTGGTTCGGCGGCCTTTTTGCTTTCGTCGGCCGGGTTCGCGGGTGGTGGGGCCGTCAACGTGACGTTTGACCCGGCGTTGAATTCGGCCTTGAGCCTGAGCGGGACCATCGATGTTCAGATCAACACCACGGGCGGCGCGGTGAATCAGACGGTGATCGTCAACGGCGTTTCCCAATCGATCCAGGAAACGGCCGGCAACTATTTTCAGGTCAGCTCCGCCGGCGGGACGACGGCATTTACCGCGCTCGGCGTCACCCTCAGCGGCAACTTTCTATTCGCGAGCCAGATTGACCCGAACAACCCTTCCGGCGAAATCGTGACGGTGGCCGGTGCGAACGTGGGCTTCAGCCTGGGCGGCTTGCTCGTGGTGAACAATGGGTCCGGCGCGTTCGTGATCAATTCCGACGGCCTCGCGGGAACCGCCACCGCCAACGCGAGTTTGAACGTGCAGCGCCTGAGCGTCACCGGCGCCTTCACCGTGACCCTCAACACCGCCAGCGCCGCCTTCGTCTCGGAGACGGTCAGCGTGAACGGCTCTTCCGTGACGATCCCGGACGTTGCCGCGGGTCCGAAACTCGAGGTCAGCGCCACGGGCGTGACCGCCGGAACACACGCGCAATTGACCCTCACAACGCCCGGCGCGAGTGGGTCGTTGAGCGGCGATTTTGACCTTGAGAGCCAGCCCGACCCTAACAACACGTCGGCCCGGATTCTGACGGTGGCGGCCACGAACTTGAGTTTCAGCCTGGGCGGCGGCTTGCTTACGGTGAGCAATGGCGCCGGCGCGTTCGTGATTACCTCGGCCGGCATCGCCGGAACGTCCACCGCGAGCGCGAGCCTCACCGTCCCGGGCCTCAACCTGAGCGGCGCGTTTTCCGTCACGCTCAACACGACCAGCGCCGCCTTTGGGCCGGAGACCGTCGCCGTCAACGGAGTTTCGATCACCATACCCGCGCTTGCCGTTGGTCCGTACCTCGAGGTCGTCGCCCTGGGGGCCACCTCTACGACTCATGCGCAACTGACGATGCTTGGGGTCGTCCTGAACGGCGATTTTGTTTTCGCGAGTCAACCCGACCCCAATCATAGCTCGCTCCAGATTCTGACGGTGGCGGCCGCGAACGTGAGCTTCAATCTCGGCTCGAACTTCAACAACGTCCTTCAGATCACTAGCGGTTCGGCCGCGTTCATCATCTCCTCCGCCGGCGTCGCCGGGAGCGCCAGCGTGACGGTGGCGGTCGGTGGTCCCACGCCCGAACTCGGCCTGAGCGGTGCGTTTAGCCTCGCCATCAACACCACCAGCGTCGCGGTCAACGAAACGGTAACCGTCGCCGGCTTGCCGGTGACGATCAACTTGGCCGCCGGTCCGTATCTGAAGGTGACTGGCGCCGGTGTGACGCTGACCTTCCTGGGGCTGACGATTACGGGCAACTTTGTCTTCGAGCAGCAGAATAGCCTCGACGGAACCCAGTTGTTGACGGTTACGGCGACCGGCGTCGGCTTCAACTTCGACGGCATCGTCAGCGCAACCAATGGGACCGGCGCCTTCCTCATCGACGACGCGGGCATCGCCGGCCAAGCGCAACTGACGCTGACGATCAACGCCCACGGAACCACGTTGTCGCAACCGTTCAATTGGTCGTTCAACGACACCACCCAGGCGGTAAATCAAACGGTCAACGTTGGGGGCGCGCCGATGACGTTGAATCTGGCCGCGGGCGTGTTCAGCACATTCAGTACCACGGGATCGGTGGGTTTTTCAGTTGCAATCAGCACGAACGGCCCCACCGAATCGCTGAGCGCGGTCCTGGCCTTGTCGCTGGTCCAACCCGCCACCGGTTCAGGGTACGTGACGGTGGGCGTGTCGGGATTGACCGCGATCCTCGGCGGGGCGGGCGTCACATTGTCAGTAACGGGCGGCACGGGGGCTTTCGTCATCACCGCCGCCGGGTGCGCCGGCGAGGTCACGGTCGGCGCTGTTACCTTGGGTGGGGTGGCCAACATCGGCGTTTCGGCCACGAACTTGAAACTGCGGTTTAACAACACCGGCGCGGACGTCGGCCCGGTTTCCGTCAGCCTCTCCAACAATGCGACCGACCAAGTGACCATCCAATTCACCGGCCCGCAGTACCACAACTATCTGGCGATCACGGGCGCGGCCAACCTTGTTTTGGCCGACCCGCTGACCTTGGGCGGCGACTTCGAGTTCGAACTGTCCGGCACGGGCGCCAGCCAGGTGATGAACGTCGGCGTGAGTGGCCTCCACTTTAACCTGACCATCGGCGCGACGTCGGTCGCCTCGTTTGATGAGGGAACCGCCCAGACGGGCGCCTTTATCATCGGCGGCGCTGGGATAGTGGGGCAGGCGGACCTCCAATTCCAAACGGGCCTCGTGGGCATCAGCGGAACCATCGTCCTTAAGCTCAATACGACCGGCTCCGCCGTCAGCGCCACCGTCGCGACGGCCTTGGGCAGTTACGCGATCAATGTTGATGCCGCGCCGTCCTTTCGCGTGTCGGTCCAAGGCTACCTGCATATTGGTACTGCGGCTTTGCCCTTCAGCTTCAACGTGGACGAAGTCACCGACGGTGGCGGCAACTTGGTCGAGCTTGATTTCCGACGCCAGAGCGACAATTCGCTCCTCGTGGCCATCACGTCGGCCGGGGTGGATGCCTCGGGTCTCCAATCGTTCCTCGGAAACCTGTTGGACCCGGACGCGTCCCAATTCGCCGTCCTGCTCCAGCAGTTGGGCGCCTGGATGAAGTCTTTCGGTAATTCCAGCTTGTTCAATACCGCCATTCCCTTCACCGGCGGCGAAACCGTGGGCCAGGCCCTGAATTGGTCGCAAGTCTTTATTAACGACATTTACAGTCAGATGGTCAGCGTGGAATTGCCGTCCGCGACCGTCACTTCCGCGCTGACCGGAGTGAACGTCAGCCTGAATCAGGTGAAGTTCCAAATCGTTTTGGGGAACGACGCCCCGGTGGTCGTCACGCTCAATGGCGCCTACACCGACTTCAATTCGCTGGTAAACCTCATCAATGGCGCCTTCGCCAACGCCTCGATTGGTGGCCGCGTCGTGGCCCGAGCGAATAAGGACGGGGTTCTGGTCATTGCGCTCACCCCGACCGAAATCGCCCAAGGCACGACGCTCAGCCTGGTGGCGGCGGACGCGGCGATGACGGGGATTGGTTACAGCGTGGCCGCCGGCGGTTCCGACATGGCTATTCTGGCGGGACGGTACTCGACCGCGGGTTTTTTTGCGGCGCTCGGAAACTTGCTTGGCGCGAACGTGACCTACAGCCCGGCGCAACAGCTTTACACCTTCACGCTCGACCTCAATTCCGAACTCTTTTCCGATTCCAGTTTCACCGACCTTGCCGGTCTGGTCACGGCGCTATTGCCCCATACCGGTCAGGACCCAGTCTCGGCCTATCTCTGGAGCAAGTTCTCGAGCGCCACCCAAGCTACCCTGATCAACTCGACTGGGGCGGCGCAGGAGTCGGCTTTGGAACAGGGGCTTAACTTGGTTCTCGAACAAGGCTCTTCGGTTTACGATGCCACCCGCTTCGGGTCCATTGCCTTGTCGGCCTTAACCTCCGCCCTCCTCGAACAGACTTCGCCCCCCTCCGGGCCGCTCTTGGTCCAATTCAATCGATTGCTGTTGGAAGACGCTTACCCGAGCGAAATCGCCAGTACCACGCTGTCACGAGCCTTCAACTTCAGTCAGAGCGCCGGCCCGATTGCCAACGCATCCTTGAGTGGCTCACTGGATCTTTCCGCCTACGCGGGCTTGAGTCTCACGCTGGGCTTTGATTTGAGCGCCAGCGCCGTGCCCACGATTCTCTCGAGTGCGGCCGTCCCGGCGCCTTCCACCGGCCGGCTCAGCGCCGCGTCCACCTTCAGCGTTTACCTTGACGGAGACGCCACCGGCACCTCATTCACCCTCCCGCAATCGGCCACCGCTAATAACACCAGCGTCGATCAACTGGTCGGAGAGATAAACGCGCTTCTCGCAACCAAGGTTTATACTGGACTCGCCCTGAGCGGTCCCGTTTCGTACGACCAGTTGCTCGTCGCGACCAAAGCCGGCGCCGGCGTCGCCATCGCCGCCAAGCCAGCCTATCTCGGCATCGTCAACGAGGTTAAACTGACCGCGCTTAGCTCCGATCCGTTCATTACCGAATTGGGTTTCAGCGGCAAGGTCGCCGTGGACCCGGTCACGCATTTAGTCACCGTCGCGGCCGTGGCCGACTCTCCCATCAAGGGCTTGTTCATTGATAACGCCCAACTGACCGGCTCGGTCGCCGTGGCCACCTCCGCGCCGATCGCCGGCTCCCTTGAATTTGGCTTTGTAAACGTTTCTACCAGCGGTGGCGTGGTCGGGACGTATGAGGCCGACGGCGTCACCCTGAATCCCGTCAGTTTGAGCGTCTCCCTGGTGAATCAAACGACCGGCGCCACCCGCTTTTACCTCTCGGACCTGATGAACGGGCTGGGCGCGGGCGGCCTCGCCAGCATGATCGACGGGCCAACTCTGACGGGCAGTTTCCTGGCTCAGTTGAACAACATCCAGGCCACGGGGCTGGGCTTCCCGATCCCGCTTCAGAACCCACAGGTCACCCTTTGGATTCCAGATATAACGAATCTGGCTTACAATTCCGCCCCGTACGATCTCAACGCAAACAACGAGGGCTTGTTCGTCACCTTCCCGAGTCTGGGCGAGCTAGAGAACCTCAGCGATTTGAGCTTCGCGCAGATCGTTCAGGCGCTGCAAGCCGTCGCCAGCAACCTTAGCCAGCTCAGCGCGTTTTCGTTTCTCAACCAGCCGCTGCCGTTCGTTGGCCTCAGCGTTGACCAAATGGTTCAATACGCCGCCAAATTCACCGCGTTCATTACCGCCGCCACGGTAACCGGACCCGCCTCGCTGCAGGATGCCATCATCGCGCTCCAGCACGCGATTGAAACCGAGTTTCACCTCGATCCGGCGGTGTTCTCGATCACATTGGACGATGGTGGGCTGCTCGGCTTGTCCGCGACGACTTCGGGTGGCGCCGATCAAACTTTGAGCGCCGCGCCGGTGGCGGCGAGCGCGACGATCAATCCCGTGGGCGACGACAACGCGTTCGTAATCACCAGCACAACCCCGGGCGCGGCGGCGAATAACGCCGTCATCCGTGTCGTGGACAACCCGGCGGTCCTTGGCGCCGGCGTCCTGGTGGCCTGGGACGCGAATGAAAAACTTCTGACCATCAATATCCATAGCGGATACACGACGCCCGCGGACATTTTGTCGGTCTTGACCGGCTCCTCCGCCGTCCCTTGGAAGGCGACGGTGGCCACTACCGTCGCCGATGAACTCAACCTCGTTACCAACACTCTCAACACCGTTATCGCGCCCATCAATACGGGACATGGCCCGATCTACGTCTCCTCACTTGTGACCCGGGACGGGAGTACGTCGAACCCCTCAAGCGCCTTGATCATGCCGGTCGGGGACAACAACAACTTCGTGCTCAGCGGCACGCTGCCGGTCAGCTTCAACAATCCCGCCGGCTCGGCGGCGCTCAACGGCTCGTACGTCCGGATCATCGGGGTCTCGACCATAAGCTCCGATGACGCCCGGGCGGTCTGGGATCCCCTGAACAAAACGCTGACGATCGAAATCGCGTCGGAAATGACTTCGGCGGCGACGATCATGAACGTCATCAACCATGCGCACGCGCTCGATCCGATCGCGATGCCGTGGGTCGTCTTGATGCCGTCGCCGACCAGCGTTCCTCCCTCGGCCGAAGCTGGGTTTCGGGACAGCCCCTCAAACGGCGACGATGGCAGTGGCCAGGTCACGACCGTGGCGTTGAAATTCCACCTGTCCTACTCGGCGTCGTACGCGAATGACAATTTGCCCTTCCAACTTGACCTGAACCAGTTGGTCGATGAGTTGGGCGACACCAGTCCCGCGGTCCAAGCCTTTCTCAAACTCGCCACGACTTTGATCGTGGTGCAAGGCTCCGGCAATCTGAACGTGACGGCCAGCGCCACGGTCACGGTGGATTTTGGCCTCGACCTCACCAACCCGCTCAAGATCCGCCCCTTCTTCTACGACACCACGGGCGCGTCGCTCAGCGCCACGGTGCGGGCCACGAATCTCAACTTTGAAGCCTCGCTTGGCTCCGTGGCTGGAATCTTTATCCGCGGCGGCATCGTCACGCTGGACGGCGACGGCAATCCCGTCACGGATGAGAACAGTATTCCAACCCCCGATAACGGAGCGACATTCCTTCTTGGCCTGCGCGACACGAATGGTTACGGACGCCATTACTTCGATGATTTGCTCAAACCGGAAGTCATTGATCTGCGCCTGCAAGGCGGGGTGAGCGCCGTGTTGCCCATCTTCGCGCCGTTCGCCAGCACGCCATTGGGCGATGCCCTCCTCAACCCCGCTGGTTTTCCCGACAACGCCTTGGTGGTGGACATCCCGGACCTGCAACGTGAATTGGTAAACGTCATCACCGGCAGCGCGAACACGAATACGGGAATCCTCACCAGCACATTTAAGGCGATGGGCGACACGGCTCAACTCCACCTGCCGGGGCCGTCGAACGACCTCTACATTCTCGAGCCATCGGATTCCGCGACCTACGGAAGCTCGACTGAACCGTTTAACTCCACGTACGACAATTTTACGGTGAACCTGGTGGACTATGCCCAAGCGGACCCGGCTAACTCAAATAACAATCCAAATTCAGTCACCTATGGCGTTCCGATTGTCGCCTGGCAGAACCCGGTCGTTACGAATGGAAAACGCACCGCGGACGGAATACTGACCATCGAAATCGTCAGTAATGTCACCACGGCGCAGCAGGTGGTGGCAGCGATTAACGCCAAATTCCCCGACGCCGGCCATACCGGCGCGGGCGACAACTTTACCGCCGGTTCCTTGGCCAACGATGCCACCACCGGCCTCCCGGCCCTTAGCGGCATGGTGGGCGTCAGCCCCGTCTATGTAAGCACGCCGGATTTCGGCGCGCTGTTCAACAATTTGGATTTCTGCGATCTTATCACCAGCGCGTCCGGCCCGCTCTTGGAAGGGTTGGACAAGCTGCTCGGTTCCATCCAGGACGGCCTGGATCAGATTGTCCTGAACACCCGTCTCCCGCTTATTGGCGACGGTTTGGCCAAGGCGGCCGATTTCATCCAGGATTTCCGGACTGGCTTGCTCGCCGAATTAATCAGCCAGGTCCAGAACGCGGGCGATTTGCCCACCGTCATCCAAAACGACATCAAGCAGGCATTCTGGACTACCCTCGGGCCGGGCGGCTTGGACATTCTCGTCGATCCGGCCACCGGCGCTCCCCTCAATGTTTCTCAGGGCGCGAGCCAGCTCGACGTGGTGTTCGACTGTAACACTGGCCTGACGGCCAACCTGCGCTTGAAGAAGGTCATCTCCTTGGTTGATACCTCGGCCAACCCGATAAATTTCGACATTGGCGTTCCCGGTTTCGGCCTGAGCGCGGGCGGCAATGTGCAGGTTTCGGTCGGCTTCGATCTGCGGTTTGGTTTCGGGGTCAATCTGACCGATGGCTTCTATTTCAATACCTCGGCCACCGTGCCGGAGTTGCAGATATATTTCATGGTGGCCATTCCCGGATTCCACGCCACTGGCCAGCTCGCCTTCCTGCAACTCGACCTCACCGATTTCTCCGGCCCGGACGCCAGCAGTTTTTTGGGACAATTCGAGGTGTTCCTGACGGATCCGAACAACGACGGGAAGCTCACGTTTGCCGAACTCAGCTCGGCGGGAACCACCGCGTCCGACATCCTGCACGCGGAGCTTTCGGCGGACGCGAACATCAATCTCCACGTGGTTGCCAGCTTTGGCGGCGACAGTTCTTTTCCCAGCGTGGACGCCGATTTTCATCTCACATGGCATTTCGACCTCGTCAACGGGGCCGGCTCGCCCCAAATCTACTTCGACCATGTCGCGCTGGACTTGGGCAGCTTCCTTTCGGGTTCGCTGGGATCCATCCTGCATGAGGTTCAACAGGTTACTGAGCCGATTCAGCCGATCATCGATCTGGTGACGGCGCCCCTGCCGATCCTCTCGGATCTCGCGGGCCAGCCCGTCACCATGCTGTCACTGGCGCAAACCTTCGGGTTTATTTCTCCTTCGACGGAGCGCTTCATCACGAATCTGGCCCAGGTGATTACGCTCGTGGATGATCTTCAGGGTCTGGAGCAGGGGAGCGATATCATGATTCCCTTCGGCTCGTTCAGCCTGACTTATGACGGCGGCGGCGTCCTGCAGACAATTCAACCGCTCAGCAACCTGAGCAGCATCGACTTGAGCGCCGCCATCAGCGCCGCGCCCGCCTCCAGTTTCCAGAGCGAGTCCGCCGGATTCGCCGGTGATCTCAAGAGCCTGGACAACTTCTCGATCCCCGTCTTCGATCACCCCTCCATGCTCTTCAACCTGTTCATCGGGAAGCCGGTGACGCTGGTCGAATGGCGCATGCCGGAGTTCCAGTTTCAGTTCACCTACATGCAGACGTTCCCGCTGTTTCCGCCGCTCGCCGTGCAACTCGGCGGCAGCATCGAGGCGGACATCAACCTCGGCTTCGGTTACGACACGTTCGGCATCCAGAAATACATCTCCGATCCGAGCAAGAACGTCACGGACCTGCTCGACGGCTTTTACATCATCACCACCGATGCCGCCGGAAAATCGCTGCCGGCGCTCTCATTGACCGGCGCCATCTTCGCCGGCGCTTCGCTTGACGGCGGATTGGTTGACGCCGGCGTGAATGGCGGCGTCTCGGCCACTATTAATTTCTTCTGGAACGACAACAGTGACAACGACGGCAAGATGCGCTTCAGCGAGATCGCGGCCAACGCCGCCGCCGGAGCGAGTTGCATTTTTAACATGGAAGGCAGCGTCAGCCTGTTTCTCAACGCTTTCCTCGACGTTGATCTCGGCGTCGTCACCTACCACAAAACCTGGGACCTGGGCGAATTCGTGCTGGTTGACTTCGCCATCACGTGTCCCCAGCCCGTGCTGGGAAGCGTCGATGCCTCGACCGGGATTCTGACGCTGAACATCGGCTCTCTGGCCGGCGACCGTCAGGTCGGTGACGCCAGCGATGGTTCCGAGAGCTTTGTCCTGCGCGATGCCGGCGGTTCCGCGACGAGTGAAACCATTGATGTCACTTTCGACAACCACATGCAGGAGTTCAAGGGCGTGAGCAGCGTCCTCGTGGTCAACACCGGCGCCGGCGATAACGTCGTGGATTGCCGCGGCGTCAAAGTCATGGAGAACGTCGCCGGGGGTGTCGGCAACGACACTTTTTATCTCAGTGACGGCGCCGGTTCCGTGGTTCAGTGCGGGTCGGGGAACGATACGGTCATCGCCAGTTCCGCCGCGACCGCGACCAACGTGACCATTTACGGCGGTTTGGGCAACGACACGATTACCGCGGGCGCCCAGGCGATCACGATTTACGGCGGCGCCGGCAATAACGTCATCCACGGCAGTCCGGGGAATGATACCATTTTTGGCGGCGGCGGCGCCGATGTCATCTACGGTGGCGGGGGCGACGATTTCATCGCGGCCGGCCCGGGCAACGTCACGGTCAACGCCGGCGACGGGAACAACTTCATTCTGGGGGATTCCTACCTGTTTGTCATGGGTGATTTCCCGAACGTCTCGAGCTTGGTCACGCTGCTCCGCGCCCATTCCGACGCCCTCTCGCAATATCTTTGGGCCGAGATTTCCAGCTCCACCGATGCCCGCGTGACCCGCGCTCTGAGCGTGCTGAACAATCCCGCCGCCACGGCGCCAGCGTTGGAATCGGCGCTGGTGGTGACGCTCAACCTGGTCCTCCAGCAAGGTTCGTCGATTTATGACGCCTCGCGCTTCGCTTCCGGGAGCTTGTCGGCCGCGACCTCGACCCTCATGGGACAAAATCCGCAAGGCCAGTTGCTGGTCGAACTCAATCGCATGCTCCTGGCGGACGGTTACGCCGCTCGGACCTCCACAAAGGAAATCACTAACCGGCTCCCCGGCGGGCGCGACTCCATCAACGGCGGCGCTTCCGATGACATCATTGACGGCGGCGCGGGCGATGACGTGATTTACGGGAATGCCGGTAATGATTTGATCATCGGCGGATTCGGAACCGCCCAGATTTACGGCAATGGCGGCGTTGACCTGATCGTCGGCGGTGAAATCTCGTCGGTCAACAACCTCGCCATCACCTGGGCGAATGCCGCCGCGATTCGGCTGGCGCTGAATGCCATGGCCGCGAGTTTCTCGCCCCAGGGTATCAGTGTCCAGGGCCTCACTGGCGGTGGCGGCGATCTTGAAGTCGGCGGCGGCGGGAGTGACGTGATTTTCGGTGGCGCCGGAGCAGATACGATCTACGGTGGCAACCTTGTCTTGAGCGGCCAAACGGTCGTGACCGAACCGGATGGCAACAATTTCATCGATGGCGGCCCTGGCGCCGACGTGATCTTCAGCGACGATGCCACGGCCGGCGTGACGAGCGGCGCCACGCCGACCGGAACCTCGGTCAGTTCGAGCGTCTGGTTCGACGCCAACGCCAACGGCGTACGCGACGCCAACGAAAAAGGCTTTGCCGGCGTGACGGTGCAGCTTTGGCTCGCCAGCGCGCCCCCCGGGGTTGGCAGCGACCAAAAGATTGCGGAGACCACGACGGACGTAAACGGAAGCTTTCAGTTTGTGGGCCTGGACCCGCAAAGCTATATCCTCGTCTTTGGGCTGCCGAGCGGGATGAGTTTCACCCCGCGGAACACCACCGTGGTCGCGCAGGCTTCGAACGACAGCGATGCGAATCCAACGGCTGGCGCGGGCATCGGGCAGACCAGCGCCTTCACCGTCGCCGGCAACCAGTCCTTCTCCGCCGTCAGCGCGGGCTTCACCGGCCCAGTAACGGTGTCGATCGGGAATGCCTCCGCCACGGAAGGCAGTTCCGGCCAAACCCCGCTGGTTTTTCCGGTCACGCTGTCGGCGGCGGAAAACGCCCCGGTCGAGGTTCAGTACCGCACCGTCGATGGCACCGCCACTGTGAACGCGGGTGACTACGTGCCGACGAATGGGACCCAAACGCTTCTCTTCAACCCCGGGGAAACGAGCAAACAGATCACGATTCTCGCCAACGGGAATAACACTTACGACCCCAACGGCTACGAAACGTTTCAACTTCAGATTGTCAGCGCTCAACTCATGAGCGCGGGCGCTCCGATGTCCCTCGCGTTAAGCCAGTCCGCCGCGACTGGCATCATCATCAATCCGAATCCCGTTCCGGCCATCTCCATCCATAGTTTCGATCCGGGCGACAATTCACTCTATTCGTCCGGCGATTTCTTCAATCCGACCGCGTTCATCGCGCAACTCCAGAACAATTCCGTTTTGTCGCAGTACGTGTGGAACCAATTCTCAACGTCAACGAAAACGGTGTTGAGCAATCAGAATCAGACCTACACCCCGGCGAAAGTGGAGACGGCCCTGGCGACGGCTTTGAACACCATCCTGCAAGGCCCTTCACTCTACGATCCAACCGCTTTCAGCGGAGTGGTCTTGTCGGCTGAGACCAGGTACTTGATGACGCAGAATCCGGCCGGTCAGACGCTGATTGAACTGAACCGGATGCTTCTGCAGGACGCTTTTTCGTCGCAAATCGCGCCCCTCGCTGGCGCCGAAGGCATGCCGGCGACGTTCCTCGTCACCTTATCCAACCCAAGCTCGCACCCGATCACCGTGGACTGGCAGACTGACTTGGCGGTGACGCCCCAGGGAACGCTCGAAGGCGCCGCGGCCGTGCCCTTCGGATTGCCGTATGCCAATTACACGTCGAACCGCGGTACTTTGAATTTCGCGCCGGGCGTCACGAGCTCGGTCATCACCGTCCAAACTCTCCAGAACGGGATCGACCAGCCGGACACTCACTTTTACGTGGATTTGTCCAACCCGTCCTACGCGACCATCGCGCAAGGTCACGGCTTCGGCCTGATCCGGAACATCGATCCGCCGGTAAGTGTTTCATTTGCGCCGGTGGCGGGCGCCTTCCAAACCACGGTGCAGACTTCCTCCACCTCGACCCAGACCGTGACGTTCGACGTCCAGTTGTCCAGCGTGAGCGGGCAGGTGGTCACGGTGACCTTTGACACTTCCCCGGGCACTGCGGTCGAATCCGTGGGTTCGCTAAGCGCCAATCTCCCCGATTACGTGGGTGTGTCGAATCAGGTCACGGCGCCCGGCGCCGAGGCGGGTACGCTCGTGTTCCAGCCCGGCGAGGTGATGAAGCAGATTACGATCGTCATCAACCCACACCCTCAAGTCCAGGCGGCGGACACGACCTTCTTCGTCAACCTGCTCAGCGCCACCCACGCGACGATCGCGCCCGACCTCAGCGGAACCAACCACTTTGCCGTGTTCTTGCACGACCCAAACACGAATTCCCAAGTTAACGCCGGTCCCTGGAGCGTCGCCTTCGCCCTCGCCAATTACGATGTCACCGAACCATCCACCATCGGCGGCATGACGACGGCCGACATCACGTTGGTCCGCACGCCGGGCAGTTCGGACGCCGTCGCCGTTTTCTACACGTCCGATGGTTCCGCCGTCGCCGGCCAGGACTATCTCGCGACGCGGCAGCTGGTCCGGTTTGCGCCGGGTCAATTGAGCCTGACCGTGCCGATTACCATTCGCAATGACGGCGCCTTCGATGGTGATGAAACCGTTCTGCTCTCCTTGAGCAATCCGACCGGTGGGCCGGCTCGTCTCGCGCCCGACGCGGCCACATTGACGATTCACGAGTCAAATAGGCCGCAACTTTTCATTTCGCCGCCGGGGGAACCAATCACGGAAGGCGCCAATGGCGTCACGGTCAACTTCACGGTGTCCCTGCGCGACCCCATTACAGGCCTCGTCCTCGCGCCGGGCGCCGCGCATCTGCCGGTCACCTTCGCCTATCAAACCGTCGATCTGAGCGCGCGCGCGGGCGTCGATTACGTCGCCGAGAGTGGCGCCGTGACGATCCCCTCGGGTATCTCCACGGTCACGCTTCCCGGCGTGACCGTAAATGGCCGGCTCACGCCCAACTTGCCCGAAAGCTTCGCGCTGCGGCTGAGCCAGGCGACCGTTTCGAACAGTCTCGTCCCGCTGAACGCAACCTTGCGCGCCTCAGACAGCGCGGCGGTGGCGATCGTCTATGACAACTTCCAACAGCCCGTGACAGGCGTGGTGTTTTACGACGCGAACGGCAACGGGTTCCAGGACGCGAATGAGCCAGGCATCCCCGGCGCGACGGTCGCGGTGACCTACAGCGTTGAAGGGGTCCAAGAGAGCCTGAGCGTGGTCACGAATTCCGCCGGCCTCTATACGGCCAACGTCTATCTCGGTGACGTCAGCGTGCAAATCCTTGCCAATTCCGTCACCTCGCCGTACCCGGGCATGAGCGGGGCGGGGGCGACTTATTCGACGACCACGAACAACGAAACCCAGACGGTTGACTTTCGGGGCCAGAACGGTCTCCTCTCGTTTGCGGCGGTCGGCTATCGCGTCAATCCGAAACTCCCAACGATCGACCCGGCGACGAGCAAAGACCTCGGCTCCGGCGTCACGGATAGCACGATTTACGGCGGCCCAGGTGACGACAGCATTGCCGTCGGCGGCGGGAACGATCGGGTGGTGGGCGGTTCCTGGATGACCGCCACCGACGGAAATGCGCCCGTCAATTCTGGTTCGTATGATGCGACCATCGTGGCCAGCGTCGGAATCTCCGGCGCGTCGGACCCGATCTGGAGCGTTGATTCCAGCGCCGTGAACGCCGGCGGCTCGATCTCCGGCAAAATCTTCCTGAACAATCCGGGCGCCGCGTTCACGGGCGACGTGACCGTCACCTTGCTTGATTGCAACGGCAACGCGGTAAACTCGGAGGTGACCAGCTCCGGCGCCTACAGCTTCAGCGGGCTGTATTTGAACGCGGGTAAAGACAGCGACTACGTGGTCCAGTTCGACCTGCCCAGCGGTTACACTTTCCTCTCCGCGGGTTCGCTGGGGAATACCGTCACGCTGGGAGGCCGGACGAGCATCCTCTCCTTGAACCCGACTGTCCCCACCGTCACGAACGAAAATGCCGGCGTGCAGTTGGCTAGGTATTCCCCGCCGGGCGCCTCCACCGGCTTCCAATTTGGCGAGTCGAGCTACAGCGTGTCGGAAGGCGTTCCGGGCGGCTTCCTGACGATCACGGTTGTCCGCGGTAATTCCTTCCAGGATCAGCCGGTGGCGCTTCGCGAGGAAGACGGCTCGGCCGTTCATGGCACGAATTACACGGCGGTTTCCCTGCTGCTCGATTTCGCGGTCGGTGAAACCGTCAAGACCGTGTCCATTCCGGTCCTCGACACGGGCGCCATCCAATCCTGCGCCAATCCGCTCACCTTCACATTGTCGCTCCGCAGTCCGGCCGGCCAGCCGTTGGATACGGCCACCGTCTATGTCGGCGGCCAATCGTATGGCTCGCTCACGGACGATGATACGATCCATGGCGGCTCCGGCGGGAGCATCATTATCGGCGATTCCGGCGCCATCGGGGCCCACGCCAGTTACACCTACAATTCCACTCCCCCGGCCAGCGAGGCGGCCGTCACGAACGTCACCTACGCCGGTGGTCCCGGCCAGGACACCATTTACGCCGGCGGCGGGGCCACGTTTGTCGATGGCCAACTCGGTGACGATACGATTTACGGCGGCGGTGACCGACAGACGCTCGTGGGCGACTTGGGCAATGACGTCATCTATGCCGGACCGGGTAACGAAATAATGGACGGTGGTCCGGGCCATAACACGATTATTTCCACCCAGGACGTGGCGACGATTAGTTTGAGCTCAACGAGCCAGAACGATCCGAACAGCGGAACGATGGTCCTGCTCGGCGGCAATTCCACTCCCGTGGGCACGGCCACTTTCACGAACATGCAGTTGGCCGAACTTTTCGGCGGTCCGAACCAAAACACCTTCAATCTGACCGGCTGGGACAACTCGGCCTTTGTGGTTGGCGGTGGCGGGGCCGACCTGCTCGCCGTCCAGAACGACGTCAACCTGATCGCAAAAGACGCCACGCCGCCGGACCGGGCTTTGTACCAGTCCCTCTATGGCTTCGCGGCTGACGCTACGCTCAGCCTATCGAACGGCTCCACTTACGTTCTCGGCGGAATCGCCAAGCTTTCGCTAACCGGCGGGCCAGGTAATAACCTGCTCGATGTTTCGGGTTACAGCGGAGCGGTCATCTTCCACGGCAGCCCGGGCAACGACACTTTCATCGGCGGCGCGGGCAACGACACCTTTGTCTTCAATGCCGACACGCAGCAGGGCGTCGAGACCATCACCGGCAACGGCGGCAGTGACACGCTTGACTTTTCCAGCACGGGAACGACCGCGGTGACGGTCGATTTGGGAATCCTGAACACCCCCCAATTCGTCACCGCCGCGCAGAATCTCAGCTTCGTCCTGACGGATGACCTCGAAAACCTCAAGGGCGGCGCCGGCAATGACTTCCTCACGGGGAATGGACTGAACAATGTCCTTACCGCCGGCAGCGGCAATGCCACCCTCAACGGTGGCGGGGGCAACGATGTTTTCGTGGCGGGGTCGGGCCACGATGTTCTCAACGGCGGCGCGGGCTCTGACCGCTTTGTCTTCGGACCGTCCAGCGCGCTGGCGACGACGCTGGTATTTGGGAACGGCGGTTCGGACACGTTGGATTTCTCGGCCTTTACCGTGCCCATCGTCGCGGATCTTTCGCAGACGAATCCGCAAATGATCACGAGCGGCCTCCAGTTGACTATTCCAAACGGAGATGTCGATAACGTCATCGGTGGGGCGGGGGGCGGGCGGCTCACGGGGAATGGCCACGATAACGGTTTCACCATTACGGGCGGTCAAAACACGATTGACGGCGCGGCTGGCGCCAATACCGTTGCCGCCTCGGCCGACGCGAATTTCACCCTCACTGACAGACTGGTAAGCATCGACGGCGTGATCAGTACGCTCGCGAATATCCAGACGGCGAACCTGACCGGAGGGGTCGGCGCGAACGTCTTCAATCTTACCGGCTTTACCGGCGCCGGGAGCATCACCGGCGGCGGCAACTCAGGGTCGCCCGATGACACCGTGGTTGTATCCGCGGACGCGGACTTCACGCTGACGGATTCTTTGTTGACGATCTCAGCGCCGAGTTTCACCCAGGTCATCAATTTGAACGGAATCTCCGTCGCAACGCTCACCACCGGACCGGGCGGTCATACGTTGAACGCGTCCGGATTCAGCGGAACGGTCACGTTGAACGGCGGCGCGGGCAACGACACTCTCACCGGTGGCTCGGGTCTCAACATCCTCAACGGTGGCGCCGGCAACGACCAGATTATCGGTGGTTCGGCCAACAACACCGTGGACGGTGGCGCGGGAACCAACACCTACCACAAAACGGCCAACGCCTATCAGTTCTCCCTGACGGACAACAGCCTCGTGACCTATCTGACGTCCCTGACCGGGATCGAGGAGGGCGACACCCTGGCTAACGTTCAGACCGTCGTTCTGAACGGCGGGACGGCCAATGGCATCTTCGATGTGACCGGCTGGACGTCGGGAAGCGCGATCCTCAACGGCGGTTCCGGAACCAATTCGGTCTTCGCGCAAGCTCCGATCAATGGCGGAACGATCACGCTTACCGACAATCTGATCACCTACGGCAACAGCGCCACCGTTTCGCTCAACTCAATCCAAAACACCACCCTTAACGGCGGCGCTGGGAATGATCGGTTCGTGCTTGGTCAATTGGCCGTCATTAAGTCAGTCACCATCCTCGGCCGTGGCGGTGAGGACACGTTGGATTTCTCAGCGTTCTCGCTGGCCGTCACCGTCGATCTCTCCACGACGACCCCGCAAACCGTCGATACAGCCGGGCTTAAGTTGATTCAGCCGCAGGCGGACGTCGCGGACGTCATCCTCGGTTCCGGGGGTGGCACGGTTAGTTTTGCCGGTGGCGCTCACCACATTGTCGGCGGTGGTGGAACCAACACCGTGGTCGCTTCCGCCAACAGTGTCTTCACGCTGACCGGCCCGTTGCTCACCATTGATGGAATCAGCAACACGTTGACCAACATCCAGAACGTGATCCTTAATGGCGGTCCCAACGCCAACAGCTTTACGTTCGATCCGACCGCTTGGTCAGCGGGCGGGACCGTCACCCTCAACGGTGGCGCCGGCGCCGATTCTTTTGTACTCCTGCCGTCCACCGCTACCGCGCCGACGCCAGTCACGGTCCATGTCAATGGCGGCGGCGGTCAAAATACTTTGGACCTATCTCACTTCCCGCATGGCACGACGCAGCAAAACCTGCCCTCGTACTTTACGTTAACCACCACTGGCATCGCGCAAATAATTACCCCGCAATTTATCGCTCCCAACAATCCGCCCTGGAGCTTTGTCAGCGGTGGCTACTCCTTGGCTTCACCTGCGTCCACAAGCTTGATGGTGGCGAGCGCCCCGGGGAACTTTGACGATTTCCCCGGAGCGCCGGCATGGGCGAAGGTTTTTGACCTAAGCCTCACCACGCAAGCGCTGAGGATCCCGCAGGACGGCGGCGCGCTTGACCCAAATCGACCCGCCGCGGCCGGCGCGTGGGTGAACGCCGACGCCATGTCGTTCTCGCTCAGCGAGGCGCCTGACGATCAAAACCAATTCGTAACTCAATGAAGAATCACGGATCCATCGTGGCCTGGAGCCTGATCGCCCTGACGCTAAGCGCTATTCCGAGCCTCGCCCAGTCGATTTATACACCTTACACCTTCACCACGCTGGCCGGGCAGGCGGGCAACGCCGGCAGCGTGGACGGGAGCGGTCGAGCCGCGCGCTTTAATGAACCTGCCGGGCTGGCGCTGGACGGCGCGGGCAACCTCTACGTCGCCGACAGTACCAACGAGACAATCCGGAAAGTGACCTCCACGGGCGTGGTCACGACGCTGGCGGGATTGGCGGGCAGTATTGGCAGCGCCAACGGGACGGGAACCGCCGCGCGATTTCAAAAGCCTTTGGGCGTGGCGGTGGACACCTCAGGCAATGTCTATGTGGCGGACTCGGACAACGAAACGATTCGGAAGGTGACTCCGGCGGGCGTGGTGACAACGCTGGCAGGACTGGCGGGCAGTTCTGGCAGCGCGGATGGGACGACCAGCGCGGCGCGGTTTTTCTCGCCGACCGGCGTCGGGGTGGATGGCGCGGGCAACGTCTATGTGGCGGATCGCGGTAACAGTACCATTCGCAAGATTACGCCCGGGGGTGTGGCGTCACCGGGCGGAGTAACGACGCTGGCCGGGTTGGCGGGCAGTTCTGGCGCCGTGGATGGGACCGGGAGCGCCGCCCGGTTTGGTTCGCCCGAGGGCGTGGCCGTGGACAGCGCGGGCAACGTCTATGTCGCCGACCTGGGCGCCTCAACGATTCGGAAAATCACGCCGGCGGGAGCAGTGACGACGGTGGCCGGCTTGGCCGGGACGACGGGCAGCGCGGACGGGACGGGAAGCGCCGTTCGGTTTAATTCGCCGGCGGGCGTGGCGGTGGACAAAGCGGGCAACGTCTATATCACCGACTACGGCAACGCCACGATCCGGAGAATGACGCCGACGGGCGCGGTGACGACGCTGGCCGGATTGGCGGGGGCCACCGGCAGCGCGGACGGGACGGGGAGCGCCGCGCGCTTTAACATTCCATTTGGTGTGGCGGTGGATAACGCCGGAAACGTTTATGTCTCGGACGTATTCAACCAGACGATTCAGAGCGGCTCACCGGCCACCAACGCCACCCCGCCAACGTCCGTCAGCTCGACTTATGCCGTCTGCGGCGATACGAACCTCACCGTGGCTTTCAGCAGAAGCGTCTCCGCCGCCAGCGCCGCCAATCCCGCCCATTACCAGGTCGTCTGTGGCGGCCAAAACCTCCCGGTCCTGAGCGCGCAAGTGAGCGATGACGGACGGTTGGTCACGCTGATTCTGGCAGGCGCCTTGAACGCCGGCGGCAACTGTTCTCTGCTGCTCAACGGCGTCCAGGACTCGTCGGGTAACACGCTCAACCTCGGCCCCATTTCGCTGAGTTGCGCCGCCGGATCTTGCGCCTACAGCAGCGGCGGCACGGAGTTCTGGCTCACCTTCCCGAGTAACTACGCGCCCGATACCAACCACCCGCCGCAAGCGCTGCTTTACCTTTCCGGCGTCCCGGGAACGGTGGGATCGGTATCAATGCCCAACCTTGCTTCACCGTTCATCGCGAGTTTCACCATTCCCGCGGGCGGGTTGGCCACGGTCCCGCTGCCTGCGTCCGCCGACCTCGGCGCTGCCAATGACATGATTCAAAGCAACGGGGTGCATATCGTCGCCTCCGCGGGGATAACGGTGGACGCCTTCGATCATGTCGCTTTCAGCACCGACGCCTATCTGGCGTTGCCGACCAAAGCGTTGGGAACGCTCTACATGGTCTTGGGTTATAAAAACGTGTCGGTCGGCGCGCCGGAATTGAATGGGTCGGAATTCGCCATCGTCGCGGGTCAGGACAACACCGACGTGACGATCGTTCCCTCCACGACCGTGGGCGTTCACCCCAGCGGGATACCTTTCAATATACGACTGATGACAGGCCAGACCTACCAGTTGCGTAGCGCCAACGACGCTCCGGCGGATCTGTCGGGGACCACGATTGCGTCGAGCTTGCCGATCGCGGTATTTGGCGGCCACCAATGCGCCGGCATTCCGTCGGCCAACGTCTTCTTCTGCGACTATGTCGTCGAGCAGCTTTTGCCAACCTCCGTTTGGGGAACCAACTACCTGACCGCGCCGTTGGCGACGCGATTGATCGGCGATACGTTCCGTTGCCTGGCTTTGCAGGCGAATACCACGGTTTATACGAATGGCGTGAGCGCGGCGGTGCTGGGTCAGGGAGGGGTGGCGGAATTTATCTTGAAGAACGCGGCCCAAATCACCTCGACCAAACCTACTCTGGTGGCCCAATACGCCAATAGCTCGGATTACGACGGCGTCGTCGATTCCGACCCGTTCATGATGTTGGTCCCGCCCACGTCGCTCTACGCGGCGAGCTATCAGGTGACGACGCCGGATACCAACTATTTTCCGAGCGTCGCCAACTTCCTCAACATCGTGGCTCCCTCGGGGTCAGTCGGACAGGTGGTGTTGGACGGGACCGCGATTCCCGCCGGAAGCTTTTTGGCCATCGGAACCAGCGGTTACTCGGAGGCGCAGGTGCCCGTGCCGACGGGGCCGCACAATCTTTACAGTTCCAATGGGCTGGCCTTTGGCGTCGGAGTCTATGGCTGGTCCCTGTATGACGCGTACGGCTATCCCGGCGGCTTCTGTTCGGCGCAAACGGCTGCGGCGCCCCGGTTCAACTGCGCGACGAACAAGACGGTTCAATGCGGTTCGGCCTGGAGTTTCGACCCGCCGACCACCTCCTCCGGCTGCGCTGGCGCCAGCCTCACCGTCACCGTGCTCAACACGGTGACCAACAGTGGGCCGTGTCCCTTGGTCATCACGCGTGCCTGGCTGGTCAGCGACGCCTGTGGCAACACCGCCGAATGCAGCCAAACCGTCACCGCGATCGATAGCGCTCCCCCGGTGTTGACCTGCGCGGGTGACAAGACGGTCAGCGCGACCGCCGCGTGGAGTTTCGACCCGCCCAGGGCCTACGACACGTGTTGCGGCTACAAGGTCGCGGTCGTCGTCGTGAGCACGGAGACCAACGCGGTTTCGTGCGGGCAGGCCATCACGCAGACGTGGCGGGCCACGGATTGTTGCGGCAACAGCGCCACCTGCCATCAGACCGTCACGGTTGCGAGCGCCGCGCCGCCCGCGGCCTGCACGAATGCCACGGTCGTCGTCTTCTCCGCGGGAACCACCAACGATAATTTTGCGGGCGCCGAACCGGCCTTCCCCAGCGCTGGCTTGCGGCGCCGGATTCTCGCGGCGGGCGCGGCGAACGTGAAGGGATTCGACGACTGCCAGATCGACACCTTCTTCGCGCACACGTTCACGAACCTGCCATCGTGCGTCACCGCCGCCACCTTGCGCATCCGTCTGCGCGCCTGCGGCGCGGGAAGCGAGAATGACACGTTCGGCCTGAGCTTCACTTCGGCGACGGGCGCGCTCTTGGCGCCGGGTTGGGGCCGTTATCTGGGCAATGGCAACGGCGGCGGCTCGGGTCTCTTAAACACGAATTGGAGCGCGGGAGCGACGGGCGAGATTGTCCTCGACCTGGCGCAACTGCCGAACGCCGATGGTTCGACCGCCGACCTTATTCCAGCGCTCAACGCGAACGGCTTCGTTGACCTCGTCATGCAGGATGACTCGGCCATCGACTACGCCGTTCTCACCATTACGAGTTGCTGCTGCGGACAGGACGTCACGGTCAGCGCCGCCAACAACGATTGTTGCGTAGTGGTTACGTACAAGCCCCCGCAGTTCGTGAGCCAGTGCCAGCCGGTCATTGTCACTTGCTCGCCCCCGTCCGGCGCGTGTTTCCCCGTCGGCACAACCCTCGTGGAATGCAAAGCCACGGACGCCAGTGGTCAAATTGGCCGCTGCTTCTTTAAGGTCACCGTGCGCGACAGCGTCCCGCCCGTGATTATTTCCTGCCCGACCAACGTCATTGCCTGCGCCACCGGCAAAGCTGGCGCCGGTATCATGCCGGATCTTACCGGCCAGATTGTGGCGACCGACAATTGCACGCCGGCCAGCCAACTGACCATTACCCAAAACCCGCCCGCGGGGGCGGTCGTCACCGCCGGCCCCGTAACCTTCACCGTGACGGACACCGCAGGCAACGCCAGCACGTGCGTCCAGGCGATTCGCGTCCTCCCCTGCTGCGTGCCGCCTCCCAGCGGTCTGACGCTTTGGCTCACGTTCGACGAAACTTCGGGACTTACGGCGGGCAATTCCGCCGGCGGGAACGATGGTGTTCTCATGAACGGCGTCACCCGCGACACCAACGGCTATGTCAACTCGAGTCTCTGTTTCGACGGCGCGGATGATTACGTCAGCGTGCCCAACTACGCCGGCATCAATCCGGGCATAGGCGATCTGAGCCTTGACGCCTGGGTCAAGCGCGATCCCAACGCCGGCGACTCGCCGCCGCGCATCATCGTCGATAAGCGGGATCCGGTAACCACCGTCGGGTACAGTCTGGCGGTGAGTTTCGGGAACCTCCTGTTCCAGATGGGCAGCCCCGCGGGCGGCTACACAAATTACCGCGATACGAGTGTCGTCCCCGCGGACAATCAGTGGCATTTCGTCGCCTTGACGGTCAGCCGCGCCGCGACCAACGGCGGCCGATTCTACGTCGATGGCAACCCGACCGGCGGATTTAGTCCGGCTCTACACCAGGATAGTCTGGATAACGTGATGCCGCTTCGCGTCGGCAGCACGCCACTGAGCGGCGCGGCGCCTTGGCTCGGCTGCATTGACGAGGTGGAGATGTTCCGCCGCGCCTTGCGACCGGATGAAATCAGCGCGCTCTTCAACGCCCGCTCCGAAGGCAAGTGTCGTCCTTCGGTTACCTTACCGGCGTTTACTTCGATCTGCGCCAACGTGGCCTCGGTGGTGGTCAGCGCCAGGATTTGCAACGCCTCGCCGACGTCCCAGACGTACAGCTACGTTCTCCACGGCTTGGCGCCCGGACTCGGCCTCAATTCGCCGGGACCGACGTCGTTTTCGCCCGCCTTCGGCTCGATTACCGTCCCCGGAAACTCCTGCGCGAGTTTCCCCGTGACCATCGGAATTCCGGCGAACCTGCCGTGCGGAGCGGTCGCGGGTTACGAATTGGTCGTCATCCCCGCTGACTCGACCGAGCGATTCGCGTCCCAAGGTTCTCTGATCATGCCGTGCCGGCTTTGCTTGACGCAAACGACGAACATCCTTCGCGAAGCGGTCCGTCTGCCGGGGCTCCTGGCCTTCACGCTTACGAATACTTCCGCCGACGCGGTTGACTTGACCGGCCTGCGATTCCGCGCGGTTGGACCAGACCAGAACTCGGACTTGTCCTACGTCAGCCTCAATGGCTTGCCGCCGGGCACACCGTTCGCCATCCCGTTGAGCGGCCCGTTGCCCCCCGGCGGCCAGCTCGAAGTCTCGGTTACCGCGCAGTTCAGCGACTACAGTCCCGGCGCCTCTTTCACGGTTGTGCTTGAGGCCGACACCAACGGCGACGGCGAAATGGAACCGCTCGGTTCCACGGAATTGGTCAACGTGATCGAACCGACCTCAAGCGTGTTGGCCCTCTCCCGCTCGCCGGCGGGCGCGCTCACGCTGGAATGGCCGATGGAAGGATGGACGTTGCAAGCGGCTGGTAATATCGCCGGACCGTGGAGTGATGTCACCGGGGCCACCAGCCCGTACACGCCCGCGCTCACGCAAGGACCGGTTCAGTTCTACCGCTTAATCCAGCGATAGTGACTGGATTTCGCGCGACCGTCCGACCGCCGCTTGGCTACACGACGTTCAAGCCGGCGAAGGACAGGCTTTCATCCAGCCAGGCATCGGCACGTTGCACGGCCTGCCGTTGCGCGAAGGCGTGTTTCTGCGCGCGCCCTTGCGCGGACGCAAATGCTCCCGACGCCAGCTTCCGCCATCCGGGCCATTGGCCCCGGGCCGCGCGGGCCAGAAGGGAGGCGGTCGGCCGGGGCAGATGGCGCCTCAACAGATCGTCTTCCACGCTCAGGAAAGCCTGGCCGCTTCCGGGATCACCCTGACGCGCCGCCCGACCGAATAGTTGACGGTCCACCCGGCTCGATTCGTGCCGCTCGGTCGCCAGCACATGCAAACCACCGAGGGCCGCCACGCCTTTGCCCAGTTTGATATCTGTGCCGCGTCCCGCCATATTCGTCGCGATGGTTATGCGTCCCAGTTCCCCGGCGAGCGCGACGACGCCCGCCTCTTCCTTGTGCCGGGCGGCATTGATCACCTTGAAATCCAAGTTTAGCGCGGTCAGCAATTCCGCCAATTTTTCGCTGGCCGCGACGCTGCCGGTTCCCACCAGCAGCGGCCGGCCGGTGGCGTGCAGCCGACGCACCTCCGCCGCGATGGCGGGCCATTTCGAGTTTTGGTCGGTGAAGAATCGATCTGGCCAACGTTCGCCGCGCGAAGGTTGGTTGGTGGGAATGCTGATGGCGGGAAGCTTGTAAATGTGCCACAGCTCAGCGGCGGCTTCTCGCGTCGTGCCGGTCATCCCCGCGAGGTGGTGGAAAGATCGGAAAAAGCGCTGGAAACTAAGCCGCGCCACCGTCTCAGACGGCTCGCTGAGCGGCAGTCCTTCCTTGGCCTCGATCGCCTGGTGCAATCCCTGCCGCCAACTGCGTTGCGCCATCTGCCGTCCAGTATGCTCGTCCACTATCACGATTTTACCGTCGGCAATGATGTATTGCTGGTCCCGCAGGAAGAATTCTCGGGCGTTGAGGGCCTGCCGCACCAGCTCCCGGCGACGTTCGCTCCCACGCCAGAGTCCGGGCAGATCTCGGCAGGCCTCCTCGAGCCTCGTTTCCGCGCTTTTGCCCAGTTCGATTTCCCGATGGCGTTCGTTTACGCTGTAGTCTCTTCCGCGTTCCAGAAGTTCCGCAACTTGCCGGGCCAAGGTTACCGCGCTCTCGAGGAGCTCATTCTTCTGCGGGGCCGAGATGATGAGCGGCGTCACCGCCTCGTCGATCAGCACGCTGTCCGCCTCATCGACGATCGCGGCGCGCAGGCCGCGCATGACCAGGCCGGTCGCGCCAGCTCGCGCCCGGGGGCGCAGCAACTCACGAATCAAGCGACGCGTCGGGCTGGTCACGGCGCCGACCCACAAGCGGTCGCGCAAAAAATCAGCGAGCAATTCTTTGCTGGTCACGTACGTGACATCCGCCTCGTAATTCTTGGAGCGTTCCGCCGGCGCCATGGCGCCGGCCACCCAGCCGGCGGTGACTCCGCAGAACGCAAATAACGGGCGCATCCATTCGGCGTCGCGTTCCACGAGGTAATCATTCACCGTGACGATGTGGCAGGGATGTTTGGTCCAGCCGGCGAGGACGGCGGCGAGGCCCGCGGTGAGCGTCTTGCCCTCGCCGGTGGCCATCTCCGCCAGATAGCCGCGCTGCAGCGCCAGCGCTCCCATCAGTTGAACCACGAAAGGGCGCAACCCCAGCCGGCGGTCGGCCGCCTCGCGAATTCCCGCCAGAGCCACCCGAAGCAGGCGGTCAGGGACTTTTCCGCCCCGTCGAAATTGATCGCGAAATTCCATCAAACGCCGGTGCAAATGAAAATCATCCAAGTCCTTGAATTCGGGCGCCTCGGAGTCAATTCGCTCCGCCTTTCGCCGCAATTCCGCCGCGATTCGAGGCCGCCGCTGGTAGCGTCCAAATAATCCATCGATCTTTGAATCCAAACCCGAGAGCAGGCGGTCGGGTGGATGGAAATCCAATCGACGATAAGCGAGCGTGGGTGTCTCACTCATAATTTGTACCGTTTCTGGAGCAATTGATTCAAGCGGCGCAGCCAGCGCGGCAAGAGCGGCGCCGGCTTTAGCTCGAACCTGATCACACCCGATCGACCGTCCAGGACCGCGGCGTCACCCGTTGGCGTCAGTTGGGCGTGAATCTCAAAGAACGGTTCCACCGCCTGGCCGGGGTCTTTGCGCGAGACCGCGATCTTGCCGCCGCCCACCTGTCCCAGGGCCAGCGAGGGCAGGGCTTCCTTGCCGCCGGGCACGACTGTCCAGCGGGAGACCGCGAGCACGTCCCCCGCCTGACCGCGCAGGCGGACCTCGGCTTGGCCTGCTTGCCAGGCGAAGACCGCGTCGGCGTCGGCTTGCTCGACCGTGGCCACGAACTCGAACGATTTCGGATTGACCACCAGGCCCAACGGTGACCCGCGTTCCAACTGGCGGCCCACGAATTCACGGATGCGGGGCGCGACCCAGATGCCGTCGTGCCGCGCCACGATTGTCAGCGCGGCCTTGTCCCGGGTCAGCTTAGCCACCAGGTCTGAGACATAGGTCAGACTGCTTTCCAGAGGCTTCAGGTCGGCGTTGGTGGCGCCGAGCGCGAGGCGGATGCGCGCTTCGGTTTCCGCGCGGCGCGCGTTGGCCTGAGCGAGTTCAAGTTCCAGTCTATGGTTCCACAACTGAAGCAACGGTTGTCCGCGCGTCACGTTGGGACCGGGAACCGCCAGGATCTGCCCCACGACGCCAGCGACTTCGTTGACCACCTCGGTTCGTTCGGTCGCCTTGGCCACTCCCGGCGCGCGAAAATGACGCGGGAACGGAATCACCGCCAGCAAGACCAGAGCTACTGCGGCAAATGCCGCAGTAACGCCGATGGCCCGGAGACGCACCCTTTGCAACCGCGGGCTGGCCGCCAGATAGCGGATAAATCGGAACGCCGGCACGGTCACCCAGGAAACCAGGCAGACCAACGCCATTATCATCCCGATGATGAGGAACCGATCCGCCACGACGAGCAGGACGCCCGCGAAGACGATCACCCGGTAGATGCCGCTCGCGACGCCGTAGCTCCCGAGCCAGAGCGCTTCCCGCCGGGTTCGGGCCGGACTCTCTGAGTTCTTCACGCCAAAGACGTAGCGCTCCCAGAGGTGCCGCAACTGCCCACTCGCCTGTTGCGACAAGTTGGGAATCTCCAAGAGGTCCGAGAGGATGTAGTAACCATCAAAGCGGAGCAGGGGATTCGCGTTAAACGCGAGGGTCGAAACCGACGCGATGAACATCACGTTGTAAGCCAGGCTGTGAACCGCCCCGCCGCCGGTGTACGCCCAGACGAAGGTGGCCAGCGCCGCCACGAATAATTCCGCGATCATTCCGCCCGCGCCGACCAACGCCCGCTGCCAGCGCCGGCGAAACCCCCAACTCGACGACGCATCCACGTAGGGAATGGGTGTGAAAATCATCAACAGGATGCCCATGACGTGCACTTCGCCGCCGAATTTCTTGCAGAAAAACGCATGGCCAAACTCGTGAATGGTTTTAATCAACACGAGCGCGCCATAGAGCAAAGGCAGATTCTCCGTATCAAGAATGCCCTGGCCCTGCACCCTCAGCGCCGGGAAGTGGTCCATGACCACCTTGGTGGCGAGACCGACGACGACGAGCCAGAGGACCGCGCCGAGCCGGCCGAGCAGGGGTCCTAGCGCCGGCAGCGCCCGCGCCAGGAAGCGATCCGGATCCAGCAGCGGGAAGCGCATGAACATGAGGTTCATCCACCGAGCGGAAAGCTCTCGCTGCCGGCGCTTCTTGAATCTTTCGAACAGGGCCGCCGTGTCCGTCGCCTCCTTGTAATGCAGCAGGTTGGCGGCATAGAGTTGCGCGAGCAGCTGCAGGACCGCCTCCTGGCCGGGCGCGTCGTCGGGATGACGGCTGACGCATTCCTGCCAGACCTCGTGCACGGTGCGGTCGGGCCGGAGGCGGCCCACGAATTCATACGCGGCCGGGCGCAGGCGGAAATATTGGGCGCTGAAAGGATTCTGGAGCACGATCCAGCGCTCGCCGCGAAAGCGCTGGCGTTGCACCCGCACGCCGGCGCGCAGGTAAACCCGCTGGCCCGCGATACGGTACCACGATTCACTGAATGTCGCGGGCGCCTCAGCCATCGCTCACCACCAGAGTTTGAGCCGCAGGAAATCAACGGTGCGGTGCGTCAGTATCCAGAACAGACGCCGCTTGCCGACGGTGAATTTGCAGACCCCGCTCATGCCGGGGCGCCACCAGGCCTGCGCTTCCGCCGGCAGAGCGCAACGCGCCAGGAACACATTGGCCTCCTCCTTGGCCACCGCCGCTTGTTCCAGGTTCACGAGGCGAACGGGGAACTTTTTGCGGGGTTGGCTGACAAAGGCGATTTCGCCGGCGGAAACCGCGAGCAGCTCGTGCGCGTCCCTTTCGTTGACCTCCGCCTCGACGTACAACTTGTCCGTGCGCGCCACCCGGAAAAGGACCTCCGCCGTTTTTACGGGCGAGCCGAGGCGTTCGCGCAAATCACCCTCGATGATGACGCCGTCAAAGGGCGCCACAATGCTGGCCTGGCCGAGGCGGTACCGCGCGAGGTCCCGCCTGGCTCGCGCCTGCTCCGCCATGGCTTCTGAGATTCGCATTTCGGCCAGCGACTTTGCCGCGCGGGCTTTTTCTGCTTCCCGCTGAAAACGGTTCAGATCCGCCTGGGCTATCTCTTCGTCCAGTTCCAGTTCCGCCGTTTTGAGTTTGAGCAGCGGACTGCCAGGGCCGACCTTGTCCCCCGGGCGCGCGTTGACTTGATCAATGTAGCCTTCGTACGGAGCGGTCAGGAAGACGGTTTCATCGCTGCGCAGGACGAAATTTCCCTCGACCCGATACGGGACGCGCAGCAGGAAGAGCGCGGCCAGCAAGCCGGTGACCAGTAGCGCCAGAGCCTTGGCCCAAGTGTGTTCGGGACCGATGACCTTCGCGAAGTTCTCACGAAGCGTCGCCGTCCAGCGCGCGCCGAACCACCGGTCCTGCCGCTGCTGGTCCGCCAGCCGCGGCGTGGCGAGGTCGCAAACCAAACGCAATTGCTTCCATTCCGTCTCGGTGAACGGGGCGCTGAGTCGTTCGCAAGTGACGATCGCCACCGGCGCTTCGTGCGACCGCAACGGGAGCGAGAAGACGTGACCCGCGCCTTGTTCTTTGACAAAACGTTCGTGGTCCCGGGCGATTACCGTGGCGCCTTCCCACCTCGGCCAGCCGACCTCCTCGTCCTGGTCCAGCGCCTCTTCCATCGCGACCTCCAAAGCTTGGGCGGCGGCCATCTGCCGGTCAAATTTTTCGGTGCGGCTGATGGCCCGGAGACGGACATAACCGTGCTCCAGCCAACCGAGGCTGACGCGGTCGCAGTTGAATTTCGTCGCGATGTCGTTGCACAAGGCCAGGGCGGTCGCCAGAAAGCGCCGTTCGTTTCCGAGCAACGCGATCAGGTCGAGAACACAGGCGAATTTTTCGACGTCCGCCTTGGCCTGGCGGCTGGCGAGCTGGGTCTGGAACGTTTCCGCGGTGGGTGCGGCCAGCCCGAGACGCAACCATGCTTCTCGCGCGCGCAATTCGTTCATCTCCGAAAAAAGCCCGGCGAGCACGCATTGCTCGGGTTGCGCGGGCAGATGGAGTGGAACGGCCAGGATGAAACTGCGCGCCGTGGCGCCGGTGGCTTTATCGAGCGGACGCAGGCAGCCATTTTCGCTGGCCGCGAGGGTGGCGGCTTCATCCGTCTGGGAAAGGAACTCGGTCATCAGCCGGGAAGGGGGCGACTCCTGCGGCCAGTCCAGCAGGCGGCGCCAAGGTTCGTTGGGCTTGCGGGCCAGCAAGACGAGTCGGTCGGCCGACGTCAGGCGTTGAACCACGCTAAGAAACGGGGGCCAGAAGCTCTTCGCCGGGCCGGTGAATTGCCGCAGCCGCGCGAGTTCACCCAGCGCCACCTTCGTCGGCGAGTTGCTCGTTGGTTCGCTGGTCACGGCGACGGTTCCTGAAGCACGATCCGGCCCGCCAACCCGGGACGAACCCTGCCATCACTGTTCTCAAACACCGCTTTCATCCGTTGCAGGCCACTCGCGGAATCCACCACGGGCGAGAGAAAAACGATCGTGCCCGTGATCTTGATGGGCGTGTTGGGATCCTCGATCTCGAGTTCCACTTTCTGGCCGATTTTCATCCGCTTGGCCGCCCGCGCTTCCACGCTGCTGGCAAAGAAGCAGTGGCGCGGGTCCACGATCCGGGCGATCGGTTGGTACGCGGAGCACGCCTCGCCCACGCGCGGCTTAAGCTCGGCGATGACTCCGGGCGCGGGCGAGACCAGCTTGCGCCGCGCGAGCTGTTCGAGCGCAATCTGGTATTCCGCCGCCGCCACCCGGTAATCCACTTCCTTCTTGAGCAGCTCATCGCGGCTTACCGACGAGGTCTTGTCGAATACCTTCCGCGTGCCTTCCCAGTCGGCCTGCTTGTTCTCCATCACCAGCCGGTAACGTTCTGCTTCCAGTTCTTCAAGCCGTGAATCCAATTGCAGAATCGTGTCGTTGGTGGTGATCGAATCGCCTTCCTTGAATTTCTGCAGCGTCACGATGCCTGGAACCGGCAGACTCAGGGTGACATCGACGACCGCCTCCGTCACCCCGGCGCAGGATACCGCGTCGCCGGCTCTCGCCGTGAGCAGCCCGACAAAGAACATCGCGAGGGGCAGGAAGCGCCACCGCGTTGCCCCGGAGACCGGGCGTCTGATTTCAGGGTTTGGCGTTTCTTTCATCGCGCATATCCGCTTCTTGCGTTTGTTCTTTCAACTTCCGCCGGAGCAGCGACTCCGGATTCCCGCTTGGCGCGTCATCCGGCCGGCCGGCGTCCTGGTACAACCTCTGGATATCCTCCATGGCGCTCCGGTATTTGGCGTCGCCGACGGCGCTATGACTGAACTTTCGCGTGACGGCTTCGAGTTGTTTTTGGGTGATTTCCAAGTTGCGTTGTTGCAGCAACACGCCCTCGATCACTTCCAGTTCGAGGTGGGCGATTTCATCCCGCACCAAGGACTCCGCGACCGAGTTTCGCGCTTCCAATAAGTCGGCCTCGATTTCGAGCACCTTGCGGCTTTCGATCTTACCGGCGTCTAATCTGACCAGCGAGGCTTCCATCAAGCTCTCGTTGTATTTGACGGTTTCCCGATAGTTTTCAACGCTTCGACGCGTGCTCAGCGCTTTGTGCCAGGCCGAGTCCATCCCGTTGAGCATCTGGGTTTCCAGGGAGCGCAACGCCAGTTCGGACGCCTGGACCGTCAATAGCGCCGCGTTCAATTCATTGCGCGCCTTCATCCCGCCGATGATGGGCATCCGAAATTCCAACCCGACCGACCACGACGGGTAGTGGGAGCGCGACACGTTTCCCCACGAGTCTCCCGGGGTCGCGCCGAGGCCGTTCAAACCGTACGCGCCCTTTAAGTTCACTTCCGGCAGGATCTGGTTACGGGCGAATCCAAGGCGAACGCGCTCTTGTTCCATCTTTTCCTGCTGAATGAGATAGTCCGGGTTCAGCTCAAATGCCTTTCGGCCCAATTCCTGGTAGTTCGGCGTATCCGCGCGCGGCGCTGGCGAGTCCACCGCATGAACCGGGGGATTTGTCAGGGAAGCGGTTTCCGCGTAAAGCGATAGAACGCGGTTGGCCGCTTCAACCAACTTTTGCCGTGCCTCTTCTAGCTTGGCCTGCCGCAGGCCGAGTCCGGCCCGTGCTTCCAACACATCCAGCGCGGATCCCTTGCCGGCTTCCAGCCGAGTCTGGTTGTCGCGCAGGATGGTCCCCGCCGTCTTGACCGACTCCTCGAACAAGTGGACCTGCTCCTGAGCCAGATAGAGGTTCCAATAAGTCGCCTCCGCGCTCGAAACGAGCGTGAGCAATTCCCGGCGATACTCCTGAAACGCGATTTTCGAAGAAAGCGCGGACACGCGGATCGCCGCCATCGTGGCCGCCGGTCCGAAATTCTTGAGCAGCGGCTGCGTAATCGTGAGGCCGAAAAAGGTCTGCCATTGATCCCCAACAGTGCTTGAAATACCGAGGCTCTGGAATTGGATGGGCACGTTGTTGCGAAGGTCGGAAAGGTTGTAACCGAGCTTCACCCTGGCGCCGCTGAAGAGGCTCGCTTCGAGTCCTCCATTGTAGGCGGTGTTCGTTTCCTCCAACTCCGAAACGTTGTTCGCCGCCGCCGCCTGCAGGGTGTTGTTCTGGCGTTTGTTAACCTCCCGGTCGGCGGAAGCGAACGCTTCCGGCTCGAAGATGCCTTTCTCGGCCAGGTATTTGTGCCGGTTCGCTTGGAGGGTAAGCAGCTTCTCCTGCAGCGAGTCGTTCCGCTGCAGCACCCGATGCACTAATTCCACCACGCTGAGGTTAAAACCGGAATTGGTGATTACAGGAACCGCTTCGGTCGCGGAAGAGGGATTCGACCAGAGCTGAACGAAGACCCAGACCGCCAATCCGCACGACCTCAATACTCTGGCGGCGCGCGGCGAATGAACTCGCGTGTTATCGGGCGCCGGCGCGAACATCGTTGAACTGGCGGGGGCAGGTCGTCGGGAAAATGACGCCGGCGAACGGGTGTTTACGTCCATATTGCTCGTCGCGGCCGCCCCGCGGCGCTCGGGGCGACCGCTAGCCGCTCGGCGGCGGCAGGGCGTTCTTGAGAGTCTCCGCCAGATGTGGGCGGCTCAGGACGCGCCAAGCGTACGGGCGACCATGGGCGTCGGCCATCGGCGCGCGGTGAAGTCGGAGCGTCCCCCAGCGGACCCCACCGGCGGAGCCAACCCAACTCGCGGGCGAAAGACCAGCCAAAGGCGGGCATTGTGTTTTCAAACAAGCTTTAAGAATGCGCTCGCGGACGTTAATGTCAATTTCCCCGGCGACCCGCGGAGAAGCTGGATCTGAGTCGTGTCCCGAAAGCGGGACGGTCGGTTCCCATAATTGGGCCGGCAGTGGCGGCCGATTGATTGCCTGAGACTCTGGTTCGGCAGGGAAGCCAGGGATTCTCCGAGATTGGACCGGTTGGCACGGCGTTTGCGGGCGTATGGGCGCTGACGCATAAACTTGTCGCGCTCTCTCATGAATGATTTTCGCTTCGCCTTCCGGCAACTGATCAAGAATCCAGGATTTACTCTCGTGGCGGTCGTGACGCTGGCTCTCGGCGTCGGCGCCAACACCGCGATCTTCAGCGTCGTCAACGGGCTGCTATTGAAGCCCCTGCCGTTCCACGACCCGAAGGCCCTGGTGTGGATCGCCAACACAGGCAGCGGCGGGTTGTCGGGCGTCACCACGACGGTCGCGAATTTCAAGGACTGGCGGCAAATGAATCATTCGTTTCAAGAAATGGGGGCGTATTTCGCCTTCTTCGACTACGGCGGCTACAGCTTGAGCGGGACCGGCGAGCCGGAGCGCTTGCGCGGCGTCGGAGTGTCGCGGAATTTTCTCAACGTGCTGGGCGTGCGTCCGCTGCTGGGGCGCAACTTTGCCGAGGAGGAATGCCAGACGGTGGCGCCGAAGGCGGTCCTCTTGACGCACGGCTTTTGGCAACGGCGCTTCGCCGCGGACCCAACCATCGTCGGCCGCTCGATCACGCTCAATAACCAACCGACCACGGTCGTCGGCGTCTTGCCCGCGACGTTTGATTTCACCTCCATTTTCACTCCCGGCACCCGGGTGGACTTTGTGCTGCCGTTTCCGCTAACCGATGAGACCGACCACTGGGGCAATACGCTGGCCGTGATCGGACGTTTGAAACCGGGGGTCACGATCGCCGCCGCGCAATCCGAGTTCAACTTGTTGAACGCGCAATTGCACACCAGCCACCCGGAGCGCGGGAGGGGGTTTGGCGCGAAGCTCTCGGGACTGCCGGAACAAATCAACGGGCGGTTTTGGCGCCCGTTTGTGGTGCTGTTCTGCGCGGTCGGTTGCGTGCTGCTGATCGCCTGCGCGAACCTGTCGAATCTCCTCCTGGCGCGGGCGGTGGCGCGCCGCAAGGAAGTCGCGGTGCGGATGGCCTTGGGCGCGCGACGGTCCCAATTGATTCGCCAGATGCTGACGGAGAGCGTCGTGCTGGCCAGTTGCGGCGCGCTCGCCGGCCTGCCGCTGGCCTACGCGGCGACCCGGGCGCTGGCGTCGTCGCGGGCGTTCGCGATTCCGTTGCTGGCGACGGTGACGGTGGATGGCCGGGCCCTGATCTTTACTTTGGTCGTCGCGGTGGCGACCGGGCTGCTTTTTGGCGCGGCTCCGGCGCTGCAACTTTCGGCGGCGGACGTGCAGGAAACTCTGAAAGACGCCGGGCGCGGCTCCAGCGGCGGACGGCGGCGGGCGTGGCTGCGGGGTTCGCTCGTGGTCTCGGAGATCGCGCTGGCGTGCGTCCTCCTGGTGGGCGCCGGGTTGCTGATCCGCAGCTTCAACCGCTTGCTGGACGTGGACCCTGGTTTCCGCCCCGAGCGCGCGGTCGCGTGGCGGCTGGAGATTAACCGGCAGTTCGCCGATGCCGCCGCGCAGAACGCGTTTTACGATCAACTGGCGCGCCGGATCGAGGCGCTGCCCGGCGTGGAATCAGTGGGCTTGACCGATACCTTGCCGCTCGGGCGCAACCGTAGCTGGGGCGTCGGAGCCAAGGGTGAATCGTACGCCCCGGGCGAATACCCCAACGCGTTTCCGCGCATCGTTGACGCGGGCTACATTAAAACGATGCGGATTCCCCTCCGTGCCGGGCGCGAGTTCGACCCGCATGACCTGGCGACGACGGAAAAGGTGATGGTCGTTAATGAGACGATGGCGCGGCGGCTTTGGCCGGGGCGGGACGCGGTCGGCCAAATCGCCAAAATCGGTGGTGAATTCCGCGTCATCGGAGTGGTCGGCGACGTGCGGCACAGCGGGTTGGACGAGGCGGCGGGTCTGGAGATGTATTTGCTCGGCTCTCAACTTGGCTGGGGCGCGACGGAGTTGGTCGTGCGCACCAAGCAGGAGCCAGGCACGTTGGTCCCGGCGGTCCGGGCCGCGTTGAAGGAACTCGATTCCCAACTCCCAACGGCCGATTACAAGTTGCTGACGGAGCTTATCGATCAAGCGGTCTCGCCTAAGCGATTAATCGTGCTTTTGCTGGGCGGATTCTCTGTGCTGGCGATGGTGCTGGCCGCGCTGGGGATTTACGGCGTGCTGGCCTACTCTGTAAGCCAGCGAACGCAAGAAATCGGGATTCGACTGGCGATCGGTTCGCCGGCCGCGAAGGTCGTCAAGATGGTAATCGGCGAGGGCCTTGGTCTCGCCGTGCTCGGCATCGGCATCGGCGTGGTGGCCTCGCTCGCGCTTACCCGCGCCCTGCGCGGTTTGCTATTCGAGGTGAGCGCCACCGACCCGCTCACGTTCGTTTTCAACGCCGCCATGTTGCTCGCCGTCGCCTTCCTGGCGTGCTGGCTCCCCGCGCGCCGCGCGGCCCGAGTGGACCCGATGGTGGCGCTGCGGCACGAGTGAGGCCGCGTGGTCAGAGCCGCCAATCGCGCCGATTGCTTCGTTGAGTGATTTAGTTTAGTCAACCGCAAGAAACTCGTTAGGCGTTTGAGCGTGAACTCTCGCCGCATTGGCGCGGGCTGGTGGTGGTGGTATGGCGCTGGGCAACAAAACGATTGCGCAAAGATTCTATTGCCCGATTCCTTATTCTTATGGAAATCGAAAAAATCAATCTGGCGGAAAAGCTCGCGCTATTCTCTGAGCATTGGCGGCCGAAGATCGTGGGTGAGTTCAACGGGCAGTCGATCAAGGTCGTTAAATTCCAAGGAACCTTCGTTTGGCATCACCACGAACATGACGACGAATTGTTCTGGGTTTGGCGCGGGCGGATGCGAGTCGAGTTTCGCGGGCAGACGATCGAGCTGGCCGCCGGGGAGATGTTGGTGGTTCCGCGCGGGGTCGAGCATCGCACGGCGGCGGACGAGGAGGCGGAGGTCGTATTAATCGAGCCGGCGGAGACCCGCAATACCGGCAACGTCACGAGCGAAGCCTTTACCGCGCCGGGTGGGGTGCGGATTTAGCGGCCGGACCGGGTCGTAAGCGTGACTATTTGAGGCCGGTGCCCAACTGAATCCCTCCGGCGCCAGTGGTGTCGTCGGTGGGAAACCAAAAAAGCTTGGTTTTATCCACCACATCGAATTGCTTCTGATTGAGTTTTTCGATGTGGGTATCGGTCAGCACGATATTGCCGTGGCCGCCGTGGCGCGCGGCCATGGAGCGCACGTCAAAGGAAGGGCCAACCTGTCCCGAATAATCGTTGGTGGCGAGGGTCGCCTCCATAAAGAGCAGGGTTTTGCTCGGCGCGATAAAGTTGGAGGTATCGACCGCGTGGCAAAGTCCGCAATTCATCGCGTAACTGTAGTCGCGCTTGGACGTCACGGGGCCAAAACCCGGCAACGCCACCACGACAGGTTTCCGCGATGCCATTTCAATCTTATCAGTCGGGCAAAGGTACGTGCCTTTGGCCTTGAGATACGGATAAAGCTTGCCGGTGGTGAGGTCGCCGACGCGGGTGTAAAGCCAGTCGCGAAAGTAGGGGAGCCGACCGTTGTTGTCGAGGGAATAGGTGGCCGAGGCGAGGCCCATCTGGCGCAGGTTGTTGATGCAGGAAACCGAGCGCCCGGCTTCCTTGGCGCGGGAGAGCGCCGGCAACAAGAGTGACGCGAGAATCGCAATGATCGCGATCACCACCAACAATTCAATGAGCGTGAAGGCTGACGCCGCGACCGAACCCGCGATCCGACGCCGGGGGTGGAACCACCGCGGCCGAAGTGCAGAGGTCTCAGCAAAACGCTCAGCCGTCCGCGGCCGGGCCGGCGTGATTGGTCTGAGGGCCGACGGGCTGGCGGGGCGCTCGTTGGCGCCTTGGGGTGTTGGCCCCTGGCGCGCCGGCTGTGCGCGTGGTGGCGCGTGAAGTATGGCGGATGGACTCGTTTGCATGGCAATGAGACCTTTTGGGTTTAGGATGCTACGGTGGCAGGAACCGCGGCGTTGTCAATGCCCCGCAAAAAGCTGCCAAGGGCAGACGCATCTAAATCCTGCCTCGCGAGTCGTGTCGGCCCGTTTTTTGAGCAAGGGTCGCTTCCTTCGGTTTTAGGAG
>CAZFVY010000067.1:0-39297 GCA_964522665.1 uncultured Verrucomicrobiota bacterium | reverse complement strand
GCGCGGCAGGCGCGCAGCACGACACCGCTTTCCGCGGCGGACGCGGGGGCGCTGCGTTCACACACGCCCCGGTGGAAAACGTTCCGTCCCCCTTGCGCAGACTCAATGTCTGTGTCGTGGCGTTCGAGGAATTCGCTCCCCGTTGGAAACACGCTGGGCGGCGCTTATTTGAGGCTCGTTGATCGGGATGGAAACGGTCGCGAGAAAGCCGGTCACCACTCGGCAAAGCCTCGCCCCACCGAGTGGAAGGCCAGGCGCTAGTGTAGTGTCTCATAAATAGCTGGCCGCGAGTGACCCGTTATTTATGAGACACTACGCTAGTCACCGTCTCTTTTTCAAACTTCCACCGCCAAAACCTCGTGCGCCCGCGCCGAGACGCCGCCGCCAGCTTCTTCACCGACCCGATTCGCCTGGATCGAGATTCATCGCCACACGGCGGCTCCGGCCCAGCACGAGGAAGCTACCCGTCATCAGACTGGCGGGCCGCCGCCGCGCCGATGAGGGCCGAACCGCCCGCAAGTTTTTTGAAACTTTGGAGATGTGGGGCAAGTCCAAGACAATAACGGCGGCTGCACTAAGCGGCGCCAATGATGAAGCGAGCGACACGATTCTTAACTGGCGCGAGCGTCTTGACGGCGGCCCAATGCGTCACCCCGAGCGGCCTGCCGGTGACGGCTCCCAAATCTGAGAACGCTTCTGGCTGGGTCTGGCGCCTGAAGCTGAACGGAGCGCGGAAGGCTTGGACCGCAGCGAACACTGGGGGGCCGTCGATGCGCCTTGATGAACCTAAAAGCGCGAAGCTCCATTTCTCGTTAGCTCATACCCTGGACTCAACTCGCAATATCCCCCGGTTCCGTCCAGTGGTTTTCAACGCCGCCCCAAGGAGCGGAATGACGATTAGCGCGACGCCGAGAAGGAACCACCCATGCGACTGAATTTATCAATCGTTTTAGCGGCAACGGTCTTTAGCTTCCGCACCGCAAGCGCCGAGCAACTTGGAGCGGCGAAAAGCCCCTTTATCACTGAGACACCTTACGGGTTCACTTCGTTCGAAGAGCAGTCGGCGTTCACAAAGCGCTTCTATTCCAGAGAGGAATTCGAGCGCGCGAGGAACAACCGGTCGATTGAATGTCTCAGGATTCAATACCTCAGTGACGGGCTGAAAATCACGGGTTTCATCGTCAAACCTCGTGGCGCCGAGGGCAAGCGTTACCCGGCGATTATTTATAACCGCGGTGGCCTGCTCGATATCGGAAAAATCGACGCCGCCAACATTTTGGATTTTTATCAACTCGCTTCGAACGGCTTCGTGGTCCTCGCTTCCCAATATCGTGGGAACGATGGCGGGGAAGGGCGGGAACAGTGCGGTGGCGCTGACGTTGATGACGTGACCAATCTGCTCACGCTTGCCGGCAGTCTCCCGTACGTGGATGGAAAAAATCTATTCTTTCTGGGGTTCTCGCGCGGAGGCATGATGACGTTTCTCGCCCTGCGGCAGGGTGCAATCGTTAACGCCGCCGCGGTGGTCGGCGCCGTATTCGATCTGAAGGACGCGCTGGAAAACGCCAAGCAGAGAGCTCCCGGGATCGTCGAGCTTGTGACCGGGTTGATACCGGATTATCCCAGCCGAGCCGCGGCGGCTCTTGAGGAGAGGTCTGCGATCAATTGGCCGGAAAAGTTGAACGTTCCGCTGCTGATCATCCACGGCGGCGAGGACGAAGAGGTGCCTCCGTCCGAAGCGCTTGCCTTCGCCACAAAGTTGAGCCTACTGCGCAAACCATACGAACTCATAGTCTATGCCAAGGACATCCATGAGGCGGCGATCAATCGACGAGATCGAAACGCCCGCATCGTCGCGTGGTTTAGGCGCTTCCTCCGGTGAGTGGGGAGGCGGACCGTTAGTTACCCTCTGCTGAAGATCGAAGTTATCCGCGGCGGCCGCGCGGAGAATCACTTCCCCAACTGGTTGCGGTGACGGCGAGCTTGGCCCACGGCGGGCCGAAAACCGACGAGACGCCGGGACGTCCTCTGCCTAATTAGTTCGGCCGTGAGAAAGCGCGTGGTGAAACGCTTTGGGCGGGTGTCGATCGCGACCAAAGCGGTGTCGCGCTACGCTTGCCACGGCGCTCCAAGGGGCGCTCGGACGGGTGTTGCCACGCGGTAGGGAGTGCGTCGGCAGAGCGCAGCGACGACGACGCTTTCGCCGGGCTGGACGTGTGCTCCCGTTCGGGCGTTTGACGGCGGCGTCGGCGACCAAAGCGGTGTCGCGCTGCGCTTGCCACGGCGCTCCAAGGGACGCTCGGACGCGAGTTGCCGCGTGGTATGGAGTGCGTCGGCAGAGCGGAGCGGCGACGACGCTTTCGCCAGCCACGGCGTGTGCTCCCGTTCGGGCGTTTGACGGCGGCTTCGGCGCCCAAAGCGGTGTCGCGCTGCGCTTGCCACGGCGCTCCAAGGGGCGCTCGGACGCGAGTTGCCGCGCGGTATGGAGTGCGTCGGCAGAGCGGAGCGGCGACGACGCTTTCGCCGGGCTGGACGTGTGCTCCCGTTCGGTTGTTTGCCGGCGGCTTCGGCGCCCAAAGCGGTGTCGCGCCACGCGCTTGCCGCGCCGAAGCGCAGCGCAGGCGGGTGCCACGGCGCTCCACGGGCGCCCTCGTCTTGGCAGCGCTGTCCTTCTCCGTGACCGCTGGTCCGGGGAGGATCAATGCTTCGACGGGCGAGCGAGGATAACTGACTGCTTCAAGTCCCAAACGCGGCCCATCCCAGTCGTCCGTTATGGCCGAAGGGGGCGGTGAATGGCGTCTCCGCTGGTGAACCCGCACTACACCGTCGTCAATCAAATCGAGTTGGCCGGCCAAAAATGAAGTAAGCCAACGCCCCGAGGAAATGCGAGAGCGCGATGGCCACCAGCCAGCCGAGCTTCGACCGATCGCCGTCGGCCACCCGGCGCCCGCAATCGACGAGCATCCAGATCCAGAACGCCGTGAGCGCCAAGCCAATCAGGCCGAACGCCGGGAAGAAAAAGAACATGGCAAAGACATGTGCAAGCATCATAAGTTTTACCTTTCTGTTTCCTCTTAGGATGCCACGGGTTGCCAATCCGACTATTATAATCGGGTTCGCCGTTTGGAATGGCCGAGGGAAGCACGTCTTTGGAAAACCGCGCCGAAATCGAAGAAAGAACTCGGTCGTGAAGTGACATTCCAAGCCGAAGCCGTCGGTTTTGCCGTCACAGCGCAGGCAGGCTGAGTCGTAGCGGCGAAATGCGCCTCAACCCCCGGGGAAGCCTTGAAATCCGGGTGCGGGACAAGCCACGAACTGAACGCGGAATCGCCGGGCGCCGTAGCGCCCGAAAACGACCACGATGAAACCCGGAAAACCCGTTGCCCGAGAATGACCGGCTATTTATGAAACCCCACGCTAATAGCCGAGTTCGGCTTTGCGGGCTTCGGCGGTCGGCAACGGTTCTTTTTTGGTCGTGATGGCGGCCTGGCCGGCTTCCTTCACGCGCTTGCTCTCGGTGGCGTTGTATTCCGTGCTGTCCTGGAACTCGTCCGGCACGGCGTTGTCAGCGTAAATCGCCTCGACCGGGCATTCGGCCACGCAGGCGGTGCAATCGATGCACTCGTCGGGATGGATTACCAATTGGCCGTCAAGCTCATAGAAGCAAGCGACCGGACAGACCTCCACGCAATCGGTAAATTTGCAGCTCAGACATTTGCTGGTAACAACATGCGCCATAAAATTATTGTGGGTTAGAGCTTGGCGGAAAACCACGCTGGACCTGGTCTTCCTTCAGGCTCTGCTTTGTTTCGCGAAGATGTTGGCGCGGGTTCCGCCGTTTGGCAACAAAGAATCCACGCCGAACTGAAGGAACGAACACCGTTTGGCTGGATCGAACCGCGTTCCAGAAGTCGGGTGACGCCTGGGTGCTGGTCGCCGAGGACGTTCAGTCCGGGTCGGTCACCTACCACGACACCAACCGCCATTTCACTGTCCAATATCCCGAAGATTGGCCGCCTCGGGCGCTAACCACGGAGTGGGTTGAAGTCGCAAATCGTGCGCAACCCGCTTCGGGGGAATGGCGCTTACTTAAGGGTTAGAACATTACCGGAGAATGGTTTACGTCGCCGGTGACTGCGCCGAGTGGGTAGGGACATCGCGCTGCGATGTGACCTTCCCGCCGCAGCGAAGCGAAGGCGGGGCGGAACGAATGGACTAGGACGCCCGAAACGGTCATCCGCTGACGCCGCTTCGCGCCGCTGACGGCGCCGCGCGCCATCCCTGCCGTCGGATTAAGTAAGCGCCAACCTCCCCCCATGATTCTTTCACCGGATGGCCAGCTAACCCAATTGGCGACTGCCATTCCGCAAAGAGCGTTCCGACGCAATTGAAAGGCTCGGTTTTCACGGCGTTAACCCCTTCCGTCCGCCATCCCACCCGTCCGCCGTCCCACCTTGACCCGGGCGGCGCCTTCCGTTATAGGTTCGGCGAGCTTCAGCCAAACAATACGAACCGGACGCCATGAAACATCGGAAGAACGCGCTCGAACTGCTCGGGGAAAAACACGAGCCTAGCAAGCGGAATCATAATTACCTGCAGCATTATTGGACCCATCTGCGCGACGTTCGGGAGGAGGTCCGCTCCATGCTCGAGATCGGCGTGCAGACGCAGAAATCGGTGCGCATGTGGGAGGAGTTTTTTCCGAACGCGGTCGTTCACGGGCTGGATATCGACCCGAAATGCAAGCAGTTCGAAAGTGGCCGCGTCAAAATTCACATCGGCGACCAGAGCGACAAGAACTTTCTGCAGAGCGTCACCAACATTGCGGGCGGGTTCGATTTGATCATCGACGACGGCAGTCACATTCCCCAGCACCAGATCGCCTCGTTCGAGCACCTCTTTCCGACCCTGAGTCAGCACGGCATCTACGTCGTCGAGGACACGGGTGGCTGCGTCGGGGATTTCAGCAATTCCGTCATCAATATCCTGCGGAGCCTGACCGACTACGTGAATTTCTGGCCCCAAGGATTCCGGACCCAAGACTGGCCTTACCTGAGCCGCTTCCCGGATAACGCGCCGTGGCTCGCGAAAAACATCAGCGGCCTCGCGTTTTACCGCTGGATGGTCTTCGTCTTTCGCGGCGACAACCCGCGCGAGAATCCCTACCTGAAGGAATTGAGCACGCTCAAGCCCACGCTCTGAGCGATCGTCAAAAGATTAATACACTGGCCGTCTTTTCCGTGGACTGGCGCTCGGTTATTTGCCGTGGCTCGGCGCCGAGGTTCGGATCGAAACGACATCAATCGGCGCGAGCGTGTCGATATATCCGTCCGCGCCGATCACTCCGATCTCGTGGGGAGCGATGAGGATGAACTCCGGATGGGGAACAGCGTATACCCGGCCATCCGAGGTTCGGAGCGTAAACGGACGAAATTCCCCAGTAAGCCGGCGACGAATCCTTTCAACGTTCAAGTCCGTTTTCTCCCACGGAAAACCTTCGTCGTCAACTGGCGGGGATGGAGAACCAGCTTCTCATATGATTGACGCCACGCCGGGTTTCGACCCGCGGCTTTCGACTTGCCGGACAGGCGCTTCATGGTAGATTCGTGCATCTCCTACGCGCTGGGCGGCTTTTGACCAAGTCGCGCCCGTTCGGCGCCAGCGATGACGGCCATGCTAAAGAAAACGCTACTCATCGGACTCACCCTGTTGGTGGCGGTCGGCGCCGCCGCTTACTTCCTGGCGCCGCGCGAGCCGGTCTATCACGGTCGAACTCTCGATCAGTGGATCGGCGCGACGGATGAGAACACGAACGACGTGGCGGCGGCGGAGGGTTTGCGCCAGGTCGTCCCCATTGCGGTCCCTTATTATATCGATCAACTTTCCACGCGGGAGAGTTGGTTCAACCGGGCCTGGCTTTCCACCTGGTCGAAGCTGCCGGACGCCGCGCACGAGTGGCTGCCCGAGGCGACGCCGGCCACCATGCGGCGAATCAACGCCGCCATGAAATTGAAGTACCTCGGCCCGGCCGGCCGCGCCGCGGTGCCCGGCCTGTTGCGCGCCTGCGAGGACGAGGACGACGGCGTGCGCCAGTGCGCGGTGGACGCGGTCGGCGCGGTCCGCCCGGCGATCACCACGGCGTTGCCGCCGCTGATGAAGGCGTTGAAGGACCCGTTCCGGGGCGTGCGCCGCAGCGCCGCGGAAGCGCTGGCGCTCTACGGTCCTGAGGCGCATGGGGCGACGCCGGCGCTGGCCATCGCCCTCAAGGACGAGGATGGAACCGTCTGCGCGTGCGCCGCCGGCGCGCTCTGGGCGATCGATCACCAGACGAACGTCGCCATGGAGACCCTGAGCGTCGTGATCAAGGACAAGAATCCGACGGCCCGCGCGCTCGCCGCCATGTACTTTGGCGAAATCGGCCCGCCGGCGCGCTCGGTCGTGCCGACCCTGATCGAGGCCCTCAAAGATTTTAAGGACGTCCATGAACAGGCCGCCGACGCCCTCAAAAAAATCGATCCCGAGGCCGCCACGAAGGCTGGAGTGCATTAGCAGCTTGCGCCCGGGCTGTGCGTCGCGAGCGTGAACGGAAGGCTTTTTTTTGTGAGACCCGGCGCCAGGAACTTTCTTTTTCCGGTGGTGTTTATCCTGCCAATCAGAAATGAGCCTTGACGCGATGATCCTTGCGGCGCACCAGGCGGGGGCCAGCGATTTGCACCTCGAGCCGGGTTTTCCCGCGGCCACCCGCGTGCGCGGGACGTTGCGCGCGAGCGGTCCGCCGATTCCGGCCCAAACCCTCCACGATTACGCCCGTGAACTCATCGGCGCCGAGCTTTGGCCGCAGTTCGTCGAGCGCCGCTCGTTCGATCTTTCCAGCACCATCCAAGGCGCCCGCTGCCGCATCAACATACTGCAGACCTCTCGCGGGACCGGTTTCGCGATCCGCCTTTTTTCCTCGTTCGAGGCGACCGTCGAGAAACTCAACCTGCACCCGGACATCAAGAAGCTCGTCGCCCGCACGCACGGCTTGATCCTGATCAGCGGACCAACCGGCTCGGGCAAATCCTCGACGCTCGCCGCGCTGATTCAAGAAATCAATTTGGCCGAGGCCCGGCACATCATCACGGTGGAGAGTCCGATCGAGTACACCTTCACCCCGCGGCGCAGCTTCATCCGGCAGCGCGAGGTCGGCCGGGACACGCCCGGATTCGAGCAAGCCTTGCTCGACGCGTTGCGCGAAGACCCCGACGTCCTCATGGTCGGCGAAATGCGCGACCCGGAGACGATGCGGCTTACCTTGAACGTCGCCGAAACCGGCCATTTGGTGCTCGCCACGGTGCATTCGTCCACCGCGATCGAGGCGTTGCAACGGATCGTCTCGGCGTTTCCGCCGGAGATTCAAAGCCCGGTCGCCGCGCAACTCGCCGATTCCCTCGTCGGCGTCGTCGCCCAACAGCTCCGCTTCCGTCCCGAACTCAACATCCTGTTGCCGGAATGCGAAATCCTCCAGCCGACGCACGCGATCAAGAATTTCATTCGCAACCGCGAATTCCACAAGATCATCTCGGTGCAGGAAACCGGCGCCAGCCAGGGACTCTGGACCTTTGCCCGCTACCGCGCCTGGATGGACGGCCGCACGAATTGGTACATTCCCGGGAAAAGCCCCGAGCCGGAAGAACCCGCCGTGATGGAGACGACGGCCCCCGCGCTCGCCGCCGCCCGCCTCCCGGCCATGCCGCCGCCCGCCGCCCGTCCGGCCGCAAAAGCCGCCGCACCCAAACGCCCCACTCCGTCCGCGAGCGGCCGCATCGAAATCCAGCCCGTCGAAGGCGGCCTGCCAGAATTGCTCAAAAAACTCGAGTAGTCCTCCCCCCGACCCAAGGGCACGTGCCGTCGCTGACCGTCGGCGCATCAATGAATTGCTGACGTTCTCGAAGGCGCTGCCAAGAGGTTCGGCTCCGCCGGGCTGAAAGCCCGCACTGTGATAGCCTGCGGCGGAGCATCGCGGAACCCCAGGTAACCAGGTTGGAAAATCACCAAGCCGGGCGGTAAGTCCGGGACTGATTCGGCGCGTCCGGTGATCCTCGACGCCAAAAACGGCAGCCATTCAAAAGCTCGCTGACCTCCAAATCGGTCGTTGATATGTCAAGCCTCCACAAACCCGTTGCACCCCGGCCCCCGCTTCGGTATCAAGCGATGATCGGCAATCAAATCGCAGGCTGAAAGGACAACTATGGCTAACCAGATTGTTTGGACGGACATCCCGGTGACCGACCTGAGCCGGGCCATCCGGTTTTACTCGATGGTTCTCGCGATCACGATCAAGCGGGAAAACTACCCGGGGATGGAATTCGCGACCTTGCCGCACAAGGACAACGAGGTGGCCGGCTGCCTCGCGACCTGCGATGGCGAGTCCACCAAGCCTTCGCGCTACGGACCGCTCCTCTACTTCAACGCGCAAGGCCGCCTTGATGAAGCCATCGCCGCGGTCGAGCCCAACGGCGGTGAAATTCTCCAGTCCAAACACGCCATCGGCCCCTACGGCTTCCGCGCAGTGGTCCTCGACAGCGAAGGCAACCGCATCGCGCTGCACTCGACCTAAGCGAGCTCGCGCCCGCAACGATCTCGCGCCGTCGATGACCTCGCGCCGTCGATGACCTCGCGCCGTCGATGACCCCGCGCCGTCGATGACCCCGCGCCGTCGATGACCCCGCGCCGTCGATGACCCCGCACCGTCGATGACCCCGCTCTGTCAGTGACCCCGCTCTGTCAGTGACCCCGCGCCTCTTTTGGCGCCGGATAATTTGGTCCCGAAGGGACCACCGAGAATAGCTCGGCGTTTTAACGCCGAGTTGGGTTCGAAAGCGTTTAAGTCCCGAAGGGACGGCTGAGGGCGGCGTCTATATCTACGTTTGAATTCGAAATCCGCGGTCGAATTCAAATCTCAGCCGTCCCTTGCCGGAACTTAAGATCGTATCGCGGTGAACCCGGCGCTAAAGCGGCCGCGCTTCTCTCGGCGGTCCCGTCGGGACCAAGCAGGGCCACGAAAACGCGATCACGAGAGCGTGAGCCGCGCGTGGGAATTCTGGGCCGGGCGCGCGTCTCCCCCCGGCGCGAAGTTGCCGTTGGAATGATGTGCCGACGCGACTCCGCGTTCGCGCCCTGCGCCGGGCGGCGTCGATTTGATCGACCCAAAAGATTTCTTGTCACCGGTTCGGCGTTATCGGGTACTTATACGGTGAGATGATGACGCGAACGCTCAACGCCGAGTGCGACGACGCCGAACTGGTCGCGGCCAGCCTGGCGGGGCGGCGGGACGCGTTCGCGCGGATCGTCGAGCGGTATCAATCGCTGATTTGTTCGCTGGCCTATTCGGCGACCGGCAGCCTGGGGCAGAGTGAAGACCTGGCGCAGGAGACCTTCCTCACCGCCTGGCGGCAAATGCCGGAATTGCGCGAACCGGCGAAGCTCCGCTCCTGGTTGTGCGGTATTGTCCGCTGTTTGATCGGCAAGGCGCTTCGGCGCGACGGCCGCGAGCCGGTCCACCGGGCGGAACCGATCGAGGCCATCGCGGAGCCGGTGGCGTTGGAGCCGATGCCGTCGGAGCATTTGATCGGCGAGGAGGAAGCGGCGATTCTTTGGCGTTCGCTCGAACGCATCCCCGAGATTTATCGCGAGCCGCTGATTCTTTATTACCGCGAGCACCGCTCGATCGAGCATGTCGCGGTGGCGTTGGAGTTGTCCGAGGACGCCGTGAAGCAACGGCTCTCGCGCGGGCGCAGGCTTTTGCAGGAACAGGTGGTCGCGTTCATCGAAGGCGCGCTCGAACGGAGCACGCCCGGCAAGGTGTTCACCGTGGCGGTGCTGGCGGCGTTGCCGGGCTTCGCGACCTCGGCGACCGCCGCGAGCGTCGGCGCCAGCGTCGGCGCGTCGGCCGCCAAAGGGAGCGCGTTGGCGAAGAGCGCCGGTTTGGTCGCCGCGTGCGGCGCGCTGTTTGGCATGGTCACTGGAACGATTGGCGGCTATTTCACCTTGCGCGGCGCCTTGAACCTCGCGCACACGACCCGGGAACGGAGGGCCGTCATCCGGCAATTCGTGGTCATTTGCTCGGCCACCGTCGTCCTAATCCTGGCGGTGATCGGGTTCGTGAAGCTGGGCACGTTTTGGGAAACGCGTCCGAGATCGTTTTTGGCGCTCGGATTGGCGATCCCAATCACGTTCGGAATTTGGCTTTGGGTCATGCTACTGCGCTATACCCGTGAGACGCGGGTGATCCGCGCCGAGGAACGCGCTCGCGATCCGATTGCCTTTGACCAATCCGTGGCGCGCTCGCGGCGCAATCTCAAGGAATACCGCAGTCGCGCGAGCCTGTTCGGCCTGCCGTTGGTGCATATCCGCCTGCAAGCGCCCGATCAGTTGGCCGGCCCAGTCTGCGCTTGGATCGCGGTGGGTGATCGCGCGTTCGGCGTCTTGTTCGCCCTGGGCGCGATCGCCGTGGGCGGGGTCAGCATTGGCACCGTCTCGGCCGGCGTGATCTCCGTCGGCGCGGTCAGCCTCGGTTTCCTCTCGATGGCGACGCTGGCCTTCGGGCTGTTCGCCTTGGGCGCCGTCGGCATCGGCGTGTGGGCGGTGGGCGCTTACGCGATCGGCTGGACCGCCGCTTACAGCGGGGTGATCGCGATGGCGCACGATTATGCGCTCGCGCCCGTGGCGCTGGCGCTCCACGCGAACGACGCGTTGGCGCAGCGGTATTCCCAACAGCATCACAGCGGCGCCATCATGGGCATCCTTTTGCTGGCGGTCGGCGTGATGTCGATCGCGCCCGGCGCCTGGATCACGTGGCGCACGCGCCGCGCGGCGCCGCCCGGTCCACCCGACGTCTAGCGCTCCAAGCGCCCGTCCCAAAAAACTCATCCTATGAACACGACTATACCATCACGCACCCACCATGCCTTCGCGGCCCGCGACTCGCGGCAATCCAACTCGCCGGATTGGCGCCCCGATCTCGTGTCGCCACCGTCGCCCGCCCGCGACACCGCGATGGATTATCTCCGCGCCTTTGTGACGCTGCTCGTCTTGGCGCATCACGCGGTTTTAGCCTATCTCCCGTTCGCGCCGGCGCCGTCCGGCTCGTTCACGGCGCCGCCGGTGATGTGGCCGGCGTTTCCCATCGTGGACACCCACCGCTGGCACGGGATCGAAACTTTCGTTGGATTCAACGACATCTTTTTCATGTCGCTCATGTTCTTTCTGTCGGGGTTATTCCTGTGGCCAAGTTTAGCGCGCAAGGGGGCTGGAAAATTCGCGCGCGACCGCGCGTTGCGGCTGGGGCTGCCGTTTATCGGAGCGGCGGGTTTGCTGGCGCCGCTCGCCTACTATCCGTCGTACCGCGTGACGGGAGCGGATCCAAGTCTGGGCGGTTTCTGGGGAGCGTGGCGCTCGCTGGGAAGCTGGCCGGCCGGCCCGGCCTGGTTTATCTGGGTGCTTCTGGCGTTTGGCCTTGGCGCGGTCGCGCTCACGAAACTGTTTCCGCGTTGGGGTGAGACGCTGGGAAGAGGAGCGGCCGCGCTTGGTCGGCGGCCAGCCCTCAATTTCGCGGCCCTCGTGGCGGTCTCGGCGGCGGCCTATGTGCCGATGGGGTTGGCGTTTGATCCGACCCGTTGGGTTAGCTGGGGGCCGTTTGCCTTCCAAGTCTCACGCATCCTGCTTTACGCGACCTACTTTCTCGCCGGCGCCGCGGTGGGCGCCGGTGGGCTTGAATGCGGCCTGCTGGCCGCGGACGGCAAGCTCGCGCGGCGTTGGCCGCTTTGGGTCGCCGCGTCCGCGGGGGCGTTTATCCTGGCCACGCTGGCCTTCCTCGTCCTGATCCAGATTCTGATGCGGGGTCAAACGTCGCTCGCGTGGCGCGTCATTAATAACTTCACGTTCGTGCTCTCCTGCGCCGGCACGAGTTTCGCGCTGCTCGCGCTCTTCGCGCGGTTCGGTCGCGCCCGGTTCCGCGCCTTGGACAGTTTGAGCCGGAACGCCTACGGGATGTATCTGTTCCACTACGCGATCGTAAGTTGGGTGCAGATGTCACTGCTTAATCTCGCCTGGCCGGGCGCGGCCAAAGGTTCGTTCGTGTTCGCCGCGGCGGTCCTGGCGAGCTGGGGTTTGACCGCCGGGCTGCGGCGGATTCCCGCGGTGGCCCGCGTGATCTGACCGATCGACGATTCAAACCAACGGGATATTCAGACCAAAACCCGGGCCGAAACCTCCCGCCGAGACCCAGACCATGACTCCCACGACTATGAACGCGGAACCACTCGCGGAACTATCCGCGGCAAGCAAACGCTTCGGCCCGACCGTCGCCCTGGATCGCCTCGATCTTGCGGTGCGGTCGGGAGAACTCTTCGCGCTCCTTGGCCCGAACGGCGCCGGGAAATCGACGGCGATCTCACTGTTGCTCGGGCTGCTCGAACCCGACTCCGGCGCGGCGCGGCTCTTCGGGCGCTCGCCCCGGCTGGTGGCGGCGCGGCGCGGGATTGGCGTGATGATGCAGGAGGCGGCGCTCGCGCCGGAGTTGCGGGTTCGCGAGCAGATTGAATTGGCCGCCAGTTACTATCCCGCGCCCGACCCGACGGCCGCCGTGCTGGAGTTGACCCACCTGACGCCGCTCGCGGAGCGGCCCTACGCCAAGCTCTCGGGCGGCCAGAAGCGCCAGGTGCAATTCGCCGTGGCGGTTTGCGGCCGGCCCCGCCTGTTGTTTCTCGACGAGCCGACCGTCGGCATGGACCTCCAGGCGCGCGAGTCGATGTGGGCGACGCTGCGCCGGTTGGTCGCGGGTGGAACCGCCATCGTGCTCACCACGCATTACCTCGAGGAAGCGGAGGCGCTGGCCAGCCGGGTGGCGGTGCTCGCGAAGGGACGCCTGGTGGCCTCCGGCACGGTGGACGAATTGCGGGCGCTGGTCGTGCGCAAACAAATCAGTTGCGCGACCCGCCTCACCGCGGAAGAGGTCGCCGCCTGGCCGGCCGTCGCTGGCGCCACGCGCCAGCAACGCCACTTGCGGGTCACCACCGACCACGCCGAGGAGGTCGTGCGGCGGCTGCTCGACGCCGACGACGCCTTGCGCGAGCTGGAAGTCCACCGCGCCGGGCTGGCCGAGGCGTTTACCGAATTAACCAAGGAGACCGTAAAATGAATGTTAACCCGAGCGAGGCCGCGCGCGAATTACCGCGGGTCATGCCGGTCGTGGCGCCTTCACCCTGGCGCCCCTACTGGATCGAAGCGAAGTACGAAACCTTGCGCGCGTTGCGCATGCCGGGCTTCGCGCTGCCGTTTTTGATTCTTCCCGCCGGGCTATACTTGCTGTTCGCCGTCGTGCTTTTTGGGACGATCAAGGACCCCAAAGCGGCGCTGCAAATCTTTACCGGGTTTGCGGTTTTCGGCGTGATGGGGCCCGGGGTCTTCGGCTTCGGCATGTTTGTCGCGCTCGAACGCGAGCAAGGCCTCCTCACACTCAAGCGGGCGCTGCCGGCGCCGCCCGCGGCCTACCTGCTCGCGAAAATGGTCATGGCGCTGCTCTTCAGCGTCATCGTCATGGTCAGCCTGATCGCCGCCGGGCTTTTCGCCGGGCTGACTCTCAATGTGTGGCAATGGCTGCAAATTGGCCTGATCGACGTGGCCGGAGCGCTGCCCTTTTGCGCCCTCGGATTATTTGTCGGCGTGCGCGCGTCCGGCAAAAGCGCGCCCGCCTACGCCAATCTCATTTTTCAGCCGATGATCTATCTCTCCGGATTGTTCTATCCACTGCCGCGCGCGATCCAATGGATTCCCTTCGGCTCGCCGGCCTATTACCTCGAGCAATTGGCCGCGAACGCCGCCGGCCTGCCCACCCGGGTTCCGGCGCTCGTCTCGGTCACGGTCTTGGTCGCCGTCACGCTGGGCCTGACCTGGCTGGCGCTGCGGCGCCTGGCGCGCGCCGGCTGACGGGAAGATCCGCGGAGTCGGCATCGTGTCGCGGCCGCGCCAATCATTTCGCTCATTGTGAAAATGAAAGTCGATCACGCGTCGCGGAACCGCGGTCGCGCATGAATGGGTCTCATGCTCGCGCGTCAACGTTGACATAAAATCGCGCGCGGCCGTCGCCGAACTTCGGTGCCAACTGAATCAGCGTGACAAAAAATCAACATCCGCCGTGTCGCGATTGATTCCGCGGCGCCCGTTCTCCGGCCCAGTTGTTTTCACAATTCTGTCGTCAAGGCGCCGGGGCGGGACCGAATTCGCGGCTCGCGGAGCGGAATTCAAGGCGCCGGAGCCCCGATCACACTGCGGAGAATGCTGCGGCAAATCTCCACGAACAGATTCTCGGCCAGGTTCAACTCCCGCGCGTTGGGCCGGAGCGCGCCCCATGAGCGTTTCAGGCGGCGGCGTCCCAGCGGCAGCCGGGCGAGCCGGGAGCGCTCGACCTCCTCGGCCGCCAGCCAGTCCGGCAGGATCGCGGCGCCGAGGTCCAGCCGCACCAGTTCCACCGCGGCCGGCTCGTTGGATAGCTCGATGAAGGGGCGCGCGCGGATGCCTTCGACGAGAAAGTAGGATTCGATCAACGCGTATTCGGCGCTGTCCGCCGGCGGCAGGATCAATCGTTGCCGGGGAATCTCCTCGCGGACGACCTTCCGCTTGACCGCCCACGGATGGAGCGGATGCACGAGGAATTGCAGGTTTTCCTCCGCCAACGGCGTCAGCGCCAGCCGGGCGTGCGCCACGCCGCCGGTGACCAGCGCCAAATCCAATTGGTCTTCCAACAGTAAAGGCGCGACGTCGCGCGCCGAGCAGTGCGTGAGCTTGATCGTCGTGGCCGGCCAGCTCTCGCGAAATTCGCGCAGCGCCGCCGGCAGAACCCGCTCGCACGCCAGGGCGCCGGCGCCGATCCGCAAGTGGCCTTCCCGCGCCTGGCTCGACGCGCGGAGTTTGCCGCGGGCCAGTTTCATCCGCTCGAGAATCTGCTCCGCCTCGCCGAGGAACTCGCGGCCGGCCGCCGTCAGCGTAAAGTGGCGCGAATCGCGCTCGAAGAGCCGGCAACCGAGGTCCGCCTCCAGCGCCTTGAGGCAGAGGCTTACGCCGGACGCGGTCAGGCCCAGCTCGGCGGCGGCGCGGCTCATGTTCAGCGTCCGCGCCAGGCAGACGTAAACGCGCAATTGCTGGCTGTCGATCGTGGTTTTCACAACGGTGACCGTTTTGGGGGAGGGGAATGCTCCCGCGACGGACGGCAGTATAATCTGCGCTCGGCGGAAGGAAAGTGAATTCGTTGAGGATTGCTCAACGCTGCGTCGAGAACCTGTTAACCCCTCCCGGCGCCCCGTTTGGCACGACGGGTGCTGAAGCTCAGGACATGCGGTTCGCCAAACCAAGAATCCGAAACCGGGCGAACGGCGCCCGCGAGAGTCGCTTGCGGCTCGGTTTCGTCCCGACGCTCGAAAGCTCCCCGCTGATCGCCGCGCGGGAACTCGGGATTTTCGCCCAGCGTGGATTGGAGGTTGAGCTTTCCCGCGAAGTCGGTTGGGCCACCATCCGGGAAAAACTCCTCCACGAGGAAATCGACGCCGCGGTCGCGCCCGCGGGAATGGCGTGGGCGATTTATTGCGGCCTCGGCGCCGTGCGGCGGTCCTGCCTGACCGGCTTGCTGCTCGGCGGCGGCGGCGGCGCCATAACGCTTTCGCGCAAGCTGCGCGACGAAGGCGTCCATGACGCCGAATCGCTGGCCCGAGTCATTCGGTCGAGGTCCGGCGCGCCCAGTTTAACGTTCGGGGTTCCGCATGAGTATTCGCCGCAACGGCACAGTCTGCAGAAATGGCTTCAATTAGGCGGCCTTGACCCGCTCCGCGACGCGCGCGTGACGGTGATCCCACCCGGTTTGATGTACGAAAGCTTTCGTCAGGGTTACCTCGACGGATTCTGCGGTTCCGAGCCTTGGAACCGCGCGGCGATCGAGGATGGGATCGGCTGGACGGCCGCGCGAACGAGCGAAATCGATCCGGAACAACCCCAATTGGCGCTGTTGGTCCTGCGCGAGTTCGCCGGCCAAAGAGAGGACGAGCACTTGTCTTTGATCGCGGCGTTAATCGAGGCGGGGCAGTTTTGTTCACTCCCCGCCAATCGCCCCGCGCTGGCGCGGCTGCTGGCGCGCGCCGGATACTTTGAGGTCGCCGAGAGTTTGATTGAGCGCGCCCTCGACGGTCTCGCGGGCGCTGGCCCTGGTCCCGCCGCGGCTGAGGGCGCGCGGGGAGGCGACATCCTCGGGACTTCCGCGCCCACCCGTTCGGCCGGCCGGCGCGCGCTCGAGCTGGTGCGGGCGCTCAGCCCGCGCGAGGCGGCCCGCGGCCTCCGCGTTGAAGCCATCGCGAAGGTGTTTCGCGGGGATCTCTATGCGGCGGCGTTGGAGCGGCGGTTACCGCGCGCCGGCGGCCCGGTCGATCCCGGCTCACCGGAACCGACCGCCGCCGTTCCGCGCGGCCGCGCGGTTCAGCCGGCAGGCCTCGCTCCCGCCGCCCGGAAATCGCTCGCCGCGACCGGAGCCGCCTGCGGCGCGCCCGCGTTCGCCGCGCTCGCGTTCTGATTTTTCGGTCCGACTAAATAATGAAACCAACCAATGAAATGAAATCCAACCACGCATACCTAAAAACCCTCAAGCGGACGCGCGTCGTCCTGGCGGCCCTGCTCGCCTCGGCCGGCCTCGCAGCCGGCCAACTCCGCGCGGCCGACTTTCCGACGGCCACCGTGAACACCACCGGCTTGGCCATCACCGATGACACCGTCACGGTCGGCCAGTTGCATTCGGCGACCGGCACCATGGCGATCAGTGAAACCGGCTCGATCGAAGCCGAGCAGTTGGCGATCGAACAAATCAACGCCTCGGGCGGCATCCTCGGGCGGAAGATCAAGATCATCGTCGAGGACGGAGCGAGTGATTGGCCGACGTTCGCGGAGAAAGCCAAGAAGCTCCTCGTGAACGACAAAGTGGCGGCGGTCTTCGGCTGTTGGACCTCCGCCTCGCGCAAGGCGGTGCTGCCGGTGTTTGAAAAGGAAAACGGCATGCTCTATTACCCCACGTTTTACGAGGGGCTGGAGCAGTCGAAAAACGTGATCTACACCGGGCAGGAGGCGACGCAGCAGATTCTCGCCGGGCTGGATTGGATGGCGAAGGAAAAGAAGGCGAAGACTTTCTACCTGATCGGCTCCGATTACATCTGGCCGCGCACTTCGAACAAGATCGCCCGCAAGCACATTGAGAACGTCCTGGGCGGCACGGTCGTCGGCGAGGAATACTACGCGCTGGGCCACACCCAGTTCGGCTCGCTCATCAACAAGATCAAGCTGAAGAAGCCGGACGTCATCTACGCCATCATCGTCGGTGGCAGTAACGTCTCCTTTTACAAGCAACTCAAGGCCGCGGGCATCACCAGCGACAAATGGAACCTGCTGACCATCTCAGTCACCGAGGATGAGGCGCTGGGCATCGGCGGGGAAAATCTGGTCGGTTTCTACTCGGCGATGAAGTATTTCCAAAGCCTGGAGAACCCGAATAACCAGCCGTTCGTCGAGGCGTTCAAAGCCAAATACGGCGCCAAGGCCGTCATCGGCGACGTGACCCAGGCCGCGTACCTCGGGCCGTGGCTCTGGAAGCTCTCGGTGGAAAAAGCGGGCAGCTTTGACATCGACAAAGTCGCCGCCGCCTCGCCTGGCATTGAGTTCACCAAGGCGCCGGAGGGGTACGTCAAGGTGCATGAGAATCACCATCTGTGGAGCAAGTTGCGCATTGGCCAGTGGCAGACCGATGGCCAGGCCAAAGTCCTTTACGAATCCGCGCTGATCGAGCCGAATCCGTTCCCGAAGGGTTATCAATAAGCCATCCGCCATGCGGCGGTCGGCGGGGCTAGCCAACCCGCCGGCCGCTCGCCCAACCAAACCACCCGAACCTGATTAAGCTATGTCGCACTATTCCGCTTCCGAACTCTGGTCGATCTTCATCATGCAGGGTTTTTCCGGGCTGAGCCTGTTCAGTGTCCTGCTCCTGATGGCGCTGGGTCTGGCGATCATATTTGGCCAGATGGGCGTCGTGAACCTCGCGCACGGCGAATTCATGGCGCTGGGCGCCTACATCGTCTATCTCTGCTCCGAGATCGTGCATAACCACCTTCCGGCGCTGGTCCCCTATTACTTCATCATCGCCATTGGCGTCGCGTTTCTGGCCGCCGCGCTCGTCGGACTCCTCGTCGAGTGGTCGTTGATCCGGTTCTTGTATAAACGTCCCTTGGACACGCTGCTGGCCACGTGGGGCTTGAGCCTTGTCATGCAGCAAAGTTTCCGCTCGATCTTCGGCGCCCGGGAAGTGACCCCCACGCTGCCGGATTGGTTGATGGGATCCTTCAAGCCGACCGCCACCATCGACATCCCGATCAACGGCGTGTTCGTGATGGGCTTGACGCTCCTGCTGACGTTCGCGGTCTGGGCGTTCATGTATCGGTCGCGCATTGGCCTGCAAATGCGGGCAACCGTGCAGAACCGCAACATGAGCGGCGCGGTCGGCATCAACACTAAATTAGTCGATCGCTTCACGTTCTGCCTCGGTTGCGGCATCGCCGGCGTGGCCGGCGCGGCCTTCACGACCATCGGTTCCACCGGGCCGGACAGCGGGTCGCGTTACATTGTGGACACCTTTCTCGTGGTGGTGTTCGGCGGAGCCGCCAGCTTGTTGGGCACGGTCGCCTCCGCGTTCGGCATCGCGCAGGGCCAATCGGTGTGCGAATTCTTCCTGCAAGGGACGATGGGGAAGGTCGCGGTGCTGCTGCTGATCGTCACCGTCCTAATGATCCGGCCGCAGGGATTGTTCCCCGGTAAAGTTCGTTCTTAACCATCCAGCCTGATCTACCATGAACAAACTCATTTCGCGCATCCTCGGTGGCAAAAACGAATTGGCGCAGTTCGGCGCGGTCGCGCTGCTGTTGCTCCTCGTTTTGCCGCTCTCGCTCGACATCTTCCGTCTCAACCTGGTCGGCAAGTATCTGACTTACAGCTTCGTCGCGCTCGGCCTGGTCATTCTCTGGGGCAAGGCCGGCGTGCTGAGCCTGGGGCAGGGCGTGTTCTTCGGGTTGGGCGGCTATTGCATGGCCATGTTTCTCAAGCTCGAAGCGTCGGACCCGATTGCCACCAAGATTCAATCGACCCCCGGCATTCCCGACTTCATGGACTGGAACCAATTGAAGGCGCTGCCCGCGTTTTGGGTTCCGTTCAAGCACCTGCCGTTCAGTCTCATGGCGGTGATCGTGCTGCCCAGTTTGGTCGCGCTGATCGTCGGTTTGGCGATGTTCAAGCGGCGGGTGGGCGGCGTCTATTTCGCGATCATCACGCAGGCGATGGCGCTGATTCTCTCGCTCGGAATCGACGGCAACCAGGGCTACACCGGCGGCCGCAACGGCATCACCGACCTGAAGACGCTCCTGGGTTGGGACATCCGCACCAAACACGCGCAGTATGTTCTGTACTTCGTCACCTGCGGCCTGATACTCCTGACGATTCTTTTCGGCCAATGGCTCTTGTCCGGCAAAATGGGCAAGATGCTGGTGGCGATGAGGGATCGGGAAGACCGCGTCCGTTTCTCCGGTTACGACGTCTCGGCGTTCAAGATCTTCGCGTTCTGCCTCGCCGCGGCGCTGGCGGGCGTCGGCGGCGCTCTCTTCGTGTTGCAAGTCGGCTTCATCTCACCCTCGCTGGTCGGGATCGTGCCGTCGATTGAGATGGTCATCTTCGCGGCCGTCGGCGGCAAGAATTCACTCTACGGCGCGGTGTACGGCACGCTCCTGGTCAACACCGGCAAGAGCCTTTTCTCAGAAACGTTCCCGCAACTCTGGTTGTTCCTGATGGGCGGACTTTTCATCGCGGTGGTGGTGCTGTTCCCGAACGGCGTGGCCGGGATCGGGGAAATGCTCAAGAAAAAGGTCCTGCCTGGGTTGGGCAAACTCCAGACCGTTGGACCGATGGTCACTCCCAAAATGGCGACGCCCGCGACGAAAGGTGAAGAGTCATGAGTTCAGATACGAACTTCCTCCTTGCGATCGAAGACCTGACGGTCTCGTTCGATGGCTTCAAAGCGGTCGATGGCCTCACGCTCTATCTCGAAAAGAACGAACTGCGCGTGATCATCGGCCCGAACGGCGCCGGCAAAACCACCGTGCTCGACATGATCTGCGGCAAAACGCGGCCGACCGGCGGCAGCATCAAGTTCAACAACCGCGAGTTGGTCGGCCTGGCGGAACACCAAATCGTCCACTCCGGCGTGGGGCGTAAATTCCAGACCCCGTCGATTTACGAAAACTTGACCGTCTTTGAAAACCTCGAGGTCTCGTATCCGAAAGGCCGCACCGTCATGGGCTGCCTGGCCTTTCAACGGACCGCGGAAATCGACGAGCGGATTCACAAGGTGGCGGAGGAAATCTTCCTCAAGGACTACCTCGACATCGAAGGCGCGTTCCTGAGCCACGGCCAGAAACAGTGGCTGGAGATCGGCATGTTGCTGATGCAGGAACCCGACCTCTTGATGCTCGACGAACCGGTCGCCGGCATGAGTCCGGTGGAACGCGAGCAAACCGCCGAGTTGCTGAAGCGCCTCGCGCAGGGCCGCGCGATCATCATCATCGAGCACGATATGGAGTTCGTCTCGCGCATCGCCCGCAAAGTCACCGTCCTGCATCTCGGCAAGATCATCGCCGAGGGCACGATGGAGAAGGTTCAAAACGACCCCAAGGTCATCGACGTTTACCTCGGCCACTGATCTTTATGTTTTCCGTCACCAACCTCGAAGTCGGCTACGGTCAGAGTCAGGTCATTCACGACCTCACTTTTCAAGTCCCGCCGGAAGAGATTCTGGTTATTCTCGGGCGCAACGGCATGGGCAAGACCACGCTGCTCAAGTCGCTCATCGGGATGCTCCCATCCCGGTCCGGCTCGATCAAACTCGGCGACCGGGAAATCTCCGGACTGTCATCGTACGAACGCGTGCGCGGGGGCGTTGGTTTCGTGCCGCAGGGCCGGATGATCTTTCCCTCGCTGACCGTCACCGAAAATATTTTGACCGGCGCTCGCGGGCCGCTCGCGCAAAGCGTTTGGGACGAGATTTACGCGCTCTTTCCAGTGCTCCGCGACATGCGCAATCGCAAAGGCGGCAATCTCTCCGGCGGCCAACAACAACAACTGGCGATCGCCCGCGCGCTGGCGTCGGACCCCAAGGTGCTGCTGCTCGATGAACCGACCGAAGGCATCCAGCCGTCGATCATCAAGGATATCGCCCGCGCGCTGAAAGAAATCCGCCGGATGCGCAAATTGGCGATCATCGTTTCTGAACAAGTCGTGAGCTTCATGATGGAGGTTTGCGACCGGGCGTTCGTCATCGAGCGCGGCAGCTTCGTCCACGAGGCCGCGCGCGCCAATCTCGACGCCGATAAAGTCAAAGCCCTGCTTTCCGTATAAATTCGAACTCAACCCAACCCCAGCAAAGGAAAACCAATGCCTAAAACTCTGATCGAAGTTGACTTCAAGACCCCGGCCGCCAAGCAGGCGATGATCCACAATCGCTGGCACCCGGACATCCCGATGGTGGCCTACGTCAAACCGGGCGACGAATTCCGCGTCGAGTGCGTGGACTGGACCGGCGGCCAGATCCTCGATGACGACAGCGCCAATGACGTCCGGGACGTCGATCTGACCAAGGTGCATTACCTGAGCGGCCCGATTGGCGTCGAAGGCGCCGAGCCGGGCGATCTGTTGGTCGTGGACATTCTCGACATCGGCGTGCTGCCCGAGTTCGAATGGGGCTTCACCGGCATCTTCGCGAAGACGAACGGCGGTGGGTTTCTCACCGAACATTTTCCCGACGCGCGGAAGGCTTGCTGGCATTTCAGCGGCGTGTACGCGAACTCCCGCCATATTCCCGGCGTCGAATTCGCGGGCATCATGCATCCCGGGCTGATCGGCTGTTTGCCCTCCAAGGAACTCCTCGACACCTGGAACAAACGCGAGTCCGAGCTGTTCGCCACCGACCCGAACCGCGTGCCGCCGCTCTGCGCGCTCCCCTACGCGCCCACGGCGCACATGGGTGGCATGAAAGCCGCCGCGGCCAAAGAAGCAGCCAAGGAAGCCGTCCGCACCGTGCCGCCGCGCGAACATGGTGGCAATTGCGACATCAAGAACCTGAGCCGCGGCGCCAAGGTCTATTTCCCGGTCTATGTGAAAGGCGGCGGTCTCTCGATGGGGGACATTCACTTCTCGCAGGGCGACGGGGAGATCACCTTCTGTGGCGCCATCGAGATGGCCGGTTACCTCGACCTGCGCGTGAGCCTGATCAAGGGCGGCATGAAGAAATACGCGATCACCAATCCGATCTTCCAACCCAGCCCGGTCGAGCCGAAATACACGCGCTTTCTGATCTTCGAAGGCATCTCCGTGGACGAACAGGGCAAGCAATACTACCTCGACGCCCACGTGGCCTATCGCCGCGCCTGCCTCAACGCCATCGAATACCTCAAGAAATTCGGGTTCACCGGCGAGCAAGCCTACGCGATCCTCGGCACCGCCCCGGTCGAGGGCCGTATCAGCGGCATCGTCGATATTCCGAACGCCTGCGCCACCCTCTACGTGCCGACCGAAATCTTTTCGTTCGACATCCTTCCCAACGCCACCGGCCCCAAGAAAATGCTCAAAGGCAAAATCGACCTGGCGACCACCACGTGACCCTGACCGGCATTGGAATTGCGCGCGAACGCGGCCGCGCTCGGCTTGGAAGGTTCGCGCGTAGCGCGTTGGGTAGGGACGGCGTGCTACGCCGTCCGCGCCGCGCAGCGGCGCAACTTCGCGTCCAGCGCACCCCATGCATCGGCAATTGGAACCCATCCCGCGCGCCGTCGAATCGGCGGCGCGCGGTCACCAAAAAACGTTCGTCAACCGTAGATTTGATTAATCAAGAATCGCCCCTATGCCCCTCTACGAATTTTGCTGCCAGAAGTGTGGACCCTTTACCCTGCAACGCGCCATCGCGGACCGCGACGCGCAAGCCGACTGCCCGCGCTGCGCGTCCGTCGCCGCGCGCGTCATCTCGGCGCCGAACCTGGCGTTGATGCCGGCCGCCCGCCGCGTCGCCTTGACGCGCAACGAAAAAAGCCGCCACGAGCCAGGCGTCCTCAACCGTCATCATTGCCACAGCCGCTGCGGCTGCGGATCGACGCCCGTCAAAGTCGGCGCCAAGCCGCGCCGCACGGCCGACTTCGGCAAGCTGGGCAAACTCGACATCCCCAAGAAAAACAAACGCCCGTGGATGTTGGGGCATTAGCTTTGCCCTGCGCGCGGCGTTGATCCGATCCTGATCTCAGTAAAACAACGATGACAAAGTCTATTCCCATGGTGACTCCAACGAGAGAAGGGGGTATGGAGTTTAGTGCGCCTCTGATTGAGATGTGTTTCAAAGCCGGTCACACTGGATTTCACGGCTTCACGTCCCGGTTCATGAAATTCAGTTAGCGCCGTTGCGAGATCGCTAGAGCGGGGGACGTAACGCGCTGCCGGCCGCTGTTCCCACCAAGCGATGATGGATTCCGATAGCTTGTTGTTCGGTCAACGACGCAACGTAATCGGCCACGACTCTTACGAGGCCCGGGCTCGATTTACTGTTCGATGCCTCTTGAAGCGCCTCACGGGTTCCAACCGGGAAGATTTGCCATCTAGAGGAACAAGCCTCTTCGAAGAAGATGTCATAAATCTCTCGAATGATCCGCCGAAATCCAAACTGTTGCGTGCTGAGGCTCTCGCTCGTGATAACGTAGTCCCACGTCATTTCCTTTAAGATCGAAACAACTCTCCGATTTTCTTCTGGGATTGTCAGGCGGTTCGCTCCGTTGGGCGTGATGGTTACGCCTTTCATGTAACTCCCGACCAACGTCGTGGTGAGATTGCGAAGGGACTTTCTCGCTTCCCTGCCGCCATCAAAAGCGTCTTGAACGGGAACGATCCCCGCGAGCGTTTCGATGGCGTCGGCGTGATCTTCAATTCTCCGCGGATCCTCCGCGCTTTTCCATCTGGCAGCCGTTCGGTCGAGAAACGCCTTTCGCTCTCGATCGTCCCTGCTGAACAGCCGATGCAGCGGGATGAGGCCGGCTTTGAAAAAATCCTCAAGGTCGAACACGGAATAGGCAATATCGTCGGCCCAATCCATGATTTCCGCTTCCAGGCTTTTCCGATCGTCTGTTGCTCCTTGCCTCGCAAAAAGGAAATCCTCGAGTTCAGATGAATAGGCGCCAAATTTCCGATGCTTTTTTCCGGCGGCTTCGCGGCGCCACGGGTATTTCAAGAGTGCGTTCAGCGACGCTGCCGTGAGGTTTAGGCCTGGCGAATCGGATCGTATCGCAAGCTTTGTGACGATTCGGAATGACTGAGCGTTTCCCTCGTATCCGTCAGTCAGGCCGCGTGCTTTCACGCAATGGTCCAACTCTTCCTCGGCAATGTGCCCAAAGGGAGGATGTCCTAAATCGTGCGCGAGGGCGGCGCTTTCCGCGACATCGGCATCAAGACCGCCCGCGGTGGCAATAATGATTTCATTAGCTGGGTCCGACTTGAGCTGCAACGCGAGACCTCGGCTTATCTGCGCTACCTTAAGGACATGCGTTAACCGATTGTGAAAGCTGTGGCCTTCATGAGGGCCGACGACTTGGGTCACGCCTGCGAGCCTGCGAAACGCCGTCGCATGCAAGATTCGTTCGCGGTCGCGCTGAAACTCAGACCGCGAGTTTACTCCCGGCGTATCGGGATGCCGACGCTGGTCGCGCACTTAAGTCAGCTTTTTCGCAGCGAAACTTTTTTGAAGCCAGGCGTAAAATCGGCAAGGCCATCGGCGGTCAACCGCCATAACACTTTGCGAACATCCCACTCATCGGCGCCGGTGACTCGTTTTGCGTCGGCAATCAACTTCTTCGCCTCTTGGGGTTCGCTCTCCTTCAACCGCAAAACCTCGATCAATTCTTTTTCGATGTTTGCTGCGCTATCGTCAGGCATGTTCCAAATTTGCGCCTGATACTTAGTACGTCAAGCAATCATTGAACGCCGTCACCCAAGGCTACGCGCTTCACGGGCCGTCATTCTTAAAGACTTGAGTGGCCGTCTTGAGGAACAGGTCGCGGGCGGCCCATTGGTCGCCGCTGGTGCATTGGACCATGAAGATGGCGACCATGCCGGTTGCCGGATTGACCGACAGATCGGTGCCGTAGGCGCCGTCGTGGCCAAACATGCCGTTGCGCAGATGGTAGCCGAGGCTGTAATTGACCTTGGTCGCTCCGGTTTGTTCCTTTTGCAATTCGGCGATCGCGGCGTGCGATAGGTAGCGTTTGCCGTCCAATTCGCCGTCGTTGGCCAGCAAGAGGCCGTAACGGAAAATATCGTGCGTGGTGGAGAACAAGCCGCCGGCGGCTTCGGGATAGCGATGGACCCGGTCGCTGAACGGTTTCGTCAGGAAACCGACGCCGCCCCGGGCGTAGCCGTCCTTCGCCTTGTTGGGGCCGTAAGCTCCGGCCAGCCGCGCGATTTGCGCGTCGTTGGGCCAAAAGGTCGTTTCGGTCATCCCCAACGGATCGAAGAAGCGTTTTTGCAGGAAGTCCTCGTACGCCATGCCGCTGACGATCTCGACGACGCGCGCGGCGATGTTCATGCTCTGGTTGCCATACTGATACTTGTCGCCGGGCTGCCATTGCAGCGGGCCGGTCACCGAACTGATCGCCCGCGCCTTCAGCGGGGCGCCGTCCGAGCCGATGGTTTTTTGCAATTCGGACATGCCGGTGAGACCGCTCGTGTGGCTGAGCAAATGCCGGATCGTGACGGGCCGAACCAACGGCTTCAGCAGGACATGCGCGTCGTCTTTTTCCTCGGCCACCATCCATTTGTCGAGTTGCGGGATGAAGCGGGTCACCGGATCATCGAGACTGACCTTGCCTTCGTCCACCAGCATCATGATGGACGCGCCCACGAACATTTTGCTCATCGACGCGATCCAAAACACGTTGTCTTCGCTGATCGGCCGCTTCGCCTCGACATCAGCGTAACCGAGCAGATTCTTGTGGTGAATCTTGCCGGTCTTGTCCGCGATGATGCCGATGACGCCGCCTAGTTTGTAACCGTCCAGGTAAGGCTGCATGGCCGCCGTCACTTCGGGGCTTGCGGTGGGCGCGGTCTCGGCGGAAGCGCTGGCAGGACTGGTAAGCGCCGTCTTCAGCAACAGCGCCATTAGGAACAGCGTCCGGCCGGAATGCGTTTTCATCGTGTTTATCATCGCGCAAAGATCGTTTTCTAAAACGAGGCCAACGCACGTCGCGTCGTTCCTCACCGAGCCGAGGTTAGATCGAAGCGGACGCTTGTTCAACGGCGCTTTATTCACAGGTTTTGGCGCCGCTCGCTCGTCCTGTCATCCGCGGTGGTGACGGCTGCTTACGCGCGCCAATGGCCACCCGAGGTTCCAGGCCGACCGTTTTCAAAGTTCGATGAACGCGCGGACTTCGTTTCCTTCGTCAGCCACGATCAAGCCGCGGGGAATTCCAGAGGGAAAACTCGTTGCGCCTCAAACAAACTCACAACGATTTTCAGCGCTTGCTCGGCGTCATTGAATGTTACTTTCTCCAAACTTTTATCAGTCTCGTAGCGTTTCCGAGCCAACGGCCAGTTTTCCATGAAGGACTCCAATCCCCGGCAATCCACCAGACGGGATTGGCAGGCCAGTTGGAACTCGTCGCCAGCCGTGGTCCAGAACTCCGCGTCCGCCGCCGACCGCGCCCGCAGAATCTGCGCGAGGTCGTGCAGGTCTTTCACTCGTAACGCTCGCTCGCCACCCTGCATTTTTCGCCGGTAGGCCGGAAGCGACGTTAAATATGCCCGCAGTTTTTCGCCGGCGATGCGATGGAGGGCATACACCCGGGCCGGAATCCCCTGAACGTTAAGAATCTGAACGGCCCCCGGCCCGAGCGTCTCCGGCGCGGCCACGTCGATTTCCGCCGCCGGCAAGCTCCGGACGCCAACCTGGCGGTTGTCTTGAATCTCGATCCTCAAGAGAAACGCATCCCATCCCCGCGAGTGGCCTTTCGGTGGCTGCCGAACGACCTTGACCGTGCCGAGCTTGAACTTGACTGGGTTCTGGCGCTCGAAGTGGCGTCGCAACGCAGGCGAAAGTTCTCCCTCCAGAAAACTCGCCTGCGCTCCGCGGTCCGGGGTGGACGCCACCAATTCGGGCGTCAGGTTGCTGTCAATATCGAGCGATTGGCGGCTGTCCCCAAGATACAGATTCAATATCCGGGCGCCCTTGAAAACGAGTGCGTTCCTGAGGGTTTCCGAAGCGATTACAGCTAGAAACACTTCATTGAGGATTTCGTTGATCCACTGGTATCGACTCTCGCGGTTCATTCCGACGAATCGTTACGGAATCCGAACTTTCCAAGCTCGGCTCAACTCCGTGAATTCAAAACCCGCCAGGAGCGGAATTTCAGGGACGTCAAGGTTTCTCAACCGGTCGCGGACCGCGCTCAGCCGATGACCCAGAGTTGAGGCCGCAAATTGAGCGCCGATTAGGTCCAGAACCGCGCCCACGCGCCGGTCGAGCTCCTCACGTTGTATTTTCGCCAGATGTTGGGCCATGCGGTCAGCGTCTATCTGCTCAACGCCAGTTTCCCAGGCCTCCAGAACGACCGCCTCACCACCGCAGCGAACCGGTTGCATCAGCGCATCCAGCAGGGTTTGCTCCAGCGTCGTGACTCGCAGCCAGCAACGCGGGGACACCACACGAAATTGGATGCCGGGGACGAGTGAGGCGTCGCGTCGGTTCAGGTAATAATCAACTTCCTCGAAATGAAAGACTTTTGTCCCGAGCGGATTTCGTTCCACGGACTCAGCCAACGGCTCCGCTTTGGTTGGGTCAATGGCGGTCCAATTTTTTTTTGCCCGTGCCGGGCTGAGGCGGGCGACATGGTGATGCGCGACCACCTGTGTGGTCAGTTCGTAATAGTCGATGGCGCTGAAATAGCAGACGACGCCGTCCGGCAAATACGCCTGAAGAAGTTCCAGCGGATCTATCGGATGGTCATTTCCGGCGTCTCGATCCAGCAGGAGGAATTCAACCGCTTCCGTGGTGTCCGGAGATTGCGCCTGGATCGAGTGGATCCAACCCATCCGCTTAAGGCGTTCAATGACCGCAAGAGCGGGAGGAAAAGTTGTTCGCAATGCTTCTTGATTCGATTTGGTAATCGCTCGAATTTCTCGGCGGAGCGTGGAGAGTTTCCAGCAACGGGGCGTCAGGTTGTTTTCGCTGGCCGTTGAAACCCGATCACCGAGCGTCCGCAAAAAGACCTCCCAGCGGTCCATCGGAACTCGCGGCGGCGGTTTTGTGGAATTCACAGTATATTACTCGTATGCTCCGTGGGAGCATACGAGTAATATACTGTGTTGTCAAGATAGAGTTTTGTGGTGATTTCTGAGATTTCGATGATGATATATGCTTTGCGCTAGCTTCCAGAAGCTAGCGCAAAGCATATATCGGCCTGAACAACTTGTCAAACCTCGCTCGGATTCACCTGGTCAACGGTCGCAACGTCGGCTGAGGGTTCGCGTCAGATCTTTATCGGCCCGCCGCCGTCTTCGCCTCGGCCAGCGGCAATTGATACGCGGCGGCTTCCTGGGAATTGCGGAGGTAAAGTCGATCGCCGACGAGCGCCGGATGGTTCCAGGTTTTGCCCTCGAGCGCCTTGAACGAAGCCACTTCCACGTGCTCATTCGGGTCCGCCCTGACGAGCACGACCTGTCCCTGTTCCGCGGCGATCAGCAACAGGCCGGAGTTTTCCAGCAACAGCAGTTGGCCTTTGCCATAGCGTCCATTCTTCCATTTTCGTTCACCCGTCTTAACGTCGATGCATGTGAGGATGTCGCCATCCACGCCGTAGGCGTAGCCTTCGTGGCTCACCAGATCGGTAAAGTCTGGTTTCAAATTTCGCGACGTCCACAACTCTTGCGCCGTGAGTTGTCCGTCGGTCTTGGCGATGCGAATGGCTCGCGTGCCCGTGCTCATGCCGGTCGGCAACAGGATCGTGTCGGTCCCAATGACGCGTGGCTGCAGCGCCCGGTAGTTCATGAACTTCCAGGCGTAGTTCAGGCGCTCCTTTCCGTTGGCCGGGTCCAGGAGGACCAGGCCGTCATTGGAGAGCATGAGCGCCAGTTCCTCGCCGAGAATGTTATTGAGTTGGGGCGAACTGTAGGAATCACTGCCCGCCGTGGCCGACCAGCGGAGCGCCCCCGACGCGGCGTCAAAGCCCAGGACGCCTTTTCCATCAGCGCCTCCCGCGTAAACAATCGCGACGCCGCCGGTGACGAGCGGCGACGCGGCAAACCCCCACATCGGGACTTTGCGCCCGGCGACTTTGGTCAGGTCCTGTTTCCAGACGACCTCGCCCGTGGTTGGATTCAGCCGCATGAACGTTCCCGTGGCGCCGGTGACAAATAACCCGCCGTTCGCCAGCGTAGGGGTCGCCCGCGGCCCGGGACCACCCATTGGATCTTCAAGGCGAGCTTCGACCTGCTGGTTCCAAACCTCGCGACCGGTCTCGCCGTCATAGCAAACCACCGTTTCCTTGGGGCCGCGCTGTTCCTGCGTGAAGAGCAGTTTGCCCGCGACCGCGAACGACGACCACGCCGGGCCGACCGGGATTTTCCACAATTGCCGCGGTGGCTGGGCGGTCCAGTTGGTCGAGATTTGCGGGGCGCTCGAGCGGGACGCGCGGTCCGCACCGCGAAAACCAGGCCACTCGGGATTCGTCAGCGCCGTGCCGAGCCTGGCTGAATCCTTAAGCTCGGGTTTGGCGCTGTCTTTCGGTTTCTGAATCGAGAGCATCCGCTCCTCCGAAGATTGCGACCAGCGCCAACGTGTGCCGAGAGCGTAACTCCCCGTCATGCCTTCGTTGCGGAGCAGCGCGGAAAAGCCAAAGCCGGCAAACGTGAGGAGCAAGGTGACGCCAGTCCGGATCGCCGGACGCTCGGCGCGCAGCCACGTCGCACCCAAGGCAAAAAGCAGCATGCCCATCGGCAGCGTCAGGTAGGTCGTCCCCGGTCCGCGCATCGTGGGATCAACCAGCTTTAACGTGACGACGAGAGAGGCGACCACTCCGAGCGTGCCCAACACGCGTTCTTTCCACGTCGCGCGACTCGCGGCCAGCCACCAAATGACCAAAAGCAGACAGCAAAGCATCGGCCCGAACACGGCGATCATCCAGTAACTCGACATGCCGCCTTCCAGGTAGGCCGGTCCGAAGCGCATCAACAACATGAGCGCGGCCAAAAACACCGCCGGCCAGGCGCGCAGCGGACGATATTTCGTGGCATTGTTCGGACCTTCCGCCATCGCGGCGCGGGGGTCGGCGCCTTCAGTTATGTCGCTCATGGTGGATACCTCGTGATTTAAGATGTCGATTACCGGTCAACCTGGCTCGCGGGCGCCGCCTTAAGGCAAGATCGCCGCGCCTGACCACGACCGCAGACGCGGCTCGGTCGTTGGCCGGACGGTTTCCGCCCCGACTCGGCCAAGACTTCCCAGCGGTTCGTTTTTGACTTCATGTTGGGATGGGGTAGCTGACCGGCCATTACGAGCATAGTTTAGCGGCACGGCGTAGCAAGCGGATTTCCGATTCAAGTGGCAAGGGGTAGCTCGATTCGGCCCCGCCAACTTGTTTCCCAGCGCCAAGTGAGATCTGAATGAACTTGCAGGTTTAATATTCACTTGCAGGTTCAATATGAATCCTGCAAGTTAACATCGTCATGCGCACCAAATTTAGCCGCGACAAGCGACCGCCGCTCCATCGCGACGTGGACGCCCGGGTCGGTAATGCACTGATCGAGGTGAAATTCGGTGTGGACTCACTCCGTTCCATTCGCACAAGCCTAATGCAAGTGGCCTATCCCGTAGGAGAAGAACCCGCGGCACACGGCTACGTGGTTCTGGTTGATTCACCCATCACGGAGAAGCGCTTGCGGGACGAATGGGAGCGCACCGCGACGGTTCTCCGTGAGGACGTTTTGGATCGCCTCACGATTTGCCTTCAAATGGAAGGCCACATCATCGGCATTCCAAGTGATCCAGATACAGAAACGCAGCGGATACTGGCTAGGGTGGTCGAAGCGGAGCGGGGCAAAATGAGTACCGCCCGCACCGATTATGCTTTTATCATCCTTAAACTCCTGGTCCACCACTGGCTTACTTCCGGCGAACCGGTCACCTCGGAATGGCTGGCCCGCACGGCCGGCTGTTCATACCCAGCCGTCGCTCGGGCTCTGCGCCCTCTCGGCAGCTTGGTGGAACGCCGCTCCGACCGTCGCGTAATTCTGCGATGGTTTCCAAAGGAAGAGTTCGCCCGCTTGCTCGCCGTCGCTGACCGCGCGCGTTCCACCGTTCGCTTTGCCGATCAATCGGGCCAACCGCGTTCGGTGGAATCGCATCTTCGCCGTTTGGAAAAACTCAATCCACCCCGCCTCGCTATTGGTGGGGCACTGGGTGCGAAATTCTACTATCCCGAGCTTGATCTCGTTGGTGCGCCGCGCCTTGATCTTTCACTTCACTGCCCCGGCCAGCGCATGAATCTCGAATTCGTCGAAACGCTTGATCCGGCCCTGAAGCGCGTTGAAGACCCCCTCGCGACGGCCAACGTGGTTGTGCATGCCGTGCGCCATGCCGATGCCCAATTTACGCCGCGGGAGAATGGGCTGGCTTGGGCCGACCCGGTGGAATGTCTCTTCGACCTCTACGAAGCCCGGCTGGACGCACAGGCTTCCCAGTTTCTCGCCTACCTACAAGCACATAGGAAAGCCCAAACAACGGTGGGGAAATTGCTCGACGAGGAATAATCCTACCCGCCTCAATATGAAACTCGAATCACAGGAAGTCTCCCCTCGCAAGGCGCTGGAGGAGGTCGCCAGTGCGCTGCCGGGCGCGGTGCGTCCAAACGTCATCATAATCGGCAGTCTGGCCGCGGCTTATTGGCTCTTCAAAGACGACGCCACCTTCGGCGTCCGCACGAAAGACATAGATTGTGTTCTGTCGCCGAACATCTCCGCGGTGGAAAAAGGACGGGCCATCGCCGAGCAACTGCTCACCGCAGGATGGAAACCAAAGACCGACGGCGAATTCGGCAAACCCGGAACGAAAGACACGCCCGTGGAAAAGCTGCCCGCCGTCCGCTTCTATCCGCCGGGTGGCGGTGAATGGTTCATCGAACTGCTCACCGAACCGGCTTCAGAAACCCAGACCAAGCGCGTATGGACGCCGCTGCCCCTCACGTCCGGCGACGTCTATGCGCTGCCCAGTTTTCAATTCACCGGCATCGCCACCTTTGAGGCGCCGGCTTCCGCGCTCGGGATTCGCTGCGCCCTCCCCGAAATGATGGCGCTCGCCAACCTCCTGGAACACCGCCCATTCCTCTCAGACGGCATTGAGGGTACGGAGTATCTAGGCCACCCGCACAAACGTCGGAACAAAGACCTTGGCCGAGTTCTAGCCATTGCGGCATTGACCCCCGATGACGCCATTGAGAATGAATGGCCGCAACGCTGGGCCGCGGCGGTGCGCGAATGCTTCCCACACCGCGGGCGGGAACTCGCGCCTACGGCCGGCGAGGGGATGCGCAAACTGCTCGCGAGCGCGGAAGACTTGCAAGAAGCGACCTTTCTCTGCGCCAATGGTTTGCTCGCCCGCCGCAATGCAACTTCGTCCCAACTGATCGACATTGGCCAGCGGTTGATCAAGTTCGCGATCGAGCCGCTCGAACAAGCTGGAATTTAAAGCGCCGGATCGACGCGCTTTGTCTCCTGTCCCATTTTTCTGACCAGTACCGCCCGTTTCAAGCGCCCCGCCGTTCAGCCCTTTTTCGTCGCGGCGATCCAATCGTCGATCACGTCGCCGAGGACGGGGAGCGGGACACTGCCGGCGCGGAGGACGGCGTTGTGAAATTCCTTGATCGAGAATTTATCGCCGAGCGCCGCTTGCGCCTTGGCGCGCAGCTCGAGGATCCGCAACATGCCCATTTTGTAGGAGCACGCCTGACCGGGCCAAACGACGTAGCGCTCGACCTCGGACGGACGAATCCCGTAGTCGATGGCTTGCTGGCGCGTCCAGTGCATCGCGTGCAGGCCGGTATCGACGACGAGGCGGCGCGCGCGGAAGAGTTCGTCGCCGAGCTGGCCGAGGTGGCCTTTGGGGTCGCCTTCGTACCAGCCGTTTTCGGCGGCCAACTGCTCCGCGTAGAGCGCCCAACCCTCGCCGTGCGCGGAGATCAAGCCGAACACGCGGTCGCGTCGGAAGCGCGGCAGGCTGGGCATTTCATTTTGGAGCGCGAGTTGGAAATGATGGCCGGGCACGGCCTCGTGATAAACGAGCGTCCGCATTTCGTTGATTTCAAATTTCGGCCCGGGTAATGGCGCCCAGAAAATGCCGGGGCGTGAGCCGTCCCGCGCCGGGAGCGTGTAATGCGCGGCGGCGCTTTTCTCGGTGAACGGCGGCTCGCGGCGCACCTCGACCGGCGCCTTCGGCCGCAGATCGAAGATCAGGGCGGCGCGCTTTTCGGCGTCGCGGACGAGTTGTTCATAGCGCGTGAGCAACGCGGGGCGCGGATCGGGCTGCGCGGGCGGCTGCGAATCGGCGTCGAGTTTCTCCATCCGTTCTTTGATCGAACCGCTCGTATAGCCAAGCTCCCGCAGGAGGGAATCCATTTGGGTCTCGATGCGCGCGACTTCCTTCAGGCCCAGCGCATGGACCTGGGCGGCGGTCAAGTCGGTGGTGGTGAAATGGCGCAACGCGGCGGCGTACGCCTGATCGCCGTGAGGGAAACGCGAAATGCCGGCTTCGTCGGTCGCCTTCGGGAGTTGCGACTCCAGGACCGCCCGGGCGCGGCGGAAAGCGGGAATGACCGACTCGCGGACCGTTTTTTCGGCCGCGGCCACGAATTGAGCGCGCTCACCGGCGGGCAGCTCCTTCAACTTCGCCGCGCGTTCATCGAGCGATTGCACGAGGACGTTTTGGGCCGGCTCGCCGGTGAGAAACCGGTCGAATTGGCTCAACGTCGAAGCGAGAATAAACTTGGGCGGCAGGAATCCCCGCGCGCCGCGTTCCTTCGCCTGCGCGATCCCTTCGTCCATTTGCGCGGCGACCTGATCGAGCCGCGCGAGGTAGTTCTCGACGTCACGCCGATTTCGAATCGGATGCGTTTGACTCAGGAAATTCACCAACTGCACTTGCAGGCCCTGGAACTGCTGGAAAACGAAATTGTAGTCGTTGAACTTTTCCTGGCGAACGATGTCGTCGAGTTGCCATTCGAGCACGGCGGCGGAAACCCGCTGGCTCGGGTCGAGGTGGGCGCGGTCGAACCTTTTCAACCCGGCCAGCCCGCGCCGCGCCCGGGCGACGCGAGCGGCGCGGTAGGCTTTGGTAATGGGTGTGAGTTGCCGGTCGAGGGCGTCCTGCTCGGCTCCGGTAAAATACTGCGTCAGCGTCGCGCCCGAGGGATCGGCCCGCATCCAGTCGGCGGAAAAATCGTCGGCCCATTGATCAAACGAAGGCTCGGCGGCAAATAGCGACGACGCGCAGGCGGCGAAGACCAGGGAAAGGCCGATGAGTTTCATAGCGTGGGAAGGAAAGGATATTTTCAAGGCGTTCACGTTGAACACGGATCATCGGCAAACCCGGCCGGTCGAACGCTGACGTGCGGCGTCCGCCAAGCCCGTCGAGGCCGTCGGATCTTTGGGCTACTTTCGTGAGCTTAAAGAGGTTGAAAACCTGGAACAAGGGCAAACGGATTTGAGTCAGTGGGCCGGGCGCCGGACAAATTCGTTGGAGAAAGGGCGACGGTTCATAAGGCGGGGAGATTGATGGTTGGAGATGGCGCGTTGCGGCGCTGCCAGTAGGCGTCGAACCAGCGGCGGAGCAGGGCGCAGCGGACGGCTCGTGTAGTGTCTCATAAATAACTGGTCATTCGCGGCCGGGGATTTTTGGCGCCGGCGAGGCGCGAGCGACGAGCATATCCGCGCGGATCTGTAAGGAGGGAGCAACGAAGCCGGCGTCAAAAAGAACTGCCGCCCTTCGGGTTGCGCCGGAATGGGTCGGTGGCTTCGTTGCGCCTCAGTCACAGCCCATTCGTGGTCTTCATTTGCCGTTAACGTTACGCCTCAGGCCGCTATCAGCTCACACAGTGTTGCCGAAGCAACACGATTGAACCGTGAGCGACCACGTCCCAAGCGGTTTCGGATGACTTGCGTTTCCAAGGCCATTGACAAAACGTCAACCACTTGAACCCGCGCGCGACTTCGCCACCGCCAGCGGATCGTCATTGCTTTTTTCCCGCGTCTGTGAAAGCATGGGATCGGTCAATGAATGGCGTTGGGAGCGATCAAATGATGCGCCGGACCGAGGACTCAATAAGGTAGAATCAGGGGCATACTCGCGGCGGTTACCGTGGACTTGGCTTGTCCGTCGCGATGGCCCCCGTTCACCGCCGCCGGCGCGAGGATCCATGACGATGAAACCAAAAAAAACGAACCCACCTCCGGGAACAAATCCTGTCCCGCCTGCCACCGCGCGGAAGAAAGCGCCCGCGAAAACCGGTCCGGTCGCCCGAGTTGAACCGCCGGCTGCGAAGTCGTCCGACTCGGTTCCGTACGTGGCTCCCGCGTCGGCCAAGGTTCCCGCCACTCCGGTCTCGCCCTCGCCGGCGAGGGAGGCATCGTCGGCCCCGGTTACCGGCGCGGAGTCAGCCGGCCCTGGGTCGGGAAAGCCGATTTCGGCGGCGCCGGTTTCCGCCGCACCCGCGCCAAGCCCCGCGGCGCCTTCGCTCCCGACTCCGCCTTTACCGCCGCCCTCGGCGCCACCCATTTTGGCGCCGGTCGCGTCCGTTCCAAAACCGCCACCCATTTCAATGCCCTCGCCCGTTTCCCCGATTTCTACCGCCATGCAAACCACCCCGCCCGCCACCGTGCCCGAGCCAACGACCCAGCCGAAACCGGCCTCAGCGTCGCCAACCGCCCCCCCGGCGCCGCCCACGCCTGCCGCCCCGGCGAGCGCCGCCCAGTCACCGCTCTCGTCTGGCGCTGGACCGTCGGCGGTTCCCGCGCCGAAAGTCGGCTCCACCAAACCGCGCCCGGCGATCGTCCTCTCGGAAAAGGCGTGGCAACGAGTGGACCACCACTCGGACGGCTCGATCTGGACGGCCGGCAGCCTGGTGGAAGCCTTGATCGCCGATCACCTGCATCGTGGCTATTCGGCCGTGACGTATCGGGGCGTGGTGATCGCCAGGGAAGGCTATTTTCGCACATTTGACCGGCTGGGCGCCGCGCCCGACATGACCATGAAGAGCGACCAGGGCCGGTTCGCGATCCGCACCCGGCCGGACAACCCGGAATACGCCGAATGGCTCGAGAACTACCGCAAACGCGGCGCGCCAGATGCCCACGAAAAGGCCTGCGCGATGTGCGTCTTCAGCCTCCAGCAACGCCTCGACCGGTTCGACGGTGGCGGCAAAGCCCACATCATCTACCCCGAGGATTTTCTGGTGGAACGTTTGGTCTGAGTCGGACGCGCGGCGTCGGGAGTAGGCAAGCGCCGAGCGCGTTTGAACGCCGGCGGCAAGACGGAGCCTGCGATCTAATGATGTCCGCGGCGGCGGTAGTAAGACGGGAAAACTTGGCAAAATCATGGGTGTCAAAATCATATCCTGAAACTGGAATTGCGATTTGCCGCGCGCGCAGTCTTCGACGGCCCGTTCAGGCTTGCGCGGGAGCGGATCAGGAGTATCGTTAGCCCATCAACTTGCAGGTAACTCGAGCGCAGCTTAATCCCCTAACTCAAAGGAATTCTGTGAAAAAGAACATCGCTATCGCCGCCGCAACGCTTCTGGCCTGGTCGCTCCACGCCGCTGATCCCGGTCCCAAGGATGACGTGACCGCCGCCGCCAAAAAGCTCGGTGACAAACCGAATTACAGTTGGCTCCAAACCGTCGAAGTCCCGCCGGACGCCCAATTTCGTCCCGGTCCCACCGACGGCAAGACCGAGAAAGACGGCTTCACCCATCTGAAAATGAGTTTTGGCGACAACAAGATGGAAATCCTCGTCAAAGGCGACAAAGCCGCGTTGACGGCGCCAGACGGCAATGGCTGGCAATCCGCCGCCGAGGCCGAGAAGGATGAGAACTTCGGGCGGTTTCGCGCGATGATGGCGCGCAATGTCAAAACGCCCGCGGCCCAGGCCGCCGAATTGGCCAATGACACGAAAGAGTTGAAGAAGGATGGCGATACCTACTCGGGCGACTTGACCGAGGACGGCGCGAAGACCTTGCTCCGGTTCCGTCGCGGCGGCGATGGCCCGCCGGTCGCCAACGCCAAGGGTTCCGTCAAGTTCTGGCTGCAGGACGGCGCGTTGACCAAATACCAGTTCAAGGTGAAAGGCACAGTGACTTTCGGCGGCAACGACGTCGATGTGGACCGGACCACGACGGTCGAAATCAAGGACGTCGGCGCCACGAAGCTCGACCCGCCGGCCGAAGCGAAGCAGAAGCTCTCCTGAGTCAGCGCTGAGACTTTTTGATCATTGGGCGGTGAATCGATTCGATTCGCCGCCCTTTTGTTTTGGTGGCGGCAGTCGCGGAGATGCCCGGCGCGGAAAGAGAAAGGAAGCGGTCGGCGTCGGGCGTAGGCATTTGCGAAGCGACGCTCGGTCCAATCCAGAACTCATCGCCGCGGTATCAGTCACCCTCTCTAAAGTGACTCGGCGCCAACTCTTGGCTCAACGAACGGTGTTCACTCCGCCGATTTACGAGTCAGAGATCACTGGCCCGGTGGCGTCCACCAGTCCAGATGGTTGATCTCCCAACGCCGGCGCGCGGAGAAGCTCGAGGAGATCCAATCAGACTGCTTGCCGTATTCCACGTGTCCGTCACAAAAGACGACGTTTGCCCCTCCTTGATGTCGCCCGCTCGGTAAGGGGTCGGGGAAGTTAAGCGACTGCGGCGCCGAAGATGGATCGCCAACGCCCGTGCTGGTCCAAACCCATTGAAGTGGGACGGGCGATAGATAGGGCGCCGTGTCGGTGTCCCCGATCGCGATCATATCGCTTGGCGCCGAAACCATTTGCGCGGTGACGCGCGGGTATCGCTGAAGATCGAGCACCCCTCGCCATAGTCCTCCGCCAGTTGGAGCGCCGTTCATGAACGCCATTGCCCCGGTAAGACTCGGAAGACCATCAAACGCGTAATTCGCAATGCCAAATGCGTTGTATCCATACGCGCCGATCTTGGAGCCGGCGGCGGTTGGCGTCGCCCGAGTTGGCTCGGGACAATTCATTCCGCCATTCGTGTCACCAGGCTTCAAGACGCGGATGCTGTAAGCTCCCAGCCGATCTTTCCAGGTAAACGGCATTCGACCGGGATCGGTTTGCGCGCCTGCCGGATAATACAGGTTGTCGTCAACGTACATCGCCAGAGCCAGCCCATACTGGTGAAGCTGGCTTTTGCAGACCGCGTTTCGAGCGGAGGATTTGGCTTTGGAGAGCGCGGGTAAAAGCATTGCCGCGAGTATGGCGATGATCGCGACAACCACGAGCAGCTCGATCAGCGTGAACGCGAAGGCCTCCGAAGCAGCGGTCTGCTTGCGTCTTTCCTCGCGGTATCGTGCTCCATTCATGAAATCCCTCAGCGCGGAAGCTCCCGGCTTTACGAGCGCTGCTAACTGCAGAGCTTACCCCAGCCCGTGGATTTTGCAAGTGGTCTTGGCGTGGACGTAGGGCAAACGCATCTAAGTCCTGCCTCGCGAGTCGTGTCGGCCCGTTTTTTGAGCCAGGGTCGCATCCTTCGGTCTTAGGAGACGATCTAGTGAAAGAATCCTGGAGGGATTCCGTCCCGAAGCCCAAGGTTGCCCCGGGCGGCGGGGCTACCTTGGGTGGCCGGTCCGTCCCGCTCCAACCCCGAAGCGGGTTGAGCCTCTTTCCGCCGCCGCCACCCGCTTCGGGGTTGGCAAACAGAGGCGCGGGCGCAAAATGCCTGACCTCCAGAATGGGAATCCGGTTACGGCAACAAGTTCCTCGCGACGACAACGGGGTCGAATCGAGAATCCCGTGCGACTGGTAACAACCGTCGGTGGGTTCCATGTTTAGATGCGTTTGCCCTAGTTAGCGCTCGGGTGTGTGACGCCAAAGTAACGTGAGGGTCAGGCGGCAACTTGGATTTTGAG
>CAZFVY010000066.1:0-39741 GCA_964522665.1 uncultured Verrucomicrobiota bacterium | reverse complement strand
TCTCCCGTTTAGTGGGTTACAATCGCCGAGCTTCCCCATGGCCGGATGAGAGTGAACCTACGCTCAGGGAGCGTCGGCGGAACTGGTGGCCATGTCCACGATCGCCGCCGCCGACATGTTCGGCCTCCCCGTAAGCACGACCCACGTGCTTTCGTCGGGCATCGCGGGCACCATGGCGGCAAACAAGTCTGGACTCCAAGGCAAGACGTTGCGAAACATCCTCATGGCTTGGGTGCTGACGCTGCCGGCCTGCATCTTCCTCGGGGCGCTGCTTTTCGCCGGAGGCTTGACCTTCGTGTTCTCCGTCCTGGGGTTGAAGTAATCGGCCGGGGTGTTCATCCAGGTCTCGTGAGCGGAATGCAGACGATGCAAGCGGTACCGAGCTAATATTTATTGGCCTATCTCTGTCCCGCTTTTTAGATAAGATCAAAACATGCCTGCCAAGAAAAAAAAGACTCAACATCAAAAAGAGCGCGTTCACGCCGAGATGGAAGACAGCTTCGACGAAGAATTGGAAATGGAGTTGGACGACGACCGGCTGGCGAATCTGGTTGACGAATTGGCCGAACATCCCGATCTCCCCAAGCCGGGTCTGCTGCCCCGAAGCCTTTATTTCAAGGAATTGTTTCGATTGCAGCGCGAATTGATCAAACTGCAAGACTGGGTGGTGACTCAGAAACTGAAGGTGGTCGTGCTGTTCGAAGGTCGTGACGCCGCCGGCAAGGGAGGCGTCATCAAGCGCATTACCCAACGGTTGAATCCCCGCGTTTGCCGCGTCGCCGCTCTGCCGGCGCCCAGTGAACGCGAGCAGAGCCAATGGTATTTCCAACGTTACGTCCAGTATTTGCCCGCCGGCGGCGAGATGGTCTTGTTTGACCGTTCGTGGTACAACCGGGCCGGGGTGGAGCGGGTGATGGGCTTTTGCTCGGAGGATGACATCGAGGAATTCTTCCGCACGGTGCCGGAGTTTGAAAAGATGCTGGCCCGGTCAGGCATCATCTTGCTCAAGTACTGGTTCTCGATCACCGACGACGAGCAGCACCTGCGCTTCCAAATGCGCATTCGCGATCCGATCAAGCAGTGGAAGCTAAGCCCCATGGACCTGGAATCCCGCCGGCGCTGGGAAGACTACACCAAGGCGAAGGAAGCCATGCTCGACCGCACGCATATTGCCGAGGCCCGCTGGTGGATCGTCGAAGCGGTGGACAAGAAGAAGGCCCGGTTGAATTGCATCCGGCATCTGCTCAGTCAGATCCCCTATCGGGAAGTGTTTCATGAGCCGATCGTTCTTCCCGCCCGCATCCATAATCCCGATTATATCCGCAAGCCCGTCTCAAAAGACCTCTACGTGCCGGACATGTATTGACGCTCCGTCTTAGAAAGCGCCAAAAAATCCATGGCGGGGAGTTCGCGAAACCGCGGGGCAAAATGCCATTGGCCGCCGCGTTCCGCCCCCCGGATAAAGGAAAGAACAATAATAAACCGGTATGTCCAGGATCGCCGAGAGGCTTTAGTGGCGGCAGGCAGCGGAAACAAAACTGCGCCGGCGGGTTTACCACCGGCGCTGAGCGCGGACGGTGTCTTTCAAAAGGTATAACGCATTCCCAAGCGGGCAACCCCGAAATACTTCGTATGATCCGGGAGGACCCAGCGACCGTCCGCGAATAATCCTATATTGGGACTGAAACGATACTCGATGCCGGCGCCGACTTGGGCGAACCACAATTTGGCCAAGTCAAATTGACGTCCGCCGCCGCCAAAGGCGTAAGGGGCGAATCCGCTGTTCCCCAAGGGCAAACGGATGGTCAGATTGGCCGAAGCGCTGTCGATGAAGGTTCCGGTGATGTTCTCGGAATAGGCATCAGCGGAGATGCCGAGGTAGCGGGTGAAGAAATAGTCAAGGCCGGCGCCCGCGCCCAGCCGGGTATTCTCGCGGATTCTTTGGCCGGAGATATGATCGAGCGAGTATTTTCCGAGGGACGCGCTTCCGAATCCATCCAGTGAGAATTCGTTGGCGCGGTAAAGGTCGCTTTGATCGTCCGCTCCCAAGGCCGACTTTGCCGCCAGCATCAGGATGGTTCCTCCTACCTGCATGAGGTTTTTCAGAGTTAGTTTTAACATGGGCAAAATGTTACCGGGTGAGCGGACCAGGGCAGTGGGGAATTCCCCCCAAGGTGGTTACCGGATGGCTGTCCGATCGTGGGGGCATGTGTCCTGGATGAGTTCGGCTCTCGTTTCGGAGCGTTTCGAGAGAGGCCAGGAACGCGGTGACGACGTGGCGCCTCGGTACGACGACCAGTTCGGGGGCGATTGACCACGAGGAAGCGCCACTCGCGAACTCGAACGATTTTGCCGCGCCGTGCCTCCGACGCTCAACTACGCCAGCTACTGCGGCCAATTTGGAGGCCCGCTGGGAGCGTCTCGATTCCTTCTGGTGATCACCGCGTCAGCAGCTTTGGCGGTTGCACGTCGTTTGGCTTATACCAAATATACTGATCGGTCGCCTCCCAGGGATGGGCCGGGTCGTTCGTGATCGACATGGTGAAGTCAACCTTCGAAGAGTGCCCATCGACAAACAGCGTGGGAGAAATGAACTGTTGCGTGTCGCGCTTCAGATCGGTGACGGTCGATGGAATATGGGTGAAATGCCAATGGAAATAGTACCACGCCCGCGGATCCACTCCCAGCTTGCAAGGGTCCAGCCCGGTAATCCTCATGCGTGGGCCCGCGGGTTCCTCTTCCACAAGAATGAATTGGGACGGATTCGGCGCCCAATTGACTGGTTTCCCGGCGATCGAACCGGCGGGTACCAACAAGGCGCTGTTGGGGAGTCCTCGCGGTGCGTCATTCAACAAATAGCTGCTGCCAAGCGCGTCATAGCGGCTCGGCTGATAGTTCGGCCCGACCGGGGAGAAATCCATTCCCTTGTCGGAAGGACAATGGAAGACCTTTGAGTTCTTGAGAAACGGATAGAGCGGCCGCCGGGTCGGCTCAGCGAGACGGTCGGCGTCGGTGCCATTCTTGTAACACCAGTAGGGCGGGGCAATTTCTTTTCCGCCCAGCCCCGCGGGAAAGCGATCGTTGTTCTCCATAGAGAACGTTTGAATACTAATCCCGATTTGGCGAAGATTGTTCAGGCAAACCGTCGCCTTGGCATGTTCCTTGGCTCTCGTAATCGCTGGCAAGAGGAGACTCGCTAGAATGGCGATGATGGCAATGACGGTCAGCAGTTCGATCAGTGTAAATCCCGCCAAAGAGAAGACCGCCAAACGTGAACCCGCGCGAGTTGATTTATTAGACGTTTCCATGGACGTAAAAGATTTGAAGTGCGTACAGCATGGCACATGCCAGCCGAATCGACTCTGCTCAACAAAGCGGGAGCCTACTATGTTTAAGGTAGAAACCTTCGACCAAGCGGTAGCGGGGCCCGGTGAAAACGCCGGGATGCCGCCTCGTGGGCGCAGCCGGAAGGAACGGTGGCGGCTCGCGTCGCGTGAATATCACGCTGGGCGCGTGAGGATCGCGCGCTCGGGGCTAGATGAGGGCCTCGCCGTTCCCGCTCGGGTTTCTTTTCACTTCCGCCAGCGCGTCACGCCGACGCCGAGATCGCTTTTAGGTCGGCGCGGACCGCCTCGTAGCTCGTGTGGTATTTGAGGACCTCCGGGTCGGGTTCGACGCCCCAGCCCGCGCAGGCGGCGCGATAGACTTCCGGCCACCAATTGCGGTGCTGCGTCAACCCTTCGTCGCGCCATTGCGACCAGCCCATGAGCACGCGCGACCAGCATTCGTCGCCGTAATGAACCGCGGCGCGGGCGTCCTTGAATTCCTTCAAATACCATTCCCGGCCGATGCGCGCATGCAGTACTTCGTCGGCCCAATCGTAATCCTGGATCAACGCCGAATAGGGATCACCCGAGGCCAGGCCGACTTCCCACTCAAACCGTTTCCCGGTCTTGGGCATCAAACCCTGTTCGATGTAGTAAAGCACCGCGTGCCGTTCGAGGGGCTTGAGTTGCGTGTTGAGGGCCAGCGACCAAGTGAAATTGATCATGACCTGATGCGGCCAATCGATGCCGGATTTGACGAAGCCGACTTCGCCCATCATCGCGTGACGCGCCTCGTCCCAGAGTTGGCGGGTCATGTCGCGGTAGTAGTTCCACGGTTTGTCGGGCGTCTCGGCGATGATGCTCGCCATCATTTCCGGCACGTCGATCTCGCGAATCCGCTTGTAGAACATCATCAGCGTCTTGGGCGCCGGCGGGAACTTTGGGTCGTAGAGGAACACCTCGGCGTTGACCCCCATGTTGTAGGGATCGGGGAAACGTTCGTCGCGGCGCGGTCGGGCGTCGTACTGATAGGGTTTCAGGGAATGGTGGCGCGCCGCCTTTTCTTCCGCGCGCGGCGCGGCGCCGTCGAGACCGCCGGCGCGAGCCAGACAGTCGTCGAGGCGGGCCGTCGCCGGCGCCAGGCGTTCGCGCGTGGCGTCATCGATCAGCGCGGCGACCGTCCGTTGGCCAAATTGCAGTATGTCCTCCAATTCCAGCGCGGCGAAGCGGCAGACGCGGACGGTTGGCTGATCGACCAGCGGGTTGGTGTCCGCCAAGTGCCGTTTGATCGCGACGGCCAGCGCCGGCGCCGCCTTTTCGTAAAGGCCGAGGGCCAACTCTTCGGTTGAGGGCGCCGCGAGGATTTCGTCGAAGAATATTTCGAGGTTATCGTCCGGGACCAGGTCCAGGCCCAGTGGCGGCTCGCGCATTTCGCCCACGCGCTGGCGCAGAGCGGAAACGTGCTCGGCGCAGAGGTAGGCGTGATGGCTGAAGCCCATCTTCAATTCGTAGATCGGCTCGGCGGTGATGCGCGCGGTGAAGATCTGATGCAGCCGCTTGAAGGCGTAGTGGTAGCGCTTGAGCCGGCTGACGCACTGCTCGACCGACAAGCCCGGTTTGGCGGCTTGCTCGAACGTGCAAAGTCCCGCCAGCGGCGGCAGGTTGCGAAAACTGTGGTAATCTTTCATGGCATCTCGGTTTCCGCGGGAAACCTAACACCGCACACAGGAAACGCGACTCGATTCTTGGGGCATTAGGCTCGCAAAGAGTATTGCTTTGAAGACCGTGGCGGGAGCGCGAGGTTGCGGAAGGCGGGTTTCTACGCAATACTTCCTCAGTGAACGCAACGACCCTGCCCATTGCAATCGACGTTGAGCGGATCACGCGTTTCTCCCGTGAGCGCGGGATCCGACGACTGAGTTTGTTTGGGTCGGTCCTGCGCGATGATTTTGATCCTGTCCGGAGCGACGTGGACGTGCTGGTAGAGTTCCTACCGAACCGAATAGCCGGCTGGGAGTTTTTCCGTTGGGCGGATGAACTTTCTCTCATTCTCGGAGGCAAGGTGGACCTTCATACGCCGCGCAGTCTGAGTCGGTATTTCCGTGACGAAGTGCTGCGCGAGGCGGTGACGATTTATGAGCAGGCGTGATCCGCGCGTCACGTTGGCGCAGATTTCCGAATACGCCTTGAAGGCGCAGGAACTGTGCGCCGCGTATCCGTTGCCGCTGATCTTATCCGATTGGCAGAGGCAAGCGGCGTTTGAGCGAGTGATGGAGGTTCTTGGTGAGGCGGTGAAGCGTCTCCCGCCGGATCTGATCGGGCAATATCCGACCGTTGACTGGCGAGGAATCGCTGGAATGCGTGACCGCGTTAGCCACAGCTACGATGCGATCGACTATGAGATCTTGTGGCAAGCCGTTCAAACGGGTATTCCCGGATTGTTGTCGGCGGTTCGGCAGATGATCCTGGACGTCGAGCGTGGTTCGGATTAATCGCCACACGTCAATTTCCGTTTGGATTTTCCTTCTCCGTCGTTGGATTCTCAGTTAGACTGGTCAAAGATCGGTCAAAACTATTTCGATGACTCCAATGAACGCCACCACCATTATTGCGGCGTCCGAAGCCAAAGCGAAGTTCTCCGAACTCTTGCAACGGGTTCGTGGCGGCGAGGGATTTGCGATTACGCTTCACGGTGAGGAAGTTGCGAAGCTGGTTCCCGCGAAGGCGCGGAGTCTGGCCGAGGTGCAGGCGGCGATCCGGGAAATCAGAACCAGGCGCATCACGTTGAATCCTCCGGGAAAGCAAAAGCTTCGTCTGCGGAATCTCGTAAACGAAGGGCGTCCATGAATTTGGTCGTGGATGCGTCGTTCGCGCTGGCCTGGGTTTTGGAAGACGAGGCCACTCCCGAAACCGACCGCGTTCTCGACGCGTTGGGCGCGGGCGGCAAGGCCTTTGTGCCGGCGCTCTGGCATTGGGAGATCGGAAACGCGTTATTGAGCGTTGAGAGACAAAAACGCTGTAGTGGGGCGGAGGCGAGCCGACATTTGGCGTTGCTCCGATTACTGCCGATCGAACTCGACGAGGCGGCCGTGAGCCAGGCGTGGTCCGCCACCCGGGCGCTGGCGCAGAAACACAAGCTGACGGGCTACGACGCGGCGTATCTGGAATTGGCGATCCGCCGTTCGCTTCCGCTGGCGTCCCTTGACGCGGAGCTTTTGGCAGCCGCGAAGCGCGAGAGCTTGGAACTACTGGTCGGATGAACGCCCGGTCAGTAGGCGGTAAGGGCGCCGGTTCGATTAGGCGCCGTTGGCGCGATTTGATGGGATCGAGATTATTGCCGGGCTGCGACCTTATTGCCGCGGCGCGGCAAGCTCACTCGTAGCGCAACGCCACCATCGGATCGACTTTCGCCGCGCGGCGGGCGGGGAGGTAGCAAGCCAAAAGAGCCACGGCGCCGAGCAATAGCACGACGCCGGCGAAGACCGGCGTGGCGGCAGGGTTCAAGCCATACAGAACTTTGCGAAACAACCCGGTTAGGCCCAAGCCGCCGATCAGTCCGATGGCAAGACCGATGAGGGTCAATTTCAAGCCGTCGCGGATCACGAGCCGAAAGATTTCCAGTTTCGGCGCGCCCAGGGCGAGGCGCATGCCGATTTCGCGGGTGCGCTGGCTTACGCAATAGGAGACGACGCCGTAGATGCCCATCACGGCGAGCAACAAGCCGAGCAGTCCCAGGACCCCGGCCAGCGCCGCTCCAATGCGCAACGGCATCATTGCGAAAACGCTGTCATGGAGGTGTTGTTCCATCGTGCCGACATTGTAAAGCGGGAGGCGCGGGTCCATCTGCTTCAACGCCTCGCGCACGGCGGGCGTCAAGGCCGCGGGGTCGCCCGCGGTCCAAACATGGAGCGTGATCGGCGCGGCGTGGTTTTGGGCCAGCGGCACATAGAAGAATGGCCGCGGCTCCTCCCCGATCATCACGTATTTGCCATTGCGCGTCACGCCGACGACTTGCCACGGATCGGAGTTGTCATTCCACCTGAATCGTTTGCCGAGCGGATCTTGGCCAGGCCAGAGTTTCTCCGCCATGAAGGCGTTGACCACCGCCACCTTGGTAGAGCCCTCGGAATCCTGCGCCGTGAAGTTGCGTCCGCGCAATAAAGTGACGCCCAACGTGGACAGGTAGTCGGGATCAACCCGGTTGATGTTGGCGCTGGTGAAATTGTTCTTGTCGCCGGCGTTTTCCTCGGCGGCCACGAGTCCGACGTCGAACCCTTGGTCGAAGGGAACGACGCGCGCGAGGGTGACGGAGCGGACCCCGGGCAGGACTTTCACGCGCTCGGTCAACTCGCGATAGAACTGCTTCTGCCTTGGCTCGTCATAACCTTGCATGCTGAGGTCGAGCGAGGCCAAGAGCAGGTGATCGGCGCGAAAGCCGAGGTCGAGCTGGGCGGCTTGCTGGAGGCTGCGGACCAAGAGGCCGCCCCCGATGAGCACGATCATGCAGATCGCGACTTGCGAGACGACCAACGCGCCGCGAAAGAGATGCCGCCCGGAACCAAGTAGCGCGGCGCCGGATTCTTTCAGAGTAGTCTGCACGTCAATCCGGGTCGCGCGCCAGGCGGGCGCGATGGCGGTGAGGACGCCGGCCAGGACGGAGACGGCGAAGGTGAAAGCGAAGACCCGCCAGTCCCAATGGCGTTCGAAATTCACCGGCACGTCGCCGGCGGGGTTGAAACCGGCGAGCAGATCGGCGCTCCAAAAGGCCAGCGCGCAGCCGGCCGCGCCCGCGGCCAAGCCGAGCATGATTCCCTCGACCAGCAATTGACGCAGCAGGCGCCACCGCGTCGCGCCAATCGCCGCGCGGATGCCGAGTTCCTTCTGCCGGACGAGGGCGCGGGAGAACATCAAATTCGCGACGTTCGCGCACGCGATCAGCAGGACGAGGAGAACCAACCCCATGAAGACCGATCCGACGAGTGGCATCACTTCGCTGAAAGCCGGCTCCGGGCGGCAAAAGCGTTCGCGCAAGACGAATACCCGGGCGTCCCGGTGTTGCTCGGGAAAGTCGCGCCGCAGGCTCTGGGCGACGATCGCCACGGACGCGCGCGCCTGGGCGAGCGTGACCCCCGGTTTCAGGCGCGCGATGATCTTGAAGGCGCCCTCCGCGCCGCGTTCACGCAAAAGATACTCACCGCCCGGGCGCACCTGGCTGAGCATTGAAGCGGGCACGAACGCGGCCGGCGCCACCGCCCATTGCACACTGTGGAACGTCTCGGGCGCGACGCCGACGATGGTAAACGGGTGGCCATTGAGCGTCATCGTTTGGCCGATGACCGACGGGTTGCCGCCGAACTTGGTCTGCCAGTAGCGGTGCGAGAGCACGATGATCGGATCACTTCCGGCGGCCTCACCTTCGTCTCGCCGAATCAGCCGACCCAGCTTGGGTTCGACTCCGAGCAGGGAGAAGTAATTCCCGCTGACCGCTTCGACCCAAGCGCGTTCCGGCGTCTGCCCGGGGACGCTGAGATGCGCCGGATTGAGCATCGAAGCCAGGACGCCCGAAAAGGCGTCGGCCCGCTGACGGTAGTCGAGATAGTCCAGCCAGGAGTGCCCGTGAAGCATGTTCCAGACGGCGCTCTTTTGCACCACCATCACCAGTTGGTCCGGTTCCTTGACCGGCAGGGGTTGCAGGAACATCGCGCCGACGGTCGAGAAGACGGTCGTATTCGCGCCGATCCCGATGGCCAACGTCGCGATGGCGACGAACGTGAAGCCTGGGTTTTTCAACCAAAGCCGAAGGGCAAAGCGAATGTCATGCATGACTAGGTGAGGTTATCGATGGGCAAAGAAATTGTCGCCGGTGGGAGCGCGGCTGGACTTTCGCACAGCGGCGGTCGCTCGTCGGAATGGACGCCTCCGGCGACTCAAATAATTCCGATGGATTCTCATTCAGTCCCCACTATTGCACTAACCGTGCCAGTTAGTCTCGAAAAGCCTAACCTCTTTAGGGCCAGGTGGTTCGGTTGATCGCGCGGTTTCGACAGGCGACGTGAAGGTTCGCTTGTGGGACTAGAGCTTCCCACCGTTGGGACGAGGGGCTTTGTTTCGGGAGCCGGTCGTTTCCGGCCTCCCGCGCCGCGATCGGCTCCCCGACGGGCAAGCGAAACGACGTGCCCGGCTCACCGCTCCGCCTGCCTCACGACTCCCTGTTTACTTCACTTTGGTCGCCTTTTGATCGCGTCCGTTCTGGTGGAGGATGACGTCGGTGGTGGTGCCGCTTTGATTGGTCACGAAGGTGAGTTGGGCCTCCACCACCGTGTAGAAGAAATCAGTCGGCGATTCGGGGAAAACTTCGAACGCGGATTGCGCGGTCAGTTGAGCCAAGAGGCGATCGCCGTCCCGTGTCACAGTCAGGTACGGACCGAGCCACGTAAAGCGGTAAGAGCCGACATATTTGTCGTAGATGGCGTGGTCGATCTTGGCCACTTGGCGTTGTTTGGCCGCGCTATAGGGTTCAATATTCTTGACCGCGCCCAAGAGGTAGAGACCGAGGTCGTCCACGCTGTTTTCCGAATTGCCGAGGACCACCACGCCGCGGTGGCGCGCCTTGTTGAAGCCCAGATACGAACGGTAGCCGCCCGTGCCGCCATTGTGCCAGGTGACTTGGAAGTTCGACCCGATGTGCCAGGCGAGACCGATGCGCTGGGTCCCGCCGGCGTCCGCGCGCGGTTCCTCGCACTTCGCGACCGCCTCCGCGAGCGGTGACGCGGTTTTGCCCATGCTGAGCGAAAGAAATTTCACCATGTCCGCCGCGGTCGAGCGGAGCGCGCCGGCGCCGGCCAGCGTCGGGATGTCCCAATTCGCGACGGGAAGTCCGAGCTTGTTGTGGCCGGTGGCGAGCCGCGCCTTAAGCTCGGGAGTGAGCGTCATTCGCGTGTGACGCATTCCGAGCGGCTCGCAAACCCGATTGACCACGAGCGCTTCGTAATTGGTTCCCGCCTTGAGCGACAGGAGATGCCCGAGGAGGCCGACGCCGAGATTCGAATACTCGTATTTGGCGCCGATGTCGCGGGTCAACTTGTAGCCCGAAAGGAATTGATACAATTGTTCGACGGTGTAATCGGCGTACGGATTGGCGCCGTCTTTCGGCGAAAGGTTTTCGGGCAACCGGGGCAGGCCGGAATGTTGCGTGGCCAGATCGAGCAGGGTGATTTCCTTGCCGTCACGGGACGGCGCCTTCACCGAAGCGGGCAGGTACCGGCTAATCGGGTCGTCGAGTTTCACCTCGCCGTGATCGACCATATCCTGCAGCAACAACGCGGTGAACACCTTTGTGATCGAGCCGATTTCGAAGACCGTGTCGGCGTCCACCGCGTCGCCGCCGCCTGCATTCCGAGCGCCGCGGGCATAAAATCGCGCGCCGGCGTCATCCAGCACGCCGATCACAATGCCGGGGGCGCGTTTCTGTTGGTCCACGCAGGTTTGGAGCGCGGCTTGGATCTGTGGGTCGTCCGGGAGCGGTTCCTCGGCGGCGAGGAGCTGGCGATCGAGAAGACCCAAGGCCAGGAGAATCTTGACGGTAAATTGACGCATACGCTTGGTCACGGGGTTGATTGTTCGGAATCGAGCAGTGATTGCAATTCAGCTTTCAGGGGCAGAAGCTGTCGGCGAACCGCGGTTTGGTTGAGCCAGTAGATGGCGGCGTCTGTCGCGACGGTGAAGCCCAGAAACGCGGCATTCGAGAGCCACGAAAGTCCCAGTCCAACATAAAACAGCATCGCGCCCACCGACAGTGGCAGGAGATACCACCATAGGACGGTCTTAAGCAGACCGATCTGAATCTCGACTTTGCGAAGCTCAGCTTTGAGCGTGTCCATGACGGAGGCGGTTGAGTCGGGCTTTGGCCCCGCGCGCTTGCTCCAGAACAACCGGCAGTCAATGAAGATCGCGCTCAGTATTACCACAACGCTGCCCAGGCGGGCGAGCGGCGCCGGATAGGCAAAATAATAGCAGCCGAACCAGACGACGAGGACGACCCCGGCGAGGAGTTCCCCGGCGTCGCGGCGGCGGATCGTGGCGTCAAAACATTTCATTTTTTGTCGCATAGCGGTGAGTTCTTGGGCGTTCGGCAAGGGTGGGGGGGCGCCCAGATCCTGACCCCGCCATAGGTTTTTCAGGAAGTCGTCATTCATGACCGGTTCCTTCCATTAAGACGGACAGCTTCTTCTTCGCGCGGTGCAGCATCACGCCGACGTTGGGAACGCTTAGTCCCATCACCTCGGCGATTTGCTCGTAACTCAGGTCTTCGAGAAACAGCGTCACCAGGGCTTTTTCGACGTTGTCCAGTTTCGCGATGGCCACGTAAAGGTCCGCCAACTGCTCGTCCGTCTTCGTTCGTTCGGGCTGGCGAAACTCGGCCATCCGGCTCATTTGCTCCTGGTCGCACGCCACGGTCCGCGCGGATTGAGTGGCCTGCTTGCGGACAAAGCTGATCGATGTATTCAAGGCGATTCGATAGAGCCACGTGTTCGCGTAGCCGCCCGCTTTCAGGCTCGGGAGACTGCGCCAAATCTGAAACAGAATCTCCTGGTAGAGATCGTCGCGATCCGCCGGGTTGCGCGCGTAAACGTGGCAGATCTTGAGAACCTTGAGTCGGTTCGCATCGACCAGTTCCAGGAACTGGCGCTCGGAGTTTTGTCGTTCAGCATTCAATGACTACTCAGATTAGTCGCGCTAAAGCGGCAAAACCTTACAAAAAATCGACGGATTCTTGATGTGAGCGCTTTTGACGGGACGCTCCGCGTAACTGGCCCGAGCGGCTCGCGGCTCCATGAGCCGCAGCAGGCACGCCTGGCAGAACGATTTTCGGTTGTGAGGGAACGTGCTGGAGTGCGGAAGATGCTGCGGGTCGCAGACCCGCGCGCCGCGTTGCCGATGGTCCGGTCATTAACCAGAGGCTCGCCCCGGGCGCCCGCGCGCCTCGGGGCATTCCAATCCGCCTTGATTTGTTAGGAAGCAGTTGGAAAATTGGGCGCTTGAGGACTGCGATTCTCATTCGGTTGATTCTGATGGGCTTGGCTTGGATATTCGGGCCGACGGAGCTATTCCGATTGGCGGCCGCGGAAACGGCGGCCTCAAACAGTGACCCTGAGAAGGACCCGCACGTTTTCGCGGGCATTTGGGAAAATGATCTGCTTTACAACCCGGCGCCCGGCGAACATCAGGATCGGCATTACACGCAGGGCTTGAAGCTCATTTTTCTCGATCGCGGGGCGCCCACTCCCGCGTGGGCCAACTGGTTGCGCCTGGATGCGCTGGCGGATCGGCTGCCAACCGTCGGGCTCGATGTCCGCGCCGCGAATTTCGGGTTAACCTTTGGCCAGAACATCTACACGCCCGAGGATGGCCGAACGGTGAATCTGATTACGAACGACCGACCGTACGCCGGCTGGCTCTACCTGGGCGCCGCCGTTCAACGGCGCGGTCTGACCGCGGGACGCATTCCTACGCTTGAAAGCTACGAGTTGGACGTAGGGCTCACGGGGCCGGCGGCGCTGGGTGGGTGGGCGCAGAACACGATCCATCTCTGGCGCCACCTGCCGGCATTTGACGGCTGGGGAAATCAGCTGCGAACCGAACCGGTCTTCGACTTCAAGTATGGCCGGGCGTGGAAACTCTCGCTCAACGAAGAGAGCGCTCGTTTCTTTGACCTCATCCCAAACCTGGGCGCCAATCTCGGCACGGTCCAGGTATCGGGAAATATCGGACTGACGGTCCGTTTGGGGTGGAATTTACCGGACGATTTCGGCGTGCAATTGATCGACTCGCCGATCGTGCTCTCCAACGGCCCGCGCCGGGGACCGGTCGGCGCGTTCCTCTTCACCGGAACCCAGGGGCGCGCGATTGGGCGGGACATGTTTTTGGACGGCAATCTTTATCAAGCGAGCGCCCATGTCACCAAATACCCGTTCGTGGGCGACTTCATGTATGGGGCGGCGTTCACGTGTGGGAAACACTTCGAAGCCAGTTGGACTTTCGTGATTCGCAGTTATCAGTTCGTGGGCCAGAATGGCAACGACGCGTTCGGTTCGTTGACGGGGAAGTTCAAGTGGGATTTTTGAGCGGAAACGATGGCGGGCCGATTCGGGCCTGAGACCGATTCTGGCCGGGCGTGAATTTTCATTGACATACGTATAGGAGCAATGTATAGTCACGCTATGCTTCGTAAAGAATTGGTCGCCGCGTCCGCCGAGCCCTTGATTCTCGGGCTGCTCGCGCGCGGTGAAAGCTACGGCTACGCGATCATTCAGGAGATCAAGGCCCGCTCGAATAATCAGATCGAGTGGACCGACGGAATGCTCTATCCCGTGCTGCACCGGATGGAGCGCAAGGGTTGGATCAAGGCGCGTTGGGCGGAGAGCGAGATTGGCCGGAAACGAAAGTATTATTCCCTCAAGAGTGACGGCAAGCGCGCGATGACCGCGCAGCGTCAACAATGGAGCATCGTACACTCCGTGCTCTCTGGACTGCAGGAGGAGCAACATGTTTGACCTCGAAGAGGCCGTCGCGGACTGGCGGCGGCAAATGCGTGGCGCGGGTCTTAAGCAAGCCGCGCGGCTCGATGAGTTGGAGAGCCACCTCCGCGAGGAGTTTTCCGCGCAAGCCCGGGCCGGGGAAGTTCCCGCGACCGCCTTTGAGTTCGCCGTCCGTCAAATCGGGTCGGCGGACGTCCTAAAAACTGAATTCGCCAAAATCGGCGGGATTGACGAACTCGTCGAACGTTTGAAACGGGCGTGCCTGATCCTGATTGGCGTTAACGCCCCAAACCTCATAACCACTATGAACACGACGCCGAAAGACCCCGAACCTCGTTGGGCTACCTATCTCAAAGCGGGCATCTTCATCACCCCGGCGGTGAGCCTGTGGCTGGCGGCGGTGATCTTCGCGTTGCCCAAAGTTCGCGAGGTTTGCGGCGCCGCCGGGCTGGAACTTTTGAAATCGACCGAGGCGATGATTGGCTTGACCGCGCATGGCGGGCTGGCGTGCGCGGCGTTCTTGGCTCCGCTGATCGCGTTGGAATGGCGCTCTTCACGTTGGCCGCGTTACCGTCGCGCGGCGGCGGGCGTCGCGGTCTTTCTTTTGAACACCGCCGTCCTGGTCGGCATTTCCACGATGATCGTCTCCGCCACGGTCGCCGCTGACGTGTTGCTCCACCGGGGACGATAGGTTTCAAATTCCGGCGGCTCACTCGCTGGTAGCCAGACGCGGGGCTTCGGGCTAAACTGCGGCTAGTCGCAGTCAACGTTTAGCAGCCATGAAGCATTTTGATTTTCTCGAAGTTCAGCCCGTGATTCGCGCGCAACCCCGGACTGGTCCTAGTGTCGGGCGGTATCGGATTTTCTGGTTGGTGGCGCTCGCTCTGTGCCTGGCGCCGATATGGGCGTTTGCGGCGGCGCCGACGCCGATCAATGTTTGGCAAAACCTTTTTGACGGACAGACGTTGTCCGGTTGGAAATCGGCTGAGTTCGCCGGCCACGGGGAGGTCACCGTCGAAAAGGGCCAGATTGTCCTTCATACCGGCGAAACGATGACGGGCGTCACTTGGACCAAGGACGTGCCGAGGATGGATTACGAGGTGTCGCTCGAGGCCATGAAGCTGGAGGGGAGCGACTTCTTCTGCGCGCTGACGTTTCCGGTGCGGGATTCCTGGTGCAGCTTCATCGTCGGCGGCTGGGGCGGCGGAGTCGTGGGCCTTTCGAGCCTGGATAATCACGACGCCTCGGACAACGAAACTTCAAAATACATTAAGTTCGACGACAAGCGCTGGTATCGCATCCGCGTTCGGGTGACGCAGACCAAAATCGAGACGTGGCTCGACGACGATAAAATGGTGGACGTCGAAACCTCCGGGCGCGAGATCAGCCTGCGGCCCGGGGAAATCTATATGTCGGAGCCGATCGGCGTGGCTTCGTATCAAACGACGGCGGCGTTGCGGGACATCAAGATTCGCCGATTGGAACCGTCCAAGAAACCGACCAAGATTGTGCTGATCGCCGGCAAAAAGAGCCACGGCCCGGGCGACCACGAATATGAGCAAGGGGTGGCGCTGCTAAAAGATTGCCTCGATCATACGACCAACGTGAGCGGCCTCAAGACCGAGGTGTACCTGGATGGCTGGCCCGACGACGCGCGCACGCTGGAGGACGCGGACACCATCTTGTATTACAGCGACGGCGCCGATCACGGGGAGAAGTATCATCCGTTGCTGCGCGAGGAACGCCTGGAAACGATCAACCGACTGATGCGCCGCGGCGTCGGCTTTATCGCGATTCATTACACCGTCTTCGTCCCGAACAAGAATGACGGCTCGGGATTCCTCGATTCGATCGGCGGGTACTTCGACTACGAGAGCGGAACGGCCTCGAACAAGTGGTATTCGAAGATAGAAATGAAGGATTACGCGGTCAAACCGGCGACCCCGGATCACCCGATTTCGCGCGGCTTAAGCCCGTTTCAAATCAAAGAGGAATACTATCTCAATTTGCGCTTTACGCACGCGAGCGGAGCGCGCTGGACGCCGATCCTAACCTTTGGCGAGCCTGGCGACCGAACCTCGGTCGTGGCGTGGGCGGTCGAGCGGCCGGGAGGCGGGCGCGGATTCGGTTACACCGGCGGCCATTTTCACAAGAACTGGCAAAACGAGAACGTTCGCAAAATGGTGCTCAACGCGCTGTTCTGGACCGCGCGCCTTGAAGTCCCGACGGACGGCGTGGCCTCGGCGGTTCCGGTAATCCCCGCCGGGCCCGCCGCGGGCGCCAAATAGGCGGAGGCTAGGACTATTTTTCCCGCTTGGCTTCGAAGTCGAAAGTGCGGTCTTGTCCGCTGTAGTTCGATTCGATTTTGCCCTTGATCGTGTCCTCGGTCACTTTGCCTTGAAACTTCGAGGTACGGGTATTGCCGTCGCGTTCGCGCACGACTTTGAAACTCACTTCGCCATCGGTCACTTTGCCGTCGGAAATGGGAGATTCGTTGTCATTGATGACGAAAACCCCGGTCACTTTGTCACCGTCTTGTTTGAGCTTTAAGGTCGGCTCCATCGTCTGGCCGTTGGCGGTGGTGAACGTGTATTTCCAGGCGCCAGTCACATTGACGGCCGCGGTCGCGGCCTCGCGCTTGGCATCCCAGTCGCGGGACTCGGTGTTGTTGTCACGGGCGAACTCGATTTTACCCTTGATGGAATCGCCGCTCAACTTGCCGTGGTACTTGACGGTGAATTTGTTGCCGTTGATCTCGCGGATGACGCTGAAGGAGACTTCGCCGTCCTTGATTTTGCCGTCGTCCACCTTGCTCTCCGTGCCGCCGAAGCCCTTATAGACGCCGGTGAGCGTCTCGCCGTCCTGCTTCAATTTGACCGAGATATCGATCTTGTCACCGTTTTGGTTCTCGATATTCCATTTCCACGTGCCCGCGGCGCTATCCTTGGCGTCCTCGGCGCGGGAGGCCGGAGTCCAGGCGAGCAAGAGTCCAAGGGCAAGACCGGCAAAACTGATGTGTGATGATTTCATACGATTAAAGCGATTAGGTTATGTTTCTGGGCGCAATTCGCACAATAAGACACACGAATCGTCTGTCAAGCCACGGTTGGGCGCCGCGGGGGAGCGTGGGCGAAACTTCGAGTTGTTGCGGTTTTTCGCGTCGCGCCTTGCGGGGCGGCGCGAAGCGGTCTCGTCCTTACAGGACGGCACGATTATTGGCGACGGTTTCCTGGGCTTTCGCTTCGCTCCGTCCCAGTCTATCCCAGGGCGCGCTTTCAGCGCTTCAGGCCTGAAGCTTCGGTCCATACCACTCGAAAACGTCAACGACTCGAAGTTGCACGCGGAAACCGCGACCGTCGCCGAGGGCGCCGACGCTCGGAGTTGGATTCGAGTCTGGAAGGTTACGCCAGCCCGACGGTCTCCGGAAAGCCGGCCAGGATATTGAAGCTTTGGACGGCCTGACCGGCGGCGCCTTTGACAATGTTGTCGAGCGCGCTCATCACGATCAATCGGCCGGTCCGGACATCCAGGCGCCAGGCGATTTCAAGTTGGTTCGTGCCGGCGACGTTCTTGGTGTCCGGCAGAGCCTTGCCGGCGAGGAGGCGCACAAACGGTTCGTCCTTGTAGGCCGCTTGGTAGCAGGCGGTGATCTTCTCATCCAACGCTTTCGCTCCCGCGGCGTCGGCGAAGTGTTCGGTCGGCGCGAGGTACAAAGTCGTGAGAATTCCGCGGTTGATCGGGATCAAATGCGGTGTGAATTGCACCACGACTTGGGTCCCAGCGGCCTGAGTCAACTCCTGCTCGATTTCCGAGAGGTGGCGGTGTTTGGGAACGCCGTAGGGCCGGATCGATTCGTTACATTCGACGAAGAGATACTCCGGCTCCGCCTTCCGCCCGGCTCCGCTGACCGAACTGAGTGAGTCGGCGATGATCCCAGCCGATTTGATCAGTCCGGCTTTGAGCAACGGTAATACGGGCAACAGGATGCTGGTGGGATAGCAACCCGGCGAGGCGATCAAGTCGGAACGTTTAATCTGATCCCGGTAAATCTCCGGCAGTCCATAGACCGACTTCGCGAGCAACTCAGGGGCGGGGTGCGCGTGCCCGTAGAACTCCTGGTAAACCGCCGCGCTCTTCAGTCGAAAGTCCGCGCTGAGGTCGATCACCTGACAGCCCTCACGGAGCAGGGGAACGGCGAATTCGGCGGCGACCCCGTGCGGCAACGCCAGGAAAACGACGTCCGCCTTGGTGGCCAGCAGTTCGGCGTTCGGCTCGCTGAAGCGCAGAATCTTGGCGGCGGAGTGACTGGCGAACCGGGGAAAAATATCGGCGAGGGTTTTCCCGGCATGGGGACGAGAAGTGACCGCCACCAGGTTGGCGCCCGGGTGCGACAAGAGCAGGCGCACCAATTCTTCGCCGGAGAAGCCGGATGCCCCGATAACCGCGACAGGAATCTTCGTCATGGAAACTAAAACTGTTCGATTGGTCTAATCTGCGCGACCCGGCGCGTTTGGCAAGCCGCGGCCGAGCATTGGACCCGCGCCAATAAAAAAGCCCCACCGGGTAAGGCGGGGCTTTGGTTCGAAAAGAAATCTTAACGCTTGCTGTACTGGAACCGTTTGCGCGCGCCTGGTTGGCCGTATTTTTTGCGCTCGCGCATACGCGGATCGCGAGTGAGCAGGCCCTCGGACTTAAGCGCCGGGCGCAGGTTCAAATCGGTCTTCAACAACGCGCGGGCGATGCCATGGCGTACGGCGCCAGCTTGCCCGGCGGGACCGCCGCCTTCGACATTGACGTGCGCGTCGAATTTCGCGGCGGTCTCGGTCACGGTGAGCGGTTGGAGCACCACCATGCGCAAGGTCTCGAGCGGAAAGTAGTTCTCGAACGCCCGGCCGTTAACCACAATTTTGCCGGAACCGGAGGCCAGGCGAACACGGGCCACGGCGGTTTTGCGCCGGCCGGTGCCGAGATAGGTGGGAGACTTGGGTTCTGCCATAAAAATCAAAATCAGTTAGCGGCGGCGACCGGGCTGGCTTGCTGAGCCGAATGCGGGTGCTTGGCGCCTTTGTAAACTTTGAGCTTGGTCAACAGCCGGTCGCCGAGCCGGTTCTTCGGAATCATCCCTTTGACGGCGTGGGTGATGAGCCGTTCCGGATGCTTCGCCCGGATTTGGGCGACCGACGTAAACTTTTCACTGCCCTTCCAGCCGGAATAGGTCATGAACAGTTTTTCGGTTTCCTTCTTGCCCGTGACCAACACTTTTTCGGCGTTGATGACCACGACAAAATCGCCGGCGTCCAAGTGCGGCGTGAACACGGGTTTGTCTTTTCCCCGCAGAATATTAGCGACCTGCGCCGCCAACCGTCCGAGCACGGCGCCATCGGCGTCAATCACGTGCCATTTGCGCTGGTCCAAATTAATCTTCGGTAAATACGTTTTCATTTCAAACCTGACAATAAAGACCGCAGACACTACCAAACCGTCCGGCCCCGTCAATAGGCATTTCAAGGATTTTTTGCGCGTCGTTTTTTGGGCGACTTGCGACGCCGACGGAACTGGGGCGGGAGTCCATCGCTTCGCCCACGCGCGCGGGGGCGGATTACTTCACTTCGACCGTCAATTGGTGAAGTTCGAGGGTGGTGCCTTCGGCGACCGCGAGTTGCGAGAGCGCCTTATTATAATTGGCCAACGCCTGGATTTCGTTCGAGCGGGCGGCGGTGAGATCGCGTTGGACGAGCAGGACATTGTAGCTGGTGCTCTTGCCGTTTTGCAGTTTCTTCTCTTCCGCGTCGAGGGCGGCCTCGGCGTACAGGCGAGCTTCGCGGGTCGCGGCGACCTGTTCGAAGTCGGATTGCGCCGTCTTCACGTCGTTGTCGATCTGCACGAGGATCGATTGTTCAAGTTTCTTCAACGTGAGCAGTTCCTGGGCAATGGTTTCCTTTTGCGCCCGGTAGTTGTTGCGGGCGGCGCGGTTGCCCAGCGGAATGCTGAGCTGGACGCCGTAAGCCCACGACGGATAGCGTTCGACGCGGATGTCGTCCAGCGACGGCGTGAGCGCGACACCGAGTCCGCTGCGACCATAGCTGCCCACCAGATCAAGCTCTGGGAAAACCTGGTTATGCAGATATTTCAGGGTGATATTCTGACGCTCCAAATCGAGCTTCTGTTGCAACAAATCGGGGCGCATCGTCATCCCCTTGACCCAGCTTTGTTGCACGTCGAATACGTGCGGCTGGGGCAGCAGTTTCTCGGTCGGGGCGACATCGACGTCGTGCCAGTTCGAATAGGCGTCGGTCAGGAGACTTTTCAGCAGGTTCTGCTGGGCGACCAAGGCGCTTTGCGCGGCGAGGACCGCCGCCCGGCTGGTCGCGACTTGCGACTCCGCCGATTTCTCATCCAGTTGCGCCATGACGCCGACCGTGACGCGCTCTTTATTCTCTTTGAGCAGCCGTTCCGCCAGTTCAAGCGCGGTCTGCTGGACTTTCACGTTTTCGATGAAGGCGACCAAATCATAGTAGGCTTGTTCGACTTGACCGATGACGTTGATCACCTGCAGCCGCACGCCCAATTCGCTAATTTTCAGCGACTTGCGATTGAGCGAGATCTGCTGGCGGACGCTGTCGGTCCAGAGATTCCGGAGGAGCGGCTGGCTCAGCGTGATGCCCGTAAAGGAGCTGTAGAGGAATCCGCGTTCCAACGATGAGCCGCCGATCACGCTGTCGCCGCTGTTCCGGTCCAACGTGGAACTGATACTATAGTTCAGACCCGACGGCAGGATGCCAGCAAGCCCGGCATTGAAGGTTTCGTCGTACGAAGTATTTGGGATCGGCACGAGACCGTTGCTGAAGCCACCCGCGGAAGCGCTGAAATGTTGTTGCGCCCCGGCGTTAAACTTCGGGTCGTAACTCCCGTAAACGCTATCCAACGTCAGTTTTGCGATTTTCGGGTTGTACCGTTGGATTTGAACGTCAAGGTTGTGTTCGAGCGCGATGCGGATGCAGTCGTCCAGCGAGAGCGCGCGAGTCGTGACGTTCGTGTTCTGAGCCAACCCGGCCACCGCCCATAAGGCCATGGGCGCGAGGAGAATCCAACTCTTAAGACGCAGGGGCCGCACAGCTAGCTTCATAAATATCGATAAATCAACGGTTTCTTTGGCGCCCGGCGACGGCGCACCCAAATCTTTCATTCACTTCGGAACGCCAAAAGTTTGCCTACGTCGGCGCCCGCAAGGCAACAGTTTTCGCGCTTTCGGAATTCTCGGCCGAAAATGATTACGGGAATTGACGTCGCCCGGCGCGTCATCATTCACAGAATCCGACGCGTTCCCATCTTCAGGACAGTTTCCACCGGAATTTGTTTCATCTTTTTCCGCGGTGAGGGCGATCGACTGGGCGCCACCGCGTTTACGGTTTGGCCATCCAACCATCCTGAAGCTGGATGATTCGGTCGCTGTAAGCCGCGTTCGCTTCCGAGTGGGTTACCTGCACGATGGTCATGCCTTGTTCGTTAAGCTTCTTGAACAATTCCATGATCTCCTTGCCTTGGCTGGAATGGAGGTTGCCGGTGGGTTCGTCGGCCAGGAGCAATTTCGGGTGCGCGATGACCGCCCGCGCGACGCCGACCAATTGTTGTTGGCCGCCGGAAAGCTGGCTTGGGAACAGGTCCTTTTTGCCAACGATGCCGAAGCGGTCCAAGCTATCCGCGACCATCGCCTGCCGCTCGGACCTTTTGACATCCCGGTACGAGAGGGGAATATCGAGGTTTTCGGCGACCGTCAGATTGTCGAGCAGATGGTATTGTTGGAAAACGAAGCCGACGTTGGTCTTGTTGATGAGGCTGCGGTCTTTGGGCTTCAGGCGATGGACTGGTTGCTCGAAAAAGTAGTATTCCCCTTCCCAGGCGCTGTCGTAGAGGCCCAGGATGGCCAGCAGCGTCGATTTGCCAGCGCCGGAAGGTCCCATGATCGTGATGAACTCACCCTCCTGAATATCGAGGTTGATTTGGCGAAGGACGTACGACATCCCGGCCTTGGTGTGGTAACACTTTTCAACGTTCCGCAGCTTGATCATCGGTTCCATAGTCGCATCCTGGTTTTTCCGTATCGATCTAAGCAATCGCTATGCCGCTCGGCGAGGCGGAATTCACTGATAATCGTTATATCTCATTGAATAACAACGGTATGTTCCGTATATTAGCGCGACGGAAAAGCTGGATCTGGCAGCGACGCTGGCGGGCGTCGAACCGACCACCGCGAGAATCGCGCGCTTGTGGGAATCATCTGTCCCATTTTTGGGACGGCATGCGCCCGGTCCATCTTAGACACCCCCGAGTCAGCGCCGCCTCTCGGGCCGATCGCATTCGCGCGCCCGATGGCAGATGGCGTTCCGCACGGAGCAAGGCTGGCCGGAAACGATGAGTTTGACGCCGATCGGCTGGCGGCTACTGGGCGATTGGCTGCGGGAGAGGGGAATCGTCCTCAAACCTCGGCCAGCGTCATGTCATCAATTTTTGCCGTCGCGAAATCCTTAATCGGCTCGCTTTTTTGGCCTCGAAAGGGCATGGTAGGCGTATGTACCGCGCGCTTCGTCAGGCGATGGTTCTGGCGCTTTCTTTCGGCGCCTGGATCGGCGCTCACGCACAGGTCGATCAGGCGATTTACACGGATAGCTTGGTCAATGGCTGGCAAAATTACGGCTGGGCCAGTCTCAACTACGCCAGCGCCGGGACGGTTCATTCCGGGAGCGCCGCCGTCAGCGTTACGGCGACGGCGGCCTATCAGGCGCTTTACCTCCATCACGCGGCGTTCGACACTTCGCCCTACGCCGCTCTTACTTTTTGGATCAATGGCGGCGCCAGTGGTGGTCAGGCGTTGGAAGTCCAAGCGACCGTCGGCGGTGTCGCGCAAACGGGCTATGTCTTGGGCGTGCTCCCGCCGGGGACTTGGCAACAAGTCACGATCCCGCTGGCTTCCCTCAAAGCGGACCACATCGCGAACATGGACGGGTTTTGGATTCAGGACCGCTCGGGCCAGGTTCAGCCGACTTATTATGTCGATGACATCAAACTGACCGGCGCGGCCCCACCCGCGGTCATTCACGTGAGCGTGGACGCGTCGCAGGCGATCCGCGTGGTCGATGGGCGGCTTTTCGGAGTTAACGCCGCGGTCTGGGATTCGGCGTTCGACACAAAGGCGACCGCGGGGTTCCTCCAAAATATGGGCACCCGCATCATGCGCTTCCCGGGCGGCTCGCTCTCGGACGAATATCATTGGGCGTCCAATACGACGAGCTCGAATACTTGGACCTGGGCGACTTCGTTCGATCATTTCGCGCACATCGCGACCAACGTGAACTCGCAGGCTTTTATTACGGTGAACTACGGGACGGGAACGCCGCAGGAGGCCGCCGATTGGGTGCGCTACTCGAGCGTGACCAAGCATTACGGCTTGAAATACTGGGAGATCGGGAACGAAAACTATGGCGGCTGGGAAACCGACACGAACCAATTACCGCAAGACCCGCTGACCTACGCCAACCGCGCCGCCGATTACATCGCGCAGATGAAGGCGGTGGACCCGACGATCAAGGCCGGCGTCGTGGTCGTGACCGGCGAGGATTCCTACGCCACGGCGTACCCCGGCCGCGCGGTGGTCAACCCCCGCACCGGCCGGTCGCACACTGGCTGGACACCGGTGATGCTCGCTCGGCTGAAGAGCCTTGGCGTCACCCCGGATTACGTCATCTACCACAACTATCCCCAAGGCTCCGGGCAGGAGAGCGACGCGGGGCTGTTGCAGACCTCGCGCGCTTGGGCGAGCTACGCCGCCGATCTGCGCCAGCAATTGACGGATTACCTGGGCGCCGCGCAGACGAACGTCGAGCTTATCTGCACCGAGAACAACTCGGTGTCCAGCAACCCGAGCAAGCAGACCACCAGTCTTGTGAACGGTCTCTTCCTGGCCGACAGCCTCGGCCAAATCGCGCAGACCGAGTTCAAGGCCTTTGTCTGGTGGGACCTCCGGAATGGACAGGATACCACTCACATTTCACCCGCGTTGTACGGCTGGCGCGCGTATGGCGACTATGGCGTGGTATCGGGCGCCAACGATCCCTATCCGACTTATTACGCCGCCAAGGCGCTGACCCATTTCGCGGCCGACGGCGACACGATTGTGCAAGCGACGAGCGACAATACCTTGCTGGCCGCGTACGCCGCCCGCCGGACGAATGGCGCACTGACTTTGCTGGTGATCAATAAAGCGCCAAACAATACGCTGAATACGAGCGTTCAGTTATCCGGCTTCACGCCGGCGACGAACGCCGTCGCCTACGCCTACGGCATCACCCAAGACAACGCCGCTCAAACCGGCGTCGGCTCACCGGACGTCTCGCAAACGGCGGCAACGGTCTCCGGTCCGAGCTTTTCGATGAGCTTCCCGGCCTATTCGATCACCGTGCTGGCGCTCGCGCCACAAGTCGTGGCCGCCCCGCGCTTGGCGCTGCCGACTGCTGCGACGCTGGTGAACGGCTCCTTCCAATTCCAGGTCGATGGCCAACCCGGCGCCCGGTACCTCGTGGAATACTCGACCAATTTGGCCAACTGGATTCCGCTGGCGACCAATACCGCCCCTGGCGCCGAAGTCAACGTCTCGGACCCAAACCTCTCGAATGCTCCGAGGCGCTACTATCGCGCCGTCTTGCTCCAGTAGTCGCTCCGTTAGTCGCCGGGTGGAACATTGTCTGCGTGAGCGGCGGCATCCCGAAGCGGTTACCGCGTCGCCGGGGCGACCTGCGTCGTCGCGTTGGCTCGCGCCTCGCGGACGCGGGCCAGGATGACGTCGGCGAGGCACGGGTCTTTGCCGATTGTTTCCGCGTACCAAAGCCACTTGCCTTTTTTCTCGGTCGGATTGCGCCAGGGCGCCTGGCCGGCTTTTAATCGCGCCTGCACGATGCGTTCCGGCTCGCCCAACATCACGGGGATGTCCTCGAACGAATGCAGGCCGTCGCTGATAAAAAACGGCACGACCACGATGCTTTTGGTCTCCGCCAGCGTGTAGCAATCCGCGATCCTCGGCTCCTCTTCCATGAAGATCGCGCGGACCGCGGCGAATTGGCCGAGCGCGCTGATTAGCTCGACTTGGCGCTCGATCGCTTTGCGCGAATTCTCGTTGTTCCCGGTTCCGTGACCAGCGATGAAGAGCGTCGTTTCGCTCGGTTTGGGGGCGCGCGGGAAGGGATATTTTTCCACCGCCTGTCGCGCCCGGGAGAGAATCACTTCGGTCATGCTCGCGTGGGTTCCGACCGGCCCGCAATAGTACACGATCTGGTTTCCGCGCGTTTGCTCGCGCGGAAAGTCGGCTTGGCCGTTTTCGCACAACCCCAATTCCCGGGGAATCACCTGCTCGGTGAAATAGCCTTCGCTGATGAAGAGCGGCACCACGAACGCGCGGGGCGCGAACACGCCGCGCCAGACCGCGGAGATGGCCGGTTCCAGCTTCCAAAAGCACTCCATCACCTGGCCAAAGGTTCCGCGCCGACGGAATTCGTCCGCGTGTTGATAAACCGGGGCGGACGAATCGGCGTTGACCGTCGAGCCATGTCCGACCAGGACCAGGGCGGCATCCGAGAAATCGTCGCTACGCATCGCCCCACTTTGGACTGGCATCACGCGGGCCGCAAGCCGCGCGTCGCCGGTGGCTTCAGGTTAAAACAAAGTAAAAAAGAGCGCTTGGCAATCATTCGGCCTTCGCGTATTTTTTGTACGTGACGGGTCACGGGTGAATTGATCGGGAAACGAATCAAAGTGCGCAAACGGAATAGAACAATTTGGCTTCAACGCAGCCTCCCGCTGCTTGCCTGCTTCGGTTTCGTCCGTCAGGCGGGGGCGGGAGCGCATTCGTTCACCTGGAACGTGGACGCCAATGGATCGTGGGACACCGCCTCGAATTGGACGCCGCACGGCGTGCCCGGCGGGAATTCCGGCGATACGGTGACTTTCGATGGCGCCATCACCGCGGATCGGACGATTACGTTGGGCGCGGAGCAAGCCAAGGCGGTTACCTTCGATAGCACGCACGCTTACACCCTCACCGGGAGCAGTCTGGCGCTCGGTAACGGCGATGTGAACACCATTCTCACGCAGAGTGGCAGCGGCGCGGTGAACATGAACGTGCCGGTGATCTTGAACGCGGGAAATGACGGCAGCACCTTCACCGGGTCCGGGTCAGGCACAGTCACGTTCAACAACAGAATCTCGGGCGACGGACCGTTGACCGTAAGCGGGTCGCATATCACGACCTTTGCCTCGGGCAACAGTTTCACCGGCGGGTTGACGGTGGACGGCGCCACACTGCAGCTCACCGCCGCCGGCTCCGCCAGCTCGGGAGATGTCGTCGTACAGAATGGTGGCACGCTCCTGCTTGGCGGTTCCTCCAGCACCACCTCCCGATTGGGAAGTTCGGTGAACTTGACCCTCAGCGGGAGCACGCTGAACACCGCCGGAATGAGCGAAAATATCGGGAAGTTGACGCTTTTGTGTGACAGCTCGTCGATCAATCTTGGCTCAGGCTCCAGCGTTTTGAAGTTCGCGGATAGTCATAGCGTTTCCTGGTCCAGCGGCTCGACGCTGACGATTTACAACTGGTCCGGCTCGACCCACGGCGGCGGCTCGGACCAACTCTACTTTGGCACGACGACCAGTGGCCTGACCTCCGCGCAATTGGGCGAGATCGTGTTTTCCAACCCAGCTGGCTTTGCTCTCGCCGGCAATTATCCGGCGGCCATCCTCGCCGACGGTGAGATCGTGCCGGTTCCCGAGCCGGCGACTTATGTCGCCGCCGGGTGCCTGCTCGCGCTGGCGGTTTATCGGGAGCGCAAGACCATTCTGGATTTCGTTGGACGCGCGCGCGGCCGTTCGCAGATTTCCTGATCGCCCGCGTCGCTCGGGCGCTTCCTCTTCTGTCCTTGACCTTCAGCGCTTCGCTGCTTCGAACGCCCGACTTCACCCAGCGTGTCGGTTCATCTTGAACGCCGCGCTGAATCGCTATTTACTCGCCCCGTGCACTGGCAGAAAATCACCCTGGTCGGCATTGGCTTGCTCGGGGGTTCGTTGGGCTTGGCGATTAAACAGCGCCGGCTCGCGGCCCGCGTCGAGGGGTTCGTGCGCCGTCCCGCGGCGGTCGCCGAATGCGAAGCGCTCGGCATCGTCGATGCCGCTTCGAACGATTTGCGAGGGGCCGTTGAAGGGGCCGAACTGGTCATACTCTGCACGCCGCTCGGCATGATGGCTGACCTGTCGCGTCAGTTGCTCCCGGCTTTGAAGCCGGGCGCGATCGTGACCGACGTCGGGAGCGTCAAGGCTACTGTGGTTCAAGAACTCGAGCCGATGATTCAAGGCGCGGGCCGTCATTTTCTCGGCAGTCACCCGATGGCCGGCGGGGAAAAAACCGGCGCTTCGGCCGCCCGGGCCGATTTATTCCAGAACACGCTTTGCATCGTGACGCCGACGTCGAAAACGGATTGGGCGGTCGTCGATAAGGTTAAGGAGTTCTGGCGCGACGTCGGTTCGACCACGCTGCTTTTATCGGCCGATGTTCACGACGATTTGGTCAGCCGATCGAGTCATCTGCCCCATGTCGTCGCGGCGGAATTGGCCAACTACGTCCTTAGCCCGGCGCATCCCCCGGAGCAGGCGGCCGTCTGCGCCAATGGCTTTCGCGACACCACCCGCATCGCCTCCGGGTCGCCCGAGATGTGGCGCGACATCGTCCTCGCCAATCGCAAAAACGTGGCGCGCGCATTGGGCGTATTCGTCGAAGACCTTCAGGAGTTCAAGCGGGCGCTGGAGCAGGGAAATCGTGAGGCCGTGGAGGAGTTTTTTGATAAGGCCAAACAACGCCGCGACCAATGGCCGCCTAGTCCCTCCCCGACGCCGCGCTGAGGCGAGCCGACGAGAAATGTCCCTGCCATCGTTGATTGAAATCGTGCCGCTACCGGCGCCGGTCCAGGCGGAGATCGTCGTGCCCGGCTCAAAGAGCGTCACCAACCGCGCGTTGATCCTCGCGGCGTTGGCCGACGGGACGACGACTCTGGAAGGCGCGCTCTGGAGCGAGGACACGCAGGTCATGGTGGCCGCGCTCGAGCGTTTGGGCTTCGCCGTCGAGGTGGTTTCCGATCCGACCGACGCGAGCAATCGCACCATTCGCGTCCGGGGCGATGGCGGCCGAATTCCGCGCGGCGGCACGCTGGTCGCGCCACTGGAAATTGAGGTCGGGAACGCCGGCACCGCGGCGCGCTTTCTCGCCGCGTTGGTATGCCTGGGGCAGGGAGTTTATCGGCTCGCCGGCGTCCCGCGCATGCATGAGCGTCCCCAAGCCGCGCTGTTCGAGGCTCTGCGCCAGCTGGGCTACCGCGTTGATTCGACGAACGACAAACTGCCGGCTCTGATCCACGGCGCCGGTCCGCGCGCCGCCTCCTGCCGGGTGAGCGTGGCGGAAAGCTCACAGTTCGCGTCGGCGCTGCTGCTCGCCGCCGGCCGCGGCCAGTGGACGGTGGAGGTCGTGGGAGAAAACGCCGAGGAATCTCCGTATGTCGCGATGACCGCCAAACTTTGCGCGCGGTTCCCGGCCGGGGGCGGACGTTTTCGCGTGGAGCCGGACGCCTCCAGCGGCAGTTATTTTTGGGCCGCGGGATGGCTGCTCTCGCGTTGGACAAATCCGGTCGAGGCTCCGGTGCGGGTGGCGCACTGGCCGGCCTCCGGCTGGCAGATTGACGCCGAGTTTCCGCGTTACCTGCCCTTGCCCGGCGTGATCTCGCGGCGCAGCGAACTGGGCGACAGCATCATGACGGCCATCGTCCTGGCCCCGTGGGCCGACCACCCGTCGCGTTTCACGGACCTCGGGCGGTTGCGGGTTCAGGAATGCGAGCGGGTGCAGGCGTTGCGCGCGGAACTTTCCAAACTCGGCGCCCGCGTGATCGAGCGCGGTGACACGCTCGAGCTGACCCCCGCTCAACTTCACGGCGCGGAGATCGAAACCTACAACGACCATCGCATGGCCATGTGTTTTGCGATTCTAGGATTGAAAATCCCGAAAATTAGACTCAAGAATCCCGCGTGCGTGAAAAAGACTTTTCCGAATTTCTTTCAAAAACTGGCCGCCGCGCCGCCCGCCGGACTGGGGGCCACGCTTTGCGACGCCGCCAGCGGACGGGTCTTGCGCGCGGAGGAATTGTTCGCCGATTGAGTCTCGGAGCCTGCCGGGGATCGGGTCTCAACCTGGCCTGAACGCGCGTTCGGCGCGGCTTCGTGAAGCCCGCCGCGCCGGCCTCGGAAGGCATTTTTAATTCGCCATACCTATCATGAAATCACCCGCGGTCATCGCCATCGACGGCACCAGCGCCAGTGGCAAAAGCACCACCGCCAAGCGCGTCGCCAAGGCGCTTGGTTACATCTACGTGGACACGGGCGCCATGTATCGCACCCTCGCATGGCACTGCCTGCAGAAGCAAGCCGACGTGCATGACGCCAAGGCGGTCGCCGCCCTCCTGCGCAAATGGAAGGCGACGTTCGACTGCCAGGACGGCGCGGTGCGTTTGCTCGTGGACGGCTACTATCCCGCCGCCGAGATCCGTACCGCCGCCACCAGCGCCGCCGTGCCGCACGTGGCCGCCGTGCCCGCCGTGCGCGACTGGATGAAGCTTAAACAACGCGAATGCCTGCAGTTCGGCAGCCTGGTGATGGAAGGCCGTGACATTGGCAGCAACGTGTTTCCCGAGACGCCCCATAAATTCTACCTGGACGCGTCGCTGGCCGAGCGGACGCGCCGTCGCGAGGCCGAAGGGGTGACCGAGAATCTCGCCGCCCGCGACCAGCGCGACAGCCAGCGCGCGGCCGCCCCGCTGATGATCCCCCTCGGCGCCGTGGTCGTCGATACCTCTTCCATGAGCATCGATGACGCCTGCGCCCTGGTTATTGCCGAAACGCGGAAACGGGAAGCCACGGGCTAGTCGCCGTTAGTTTTGAATACTTCGGCGTCACGCGTCCTCAAAGCCCGACCGCCGGGCGAAATGAACCTGAGCTATCGGCTCGGATGGCTTGGCTTTCGACTCCTCTTTGCGACCTATTTTCGCTGGCGCGTTTATCATCCGGAGCGCGTGCCACTTCAAGGCCCGGTTCTGCTGGCGGTCAATCACGCCAGCTTTCTCGACCCGCCGCTCGCCGGCGCCGGCCTTGACCGCCGCGTGAATTTCCTGGCGCGCGAAACGTTGTTTCGTTTCCCCGTCGTTCGCTCGCTGCTCAACTCCTGGAGCGCAATTCCCGTGGACCGCGATGGCGGCGGCGCCACCGGCTTGAAGGCGATCCTTGACCGGCTCCATAATGGGGAAGCGGTGATCGTGTTTCCCGAAGGGACCCGCTCGCGCGACGGCGCGCTTCAGCCGGCGCGCTCCGGGATCGGCCTGGCGGTGATCAGGTCAGAGGCTTCGGTGGTGCCCGTGCGGGTGTTCGGCACATTGGAAGCCTTTGGCCGCCACGTGCGCTTCCCGCGGCCCTGGCCGATTGTAGTCAAATATGGTCCGCCGCTCCGTTTTGAGGCCCTGCGCGCCGAGGCGGCCAGTTGCTCGAAGCCGCGGCTCAAGCAGATCTATCAGCAGGTCGCCGATGAAATCATGTCGGCGATCGGGGCGATCGAGCCGTTCCAGGAGAAAACGACTTTCCCTTGACCCATTCGTCCTGAGCCGGGGCGTCCGCCGGAGCGACTGGTAGAGCCAGTCTCCGCGAAGCTACTTATAGCACCCGAAGGGGTTGGATTTTCGCGCGTAGAACGAGAGGCTTTTCTTCCAGCCGTTGAACCGGCTTTGGATGATCGACCAGGACAACCCGGGCGCGTAGCTCTTAACCGAGACGTTCGCCTGGTTTTCCTTCATGATTTCGGCGTACGTGACGCCGGCCTCCTTTTCGTCCAGGAGCTTGAGGCTCATCGTGTCGTACGGGTTGTGCGAATAAAACCGCACATAGAACAGCGGATCGTCCCGCCGCAGTTGGACGTCCTGGGAGAAATCACGGATTTTGAAGGCGACCGAGGTGTTGCGCACCCAGTTGGAGAAATCGAACGTCCCCGGCACGATCGTCGCGTTAATGCGATAGTATTCGTCATGCAGATAAGGCGGCAATACTTCCATCCAGAGCGGCTTGTCGGTCACGAAGATCAGGTCCACCGGCAGCTGGAACACCGCCGAGCATTCGTCCTTCTCGCCCTTGCTCATCGTGTGGAACGGCATAATTCCCCGCACTAAATCGGGAATGTCGGACCGCTCCGATTCAATCACCCCGTGCTCGACCAGCTTCGAGCCGGGGCCGATGAACTCCTGGTTTTTGACCCCCGCCACGCTCTTGATCAAGGCGTCGCCCGATCCTTGCTCGTTTCCGTAGCCATAAAAGGCCTTGGCTTTCTCGAGATTGTATTTGAAGCGGAAAAACGTCGGGCTGTAGAAGACGAACGTGTTTTGCATCACCAGCCGCACCGCCGGGCAGTGCAGTTCCGCCGGCAGATGATCGCTCTTGAACTTCCGCGTGTACCATTCGAAAACCGACGTCGGCGGCTGATAATCGAAATAGGGCAGCATGACATCCCGCAGCGGGAACCACCGAATCGTTCGTTTGCTTGGTTTCATAATCGTGCGCGGCGCCGGGTCAGTCCGACGCGGCGAGGCGGCGCAAATTCACGCTCAAGCCCGTTCGACGAGCGTTTCCCTTTTGGCGAATCCCGGCTCCTGGCCAAGTCACCCTCCCCGCCGTCGCGCGGCGTCGATTGCCGCCAACCTCGTGCTTGGCTCAGTATTAAGAACCCCAGCCCGCCCGCAAGCGATTTCCGCGGGCCCGAGGCGTCGCCGGCCACGGGGAGGAGATGTACCAAGCGCCCCTCGTTGGACCGTTTTGCGCGCGCCAAGCGGGCCGCCAGAGCGTGTTCACCGAGCGTCGCAGCCGGATTGATTGGCGTTGCTGAGAGGGATCAATTTCCGGTTTGGTCGCCGGTTGGGGAGTTTCGTTATGAATATATATATCTTAAGTAGAATAGGTTACAAATGTTAATCACGCAAAACCGAACAAGTAGTTGACTAGTTGGTTAACAGTCGTAGATTGCCCCATGCTGGACAAAAGCAGATTGAGAAAGGCTGAATATGGATACGAAAGTTGAAACGACTGGAACCGCCCGGTATGTGACCCTGACGGATCAAAACTTCGCGGCGGAAGCGCTCCAGTCCCCAACGCCCGTGCTGGTCGATTTTTGGGCGCCGTGGTGCGGTCCCTGCCGGATGATGGCGCCGGTCATCGATGAGTTGGCCGCGCAGTTCGCGGGCCGCGCCAAAATCGCGAAGCTCGACGTGGACACGAATCCCGAGACCGCGAGCACGTATGGAATCTCGAGCATTCCCGCCTTGCTGATTTTCCAGCGGGGCGTGGTGGTCGAGCAAGTGATTGGCGCCGTCTCGAAACGGACGCTGGCGCAAAAGCTCGAGGAGCGCCTGAAGTGATGAAATCACTGCACATTGTTCCGAAGCCCCGGGCCGCGCGCCGGCCCGGGGTGATTATCCGGTTCATTCAAAACGTGAAAAATAATCCCGCGCCCATTTGAACATTCTCTCGCCGCCGCGCATCAAACGGCATGAATCGGTTGATCTGGCTCGCCGCCGGGGAACGGGTCCTCCGCCGAAGATTGAATAAAAATCGGACGGCGCAGTCTGTTTGGGTAATGTCAAGATGGACGGTGGTTATGAAGAATACGAAGCAACAGAATCAAACGGGAGAGTTCGCGGAGCGCCTTTCTCCGCTGGCGCAGTCGGCGGAGTTTTGCCAGGAGGTGGCGGACCGCGTCCGCGCGCTCAAAGCGGAGTTGCTCGAGAATTTTCGGCGTGATTTCGCGTTGACGAGCAATGGCCATTTGATCCGGCGGGCCTTGGATGAGGCCGAGGCGCTGGCCTGGCTGACGCCGTTCCCGCAACTGTTCCTGCCGGAGCTGGCGGAGGAGAAAGTGCAGGAACTTCGGCTGTGGTGGGACCGGCAGCAGCAGGTTTGGCTGCGGCAGTCGCGCCTGAGCCGTGAATTCGCGCGCGCGGCCTGAGTCGCGCGCGCCGGCCGGCGCCGTTGATTGGCCCCGGCAAGAAAGTGAATATGAAGCTTTCCCGAATCTCCCAAGGTTGGCGGGGCTCGCCGCGCTTCACGCTCGGTCCGGAGGCCGGGCTGGACGCGGCCTCGCCCCATTCCGAGGCGCCGGTCTCCGACGCTGAATTACTAGACGTGTACTCCGAAACCGTCGCCGCGGCCGTAAGTCTCGTCGGCTCGGCGGTGGTCAACATTCGCGCCCGTTCCGGCACGGCCTCGGAGGCCGGCCGGGAGTCCGGCGGAACCGGGTCGGGGTTTGTCATCGCGCCCGACGGGTTCATCCTCACGAATTCCCACGTGGTGCATGGCGCCCGCGAATTGGAAATCGCCTTAAGCGACGGCGAGACCGCCCCCGCGCGTCTTGTCGGCGATGATCCCGATAGTGATCTGGCGGTGATTCGCGTGGACGCGCCGCACGCGCCCCGATTGCCGCACGCGCGCTTCGGCGATTCCGCCCGGTTGCGCGTCGGCCAGATCGCGATTGCGATTGGCAGCCCGTTCGGGTTCGAGCAGACGGTGACCGCCGGCGTGATCAGCGCGCGCGGCCGGACGATGCGCGCCCAGACTGGACGCCTGCTCGACGACGTGATCCAGACGGACGCCGCTCTGAACCCGGGCAACTCCGGCGGGCCGCTGGTGAACTCGCGCGGCGAAGTCATCGGCGTGAACACCGCGATCATCCGCCCCGCGCAGGGAATTTGTTTCGCGATCGGCAGCAACACCGCGCAATTCGTCGCGGTCTGGCTGATCAAGGAAGGCAGAATTCGCCGCAGTTGGATCGGGGTCTCGGGCCAGAACGTTCCGCTCCACCGGCGCGTCGCGCGGTTCCATCGCGTGGCGCCCGAGCGCGGCGTGCTGGTCGTCGGTCTGGAGTCGGGCGGTCCCGCCGCGCGGGCCGATTTGCGGGCCGGCGACATCATCGTCGGTTTCAAGGGAGCCCCGATCTCGAGCATTGACGATTTGCATAAGCGGCTCGTCGCGGCCGAGATTGGCGTGGCGTCGCCGCTGACGGTCCTGCGCGGAGTCGAGAAGCTGGAGCTTACTGTGACGCCGCAGGAATTAGTCTCCGCGCGGGCGGCCTCGTAAAGCTCCGTCAACGCCCGGCGTCGGCGGCGGCCGGCGTCACTGCGAACGCCGCGCCGCGCGACTATCGCTTGCCGGCCGTCAGACCTGCCAGCCTTTGCGATATTCGCGTTTGATCACCTGATTCAATTCGGGGTAGTTGGTGACCTTCATTCCGGGGCCGTCCCACTCGACTTTTTTGCCCTCGCCGGCGTGTTGCGCCAGGTTTCCGAGCACGGCGAATTCGGTCAACCGGCTGCCGTACTCGAAGCTGACCGCGGTGTCGGTGCGTCCTTCGCGACAGGCCTCGATGAAATCGGTGAAGATGTCCTTCGGGCGCGCCAGCGTCTTTGGCGGCTGCGGTATTTCCCGCATTTTCTCAATTGGGACGACATGCATCCGGTCACCATAGCAGCCGGTGTAGATCACGCCCTTTTCGCCGACGTAGAGCGTAAAGCCGTCGCGGATGACGAATTCCTCGTCGGGGTATTGCTTCTGCAGTTCGCCCAGCAGCGGCGGAAGGTTGCGCGCCTCGCCCTGCGCCGTGCGCAGGCCGCCAACCGGCTCGGCCGTGGTCGTCTTGTTGAGGCCTTCATACCAATAGGCTTTGAGCGGCGGCATGTCGCCGCGGGCCGGCACGTCCCAGCGGATTCGGCTGCCGGTCGGATAGCGCTCGTCGCTGCCGCCGCGCATCATTTCGGCTTCCACGCTGGTGGGATGCTCAATCTTCAACGCCCAGAAAAGGCCGTCGAGAATGTGGCAACCCATGTTCCCGATCGACCCATTGCCGAAATCATACCACCCGTGCCACTCGTGCGGATGCAGGTCGGTGTGATACTCGCGGTACGGCGCGGGGCCGATCCAGAGGTCCCAATTCATGCCCGGCGGCGGCGTTTGCGCGGGCGGGCGCGGGCCGACGCCGCCGTTGGCGCGGTCGGTCCAACTGTGCGTCTCGGTCACCTTGCCGATGACGCCCGACCAGATGTATTCGCAAAGCCGGCGATAGCCTTCCTCGCAATGACCCTGATTGCCCATCTGCGTCGCGACCTTCGGATGCGCGCGCGCCATTTCGCGCAGGCGACGCGCTTCAGAAACGTCGTGGCAGAGTGGCTTCTCGCAATAGACGTTGATCCCCAGGTCCAGCGCAATGGAGGCGGCGGGCGCGTGGTGGTGGTTCGGCGTCGTGATGAAGACGGCGTCAATCTGCTTGCCGATCTTGTCGTACATCACCCGGTAATCGGTGAAGATCTGCAGCTTGTCGGGGTCCGCGTCCTCTTTCTTGAGCCAACTCTTGATGCCCGCGTGTTTCTTTTCGTCCGGCTCGACGATGGCGTAAAGGTTCTGCTTGTGCTTGCTGACGACTTCCTTCAGGTGCGACATCGCGCGGCCGCCGCAGCCGATTTGGACGCAATTGAGAGTCCCGTTGGGTGAGACCACCGGAGTGGCGAGCGCGCTATGCGGCAGCAGGCCCGAGGCGGAAAGACCGCCGGCGGCGAGCGCCGAGCGTTTCAGGAACGACCGTCGATTCAGATAGAGTTTCATAAGCTAGTCCTCGCGTTCGGCGAATCACTCGAGCGGCGTCACGGTCAGGTGGCGGAAAGCGACCGGACCGTGGTCGCCCTGAAGATAAATCGGGCCGGTGGGATGCTCGGGCGCATTTCGGCCCACGTTCGTGCCGTGGGCGATCTCCACATTTTCCTGCACCAGCTTGCCGTTGAGAACCACTCTGATGAACTTGGCGTTGGCCGTTTTCTTGCCGTCGGCGTCGAAGCGCGGCGCGTGAAACTCGATGCGCAGCGTCTGCCATTCGCCGGCGGGCTTGGAGGCGTTGACGAGCGGCGGATTCTCGTCGTAAACCGCGCCATTGTCGTGCTTGTCCGGATTGGCCTTGCCGTAGCTGTCGAGCATTTGAATCTCGTAAATGTTCATCAGCTTGATCCCCGAATTCGAATCCTTCGCGAGCATGAATTCCGTCTCGACCACGCAATCGCCGAACTTCGCCTCGGTCGATAAATTAGAACCTTTCTCTGGGCTGACCAATTCTTCGCCTTCGCCGTCCACTTTAAGTTTGGTGGGGTCGGCGGGGTCCAGCGAGGCCTTGCCGTATTTCCATTGTTTGGCGCCCTTGCCGCCGAGCATGTTCCAGCCCGTGAGGTCTTTGCCGTTGGTCAGCGCCATCGTCTGGGGCTTGTCGGCGGCGAAGGTGGTAAACGCCACGAGCGAAAACAAAGCGGCCAGCCGCAACGGAAGGATTGGTTTCATCAATGCAAAATGTCCCGTCATCGGCCCATCGTCAATCGGGAAATCGCGGCGGTGGTGCGCAAAGTGCCCGCTGGATTGGGCGCGGTCTCGAGAGAGAGCGCGCGGCCAAAGTGGCCGGGTCGCGGGCCGCTTAGTGCAATTGTTTCGCTGGACGGCGGATCGACGCCATCAGCCGGCGACGGGTAGGGAACTCGCGCTGCGAGGTCCGCTCGCTCGATTGGAGCGAGCAATGGTCGTGATCGAATTCAGCGTTGTCGGCGTTTGTTCGGTTGCGCCGGTCGTTAGTGGACCGCTCGCGCACATTCGCGCGAGCGTGCCAGCGCAGCGCGTTGGCCCTAGCTCCGCACGCGTTCATCCTCATCGCGTTATGGTCGGCAACCTGTCGGGGGGCGCACTAGGCTGTTGATTGCGCGACGCGGCGCAAAATTCGTTTTGAATCAATTCGGTGGCGCCGGTATGCTGCCTGCCACTAGCCAATATCCAACCATGACTTTTGCGATTCTGCGTTCAATGACTCAACTCCGGCCGCCTGAAACGAAGGCGAGTCGTGGGCCGTCAAGATCCTTGGCCGTCGCCGCCGTCGAGGCTCGCGCCAAAACTGGAGGCAGGCTCCCGGGCCGTTCTATTTGCGCGCGAGTCTTGGCGATTGTCCCGATCATCGCGCTCGTTATCGACGCCCCGTTGGTCACGCGCGCGGCAGACGCGACAGACACCGCGCCTTTGCCCGTGGTTTTGCCGCCTCCCACCGTGAAGGGCACGCCGGAAGACCTGCCGAAAGGCCCGATGATCGAGCCGCTCTCGGACAAGAAGCGTCCGCCGTTCATGGCGCCAAAAGGAGTCAAAAACGTGGCGCTCGGCAAACCGGTCACCAGCAGCGTCCCGCCGTTCACCGGTGAGCTAACGCAAGTCACCGACGGCAAGAAGGACCCGGTCGATGACGACGCCGTCGAGATGAAGCGCGGCACCCAATGGGTTCAGGTGGACCTGGGCGAGAGCCTGCCGATCTATGCCATCGTGGTGTGGCACGACCACCGTTACATTCAGATTGTCCACGACGTCATCGTGCAGGTCTCCGACGATCCCGAATTCAAAACCGGCGTCCAAACCTTGTTCAACAACGACACCGACAATTCATCGGGTCGAGGCGCCGGCGCCGATCGGGAATACTTCGAAACCAACCTGGGAAAAACCGTTGACGCCAAAGGGATCAAGGCCCGTTACGTCCGCGGTTACTCGAAAGGCAGCACCTCGGGCGGCCTCAACTGCTGGCAGGAGATCGAAGTTTACGCGTTGCCCAAATAGGCGCCTGACCCATCGCGATCAATTGTAAGTGGAGAAGTTCATCGTTGGACGACGAAGCCCGCGTTGGCCCAATCGGCGAAATCCTCGCGGGAGCCGTCGCCGGCGTCCATGGCGACCAAACTGATCGCTTTCGCGCGCGGGGGAATGGCAACGTCAAAACGCCAGGCCAGCGACGAAATGCGCATGACCGGACTGGCGGCCGCTTCCGTGCCGTCGATGAAGACCTTGAAGACGATGCTCGGGTATTTGGCCAGATTCGAGCCGTTGCTGATGGCCAGCAGATTCTCGTCGGCGCCCGCGAGCGCGACGAAGCGTTTATACTCGGGTTTCACTTCGTAAACGAGCTCGTTGGGAGCATGGACGCCGATCCCGTGGGGATAGACCTGGCGATTGATCCGGAGCTCCGCGCCGAGGTTCGACTTATCCGCGCGCGGTGGACCGGTGTTCCCTGAGTAACGCACGGCGCCGTTATAGACGTGGCCAAAGCCGACGCTCCGGGTTGGCGTCAGGTCACCGAGATAAACGTCGGGCGTTGGCGGAATCGTCCCGAGGCGGGCGAAGAAACCTTGCGACTCGAGGCAGACCGGATGCCCGTCCTTGAAGGCGGTGGCGCGCAGCGTCGTGGTGTTCGAAACCGCGAGCGGTTTCAGGTAAAGAGGGGAGCTTGCGTCGGGCCGGCTGCCGTCGAGCGTGTAACGGATTTCGGCGCCCGGCTCCAGCGGCGCGGCCAGGGTGACCACGATCGGCTCCTCGAATAAGTGCGGGCGCGCGCGCGTGCCCCAAGGCGTGATCCGTACCGGATCGACCACCCAGTTGGGGTCCCATTTGCCGATCTTGGCCAGCTCGTTTTGAAAGCTGATCGTGGGGGCCAGAAATTTTTCGAAATGCTCCACGACTTGTTCCGTATTGAGGTCGGGAGTGAAACCGCGCGCGGGGTCGTAGCCCGGGTGGGCGTCGGTCATGTCGCGGGCCAGGAAGCAGCGCAGGCCGGCGGATTTCATCGACTTCAGCCCCATCGACTTGCCGAGCAGGCAGACTTGGGTGTGGAATCCGACGTAAATCAAGTGGGTCAGACCGCGCTGGCGGCAGATGGAATAGACTTCGGCTTGGGTGTCCGGCATCAAGTCCTCGTCCGCGATCCGCAGATCGGGGTGCATGGCGTCCCAACCATAATTGACCGCGCACCGCTCGCGGCCGCAGGCGCAGCCGCCGGCGTCCGGCGCGGGCGGGCAGGTGATGTCCACCAGATTCGGGACGGGGAATTTCGGCATGGCCAGAACCGCCTCGCGTTGCGGGTAACCGACGTAGTTATCGACGACGTCGCTGGGGCAGAGCATGACGGTCATCCCGAGTGATCGGGCCCCGTCCAGCGCTTTGTTCATCCGTGGGACAATGGCGTCCACGCGCATGGTGGCGGTCTTGCACCAGTGATAGTTCCAGACATCGACCGCGATCACCCCGACATGTTTCGGATCAACCGTTTCGGTCGCGAGTTCGATTTTCCCGGTAGTCGCGTTCCGCGTTTGCAAGGTGAGCGTGATTTCCTCCGCCTGCGTCGCGGCGTTGACGAAAAGCGTCGTGACCAGGACCGGGATCAAGGCGCGACCGCGGGCGACGAGAAACGCGGAGATGGTTTGCGGCTTCATTCAATTAGGGTGTCGGAAGAATTTGACGTGTCAATTCTTCGTGAAGATGAAAGGGGGAAGGGCGCAGATTTAAGCCGACGGCGGGTCGGGACGGCGCGCGTCTTCACTGAGAACTGCGACGCGCAGGTCGGCGGGAGTGTCGGGCCGTGGCGCCTTCCCGTCTCGAAGAGACCGGTTGAGAATAGCTCGGCGCTTCAGCGCCGTGGAAGCATCCAAACGGCTCAAGTCCCGGCGGGACGGCTGAATACGCGCCTGTGCTTTGGCGAATTAACCTCAGCCGTCCCGCCTGGACTTTAACTCGTTTCGCGGCAAACCCGGCGTTGAAACGCCGGACTACTCTCAATTGTCCCGCCGGGACAAAAACGCGCCACCGACGATTGGCCGGACCAATTCTAGTGTAGTGTCTCATAAATAACTGGTCATTCGTTGCGCCGGATTGGGTCGGTG
>CAZFVY010000065.1:0-39859 GCA_964522665.1 uncultured Verrucomicrobiota bacterium | reverse complement strand
AAGAATGGTGCATCCGCCTGGAGTTGAACCAGGAACCTTCTGATCCGTAGTCAGATGCTCTATCCAATTGAGCTACGGATGCAACCGCGGGAAGCGCTCATCGCCCGCCCGGCGCACTAATTGGCATGAAACCCGACCGATCGCAAGCGGATTCGCTCGCTCCTCACGGCGAATATTCGCGTTTCCGCTTGCCGACGACCCGCCCGGTTTTCTAAGCTTGCGCCGTGGATCAAATGATGCAATACGTGCCCGTGCTGCTTCTAGGCTTGGTCGCGCTCGCGTTTGCGGGGGGCACGCTGGTTTTTTCAGTGTTGGTCGGAAAGCTCGGCCGACGCAACAAAGTCAAGGACAGCGCCTACGAATGCGGGATGCTTCCGGTGGGTGAGGCCAACGCGCGGCTCTCAGTCAAATTCTACCTCGTCGCGATGCTTTTCATCCTGTTCGATATCGAGGTCGTATTTCTTTACCCTTGGGCGGTCGTGTACAAGGAAATCCTAAAGGAGCATCCCAACTTGATTTTTGGCTCCATGCTCTCTTTCCTCGGCGTGTTGCTGGTGGGCTACATTTACGCTCTTAAAAAGGGCGCGCTCGATTGGAAACAATAGGGTGGTCCACGGCGGCAGCGTCACTCTGAGATTCGGGTGACTCCGGTGGCCCGGTTTCCACGGCATCGCCGCTGAATCCCTGCCGTCTCGGCGCGAACTTTTGGCAGTTTTTGATGAGAGATCCACTATGAGTCAGACGACCACGATCAAGTTCGGGACCTCCGGTTGGCGCGGGTTGATCGCGCGCGATTTCACGTTCGAGAACGTCCGCTTCGCCGCCGAAGGAATCAGTCGGTACCTTCAGGCCGAACTGCAAAATCCGGCGGCGGCGATTCATGGCCGCAAGCCGATCGTCATCCTTGGTCACGACACCCGTTTCCTGGGCCGCGAATTTGCGCTGGCGGTCGCGGAGGTCCTTTCGGCCGGTGGATTGAGTCCCCTGCTTTGTCAACGGGACGCGCCGACCCCGGTGATCGCGCACACCATTCGCCACCGAAAAGCCATCGGGGGAATCAACCTGACCGCGAGCCATAATCCGGCCGAGTATCAGGGGCTTAAATTCTCGACCAGCAATGGCGCGCCGGCTACGCCCGAAGTGACCAAGGTCATCGAGGCCAACATCGCGCGACTGATCGCTGATAAATGGCAATTCAGCGGCGCATTAGTCGGGACCTACGCCTGCCCCGGCATTGATCCCCTGCCCGCGTACTTCAAACAGCTGCGCAAATTGATCGATTTCGCGACAATCAAACGGGCGAAGATGCGCCTGGCGGTTGAATTGATGTATGGGACTGGTCGCGGCTACTTGGATCGCCTGCTGACTGAAGCCGGCGCGAAGGTAACGACCTTTCACAACGAGTTGAATCCTTTGTTTGGCGGCCACCACCCGGAACCAAACGCGGAAGGGATGAGCGAGGTGAGCGCGTTTGTGCGCCAACGAAAGGCGCAGCTGGGACTCGGATTGGACGGCGACGCCGACCGGTTCGGAATCGTGGACCAAGATGGAACGTGGCTGACTCCCAATCAAATCCTCGCCTTGGCGCTCTACCATCTGAAAAAGAATCGCGGTTGGGCCGGCGCGGCGGTTCGCACGGTGCCGACGAGTCACCAGGTGGACGCGGTGGCGGAATTGTTGGGGGTCAAAGTTTACGAGACGCCCGTCGGCTTTAAGTATATCGGCGCGCTGATGGAGAGCGAGGCGATCATCGTCGGGGGTGAGGAATCGGGTGGGCTGAGCGTCAAAGGTCACGTGCCGGAGAAAGACGGCATTCTGGCCTGTCTCTTGATGGCCGAATTGGTCGCGACGGAAGGCCAGTCCCTGGGTCGAATTCTTAAGCGTTTGGAGAAGCAGACCGGGGAATTCCATACTGATCGCATCAACGTTCGGATCGCTCCGGAAAAGAAGGAGGCCCTCCTGCAACGCCTCGCGGCCGGCCTCCCAAACGTCGGTTCGTTCAAGGTTGAGAAGTTCATCACCACGGACGGTTACAAATTTCTGCTCCCCGACCGCGAATGGGTCGCATTCCGTGCCAGTGGGACCGAGCCGCTCATCCGGTGCTACCTCGAGGCCAAATCGGCGGCGCACTTGGAAAAGCTTCGCGCGGCTTGCCGTCGAATTCTCCAGGATTAGCCGTATGCCAGGCGGTTTTCCGGTTGCGGCCAATCCCGGTCAGGTTGTAAACTGCGCAAACCTTGAGATCGATTACCTCGTCTGGATCGGGCCGGGGACGGGGTAGGCGCCAGCTTTGCTCAAATGTTTCCCGATCGACACTTGGCCGACAAGCGGTTGGGCTTAGCTCGCGGGCGTGAACGTCACAATCGCGAAAATGATTAAAATGCAAACCACTCAAACAGGTACTCCATGAAAATGAAACATCTCCTGTTCCACTCCGCTCTCGCGGCGGTCGCTGTCCTCAGCGCCGCCGCCCAAACCCAGATTCCACCTACTTTCGCCATGCCGGCGGGCTCGGTGAACACGAATCAAGTCGGCTTCCAGGTGCGCCCCTATCAGACCGACGCCTCTTCAGGCGGCACCGCCGCCTGGACCGAGGATCAATTGGCGGGCCTGCAAGGTCCGAACACCGCGGACCTTTCGGGCGCCAACGCCAGTGGGTATTATGTCGTCAATATGGTGGTTAACTGGAACGTCGCGCCCGGCGCATCGGTCGATACCTTCGTCGGAGCGGACAGTTTCCCAGGCATTGACGCCAGCACCGTCAACTTCTCGGAAGAAGTCCTGACCTACCTGCAATTCCCGGCGGCTGGCGTCTATACGCTGGGCGTCAACAGCGACGACGGTTTTCGCGTCTCCGCCGCCTCGCTCAATCCAAAAGACCGGTTTTCCTCGCTGATCGTCGGACAGTTCGACGGGACACGCGGGAGTGGCGACACGACCTTCGCGGTCTCGGTCACGCAAGCGGGCATTTATCCTTTTCGCCTGATTTACTGGCAGGCCGGCGGCGGCGCCAGCGTTTCGTGGTTCAGCGTGATCACGAATAGTTCCAGCACGAATTTTGTGCTCATCAACGATTCGACGACGGCTGGCGCGATCACGGCCTACGCCACCGCCAAGATCGCGCCCCCTTACATCGGGACCTTCGTCTCGGGGCCGGCCGGATTTAGCATCACGCTGCAAGATGACGTCACGGCGGTCGCCACCGGCTCGGTCCAAGTCAAATTGAATGGCACCGCCGTTACCGTCGGGGTCTCCAAATCCGGTTCGATCACCACGGTGAACTACAACGCGCCCAACCCGCTGGCGGCCGGCACGACCAATTCGGTCTCGATCCAATTCTCGGACAACGCCCAACCGGCGCACAATCTCTCCGAGAACCTATCGTTCGTCGTCCCGAACTTCACGGTCCTTCCGCCCGCCGCCGCCGTACCGTCCAGCGCGGTTGATACCACCAAACGAGGTTTTGTGTACCGTGTCCATCAGATCGACTCTGGTACCTACGGCACCATCGGCGCAAATATCGCCCATGCCGAGGCCCAGTTGGCCGGGCTGCTCACCGATCCAACGTCGGGCTTGCCCATTGCCAGCACGACGGCGGCCGGAGAACAAACGGACGGCAGCTTCGCCTTGACGAACGTCATCAACTTCTCGTTCAACACCGGCGCCGAAGAAGGCACGTTTAAGTCCTCGAACGGCCATCCAGACGACGTCTTTCCTGGTTTGCAGGGTCAAGACAGCGCCAATATCGCCGGCGAAATCATCACGTATCTGGATCTGAAGGCTGGTCTTTACACCTTTGCGGTGAGCCATACGGATGGTTTCCGGGTTACGGTCGGCGCCAATCCGCAAGATGCGTTTGGTACCCCGCTGGGGCTTTGGGACTACGAGGCAATCACGACCGAGACCCAGTTCCCCGTCTCAGTTCAAACGGCGGGGATTTATCCAATCCGATTGGCTTGGTTTCGCGAAGGCACCGGCGGCGACAACACCGGTGACGCCGGACTCGAGTTCTATACCGTCAATGCGGACGGGTCCAAGACCCTGGTTAACGATGGCAGCAGCACCAATGCCGTAAAAGCCTACTGGAAACGGACTGGCAGCATCGGAACGTTCGTCAAATACGCTGGCCCTTCCGCGTTCGTGTCTCCATTCAGCGACAGCGCCGACGTCGGATTCACGAACGTCGTGGTTCAAATCAGCGACGGGACCACTGACAAAGTGGACGCCTCCTCGGTCACTCTCGCGGTGGACGGGGCCGCGATCACCACCGGCAAAGTTACCGCCGCCAACGGGTTGACCTCGTTCTCCTACACTCCGACGGGCTTGCAACTGCCGCGGACGGTCCATACCGCGAAATTGGTTTATGCCGACGTCGGTGGGGCCAAGCACACGAATTCGTGGAGCTTCCACCTCCTGCGGAACTACGTCTTGCCGACGGCGCTCTATTTCGAGGACTTCGAGTCAACGTCCGTCGGACCGAATCCGTCCGTCCCGGCCGGTTGGCAGCAAGTGAATTTCACGGGTTCCGAGCACGCTGGGTTTGACCCGACTGATCTCAATTCCGACTTCTACCTCGGTTGGGTCGTCATCGACAAATCGTTCGGCCCGAGCAAAGACACTGGGGTCAGCGCCTACTCTCCTCAAGTCCTGAATGGCGTCGCGTTCGACGAGAACGTGGCGCCACTGCTGGTGAATCATTATATTCGGGCCGAGTCCGACGCCCGCCAGAATGGTCCTCCCGGACAGATTCAGTACCTCTACACGAAAGCCTATGACCTCACCGGCAAGACCGGCACCGTCATCGCGTTCGACAGCGCCTACGAGCAAAACCAGGATTCCCTGGCCGCCTTGGAATACACCGTTGATGGGACCAACTACAACCCGGTGCTCTACTGGGTGCAAGGCGAGTATGATTCGCAGGCCCCGCCGGACATTTACCGCGACGGTTTGGGCAACATCGATGTCACCAAGACGATGACGACCAGCTACGGCGACGTCGCTCGCTACACTGACCCGGTTACGAAGGCCTTGGTCGGCGGCACCTACGGCTTCTTTATTAAAGCGCCGATCACCCAGGCGCTGGCCCCGTACATCGAAGGCCGCTGGAACGACAACGGCACCGAGTCCAAACGCATCGAAGTTTACAGTGTGCCGCTGGCGGACAATCAAAAGAGCGTGACGTTTAGATTCGTCCAAGCGGGCACGTCCAGCTGGTACTGGGCCATCGATAATTGGGGCGTTTATTCCGTCCCATCGATCGCTCCTCAGCATGTCGGGCCGCTCAGCGTTGCCAGCCAAGCGGGGAAAGTCCAGGTCACTTGGACCGGCGCGGGAACCCTGCAAGCCGCGACCAGCGTGACCGGTCCGTGGACCGATCAAGCGGGCTCCAGCCCCGTCAGTGTTACGCCGACGGGCGCCGCGCAGTTCTATCGCCTGCGGCAGTAATAGCTAAGGCAATCCATTCGTCTCACCGCAAGGCTCGCCGGCAACGGCGAGCCTTGTCTCTTTTTGCACCCGGTCGTCTGAGCCCAGAAGTCGCCACCTGCCCGATCTACTTTTGGAGGGCGAGTCTGAAAGGCCAACGCACCTCGCCACAGGGAGGAAAGTCATCAGCGCTCGAACTGGGACTCGGCGTCGGCGAGCTCGCGCGTGAACACGTCGTCACGCGAGCCGGCCCCAAACCCGGGCGCCAAACCAAGGCAACTGCCCAGCCTGCTCACGCGAACGGCTCCGCCCATGTACGACTCGGAGGCGAGAACCGCCGGACCAGAACGAAACGGGCTGAGTTCCTTCAAAAAGGTCGATCTTCGGGCGCAGCCAAGCTGACCGCGTCATCGACGACGCCCACGGATTAGCGCGGAGCGTCAAGGAAGCCTCGGCCTTTGAGCCAAAACAGACATTCGGAACTCCATGGGTGGCCGTTGGCCAAGCCGATGCCATGCTGGCCATGCTCGTAAACGTGCAGATCAAACGGCACGCCGGCCTTCCTGAGCGCCATGGCGAACATCAAGCTGTTCTCGACCTTGACCGCGTTATCTTCCCACGTATGCCAAATGAAACAGGGCGGCGTATCCGAGGTGACCTGCAGTTCGTTCGACAATGATTTTACCAGCTCTTCCGATGGGTTTTTGCCGAGCAGATTGGCCTTGGAGCCTTGATGGGTAAATTCTCCCATCGAGATGACCGCGTAGCACAAAACGCCAACGTCCGGCCGGCAGCTTTGACGATCAATGGGATCGGCCGCGTCGGGTTGGCCGAGATCAAAATGCGTCAGCAGAGTCGAGGCCAAGTGCCCGCCCGCCGATGACCCGATAATCCCGATCCGCCGCGGGTCGATCTTCCAGTCGGGGGCTTTTGCCCGGACGAGGCGGACGGCGCGGGCCGCGTCTTGCAGCATCGAAGGATGTCGATAACCATGGGAACCAAGGCGGTACTTGACGACGAACCCGGTGATCCCGTGCTCGTTCAACCAGAGCGCGTAGCCGCGCCCCTCGTGATCCGCCAATCCGCCGTAACCGCCGCCGGGAAAGATCACAAACGCCGCGCCGGTCGCCTTGGCCGGATCTGGAAGATACGGCGTGATCGTGGGAATATCGAAATCCTCCTTACCGCGCGCCCCCGGCGCGCCGTCCGGCCAAAGCGGAAGCGGCGGCATCGGCTGCGCCATGGCGCACTGGACCAGCGCCACGGCCGTAAGGGAAATTAACAAGTGTTTCATAAGCTTCGGGTAAAATCTGAACGCACGCTGCCAGATTCGGCTTGTTGAATCCACCAAAATCGGGTAATTTGCCCCGCTATAAACTGGCCCGAATGAAGCAGTCACCGAGCGTCTTAATCAGAGTCTTCACTCTCGTTCTCCTGGCCGCGCTTGGCGGCGCTTCATTACCGGTCAGCGCTGCTCCCGCCTCGACTCCAACTGGCGCGCCGAGTCAGCCGGCGAGCCACCTCTTCCGTGTCGAGTCGCTCCCCTTGACCGGCCTGGCGATACCGCTTGAACCAGGCGTTAAACGCGCGCACTACGTCCGACTCTCAACGGACCTCCCGACTGTCACTCCCCGGGTCGGCCAAGCGGGATCAATCAGCCTCAACCTGTTCACCGACCTCGAGTTCGAAGCGATCACGGATCGAATTGAGCCTACGCCGCGGGGCGCGACGATTTCGTACGGTCACCTTAACGGAATCGCCGACGGCAGTTTCATTCTGGCGTCTCAGGACGGCGTCCTCGCCGGCTCGATCTTCGTTCCCGGACGCGGCGCGATCAAGATTACCTATGCGGGCGGCGGTCTCCATCGGGTCGCGGAACTGGACCCGGCTACCCAGCCCATTTGCGGGTTGACGCCTCAACGACCGCTTACCGCGCCCAACGGAGCGCCGGCGGCGACATTGACCGGCACGAACGTCAGTCAGCGTCAAACCGGGTCAGAGTCAGACCTGCCTGCAGGCGGCGCCCCGGCCGGGAGTGGCACGACCAACACGCCGATTACCACGATCGATGTGATGGTGATTTACAGCGCGCAAGCGCGCGACGCCGCCGGTGGCACCCAAGGCATGAACACCTTAATCGAGCTGGCCATCGCGGAGGCAAACCTTAGTTACCTCAATAGCCATGTTAATATTCAGGTAAGCTTGGTTTACCGCGGATTGATCGACTATCCCGAAACCGGACAGATTGGGACCGACCTGGATCAGCTTACCAGCGTTGGGGACGGCTTTTTGGACGACGTCCCGGCCTTGCGTTCGCGTTACCGAGCCGATCTCGTCGCCCTGATCGTTGAAGGCGCCACCTCCTACGGGTACGCGGGCATCGCGAACATCATGACGGTCGCGAACACGTCGTTCGCCAGCAGCGCTTTCTGCGTCGTGCGGCGCCCTTATCTCTCGGGCAATTTTTCCTTGGCGCACGAGATGGGCCACAACATGGGCTGCGACCACGCCCGCGAAGACTCTACCGCTCCCACCCACGCCTATCCGTACGCGTTTGGCAACAAATTCGCCGCGGGTGGCTTCAGTTATCGAACGGTGATGGCGTATAATCCCGGCCTCCAGATCCCGTATTTCTCAAACCCGGATGTCTCGTTTCAAGGCGTGCCGACAGGCGTCGCGGACAACTCGCCAAATTCCGCCGACAACGCGCGGGTCATCAATAACACCGCCAGTATCGTCGCGGCGTTTCAACCGCGAGCCGCCCGCCTTGAATTCTCCGCGCCACTCTTTTCGGTCAGTCAGGCCGGCGGAACCGCGACCGTTTCCGTCCAACGAACCGAGATCACGAACGTCGCCGTTTCCGTGGATTACGCCACCAGCGACGGGTCCGGCGTGGCCGGACATGATTACATTGCGCAAAGCGGCACACTCAATTTCGCATCCGGCGAAACGCAGAAAACCGTCACGGTCCAAATTATTGATCAGGTTACCACTGATGGAAATCTCTCGGTAAACGTCAAGCTGAGCAACCCCATCGGGAACGCCATCCTCGGGCAACTGGACTCGACTCTAATCTCGATCGTTCCGACCGCTCCGCCTCCCCCCAGTATGGTCGATGCCGCCTTCAATCCGGGGAGCGGCGCCGACGGCTTGGTCGATGCCATTGCGATTCAGACGAACGGCGCCGTCGTGATTGGGGGGGCGTTCGCGTCGATCAACGGCTCGGTCCGCAATCGCATTGCCCGCCTGAACCCGGATGGTTCGGTGGACAGCGCCTACGACCCAGGCCGCGGGGTTAAGTATCGTATCCACTCGATTGCGTTGCAGGCCGATCAAAAGGCGATCATCGGCGGCGAGTTCAATACGGTGACCGGAACGAATCGCAACGCCATTGCCCGCCTCGGGGCGAACGGTCTCCTCGATCCAACGTTTGACCCCGGGGACGGGACGATGGATTTCATCTACTCCGTCGTGATGGATACAAATATTACTCCCGCCGGAGTGTTTATCGGCGGCTCGTTCACGACATTCACCGACGTCACCCGAAACTACGTGGCCCGGCTTAAACTCGACGGTTCGCTAGACGCCGGTTTTGATCCCGGCGCCGGTCCCAATGACGTTGTCGATTCGATCGCCCTTCAGAACGACCGCAAGCTGGTGATCGGTGGCGCCTTCACGACGGTCAGCGGCGTCGGCCGGAACCACATCGCCCGGCTCAATTCTGACGGCACGCTCGACGCCACTTTTAACCCTCGCCTCGGCGCCAACGACACGGTCGAATGCGTCGCCCTCGCGGCGAACGGACAGATACTCATCGGCGGCGCCTTCACTTCCTACAATGGTTTCGGTCGCAACCGCATCGCCCGGCTCAGCGCCGACGGAAGCCTCGATTCCAGCTTTTCACCGATGGGAGCTGACGACGTCGTGCTCGCGATCGCAGCGCTGGCAAATGGCCAAGTCCTCGTGGGCGGTGTTTTCACCCATTTTAACTCATTTTCGCGCGCCCACGTTGCCCGCTTGTTTCCGGACGGCACGCTCGACGCAAGTTTCAATGACGCCAGCGGCCCGAATGATTCGGTGTTCGCGATCGCGCCCCAAGGCGACGGGAAAGTCGTTATCGGCGGGCTTTTTACCACGATTGACGGCGCCACCCACAATTACATCGCCCGGCTGAATCCCGTGAATCAATCCGTCGCTACCCCCGGCCAGTTGAGTTCACCGCGACGATTGCCAGATGGCTCCATCAGCGTAACGCTCGCAACCGAGCCTGGACAAACCTACACCCTCCAAGCCTCCGCCGACCTGCAGACTTGGCTGCCGGTCATCACCGTGACGCCCGCGGGGAATTATTGGAACTTCATCGACTCCGCGGCAATCGGCGCGACCCAGCGCTTTTATCGGGCGCGAGTCGGCCCGTAGTCGAGGCGAACCAAAAAGGGAGCTAAAGGCATTGCGTCGCCTGTCCGCTTGCTTGGGGTGTCCCGCTTGGGACGAACATTTTTCTACCGTAGCTCCGCGGCTCTTGGTTAGACTTTTGCCATGCGATTCCACACACTCGGGGCCGGACGATCGACCGCGCCGTGGCTGGCGTCCGTATTGCTATTGGCCAGCGTCTGGCCGACGCGAACGAGCGCGGCCGCCAGCGAATCAATGACGCAAAGAGCCTACCTGAATCAACTTCGCGCCGTCCTGCCCCAGGAGCACGCCGACCGTGGCGGCCCAACCCCGCTCGACGCCACCTGGAGCGCCTGGCTTGAACGGACCGGCGAGTTGCCACCCGATTTTAGCCGGATGCCTTCCCTGCCATTTTTGCCCGACCCGCTCGTGCTCGATGAAGGCGCCAAGAATGTGCCCGTGCGGACGGCCGCGCAGTGGCGCGAGAAGCGGACCTGGATCGCCCAACAGCTCCAACATTGGGTCACCGGCACGTTCCCGCCACGCCCCAATAATCTCGAGGCGAAGGTTCTCGGCGAGACCAAGGTCGGACTAGTGCGAAAACGGATCGTCGAACTCCGTTTCGGTCCCGATCACGCGGCCAAACTGACGCTCGAACTCTATCTCCCGCCCGGAAATGGACCGTTCCCGGTTTTGCTGACGCCCGGCGGGAATGGAACCAGTTGGATTGGTCTCGGGCCAGCCGTGCAGCGTGGTTACCTTGGCTGTCTGTACGCGGGCTGCGACGCTCACGATGACACCGAGGCGTACGCCTCCATCTGGTATCCGCAATATGATTTTACCCGGCTCATGCGCCGGGCCTGGGCGGCGCAACGAGCCATCGATTATCTCGAGACTCTAAGCGAGGTGGACATGCGCAAGATCGGCATCGCCGGTTTATCGCGTGACGGCAAACAAGTTTCCATGGCCGCCGCCTTCGACGAGCGGATCAAGGCCACCGTCGTCTGCAGCGGCGGGACGGGCGCCGAAGACCCGTTTCGTTACACGACCGACAAGTTCAACAACGAGACGATCTCGGAGATTACGACGAGCTTTCCCCAATGGCTCCATCCGCGACTCCGCTTCTTCATCGGCCGCGAAGATAAGCTGCCGGTCGATCAAAACCTGCTCTATTCGCTGGTCGCGCCGCGCGGATTGTTGATCAGTTCGTCGATGGTCGAGAGCCAGGGCAATCCCTGGGGCATCGAGCAGAATTACCATTCGATTCGGCGCGTCTATCAATTCGTGAACGCCGACGATCAGTTGGGGCTTGATCTCCGCCTCGGGTACCACCCGCCTGCGGTGAGGGACGTCGAGAATTACGTCGATTTTTTTGACACCATCTTCGGCCGCGGCAAGATGCCCGTTCCCCGCCGGCTCCTCTACGACTATACGTTCGAGAAATGGCAGCGTTTAAGCGGTGAAAAGATTGATCTCGCAAAGTTTCCGACGAATGGCGCAGGCGTTCTCCTTGTCGGTTCCGGCGGCAAACCAATCGCGACCCAAGGCGATTGGGAGGCGAAAAAAGCCGGCCTTCAATCGCGCATTCGCTGGTCGTTGGGAGACGAGCCGCCGATACCTCCCGCCGCGCCGTTCTTTCGGGATGACTACCTTCGCGAAGTCATCGGCCAGCCGAAGTTAAAGAAGCCCATTGCCACCCGGAGCGTCTGGAATGGCGCGTTATTCTACCCAACCGGCGCGGACGGGAAGCCGGCGAAATCGCGATTCCCAGTGGTGATTTATCTGCACGAGTACTCCTATCCGACCGGTTACGCCCGCCGGCCCCAGCCGATCATCGAAGGGCTAATCGACCACGGCTTCGCGGTCTTCGCCTACGATCAAATTGGTTTCGGTACGCTGATCGAGGAGGGGGCTTCCTTCTACCAGCGCTACCCTCACTGGTCGAAGCTGGGACGAATGATCGCCGACGCGCGTCAAGCCGTTGATGCGCTCGCGCAAGTTGAGCTCGTGGACGCCAAGCAAATCTACGTGGCGGGCTATTCGCTCGGCGCGACCGTCGGGCTGTACGCGGCGGCGCTGGACGAGCGCATCGCCGGCGTGGTCTCGGTATGCGGATTCACGCCACTTCGGGAAGCGGCGGCGGCCAACGGGATGGAAGGCGCTCGCGCGTTTTCGCACCTGCATGGTCTCCTGCCGAGACTGGGATTCTTCGCCAGCTCCGAGGCGCGGATTCCCTACGACTATCACGAACTGCTTGCGTGCGTCTCGCCGCGACCGATTCTGGTGATCGCTCCCGAGTGGGATCGCGACGCCTCGCCCGCGGGCGTTCGCCAGTGCGTCGCGGAAGCGCAGGGGGTTTTCCGACTTTGCGGCGCTCCCGAGGGCCTGACGCTGCTGACGCCGGACACGTATAATCAGTTCTCCGCGGCGATGCGAACGGAGGTATTCGATTGGCTGGCCAAGCGCTAACCCGTTGGCTCGCAGGCGCTCCGCCGCGCGTTAATTGCTTGCCGTTCGTCCCGGTCTCGCCTACCCTCAGCCCCATGATGCGAGTCGATTTGATGGCGAACGACTTGGTAAAGAATTTGCCGATGTCAGATTAGGGCGCTGACGAAATCCGCCTTCCCCAAACTATGACCCCTGTTTCGGTACCGACCACGAAAAAGAAATCGCCCGGAATTCTCCCGTGGATCATCTGCGTCCTGCTGGCTGGCGCCGCCTACGCGGCGTTCTCGTCCGGCAAGGCCAAAGATGAGGAACTGACGAAATTGCGCCAGGACACCCAGGAGCTGGAAAAGCTGCGCGCCGAAAACGCCGACCTGAAGAAGCTCAGCGCTCAGAGCGACGAACTGGAACGCCTCCGCAAGGACAACAAGGAGCTTTACTCCCTCCGCAGCCAAGTGCGACAGCTTGATGACGCCAAGGTTCAAATCGGCAAACTTCAGGCGGAGATCGCCCAATTGCGCAGCGGGAACCAGCAGATGGCCGACCTGAATGTCGAGAATCAGCGCCTGCGCCAGGAAAACGCCCAAGCCCAGCAAGCGCGCGCGGTGGCCGCCGGACAAGCCAACATGGACGCTTGCAAGAATAACCTCCGAATAATCGAAGCCGCCAAGGCGCAGTGGGCGGCCGAAAAAGGCAAACGCCCCGGAGCGTTAGTGTCTATCGCCGAGATTACCCCGTATTTCCCCGGTGGACGGCCGCCTCAGTGTCCCGGCGGCGGCTCTTACACCGTCAATCCAATCGGAATTAACGCCCTGTGCAACATTCCGGGCCACAACCTCTAATTCCCCGCGCGCAACCACGTCTCGCGATCGCACAAACCTAAACCAGACTCGAATCATGTCCGAAGATAAATCTGTCGTCAAAGCGGTCGAGGCCCCACCTCTCACCCCTCTCAATCTCAAGAGCCGCCTTTCCGGGACGCCCACGACCGCTCCCAAATATACGGTTAAGTTCAAAAACGCCCGGGGCGAGGAAGTGGAGCTGGCGGACCCGCGGGCGACGCGAGCGCTCGTGGCGCTGATGGATGTCCATGCCGTCAACGGTGGCGCCGCATGCCACTGGGGCGGCCCGGCCGCGTTCGCCGAGATCATGGCCGCCGTTCACAAGGTCATGTTCTCCGTCACCGACCGGCCGTGGTTTGAAGCCTACAATTTTGTCAACGATGCCGGCCACGCCGAAAACGGAATCTACGCGTTGCGGGCCAATTACGGTTTTGACGGCTCAACTTTCGAAGATCTCAAGGCCTTTCGCAGCATTCACAGCAAATTGACCGGCCACGGCGAATCGCACCTCAATCCACAAGGCGTGCTCTTGAGCAACGGCCCGCTAGGTTCCGCGCTCCCGCAGGCGCAAGGCTTGGCGCTCGCCGATCACGTCGCAAAGCGGGATCGGGTGACGATCTGCGTTGTGTCGGACGGCGCCTCGATGGAGGGAGAAGCGAAAGAGGCATTCGCCGCGATTCCCGGCTTGGCGGGCAAAGGCCGCGTCAATCCCTTCGTGATGATCATCTCAGACAACGACACCAAATTGTCCGGACGCATCACCAAGGACGCCTTCAGCATGGCGCCGACCTTTGCCGCGATGAGCGTCCTCGGCTGGCATGTCATCCCGGTCTCGAAAGGCCACGATCTTCCCCTGGTGCTGGACGCCGTCGAGCGTGGCATCGCCGAAGCAAAGGCCGACCCGACCAAGCCGGTTCTTCTCCTGATCAAGACGATCAAAGGCTACGGAGTCAAATCCACCGAGGAAAACGCCACCGGCGGCCATGGATTTCCCCTCGCCAACGGAGAAAAGATCATCGACTTCGTGAACGAAATCTACGGCGGCAGCCCGCCGGAGGAATTCGCGAATTGGGCGAAGGCCTTGCGCCAGGACTGGGAACAAAAGGAGGCGGCCAAGAAGGCTAAAGCCGCCGCCCAGCCAGCCGCGACTCCGGCCGTGAAGAAAGATAAGGTCCAGACTGGGCTGGCCAAGGCCGCCGTGCGCGCGGCCCAGGACGGCCTGCCGGTCTATTCAATTTCCGCGGACGTGCAAGGCTCGACCGGTATCAGTCTTTTCCAAAAGAGCTTCCCGGACCGCTTTGTCGAAGTCGGCATCGCCGAGTCCAACATGATCAGCGTCGGGGCCGGGTTCGCCAAGGCCGGCTTCATCCCGATCGTCGATACCTTTGGCCAGTTTGGCGTCACCAAGGGCAATTTGCCGCTTACGATGGCCGCGCTCTCGCAGGCTCCGGTCATCGCGCTTTTCTCGCACGTTGGCTTTCAAGACGCGGCCGATGGCGCGTCCCATCAGGCGACCACCTACTTTGCCGCGACGAGCGCGATCCCCCATACGATCGTCGTCTCGCCTTCGTGTAGCGATGAGGCGGAGGCGTTGATGTATCAGGCGATCCATCGCATCGCCGACGATCGCCGCAACGGGCGCGACGGCGAAAGCTGCCTGTTTTTCGTCGGCCGCGAGAATTATCCGCTTCATTGGGTCGAAGGTTCCAAATACGAATGGGGCAAGGCGCAGGTCTTGCGCTCGGGAGGCGACGTCGTGCTCATTGGTTCGGGTCCGCTCCTAAGCAAGATTATCGAAGCCGGCGCTCAATTGGACGCCAAGGGAATTAAGGCGACCGTGATCAACAACCCATTCATCAACCGAGTCGATTTAGCGACCATCGGACCCGCCGTCCAAGCCGCGTCCGGCCGCGTGATCACCATCGAAGATCATCAGATCGTAAACGGAATGGGCGCCCAAATCGCCCACGCGCTGGGACAGGCCGGCATCTCGTTCAAGATGAAAACTCTCGGCATCGACGGCGAATTCGGCCAGTCGGCGTATCTGGCGGATGAATTGTACCAAAAACATGGCTTAAGCACGGCGAGCGTCATCGCCGCGGCGCAGGCAATGCTGGCCTGAGGTGGATCTCCTGGGTTGGCGCTTGACGGCACGCGACGTGGTGGAATCTTTCTGGCGCGGCAGGTCGGCGAAGTCGGGCGGTGGGTCCGCGTCGAGCGCCGGCCACCGAGCGTGAGTTATTTAGAGGGCGAAGCGAGATCGACGGCCCATGTCAGAGACATTTAAATCGTTGAAGGGACAGTTACTCCTTGATGGAGGAAAACTAAAAGGTTCCTTTTTTCACCGTAGCGTCGTGCTGATTTGTCAGCACGATCCCGAAGGGGCCTTCGGATTGGTGCTGAACCGCTCGTCGGGAAGCAAGGTGGAGGAAATGATTGTGGCTGATCTGCCCGCGGTCATCAAGGAGCAGACGCTTTATCTGGGCGGGCCGGTCCAGCCATCGGCGCTGAGTTTTCTGCACACCGACGCCGTCCTCCTGGACGCCAACGTCATTCCGAACCTGAAACTCGGCCACTCTCTGGATTCGCTCATGGAGATCGCCGACGCGTTCTCCACCACGCAGCAAGTCAGAGTGTTCGCGGGCTACGCGGGCTGGAGTCCCGGACAGTTGGAGGATGAGATGCTCCGGGAAGCCTGGCTGACCCATCCGGTTTCGGTGGACATGGTGTTTTTGCCGAATCCAACCCAGCTCTGGCAAATGGTCCTGCGCAAAAAAGGTTGGAAATACCGCCTGCTGGCGGACGCGCCCGAGGATCTTTCCTGGAACTGAATCCACCTCAACGGCGGCTCGCGGCTGAGCGGGCCGCGCCCGCTTTGCTGCCGCCGCGGCGGCCGCTCCCGCCGTAGTTGACTTGACGGGTCTTGGCTGGGCCGACCTCCATTCCGGCGCCTCGCTTGAGTTCACGAATCTGATCGCGCATTAAGGCGGCCTTTTCAAATTCGAGATTGTTCGCCGCCACAAGCATCTCCTCCTCCAACTCTCGCAGCGTCTCCGCGACGTCAAAGTTGCCGCCCGCTTCGTTGATCATCCCGGCGACCAATACCCGACCCTCGGGCCGGGTCGAAAGACTCTGCTCGACCGCGCGACTGACGCTGCGTGGCGTAATGTTATGCTCCTTATTGTACGCCAGTTGTTTTTGGCGCCGATATTCGGACGTGGCCAAAAACCGCTGAATACTCTGGGTCATGACGTCCGCGTAAAGGATCACTTCACCATTGAGATGCCGCGCCGCGCGGCCAGCGGTTTGAATCAAGCTCGTCGTCGAACGCAAATAACCCTCTTTATCAGCATCCAGAATCGCGACCAGCGATACCTCAGGCAGATCCAACCCCTCGCGCAGCAGGTTGATCCCCACCAGCACGTCAAATTCACCTTTGCGCAGCGACCGCAGGATTTCGACCCGCTCGATGGCGTCGATTTCGCTGTGGAGGTATCGCACGTTGATGCCGATGTCGCGCAGGTAATCAGTCAACTCCTCGGCGGTCCGCTTGGTCAAAGTTGTGACCAGCACCCGTTCCTTGAGTTCCACCCGCTGGCGCGCCACGTCGATCAAATCATCGATTTGGCCTTTGAGCGGCCGAATGATGATTTTCGGGTCGATCAATCCGGTGGGCCGCACGATTTGCTCGACAATGCGGCCCTCCGACCAACCGATTTCCCGCGGCCCCGGAGTCGCGCTGACGTAGATCGTCTGCTTCTGCATTTTTTGAAACTCGTCGAAATTCAACGGGCGATTATCCAATGCGCTCGGTAACCGGAATCCGTGCTCGGCCAGAACGGTTTTACGGGATCGATCCCCGGCGAACATCCCCTCCAGCTGCGGGATCGTAGCGTGGGACTCGTCAATCACCAGCAGATAATCCGACGGAAAAAAGTCGAGCAACGTGTATGGACGCGAGCCGGGCGCGCGGCCGCTGATATGCCGGGAATAATTCTCAATGCCCGAGCAGAAGCCCATCTCTTCCATCATCTCCAGATCGTACTCCGTACGCATCTTCAAGCGCTGGGCTTCGAGCAGTTTGCCTTGCTTCTCAAACCAGGCGATGCGTTCGCACATCTCCTCGCGGATGGAGAGGATCGCCCGCTTCATCTTCGCCGCCGGCGTGACGAACTGCTTGCTCGGGTAGATCGTCGCCGCCTCCAGCGGCTCGTAAACATGCCCCGTCAAGGGATCAAATCTCGTGAGCCGATCGATTTGGTCGCCAAAGAATTCGATGCGCAACGCGTCTTCCGTGTACGCCGGACAAAGCTCGACCGTGTCGCCCCGCACCCGGAATTGACTGCGCGAGAAATCAATGTCGTTGCGATTGTATTGCAGATCGACCAGACGGGACAACAACTGGTCACGGGTCAACTCCTGCCCCCGCTTCAACGGCACCACCATCGCCTCGTAGTCCTCTTTGCTGCCCAAGCCGTAGATGCAGGAGACGCTCGCCACCACCACGACGTCGCGTCGTGAAAAGAGCGAACTGGTCGTGGACAAGCGCATCCGCTCGATCTCTTGGTTGATGCTCGAGTCCTTTTCGATGAACGTGTCGGTGCGCGGTATGTAGGCCTCGGGTTGGTAATAATCGAAGTAGCTGACAAAATACTCGACGGCGTTCTTCGGAAAAAAGGCTTTGAACTCAGCGTAGAGTTGGGCCGCGAGAGTCTTGTTGTGCGAGATCACCAGCGTCGGACGATTCAATTGTTGAATTACGTTCGCAACGGTGAACGTTTTGCCCGAGCCGGTGACGCCCAATAAGGTTTGATGATTCGCCCCGCTCAGCAGGCCTTCGGCAAGGCGCGCGATCGCCTGCGGTTGGTCACCCTGCGGTTGAAATGGGGAAGCAAGCTCGAAATTCATCGCAAATTCTCGTCCGCGCAGAATGGGTCATCCGCCTGCGCGCCGCAACATTATAGGCCACCGGAGGAAGCGCCGCCAGTTGGCAATCACGGTCCGGCTCTGATAGAGTCGGGTCTCTTGAAATTGACCGCGCCGCGCTCCCCCGGGATTTTCGTAATCGTCGCCGGCTGCCTTTTGGGAGGCTGCCGGGCTCCAGCGCCCAGCCTCTCGCCCGCGCCGCCACGCTACACCCTCCAAACAAGCGGAGTCTGGCAACTTAACTTGCCGGAGGGCCAACGCTTCGACGCTTCCGGACTGCTGTTGACGCCCCAAGGTGAACTGTTGACCGTCAGCGACCGTGGCCCGTCGATCTATCGAATCGAATTCTCGACCAACGCCGCCGCCGCGGATCTCGCGCGGCTCCCCGACTGCTTCACGGAAGCCCAACTGGCTCCCTTCGCCGCCGAGAAACATGATCGTTACGATTGCGAGGGGATGGCGCAGGATTCTGCCGGACGCCTCTACCTCTGCGAGGAGGCTGACCGCTGGATCCTGCGGTTTGACCCCGTCACGCACCGGGTCACGCGCCTCGAGATTGATTGGACTCCGGTCCGGAAATACTTTGACCCGTTCGACCACGACGCGTCGTTCGAGGGCATCGCCATCGACAATGAAACGCTCTACGTCGCGAATGAACGCCAGCGCGGCCGATTGATCGCGGTTGATCTCCAGACGCTTAAGGTCATCGACGATTTTGTGGTTCGCCCCCGGCGCGGCGGGTTCGTTGATTTGCTAACGGGTGGCGACGTCCACTATTCGGACCTTTGCTGGCGCGATGGCAGCCTGTATGCGCTCTTGCGGGAGAACCGGGTCATCCTGAAAATTGATCCCGCAAAACACCAGGTCCTGGCCGAGTACGACTATGGCGCCGTAGAGAATGCCCCCGACGTCCTCTACCACAGGATTTATCCGTTCGTTGGCGTCATGGAAGGATTGGCCGTCGATCGCGACTGCTTTTGGCTGGTGACGGACAACAATGGCCTCGGACGTGTTCGGCGTCCGGAGGACACCCGGCCCACGCTTTTTAGATGCCCGCGCCCCGACGCGGCGCCGTCGAGGGCTGGCGTGACCTCCCGGGTATCGGATTCCGGCCGCTGAGTCGCGTTGACCGAATCCCCGAGCGCCAAATCCGGTCCTCGATTCGCGGCCGGTTTTCGCGGCCGGTTTTCGCTTGCCCTCCGCGCAACGCCTTGCTATTAAGGCATGCAACTATTGATTTGGGATACGCTCCGCGTGCTAATTGACAACCATCTATGACGAAGCGCGACTTGGTCGTTCGAATCAGCGCCGAGACCGGGCTGACCCAGCAAGACGTAATGGCGGTGGTCCAGAAGACGCTGGATGGCATCTCCGAAGCCGTGGCCAAAGGCGCCAACGTCGAGTTGCGTGATTTTGGCGTTTTTGAAGTGCGGATGCGTAAGGCGCGCGTCGGACGGAACCCCAAAGCGCCGGGAACTGACGTGCGGATTCCGCCACGCGCCGTGGTCAAGTTTAAGCCGGGCAAGGAAATGCGTGAGACCGTTTTGCGACTGACGCCGAAAGTGGCGCCGCCGCGGTCGCCGACGGTTTGATCCACGGTCGAAACGCCACCGTTCTGGCGCGAGAGGGCGGCTGACTTCAGCCTCAGACTTTGAATTGGAACGCTTCGCCGCTTGGTGAGCCGCCCCTTCGACCGAAAGCGCGCTTTTCCCCTCCAAAGCCGTTTTAAGATTGAAAGGCCAGCGCTGCAGCCCTAGCCTCGGGGCATGAAATCACTGCTCCGTTCGCTGCTGGCGCTTGCCCTGTTGCTGACCGCGGCCGGCAACCTATTCGCAGCCGAGAAATCGTACACGATTGCCGTCATTCCGAAAGGGACGACCCACGAATTCTGGAAATCCATTAACGCCGGCGCTTTCAAGGCCCGCGACGAGTTGGCCGCTCAGGGCATCCATGTCGAAGTGATCTGGAAGGGGCCCCTGCGCGAAGATGACCGCGATCAACAGATTCAAGTGGTGGAGAATTTCATGACCCGTCGGGTCAGCGGCATCGTCCTGGCCCCGCTTGATTCGCAGGCGCTCGTCAAGCCGGTCGCCAGCGCCGCGCAGGCCCACATCCCGGTCGTCATTTTTGATTCCGGGTTGAAATCGACCGATTACGTCAGCTTTGTCGCCACGGATAATTACGTCGGTGGGAAGATGGCTGGCCAGTATATGGGTAAAATCCTCGGCGGCAAAGGCAACGTCATTCTGCTTCGTTACGCGGTTGGTTCCGCCAGCACGGAAGAGCGCGAGGCGGGCTTTCTCGACGCGTTGAAGGAATTCCCGGGAATCAAGATCATTTCCCAAGACCAGCATGCCGGCCCGACCCGGGAAACCGCCTACGCGGCGTCCCAAAACTTGCTCAACCGATTTGGCAAGCAAGCGGACGGGATTTTCGCGGTTAATGAAAACTCGACGATCGGGATGACCAAAGCCTTGCGGGACATCGGGCGCGCGGGCGGGAAAGTCAAGATGTTGGGCTTCGACGCTGGTTCCCAATCGCTGGTGGATATGAAAAATGGCGACGTTCAGGGATTGGTCGTCCAAAACCCGATTCGCATGGGCTATCTCAGCGTCATGACGCTGGTCAAACATCTGCGCGGCGAACCGGTCGAAAAGAAGATCGATACCGGCGCCGTTCTCGTCACGCCGGAGAATATGGAGCAGCCCGAGACGCAGGAGTTGCTGCATCCGCCGTTGGAAAAATACTTGAAATGAGCCCGCCGCGCTCGCGCGCCGGCGTCCCGCCGCGTCGATGCGCCACGATCAAGCCGGCCCTAACGCCACCGTTCCGATTCTGACCCGATGAGCCAGCCCCGGTTGCGGATGCTGAATGTGCGCAAGAGCTTCGGCGCCACCCGGGCCTTGCGCGGCGTTTCGTTTGAAGTTGCTCCGGGTGAAGTCCACGCGCTGATCGGCGAAAATGGAGCGGGCAAGAGCACGCTCATGAAGGTCCTGAGCGGGGCCTGCCCGCCCGACGAGGGCGAACTCGAGTTGGACGGAGCCTCGTTCGTACCGACCGATCCCCATCACGCACGGCGCCACGGCGTCGCGATGATTTACCAGGAGTTGAATCTCGCCCCCCATCTCAGCGTGGAGGAGAACATCCTCCTCGGAGAGGAACCGGCCCGGTGGGGTTGGATCAACCGCACCCGGCGCCGGGAGGCCGCTCGCGCGGCGCTCGCGGAACTTCAACACGCGCATATCCCGCTGGATGCGCCGGTGAGTCGTCGCACGATCGCGGAAAAACAGATCGTCGAAATCGCCCGCGCGCTCGTCCGTGAGCCGAAGGTGCTGATCATGGACGAGCCGACCAGCAGCCTGACGCAGGTGGATACCGAATGCCTCTTCACGGTAATTGGCCGGCTCCGTCAGCGCGGCGTCAGCATCATCTACATCAGTCATTTTCTCGAGGAATGCCAGCGCGTCTGCGACCGTTACACGGTGCTGCGCGATGGCGAGAGCATCACGTCCGGCGCGATGGCCGGCGCGGACCTCACTCAGATTATTCGCGCGATGGTGGGCCGCGAAATCAGCGAGATTTACCCGCGCGTCCCGCATGTCCAGGGCGAACCGGTCTTTGAATTGCGCGAACTCTCCGGCGAACGCAAGCCGAGCGGGGTCAACCTGACCCTCCGCGCGGGGGAGATTCTCGGCGTCGCTGGACTCGTCGGCGCCGGACGGACGGAGATGCTGCGCGCCGCCTTCGGCCTCGACCGGATCAAGTCAGGCGCGTTGGTTACGTTCTCGCGCGAGCAGGCGCGGCAGTCTTCCACCGGCAGCTTGCGCGCCGGAGTCGGGCTGTTGAGCGAAAACCGTAAGGAAGAGGGCCTCCTCCTTGGCCGCAGCCTGGCCGATAATCTAACGGCGACCCGGTACGGCCCGGTCTCCCGCCTGGGTTTCATCAATCGACGACGCCATCATCAGCTCACCCGCGATTGGATTCAGCGGCTCGACGTTCGAGCATACTCGTCCTGGCAACCGATTGGGCAACTTTCCGGTGGGAATCAACAAAAGGTGGCGCTCGGACGGTTGCTGCATCACGAAGCGAAAATCCTGCTGCTCGATGAACCGACCCGTGGGATCGACGTCGGCAGCAAGGCCCACATTTACAAACTCATTGGCCAGCTCGCCGCGGAGGGCAAGGCGATCATCTTCGTCAGTTCGTATCTGCCGGAATTGCTCGGCGTGTGCGACAACATCGCGGTCATGTGCCGTGGCGCCCTCTCCGCCGCCCGGCCGGCGAAGACCTGGACCGAGCATAGCATCATCAGCGCCGCGATTGGACAAACCGGCGCCAGCGAACCCTTCGCCGCATGAGCGCCAACCAACTGAAACGGCTAAGGATCATGCCGCTGCTGACGGCGCTTGGCCCATTTTTCGGCCTGCTGCTGGTGATCGGCCTGTTCTCAATCGACAGTGAGGTTCGTTCTTATTTCCTCACGGGACCCAATTTCAAAATCATCCTGGTTCAAACCGTGATCGTCGCGATCGGGGCCTTGGGAATGACGATGATCATCGTCAGCGGCGGGATCGATTTAAGCGTTGGTTCCACCGTGGCGTTGACCAGCGTGGTGGGCGCCTCCGTGTTGATGCGCTATCATTCGCCGACGCTGGCGATCCTGCTGACCCTGCTCGTGGGCGGCGGCATCGGTCTGGTCAACGGCGCCATCGTCTCGGGCTTCGGGATGTTGCCGTTCATCGTCACCCTGGGAATGATGGGCATCGCTCGTGGCGCGGCCAAATGGCTGGCGAACAATCAAACCGTCAATCCGCCTGATTCGGTCATCAACAACATCATGGCGCTCGTGAATCCGACGCAACTCTGGCCGCTGCCGTGGGGAGTGTGGGTCGCGGTCGGACTGGCGCTCGTAATGCGGGTTCTGCTGCAACACACGGTTTTTGGCCGGCACATCTTCGCGATCGGGTCGAACGAAGCGACGGCGCGCCTGTGCGGAATTCGCGTGCGAACCACGAAAGTCATGATCTATTCGCTGGCCGGACTCTTGTTCGGCCTTTCCGGTTTGATGCAGCTCTCCCGCCTGACCCAGGGCGATCCGACGGTCGCCATCGGGCTCGAACTGGACATCATTGCGGCGGTCGTCATTGGCGGCGCCAGTCTTAACGGCGGCGCCGGCAGCATTCTCGGCTCGATGATCGGCGCCCTGATCATGGCCGTCTTGCGCAACGGCTCGAATCAGATGAATTGGCCAACCTACATGCAGGAAATCATCATCGGCGCCGTCATCATCCTCGCCGTCGGCCTCGACCGGCTCCGGCAGTCGAAAATGTCGCGCTAAGGATCCGTGGCGACCCGCCTTGCCGGCGTGAGTTCGCCGCGTCCCAAACTTCCGCGGGGAAAGTTGTTGAATTCCCCCCCTCGCTTCATACTATGGCCGCCAGCCGACTTCAGACTGGCGTCATGGTTCGGGGCGTAGCGTAGCTTGGTAGCGCGCTTGAATGGGGTTCAAGAGGTCGTGAGTTCAAATCTCACCGCCCCGACCACTTTCGCCAGCGGTTCGTGTCGCGCGAGCGACGCTCACGATGGTTTTTCAAATTTTACTGCGCCGATTCTTGGCGTTCGGGCTCTTCGCGGGAATCACCTCAGCGCGGCTGCTTTCAGCGCCGCCGAATAATGGCCCGGAGCTAGGCGCGCCCGCGCCTCCCCTCAACCTTGCCAGAGTCATCCAAGCGCCGGTCGAAGCCCGAACCGACTGGGACGCGTTTCGAGGCCAGGTTGTGGTGATAGATTTCTGGGCTACCTGGTGCGGCCCGTGCCGAAAATCGATCCCGCATTGGAACGAGCTGGCCGATGGCTTCCAAGGCAAACGGGTGCGGTTTCTGGCGATCAGCGACGAGAACGAGCAGGTCATTACCGCGTTCCTGAAACACACGCCCATGCATTCCTGGGTGGGTCTGGAGGGCGCGAGTAGCTCACTACGCGAGCTTTATCACGTTGCCGGCATCCCGACCACGGTCATCGTTAACCAGCGAGGGATCGTGGTGGCGGTAACACATCCCAGTCGCCTTGAACCCCGACACCTCGAGGAAGTCCTCGCCACCGGAACCAGTTCGCTTCCGCCCAGCGTCTTGGACGCCGCGGAAAACAGCCTCGCCAATGAAACCGCGACGCCGGTCCCCGTCGCCAAACCTTACTTTGAAATCTCCGCCCGTCGCTCCGGCCCACTACCGCCGGGGCACGGTACGGATTGCTGGGAGGTCTCCGGGGAAAGGGCGGACGCGTCCGGCCAATTCGCGAGCGTAAAGCAGGCGATCCTGACGTTCTTCGATGCGCGGGAACAATGGCTCGACTGCCAAACCTCCCTGCCAACCGACCGCTATGACTTCACCGTGCGACTGCCGCCCACGACCACCCACGCCGGTCGCGAATCTGTCGTCGCCCCGATGTTGCGAACGATGTTTGGGCTCCAGATTCAACGGGTTGCCACCGAGCGCGAGGTCTATGTTCTGCGCATGGCTTCCACGAATTCGCCCGGCCTGACGATTTCGGCGCCCGGCTCGGACCGTTCCGGCAGCGACCAAAGCGGCGGCTTGAGGCTCGATTCGACGTCCCTATACGACTTGGGCGGCTGCCTCGAAGCTTGGATGCAGAAGCCAGTCGTTGACGAGACCGGTCGAACCAACCGTTACAACGTCCGGCTCAAGTGGCGAATGTCACGCCGCGAACTGCTTCCCCATGTGTTTCCTCGTCCCGTCTCGGAATTGGTAGAAAGTCCGAACGCCAGCAAAGAATCGATGCTTTCAACAGACCAACAACGACTGCTTAGCGCGATCCGCGGCCAGCTTCCGGCGTCCGAATACGGTACAATTTCCGTCGAGGACCGGGAAAACATCGCGTTGCTCCGGACTGAAATGGCCAAGCCTGAGGATGAACGCTTTGCCCCTGAGCCGGAGAGTATTCGCGCTGCGGTTCGAGAGTCCCTCGGCCTGGAGCTAACGCTCGAAAAACGCACCATCCCGCTCGTTGTGGTAAAAAAGGATCCGTCGTCAAATTAAGCGGGGTCCGCGCCTCTGTCGCGCGGCGCGGCCAAGGCGATTGGGCTGCAATTTCGAGTGGTTGACGTTCCAGGTATTTCTGAGGGCGCGTGGGTCATCCGAGACCCCTCGGAAGGCGGCTGCTTTCCGCCGGTCTTATTCTGCGGCAACTCGAAGTTGCGATCCTTCGGGATTCGATCGAGAACGCGTGAGGAACGATTAGTAAGTTAGAATTGAGGTGGGCGGAAACTGGGTGGATTATGGCAGCGCGATGATAGGGGAACGTCCGCGTTCGAAACGGGTATCCGCCGGCGCAACCGGCGTCGCGGGTTTTGGCATCCTGGTCCGGCCGTGGGATCGGCGACATTGCGGTCTTCCGCCCGGGCGATCGGCCGTCGCTGAAATTAGCTTGCGCCACCGCTTCGGTTCGGCCAAAGAGGGATCATTCATGAACATACGATCCGGCTTCGCTTTGATTTGGTTTGTTTCGACCCTCACCCTGTTCGCCGATGGCCCCACGGACAATCAACCGGACAAGGTCCGACGCGTTCCCCCGCCCGGCATCGCCATCTCCACTGCGGATCGAGCCGAGTTGGAAGCCGGCGTCGCGCAGTTGGGCCAAGAGATCGATTCCCTGCGCGCGTCGCTCAAGGGCAAACGCGACCTGCTCGGCCTCCTGCCGGACGTACAGATTTATTACAATGCCGTTCACTACGCATTGGCCTACGATGAGATTTACAAGACCAACGAAGTCCGCGTCGCCCGCGAACTGCTCAAGGAGGGAACGGAGCGGGGCCAAATGCTGCGCGACGGCAAACCCGCCTGGACGAATGCGACCGGTCTCATCGTCCGTGGTTACGTCTCGAAGATTGACGGCTCGGTGCAACCGTATGGCTTGGTCGTGCCCCCGACCTACCGCGCGGATTCGCCCGCGCCGTACCGCCTCGACGCCTGGTTTCACGGCCGCGGGGAAACTCTGACTGAGCTGGACTTCCTGAACGGCCGGCGCCGGTCGCCTGGCGAGTTCACGCCGGCCAACGCCATCGTCCTGCACCTCTACGGCCGGTACTGCAACGCCAACAAATTCGCGGGCGAAATCGACCTGCTGGAAGCCCTGGATCACGTCAAGCGACATTACCCAATCGATGAAAACCGCCTCGTCGTTCGCGGCTTTTCCATGGGCGGCGCCGCCTGCTGGCAATTCGCGGTTCACTACGCTGGCCTCTGGGCCGCGGCGGCGCCCGGAGCCGGCTTCTCCGAGACGGCGGATTTCCTGAAAGTATTCCAGCAGGAAGCGGTCAAACCGGCTCCGTACGAGCAGAAGCTTTGGCATTGGTACGACTCGACCGACTACGCCCTGAATCTTTTCAATTGTCCGACCGTCGCCTACAGCGGCGAGATCGACGGTCAGAAGCAGGCGGCCGATATGATGGCGAAAGCGCTCGCGGCCGAAGGGATGGAGTTGACCCACATCATTGGTCCCCAAACCAAGCACCAGTACCATCCGGACTCGAAGATCGAGATCAACCGCCGCATCGATCAAATTGTCGCCCGCGGACGTAATCCGATTCCGAACCGGATTCACTTCACCACCTGGACGCTGCGCTACAATCAGATGCTCTGGCTCACGGTTGATGAAATGGAAAAACATTGGGAACGGGCTCGTGTGGACGCGGAAATCCTGAATGCCACGGCGGTCAAGGTTACGACCACGAATGTCAGCGCGTTTACCCTGTCGATGCCGTCCGGACTCTGCCCCCTGGATAACACGCGCAAAGTCGCGGTCTTGATCGACGGGCGTGAGTTCGCGGCCGCCCCGCCGCAGACCGACCGTTCGTGGACCGTTCACTTTCGCAAAATCGGCAAACAGTGGGCGCCGTGGGAAACTTCCGAGAACACCGGCCTGCGCAAACGCCACGGGTTGCAGGGTCCGATTGATGACGCCTTCATGGAAAGCTTCATTATGGTCCGCCCCACCGGCCAACCGTTGAACGAGAAGGTTGGAGCCTGGAGCGGCGCCGAGATGACCCACGCCATCGACCACTGGCGCCGCCAATTCCGCGGCGAAGCCCGGGTGCTGGACGACACCGCCGTAACCGATGCCGACATCGCGGGGAGCAACCTCGTCCTTTGGGGCGACCCGCACAGCAACCGCCTATTGGCCAAAATCGTCGATAAACTCCCCGTTGAATGGAGCGACCAGGAAATCAAAGTCGGTCGCCGTTCGTATAGCGCCGACCACCATGTGCCGGTTTTGATTTATCCGAACCCGTTGAACCCGCACCGCTACGTCGTGCTCAATAGCGGCTTCACGTTCCGTGAGTATGACTATCTCAACAACGCCCGGCAAATCGCCAAGCTGCCTGATTTTGCCGTAATCGACGTGAATCAACCGGTCACGTCCCGAGCGCCCGGCGGCATTGCCACGGCCGGCTTCTTCGGTGAACACTGGGATCTGCCGACGCCCGAGCAACGCCCGCGTTGAGCTCCCGCGCGACGAGAACAAAGCCGCACGGAAAGCCTTGCCACCATGAAATTCGCCTGCTGGCTCCTTCCGCTCGCCCTCGGTTTCCGAGCCTTGGCCGCGGACACGGAGACCAATCGGTGGACCGCCCCGCAGCGTCTCGAGACCGCCCATCTGCGAGCCACCCATGAGGCGCGGGAGCGCTTTGCGCGCGAGCGGATGACGCTGCCAAATCTCGGCGTTTACGAAGACTTCCGCGGGGTCATGCACATTCACGCGGAGGATTCCGATCACACCAAAGGTACGCGGGCGGAGGTATTGGCCGGCGCGAAGCGAGCTGGCGTTCAAGTCGTGATGTTCACCGATCACCGCGGTCCCCGCCCGGAGACCTGGCGCGGCTTGCGGGAGGGGGTGCTTTTTTTCGCCGGTTCTGAGGACGGCGAGGGCGTGCTTCGCTTCCCAGAGTTTGACGGCGAAGGCGGGGCGTTGACCAACGGCGCCTTGCGGTTTCTTTCGCACATTGAGGAACGCTACGAAACCAACAGCGATGGTTTCACCGGCCTCGAAATCTGCAATCGACACACCGACGCGAAGCTCGATCCGAGCGTTTATCTCTATTTGATGGCCGCGGAAAAGATACCCGCCGCGTGGAACCAGTTGGTCGAGAATTTCAAGGCCTATCCAGATGAGGTATTCGCCGCCGGCGCCGATTACCGCGAGGGGATTTTCGCCAAATGGGACCGCGACACGCAGAAACATCCGCTGACCGGAATCGGGGCGAACGACGCGCATCAGAACCAGATTTACAAGGGAACCACGTTCGACCCGTACGAAATCAGTTTTCGCAATCTCTGCACCCACATCCTGGCGCGGGCGCTCACCGAGACCGCGATTCGCGCTGCCTTGCGCGACGGCCACGCGTACGTTTCGCACGATTGGCTGTGTGATCCGACCGGATTCGCCTTTGGCGCGGGCAACAATCTCGGCGTGTTCACGATGGGTGACACCGTCCCTTGGATCGGCTCGACCAAGATTGCCGCGGTTACTCCCCTGCCCGCCCACCTCAAGTTGATCCACAACGGCGCGGTGGCGCGGGAATTGACCGGGACCAACTTGACCTTTGACGCGACCGAGCCGGGGCCGTATCGGCTCGAAGCGTGGCTGCAAATCGACGGCGAAGAGCGCCCGTGGATCTATTCGAATCCGGTTTACTTGAAGAGTCCTTCGCTCACGGAAATGCGGCTCCCGGCCAACGACATTTCACCGAGCGTCGAGGTCAAGAAAGACCTTACCTATACCGACGGCAAGCCGGAAGACGAAGGCAAGCACCGGCTCGATCTCTATATCCCGAAAGGCCAAAGCCAGGCGCCAATTTTTCTCTTCGTTCACGGCGGGGCGTGGCGTTTCGGCGACCGTTCACAATACGTCGCTCTCGGTAATCGCTTCGCGCGCGAGGGAATCTTGACGGTCATTCCGAGCTACCGTCTGGCGCCAAAAAATCCGCACCCGGCTCAAATCGAGGACGTGGCTGACGCGTTTGCGTGGACTGTGGCGCACGCCGCGGAGTGGGGCGGCGACACCAATCGGATTTTCGTCGGCGGCCATTCCGCGGGCGGGCACCTGGCCGCCCTGTTGACCTTGGATGAGGAGCGGTTGAGAATGCGCCATCTTTCGACCAAGCTCATCCGGGGAACGATCGCGCTCAGTGGCGTCTATGACTTGAGTATCGGGGACGGCCAGGCGTCCGTGTTTGGACACGACCTAATCGCGCGACGTGAAGCCTCGCCCCGATTCCACATCCATCCCGGCGCGCCGCCCTTCCTGGTAACCTATTGCCAATGGGACTACCTCTCATTGCCGCTCCAAGCGCGGGTGTTCAGCGCCGCTTTGCGCGACGCGGGCATAGCCTCCGATTTGGTATTTGTCCCGCGTGAGAGTCACATTTCCGAAATGGTTCACGCGCCCAACGAGGGCGACCCGACCGCGCAGGCAATTCTGCAATTTATCCGCGCGGGCGCCGCGAGTCGCTGAAACCCTCTTCGAGCTCGCTCGCTGCCGCCGATTGGCTTCGGGCGAGCGGGGCAAGGGACACCGGCCCGTCCAGGCAAAGGCAACTACGGAGGCCGCCCACTCCCGGCGCCGCGATCTTCGTCACTTCCCGTCAATTTTCCCCAGCAGCTGGTAAATCCAAATCAAGGCGGAATTCATGATTTGTTCGCCGGCGCCAACCGCCGCCGGTGAGACCCGATTATCCGCCCCGTAACCGCCTTCCGCCACCGCCTCGATCGTCGGGAAGTATTGATGGTAGCCGTTGCAGTAGCCGAAGAAAAAGAGTTGTTTGACCCGCGCCCGTTCCTTCAGCCGAATCGCGTGATTGCTAAAAAACTCCCCGGAGGCGCCCACCAGGGCGATCTCACCATTGAGCAGCGCGACAGTCAGCCGCGGTCGCACGCCTTCAGCGTACTCATCGGCGAAATTCGGGATCAGTTCCGGAAAGAAGGCGACCGAATAAGCCATCCGAACCAGCGGGTTGGAAAGGTCGGTTCGCGCGGTGAACTTGAACCGGTCTTCTTTGACGACCAGCGAGGGCCGTTCAACCGCTGTCGGAGTCAGCCCGGCAGCCAGTTTGACGACCTCCCGACCGAGCGCTTGGCCGTACGCTTGATATCCCTGATTCGGTCCTTGGTCCGCCGATTGATCGCCGGCGGCGCCTTGCATGAAGACCGTCACCCCGCCGATTTCCTTCTCCACCGTCGCTTTCATAGCGCCGACATAATCAGCCGAAAACTTCAGGACGCTGCCATCCATCAGGGTGGGGTGCGCCGCGAAGTTTACGATCACGGCGATCGGTTTGCCGGACCGGTCATCAAAGCGCAAAACCGACAAATCGCGGTCACTCGGCTTCGGCAGGAATTTGGTTTGGCGATTGCGATTGAAGCCGTTGAGCGGGACCGAACCGGCGGCCATTTTCGCGGGCGCCAAATTCGAGTTGGCCATTCGGATGGCCGACACGATACCGTCCTCCATCCGTTTGTAGTAGCGCAACGTGGCGTCGAATTTGCCGCGTCCCTTGCCTTCTTCGTCACTCAATTCAAGGACGGGGCCGGAATGGGTGTGCGAGCCGGCGATGAGCGAGTATTCGATGCCAGACTCGGCCTTGATGCGAGCGCGAATCGCTTGCAACGACCGCTCCGCTGGCGAACGTCCCAGGTCCAATCCCACGATCGCGATCTTATTGCTCTCCCCCGCCTCGATCACGACGGCGGCCGCATACAACGGGTCGATCGTTCCCGTCGAAAGCAAATCATGCCGCGCGCCGTAGCCCCACATCGGGACCGGCTCCAGCGGCGTGATATCTTGTTTGGCGGCGCCGACGCGGAAAACGGCGGACGCTTCGGCCCAGCCGGCCGTGGGGATAAGGAGCAAGCATCCGGCGACGAGGCCGCGGCGGAGGAAAAGCATCAGCATGACGGAGTTATGCCGACGGCGCGGCGCGCCGCCAAGCCTGATGTTTTGGTCAGCGAGCGCCGCGCAAAGCGCGCTTGTTTTCTTCGGCGGCAGCCACTAAAATGGGGGTATGAAAAAAGACGTGGTGCCGGTGGTGATCCGGGGAATCCTTCCCGCGAACAGCGGCTGCGCCATTTTCGTGGGCAATGACGAAAAGGTTTTCGTCATCCAGGTGGAACACAATATGGGAGCCGTGATCGGCATGTTTCTCCGTGATACACCCAAGGAACGCCCGCTAACCCATGATCTTATCGCCCATATTTTCCAAGGTTTCAGCATCACGGTCGAACGGGTCGTGATTACGGAGTTGAAGAATTCGACCTATTACGCCCGCATTATCCTGCAACAACACAACGAGCTCGGCCGCAAGATCGTCGAGATTGACGCCCGGCCGAGTGACTGCCTGGCCATTGCCACCGCGCAGAAACGACCCATTTACGTGTCCACTTCCCTATTTGATAAGGTGGACGACATGTCCGCTTTGCTCGACAAAATCAACGAAGCGGGCGGCGAGCCAGAATGAATTTCCACCCGGCGCCACGGGCGCTCCGGTGGTGGCGACGCCATCCCCGGCGAGAATCAAGCCCCAAACGCCGTTAATCCGCCCGAGTCGATATGCCACCAAAGTCCTCCAATCCCGGCGCGCCCGTGGCGCTCGTCTTCGGGGACGATGAATTCATGGTTAAACAGCGCGCGCGCGAGTTGTATGAGGGTTGGCGCACGCAACTCGGCGGCATGGACCACGAGATTATCGACGCCGCGGTGAACAACAGTGGCGAGGCGCTACGCGCCCTGGCCAAGCTGCGGCAGGCGCTGCAAACGCTGCCGTTCTTCGGCGGCGCCAAGGCGATCTGGTTTCAAAATTGCGCGTTCCTCGGCGACGAGCGCGCCGCGTCCACCGCGGCTGTCACCGAAAACCTGGGTGAGCTTGCCGCCGAGCTTAAGGCCTTCCCGTGGGACAACGTCCGACTCTTGATCAGCGCGGGGAAGGTGGACAAACGCAAGACCTTTTACAAGACCATCGAAAAGCTCGGGACGATTGAGAATTACGCCGCCTGGTCAACCGATGATCGTGATTGGGCGGATAAAGCCGAACTCCTCGCCCGCGAAAAGCTGCGCGGCTTGGGCAAGACGCCGTCCGGCGAGGCGTTGGCGGAGCTGGTCGCCTCCGTTGGCCCCAACGCGCGGCAACTCCACAATGAAGTCGAAAAGCTGGCGTTGTTCACCGGCGACCGGGCCGAGGTTTCCGTCGAAGATGTCACGGCGGTCGTCAGCCGCAACAAGCAAGCGCGCGCCTTCGCGGTGGGCGAGGCCCTCGGGGATCGCGACCTGCCGCGCCTCCTGCAGGCGCTGGACGAGGAGCTTTGGGAGATGAAATTTGACTCGAAGAAATCGGAGATCGGTCTCCTCTACGGATTGATCTCGAAGATCCGCGTCCTGATCTTTCTCAAGGAGATGGTCGAAGGCGGGTGGTTAAAGCCGGAGAGCGACCACTATCGCTTCAAGTCGCAATTGGACCGGATTCCGGCGGACCTGCTGCCGGAGGACCGCCGGCTCAATCCCCTCACCCAGCATCCCTATATTTTGTTCAAAGCGATGCCGCAGATCACGCGCTACAGCCGGGCCGAGCTGGCGCGGGCGATGGACCGGCTCCTGCAATGTAATCTGCGCTTGGTCTCCGGCTCCCAGGACGACGCCCTCGTGCTCCAGCGGGCGTTGATTGAAATCGTCGGAACCGCCGGACGGCCGCGCGCCGCCGCCAGAAACTAACGCCCATGAGTTCCCCTCCCTGTACCATTTCGGTCGCCGTGGCCGAGCCGGTTGGATTCGTCAAAGTCCAGGGTCGCGCCAATTTCTCAATCAGCGGAAGTTTCCGCACGATGATGACGAACCTCTCCGAGCGCGGCTGCGTCCGTTTCATGGTGGACCTGGCGGAATGCTCGATTGTGGACAGCACGTTTCTGGGTGTATTGGTGGGCTTGGCTCTTGGTCCCCGCTCTGGCGCGGCCAGCCAGCCGCCGCACATCACTTTGCTCAATGCCAATCCCCGCCTGACCGAGTTGATCGACAGCCTCGGGGTGGCCAGCCTCTTCTGCCTGATCGACGCCGAAAAGCCTTTCAGCGGCGCGCTCGAAACTCTCGATCTAGGAGCCAAGCCGACCGACAAGACCGAGAGCACTCGCACCTGCCTCGAAGCGCACAAGACGCTCATGGCGATCAACCCCGCTAACATTCCCAAGTTCAAGGACGTGGCCCAGTTCCTTGAGGAAGACCTTAAGCGGTCGGCTCCGAAGGACGAGACGAAATCGACTGACCAAAACGGCGATGCCACGCCCCCCAAGCGGCCGGAGTGACCGCTTTTGACGCCGCCGCGGGTCCTTTATCGCGGCGCGCGCCCAGACCCTCCGCTACGATCCGCGCGGCTTCTTTACGCCCCAAAAAGGCGACCCAAGAAGGCGGTTGCCTTGACTTCCAACGCCGCTACACTCCGCGCGCATGTTGAACCTGAATTCGCTCAACCCGCAACAACGCCAGGCGGTGGAAACCATTCGCGGACCGGTGTTGATTCTCGCGGGCGCCGGCACGGGGAAGACGCGGGTCATCACGTTCCGCATCGCGCACATGATTGAAAAGGGGGTCGCCCCCGGCGCCATCCTCGCCGTGACGTTCACGAACAAAGCCGCGCGCGAGATGAAGGAGCGGGTCGGCAAATTGATCCCCCGCGCCCCCCGGCGGACTGATGGAGAGAAGCCGGAGACTCCCACCGTATGCACGTTTCACTCCCTCTGCGTTCGCATCTTGCGTCAACATATCGAGCGCCTCGGCTACAAGCGCAATTTCGTGATTTACAGCGAATCCGATCAACTGGGAGTGATCAAAAAAATCATGAGCCACATCTCGGCCGGTGGTGAGAAAACCGATCCCGGCGCGATCCTGAGCATGTTGAGCCGCTTCCGCAACGGAGGCTCAAGGGCGACGGCGTTCGCCGACGAGAGCGTGGCCGCGATGGCGCAACACATCCGCTCCCGGTACGAAAGCGCGCTGCACGCCTGCAACGCGGTGGACTTCGACGACCTCATTCTGCTGACGTTGCGCCTCTTTGAAGAGCATCCCGAAGCGCTGGCGGCCTGCCGCGAAAAATACCAATTCGTCATGGTCGATGAATATCAGGACACCAACCAGACGCAGTTCCAACTCGTGCATTTGCTCACCCGCGAACATCGCAATTTTTGCGTCGTCGGCGACGACGACCAAAGCATCTACGGCTGGCGGGGCGCGGAGATCGCCAATTTGCTCGAACTCGAGCGCTATTTTCCCGAAGTCAAGGTGGTGAAGCTCGAGCAGAACTACCGCTCGACGACGGTGATTTTGAACGCGGCCAACGCAGTCATAAAGAACAACGCGCGCCGCCGGCCCAAGAAGCTCTGGTCGCAAAACGGGACCGGGGCGAAGATCACCCTGGGCGCGTACCCCAACGATGAGGAAGAAGCCCGGACGGTGGTTGAACAAATCGAGTACCTGCGGATCGCCCAACGGATTCCCTGGTCGGATCAGGCGATCCTGTTCCGGACCAATCTCCAGTCGCGACCGATTGAGACGGCGCTACGCAAAGCCGCCGTGCGCTATCACTTGATCGGCGGCCAGAGTTTCTTCGATCGGCGCGAGGTGAAAGACTTTCTGGCCTATCTGAAGGTCTTCGTGAATCCGCACGACGACATAAATCTCTTGCGGATCGCGAATGTTCCCTCCCGCGGGCTGAGTGATACGACGATGGAACGCCTCCTGGCCGCCAGCCAACAGCGGCATTGCTCGGTTTATACCGCCGCGAAGCATACGGACGTCCAGGCGGAACTGGCCGGGCGCGCCCGTGAGAGCCTGGCCTCGTTCATGACTCTGCTCGAAAAGCACCGCGCATTCCTGGAAGGCCATGACGTTACCTCCGGCGGTTCGGCGCCGTTGCGTGATTGGGCGGACAGTTTCCTTAACGAAATCGGCTACTACGACGATCTGCGCCAGAGCGAAAAGGACGTCGAAGCCGCCGAAAACCGCGTCCGCAATCTGAAGGACATGTCCGCCACGCTGGACGGCGGCCCCGGGGCGCCCCTCGGCGGGACACTTGGCCTGCGGCCGATCGATCGCGTCCAGACGTGGCTCGAGGAAACCGCGTTGGACAGCGACCGGGAAACCGAGGCCGAGCCGGAAGGCGACGCGGTCACCCTGATCACGATGCACAGTTGCAAGGGGCTGGAGTTCCCGCATGTTTATCTCGTCGGGTTGGAGGATGGCCTGCTGCCCCATTCGCGCTCCAAGGTCGAGGACACCCTCGACGAGGAACGGCGTCTATTCTACGTCGCCATCACCCGAGCCATGCGCACGCTCACCGTCAGCCATTGCGCGGCGCGGAAAAAGTATGGCCAGTTGATGCCCTGCCATCCCTCGCCGTTTCTCAGCGAACTCCCACCGGACTTGGTGGAATTGGCCGATGAAAAAGGGAAGCAACCGGTCAGCGTTGCGTCCGGGAAAGACCTTTTTGCGGGGCTGAGAGCGTCGCTGGACTGATCAGAGGGGTTTCCAATTGAGTCGGCGCCAGCGTTCGCCCCCGCGTCAGCGCCGATTGACGATATAGAGGATATAGCCGAGAAGCGCCGAGACGATGACGCCGACGACCACCGCCCAACGCAAGAACTGCTCGTGACGCCGCCGGTTGCTGCGGCCCATGCCCGGCAACAGGTAGTAACGATGCTCTTCTTTGTTCTTTTTCGTCCAAAACATGCCGACTTTACATTTAGGTTCCGTCCCGCCAGCGATCCGGCGCGCGCTTAGGCCGGGCAACGGCCTTAAACGGGTCGGGAAATACTATGCTGATCGATCCCGGCTTTTGCAAAAGCAAAACGTCTCGCGTCGCGCCGAGAAGCCGCCACCGGCCACGTGCGAATGCGCGTCGGCGATCGCAGGCGTCCCGGATTGCATCCACGACACGGCGCCGATAAAATGCCTAGATACGACGGACTTGGCACGGACGCCTTTCGGGCCCTACGCGGTCCACGCGTCGGCTCGCGTCTTTGGCCTTGGAGCTCGGAGAGTCAGGTTACGGTTATGAAAAAGCGGCATCTGTTCTGGATTTTGTCGGCGGTGATCTCCGGCCGCCTGTTCGCGGCCGGCTCTGACGCGGCCAATACGAATTCAAATCCACGGGTTCGCGCGCTGCTCAGCTATTTTCAGAGCCTCGAAGCGCGCTCCGACAAACGCGTGCTGTCCGGTCAATTTGTCAATTTCGGAAACGGCGCGAATCTCACCCTCATGAACCGGATTCACAGCCAAACCGGACTTTGGCCCGCGATTATCGGCGTGGACTATGCTGATTTCGGCAAGGGAGCTCTAACCTTTGAGGTTCCCAACCGCACCGCGATCGATTACTCCAAAGCAGGTGGGATCGTGACCGTCAGCGCGCACCTTTACAACCCCGCCAATCCCAACCGCGGAGGGTTGCGCGATAAAGGGGTCGATTTAAAGACGTTGCTCGAAAGCGGTTCTGAGACCCACACCCGCTGGATGGCCGAACTCGATCAACTCGCCGGCGGCCTGCAACAACTCAAAGACGCGGGCGTCGTCGTCCTCTGGCGCCCGTTCCACGAGATGAACGGCGATTGGTTTTGGTGGGGCGGCCAGGATCCCAAGACCTTCGTCCAACTCTGGCGCCAGATGTTTGATTATTTCACCCAAGTCAAAGGCCTCGACAATCTGCTCTGGGTTTACGGCCCAAATCACGGCGCCAAGACCGCCGACTACTACCCCGGTGAACGCTACGTCGATCTGGTCGGTTTGGACGCGTACACCGATTTCATCGACCCGGAACATATCAAGGGCTATCCGGAAGTGGCGCGGCTGGGAAAGCCGTTCGGCCTGTCGGAGTTCGGCCCCCACGGGGCCAGCAATCCACCCGGTGATTACGACTACCGGCGATTGATCTCCGGGATCCAAACCAACTTTCCGAAGACGGTCTTCTTCATGAGTTGGAACGCGAACTGGAGCTTGGCGCGGAACACGAATGTCACGGAGTTTTTGTCACACCCCTGGATCGCCAATCGTGAGGACATTCCAAAAAGCGCAACGTCTGCGCCATAAGTGGATCGCGCACATGGACTCGTGCCAGAAACCACAGACTGTCTTTTTCCAGGAAGTCCGGCCAACCCAATCTGGTGAAGGGATCGAATGGGTGGCCCACCATCGTTCGGATCCAAGGCGCAAGACCGCTGGTCGATGGCAGCGCCAGACAAAAAAGGACCAATCCGGTCAGCTCAGCGCCCCAATCGTACGCGCGGCGCGGACGGCGGATTGACCATCTCGCCGCCTTGGGCGCTGAGCAAAAGCCCGACAGCGTCTCGTGCTCCCAGGTTCTAAAGCCCAAACCCCGGCGGGCTGGAAAACTCCAACCCGCCGGGGCCAATTCCGAATCCACCGCGCTGATCGCGCGGCAGGCGACGATTATTTCTTCTTTTTCGCCTCGTCAATGGCGGCCTGCGCCGCGGCCAAGCGCGCGACGGGCACGCGGAACGGCGAACAACTCACGTAGCTCAACCCGATCCGGTGGCAAAAGCGGACGCTGTCGGGGTCGCCGCCATGCTCGCCGCAAATGCCGAGTTTGATATCCGGCCGGGCCTTCCGGCCCAACTCGCACGCGATTTCCATGAGCTTGCCGACGCCGGCTTGATCGACTGAGGCGAACGGATTCTTCTTCACGATTTCGAGTTCCTGATAGCGCGGGAGGAACGAACCGGAATCGTCGCGGCTCATGCCCAACGTCGTTTGGGTCAGGTCGTTGGTGCCAAAGCTGAAGAACTGCGCCTCTTTGGCGATGTCATCGGCGATCAGCGCGGCCCGCGGAATCTCGATCATCGTGCCGACGAGATAATTGAATTTGCACTTCTTCTCCTTCGCGACCTCGGCGGCGACCTGGTGGACGACTTCGAGCTGCAGCGAGAGTTCTTTCGGGAAACCAACCAAAGGAATCATGATTTCGGGTTTCACCTTGATGCCTTCCTTCTGCACGGCGGCGGCGGCTTCAAACACCGCGCGAGCCTGCATTTCGCTGATTTCCGGATAGACGATCCCGAGGCGGCAGCCGCGATGGCCGAGCATCGGGTTGAACTCGTGCAGCGTGGCGACCCGTTGCGCGATCTTCTCGACCGGGACGCCGAGCTTGTGCGCCAATTCTTCCTGCGCCTTGCCTTCGTGGGGCAGGAACTCGTGCAGCGGCGGATCCAGGAATCGAATCGTCGCGGGCAAGCCACGCAACTCTTTAAACATCCCAATGAAATCCTCCCGCTGATACGGCAGCAGTTTCGCCAAGGCGGCCTTCCGCGCCACGGTGTTTTCGGCCAGGATCATTTCGCGCATCGCGTCGATGCGATCGCCTTCGAAAAACATGTGCTCCGTGCGGCACAGGCCGATGCCCGAGGCGCCGAACGCGACGGCGTTCGCGACCTGTTCCGGCGAGTCGGCGTTCGTACGGACGTTCAGGCGCGTCGCCTTCGCGCACCACTCCATCAGCTTGGCGTAATTCTGATAGGTGCGGCTTTCCGCCGGCTTTAGGGTTTTTGCCAACAGTACCTGAATGATCTCAGAGGGCGCGGTCTTGACCTCACCGGCATAAACCTCGCCGGCGGTTCCGTCAATCGAGAGAAAATCGCCTTCGCGATAGGTGCTGCCGTCCACTTTCAACGTGCGTTCGTGATAGTCCACCTCGAGCGCGCTGGCGCCGCAAACGCAGACTTTGCCCATCTGCCGGGCGACCAACGCCGCATGGGAGCTGACGCCCCCGCGCGCGGTCAGGATGCCCTCGGCGGCGATCATGCCGCGCAGGTCCTCAGGCGACGTCTCGACGCGGACCAGCAGAACCTTTTCTTTGCGGGCGGCGCCTTCGACCGCGCGATCCGCATTGAAGTAGATTCGTCCCGTCGCGGCGCCCGGACCGGCGGGCAATCCGCGCGCGATCACTTTGGCGGTGGCAATCGCCTTCCGATCGAACACCGGCGCGAGCAACTGGTCCAATTGATCCGCCGGAACCCGCATGATCGCTTCCTCCCAACTGATCAACTTCTCCTTGACCATCTCGACCGCGATACGCACCGCGGCCACGCCCGTCCGCTTGCCATTGCGAGTCTGGAGCATGAACAACTTGCCGTTTTCAATGGTGAACTCGAAATCCTGCAAGTCGTGGAAATGACCTTCCAGGGTCTTACGCACGACTTCCAGTTCGGCGTAGGCCTTCGGCATCACAGTTTTTAACTGCGCCACCGGTTGGGGAGTGCGGACGCCGGCCACCACGTCTTCGCCTTGGGCGTTGACCAGGAACTCGCCGTAAAACACCTTCTCCCCCGAGGCCGGATCACGTGTAAAGGCGACTCCGGAGCCGGAGCGTTCGCCGGTATTTCCGAACACCATCGCTTGGACGTTCACGGCCGTTCCCCACTCGGTCGGGATGTGATACTTGCGGCGATACACGACCGCGCGGTCATTCATCCACGAGCCGAACACCGCGCCCACGGCGCCACGCAGCTGGTCCCACGGGTCGTTGGGAAACGCTTTCCCGGTCCGCTCTTTGACCAGCGCCTTGAAGCGCCGGACCAATTCGATCAGTCCCTGCGCGTCAATCTTGGTGTCTTCGACGTGTTGTTGGCCGGGAAAAAGCTCGGCCTTCAGTTCGTCGATGACGGTTTCAAAGGGTTCGTGGTCCTCGCCGGCGCGCTTCTGCACGCCCATGACGACGTCGCCGTACATCTGGATGAAGCGGCGGTAGCAGTCCCAGGCAAAACGTTCGT
>CAZFVY010000064.1:0-39908 GCA_964522665.1 uncultured Verrucomicrobiota bacterium | reverse complement strand
GAAATTTCATCCCGACGCAGTACTTCAACTGGTCGAGGCTTGTCAATAGCGCGACGCGCGCTCAGGCCCGGCAGAGTGAGAGCGGCGGGTTCCCGAGCGTGGCCGTCGGGCGCCGGGAAGCAGTGAATTTACGGCGCCAGACTGAAGGAACGAACAAACCTCAGTCGGCGGTTATCCTGGCGGCTGCTCGCGCCTTGAAGTCATCCAAACGAAGCGTGTTCGCGGATTTCCGATCGGAGCGGCGTTTTTTTTCGAAGGAAAAGGGGCGGCTGAGCGTATAACTGGGTGAATCGGTGAACCGCTTATTAGCCGAGTCTCCGCGCGAGCAGCGAGCGAGTCGTCAGCGGTTCAATATTGCCTGAAACCTTTTGGCCCGGCCATTGTTCAACTTGAAAGCATGGAAATAGAAATTCAACGAACCTCGCGGGCTCTGAGTTGCCCGCGGCCCGCGCGGCGCGCGAATTTCTTAAAAGTTTTTTCGAACTTTTTTCCGCGACACTTGTCAACGTGGAATGGCTAACCCGTTATAAGGAAACCTGTTGACGCAGTCGCAGGTGGTTCCTACGGTGGCCGGAGTTCGCCTTTGGAGCAGAATCACTAGATTTAATTGGTCGAAAAAATGAGCGGATACCTTGGAGACTCGCCCTCCGAAGTTGGCGCGCCGGATGGTCAACCGGAATCAGCCGCGGGCGCGCCGGAAGCGCGCGTGAATGGCGGACGCACGGTTTCGCTCGCGCGCCTCGAGGTGGCGCCCGAGGTGATCCGCCTCCTGCCGGCCGATTTTGTCAAACGCCACCGGGTCTTTCCGTTTGAGATTCGGAACGGGACGATGGCGATTGCGACCGCGGAACCGGGAAATCAGCGCGTCATCGATGACATTCGCCTGTTAACTGGCTTGGAGGTCTCGGAAGCCGAGGCGCCGGTCGCGGAGGTGCTGGAAAAAATCGCCGAGTGCTACCAGGTCACGGTCGAGCAGATGATCGAAAACCTGAGTCCCGAAACCGGGACGGCCGTCGAGTCGCGAAATCTTCACGACATCGAGGTGATGGCCAACGAGCCGACGGTCATCAATCTGGTCAACGTGATTATTTCGACCGCGTTGCGGGAGCGAGCCAGCGATATTCATTTGGTGCCTTTCGAAGAGACCCTGCAACTGCGTTACCGCATTGACGGACTGTTACAGGAAAAGCCACCGCCGCCCAAACAATTGCACGCCGCCCTCGTTTCGCGCGTCAAAATCATGGCGGATATGAACATCGCCGAGCGCTTCATGCCGCAGGACGGGCATATCCAAATCCATCACCGCGGTTCCCGCGTGGACATCCGCGTCGGCACGATGCCGACGATTTACGGGGAAAGCCTCGTGATGCGGCTGCTCGAGAAGAACACCAAGCTGTTAAGCCCGATCGAACTCGGACTGGACCCCGTTCGGGCCGGGATCATGGGCAAGCTCGTCGAAAAACCGCACGGTCTTTTCCTCACCACCGGGCCGACTGGCAGCGGCAAGACGACCACCCTTTACGCGATTCTCCAGGGCATTTACGCGCCGGAGAAGAAGATTCTGACGATTGAGGACCCGGTCGAATATGAATTGGCCGGGGTCGCCCAAATTCCGGTGCGCCCGAGCCGCAATTTTACTTTTGCCAACGGGCTTCGCGCGATCTTGCGGCAGGATCCGGACGTCGTCATGGTGGGGGAAATCCGCGATTCGGAGACTGCCGAAATCGCGATTCGCGCGGCGCTGACCGGCCACCAGGTTTTCAGCACGCTCCACACGAATGACGCCGCCGGCGCCGTAACGCGCTTGATCGACATGGGGGTGGAAGCTTTTCTGATCTCTTCTTCGTTGGAAGGAGTCCTGGCGCAACGGCTCGTTCGTCGCATCTGTCCGCATTGCAAAGCGGAGTGGGACGTTCCGCCGGCGCTGAAGGAAAAGATCGAGATGCTCAGTTCCCACCGCCTCGAAGGGAAATTCTATCACGGCAGCGGTTGCGATGAATGCCGCGGCACTGGCTATCGCGGGCGAATCGGGATTTTCGAGCTGCTCGCGCTCAACACGGAGATAAGGGAGTTGATTTTGCAAAGGCGTTCGAGCGCGGAGCTTAAGGCCGCGGCGCGGAAAACCATGATCACCATGCACGAAGACGCCGTGCTCAAGGCGGCCGCGGGCATCACGACGTTGGACGAAATCCTGCGCGTGTCGTCGGGAGACTCGCTCGCGTGACGGCGTTTCGGTACCAGGCGATCGAAGCCACCGGTGGCGCCGTTAAGGGCGTCATCGAGGCCGAGGACCGCAAGAGCGCGCTGCAATTGCTCGGTCGCCGCGGCCTTTTTCCGTCGCGTTTGGAAATATGTTCACCCGGCGCGACGGCGGAAGCGGAGCCGGTCACGGAGAAGACTGCGGCTCCCACGGCGGCGTCTGGTGGGCGGGTGCGCCGGAAGGATGTAACCGCGTTCACGCGGGAGATGGCGGCGCTGCTCGGCGCGGCGATCCCGATCCCGCAGGCGCTCGATGGTTTGGGTGAGGAAGAAGAGAATCCCGCGCTGAAGCAGGTGGTGCTTCGGCTGGGTGAAGCGGTCCGCAAAGGTTTGGCCTTCTCCTCCGCGCTCGAAGAACACCCCCGATTGTTCAGCAAACTTTACGTCAGCATGGTGAGGGTGGGGGAAGAGGCCGGGGTCCTGCAAAAGGTGTTGGCGGACCTGGCCGAGTTGCTCGAACACGAGGATGAAATCCGCGGCGAAGTGATCGCGGCGGTCTCCTATCCCGCCTTCGTTCTCGTGTTCGGCATCTTTACCGTGATGATCCTCCTGACCGTGGTCTTGCCGCGTTTGTTTGGGATGCTCCAGGAGATGCTCCAGGTCTTGCCTTTGCCCACGCTCATCCTCCTCCGCGTCAGCAGCGTACTCCATCAATACTGGCCGGGACTCCTGGTGGGATTGGGTGGCGTTACCGCCGGCGTGCGATGGTACGTCCGCACGCCGCAAGGCGCGTTATTGTTGGATAAACTGAAGCTTCGGTTGCCGGTGGTGGGCGGGGTCTTCCGCTCGGCGGCGTTGAGCCGATTCGCGCGGACGCTCGGGACGCTGGTCAAGAGCGGCGTCTCGCTCTTGCCGGCGTTGAAGATCGTCGAAAACACCATCGGAAATCTGGTCTTGGCAAAGTTGATCGACCAGGTGGCGGAAGAAACGCGCGGTGGCGATTCGCTCGCCACGCCCTTGCGAAAGCTCGGCATCTTCCCGAAGACCGTCGTGCAAATGATCGGAGTCGGGGAGGAAACCGGCAAGCTCGACGAGATGTTGCTCAAAGTGGCGGACATCGAGGAACGCCACATGCGGGCGCGCACGAAAACCATGATTTCACTCCTGGCGCCGGCGTTGATCCTGGTGGTCGGGGCGTTGGTGGGCTTCATGGTGATCGCGTTACTGCTGCCGATCTTCCGCATGAGCCGGGCGATCCATTGAGAATTTCAGAACCAAAGGGAACCAATCGTATGACTATTAATCTACCGCGCAAAAAAACCGGCGCCTTCACGCTGATCGAAATCATGGTGGTGGTCGTCATTCTCGGCATCCTGGCCGCGACGATCATTCCGCAATTCATGGGCACGACCAACGACGCCAAGGTGAGCGCCGCGAAATCGCACATCGCCGAACTTGAGTCGGCGCTCGAGCGTTTCAACATTCACATGGACCGCTACCCGACGACCGAGGAGGGCCTCAAAGCGTTGGTCGAGGCCCCGGCCGGCGACGACAAGAAATGGCGCGGTCCGTACATCAATTTGTTGCGGCCCGATCCTTGGGGCACGCCGTACCAATACAAATACCCGGGCGCGCATCGCGCGAACGGCTTTGACCTTTGGTCACGGGGCGCCGACAAGGCCGATGGTGGCGAGGGCGATGGCGCCGACATCGGCAATTGGTGATCGTGCGATGCCGAATTAACGCGGTACGGGCGCGACTCGGGTTCACCCTGATCGAGTTGATGGTGGTGATTATTCTGATTGGAATCATGACGGCGGTAATCATTCCGGAGATGAAGGGCACGTTTGAGGACGCGCTGCTTCGCTCGGCCGCGCGTCAACTGGTCGGCGTCTTTGGCATCGCGAACAGCCGGGCGATCGCCACCAGCCAGCCGTATCGTTTGCAGTTCCAAGGCAAAGGCGGCAAATACCGCGTCGAGCGGGCGGTTCCCGGGGGACGCGGCAGATCGAGGTTTGTCCCGGCGCGTGACATCCCCGGCGCGGAGGGCGAAATTGACGAACGGGTGACGCTGGAGATTCGCGAGGCGGAAGAAGAGTTGGCTCCCGAGCCGCCGAGCAGTGAACCGGATGCGTCCGAAATCGGAGCGCCCACGACCGACGAAAATCTGGAGCCGTTAGCTACCGGGGATGATCCGCGCGCGATGGAACTTGAGCGAGCAATCACGTTTTACCCGGATGGGACGGCCGACGCCTTGGAAATCCGGCTGCGCGACCGCGCGGGCCACCAACTCGTCTTGCGGGTTAATCCGACGACGGCGCGAGTGAATCTTAGCGAAATGGACACGAAGTGAACGCCGCGCGTCACAATTCCGGCTTTTCGTTGATCGAAATCATGGTCGCGATTTTGATCCTGGGAATCGGCCTGGTCGGACTGACGGAGGGAATCGCGACGGCGTTGCAATCCACCAAGGAATCGGAACTGCAGACTTCGGCCGTGTTGATCGCGGCGGGCCAGATGGAGACCTTGCGCGCGGAGGGTCTGATCACGGATGGCGTCAAGGAAGGGGATTGCGGCGAGGAACTGCCATTGTACCGGTGGCGGCGGACGATTTCGCGGGGGAAGCTCGAGGGCTTGCACGAGGTGGAAGTCGTGGTTGAGAACGCGAATACGGGGAAAGCCATTTATGATCTGCGCACGATGATTTTCGAGAAACCGAGCGACACGCCGCTTACTTCGACCAGCGGTCGGAAGGACTCGACGAAATCCAACCGCTCCCGCGGGAACCGATGAGACTCGCGCTGCCCAAGGGGAATCGTTCCGGGTTTACGCTGCTGGAAATGGTGGTCAGCGCGGCGCTTATGGCTTTGATTCTCGTGAGCGCTTATCTGTGCCTCGGCGCGGGGCTGACCGGACAAAAGGTGATCGAGCCGCGGGTCGAGGTCGTCCAGAGCGCGCGCGTCGCCTTTGCGCTCATGACCGCCGACCTGCGTTCGGCGTGCTCGCTGTCGAAGGACTACGACTTCATCGGCATGCACCGGACGCTGAACGAGGCGCCGGCGGACAACATCGATTTCGCGACGCACAACTACTCGCCTCGCCGGCTCGGGGAAGGCGATTATTGCCAGGTTAGTTACTTCATCGACAAGGAGCGGAAAACGGGGAAGCTCGCGCTCTATCGCCGAAGAAACCCGTTGATCGCGCTCGACCCGCTCTCGGGCGGCAGCCGCGAGGAGATCGTGCGCGGATTGCGCGGGATGAAGTTGGAATATTTCGACGGCGACGATTGGTTCGACAACTGGGGCGACACCGAGGTCCGCCGCCAGGGCCGCAATTCACGCGCCGGCCAGCGCGGGTCTGGTTCGACCAGTCAGTCCGATACGCGTGGCAACTTGACCGGCCTGCCCGACGCGGTCCGCATTACCCTTTGGTTCGACACCGACCCGCGCTCGGCTTCCGACCCGACGCGCGATCCGGACGTCAAAGCGCCGACGATGGCCTTCCAGACGGTCACGCGTTTGAACTTGGCGGGGGTGCAACCGCCGACGAGTTCCTCCGGGGCGCCAACGGACGGCGGGGACTCCAGCGGCGCGCCGGGCAACAATCCAATTCCCGGACCGGGAGGAGGCAGCTAAACGATGCGCCGGAATGGATCAGTCTTGGTGGCGTTGTTGTGGTGCCTGGCGCTTCTCGCCGTGGTGGTGATCGGCGTCCTGCATACCGCCCGTCTCGACCTGCTCGTCGAGAAGAATTACGGCGATATGATTCAGGCGCATTATCTGGCGCTGGCGGGCATTGAAAAGGCCAAGGCGTTGCTTTACTCCGACGCCGTTGATCGCCGGCGCGCCGGGCAGAATCACACCGGCGCGCTCTACGATTCCCCGCAGGATTTTCGCGATGTTCCGTTCGGGCGCGGCCAGTTTCGGATCGTTCATCAAGGGAGCGACAGCGATGGCGGGCGGATTCTGTATGGCGTCAGCGACGAAGAAGCGCGCTTGAACGTCAACGTCGCCTCCAATGAGGAGTTGGGGAAATTGGAGGGCATGACGCCTGACGTGCTGGCCGCGATCATCGATTGGCGGGACGCCGACAACAACGTTTCTCCCGGCGGCGCGGAAATCGATTATTACGTTTCGCTTCGGCCGCCGCGCCAGCCGCGAAACGGACCGCTGCAAACTGTCCGCGAGCTGTTGATGGTGCGCGGCGTTTCGCCCGAGTTGTTACTTGGCCGGGACCCGAACGACACCGGTTTGCCTGACTCCGCGCCGGGGGCAGGGGATACCCTTGGGGGCGAAGACGCCAATAATGTCGTGCCTGGCGACGCCGGTTGGTCGCGTCTCTTGACCGTGAATTCATCGGTCGAGAACGTGAACGCGTCGGGCGACACCCGCGTGAATGTTCAAACCGCTGACCAGGGCGAATTGACCGGCGTGAAGGGTATCACGACGCCGATCGCGCAGGCGATTGTCGCTTACCGCGGTCAGAATCAGCTGAAGAGCATCGCCGATCTCTTGGACGTACGGGCGATGCAGTCGCAAAACCAACCCGGACAGCCCACCCAGGCGGGGCCAACGCCCGACGGCCAGCAGGGCGGCGGCACGCCGACCGGCCCAAATTTAATTGATCAAAACCTCCTGATGGATATCGCGGACGACGTGACGACCGACTCGAATGACGCGTCACCGGGACTCATCAACATCAATACCGCTGATTTCGACACGTTAATCTGCTTGGCGGGCATCACTCGGGAATTGGCGCAGGCGATCATTTCCTACCGCCAATCAAGCGGCGCGTATCCCAACGTCGCGTGGATTTTGAAAACGCCCGGCATGACCCAGGACATTTTTAAGCAGATTGCGCCTCGGCTTACCGTTCGCTCGGAAACCTTTCGGATCCTGAGCGAGGGCAAAGTCAACTCCTCCGGCGCGCGGAAACGAATCGAGGTGATCGTTCACCTGGGAGCGCGGGGAATCGAAACCGTGGCCTACCGCGAAGTTCTATGACGCGTTTGATTGCATGAATTCACCGGGCGTTTATCTCGAAATCGGCCAAAACTCCCTGCGCGCTCTCTTGGGCGCGGAGAGCCTGGAATTGCCGCTGGAACGACAGGAGAACGGTCGCTTGTCCGCGGCCTGCCGCGAGCGAGTGAGCCTGAGCCTGCGCGCGTTTTTGAAAAGGTCGGGCGGGAGGTCCCGGATGCGCGGCTGGTGCGCGATTGGCGCGCGCGGGGTCTCATTGCGGCGCCTGAGCCTGCCCGCCGGGAATAAGGAGGAATTGCAGCGACTGCTGCTCTTGCAGATCGAAGGCGAGTTTCCGTTGCCGCCGGAGCAGTTGGCGTGGGGATACTCGCAACTCACCGAGGACCGGACGGGACGCGCCGCCAACGGTGACAAACGCGAGGTCATGGTGGCGGCGGTGAAACGGGAGGTGGTGGCCGACTACGAAGAGTTGCTTTCCGGCTGCGGCGTCACGCCCGCCTTTACCCTGGGCGCGCTGGCGCGCGGAGCGGTTTGCCCGCAACTGGCCGGCTCATGGGCGGTTTTGGACGTGGGCAAGACCTATTCGGAGCTGATGGCGTTTCAGGATGGCGCGCCGGTTTCCGTGCGCTTGCTGCCCTGGGGCGAGGGCGATTTTGTCCGGGCAATCGCATTGCGCCTTGGCGTCGGGATCGAGGAAGCCGAACGGATCAAGAACGCCATCGGCGCTAGTTCGGTCGGCGAGCGGGAAAACGCGGATCGTTTGGCTAGCGTAATCGAAGGCGAATTGAATTCCTTGGCGCGGACGGTGGGTCAGGCGTGGACCGGCCAGCGCCTTTACCTGACTGGCTCTGGCGCTTGGATCAACGAATTAGCCCCCGGTTTGGGGCGGCGGCTTGGTCCCGGAGTCGTGTGCGAACGGATCGCGGTGAGCGCGGGCGAAGGTTGGTCCGCGGCGATTTCAGGCTTGCGACGGGCGATTGAGACGAATGGCGGGCATTTGCCGTTGACGATCCATCTCCAAGGTCCGTCGGGGAAAGGCATGGAAAACGCGCCACGACCAAGACAGTGGCGGTGGGCGGCCATCGCGGGCGCGCTCTGCGTGGCGCTGTTCGCCTTGCCTTACGTTGAGGCTCTTTTACTCAAGGGGCGTTTGGAGCGACGCTTGGCGCAGGTGAAAGCGGAGCGGGGCAAGCTCGCGATCATCGATCGTGATTTCAACTTTCTGCAATATTTAAAGCAGAACCAGCCGCCCTACCTTGAGGTTCTTCAACTGGTTTCGAAATCGGCGCCATCCGGTACCAAGATCGATTCACTAAGCATGAATCGGCGCGGCGAAATGACGTTGCGCGCGACGATCCGTGGGGCCGAGAACGTCGTCGATTTTCGCGCCAAGCTGATCAAGTCCGGGATGTTCTCGACCGTTGGCGTGGAAGAGCAGACGCCGCAACCGGACCGCCAGACGTTTGTGGTTCGGATGAGCGCGCAGTGGCAACCGACGACGGCGCGGGATAAATTCGCGAGCGCCGAGACCGCCACGGGCCAGACCAACGCGGTCGCGAAGCCCGGCAAGCCGTCGGGCGCCGAAGGAACCAATCGGCCGCCCGCCACGACCAATGCGTCGGCGCCCAAAGCCAAGGAGTAATATCGATGCCAAAACTAACCGATCGCGATAAGCGCACAGTTCGACTCGCCGGGTTGGCCATTGGGGTATATCTGGCCCTTTTCTTTGGTTTGCAGGGCTGGAAATACCTGGAGGCCAAACGGACGGATTACCTGCGGTTAACTCGGGAAGCCGAGGCCTTGCGGCTGCGTCTGGCGCCGTACCAAGACAAGGTCATGGTCGCGCAAAAACTGATGGAAACCTTCCATCTGGATCCCGCCAAACTTTCGAAAGTGTCGGTGGTCGCGGACGCGAGCGCCGCCATACAACGGGCGGCTACGGGGCTTCAGCTTGGTCCCATCCGCGAGACCGCGGGGCGGACCTCGGCGAAGGAATTGGCGACGATTCAATTTGAAGCGTCCGGGCCGGTTCCGGCGTTGATGGCGCTCTTCAGCCGCCTGGAAACGGTCGGGTTCCCCGTGATCATCGACGCCGTGCAATTGAGCGCCGACCCCCGGAACCCGATGATGATCAAGCTAAACTTGACGATCATTATCCTGGATTTTGAACAATGGAAAGTCGAGGAGGTCCGCCATGCTTGAGCGTTTGGACTCAATCTTTAAGATCATTTGCGCGGGACTTGGCGTGCTCGTGCTCGTGCAGGTTTCCACTCACCTTGTCCGGAATGATCCGCTCGGTCACGTTACCATCCCGGACGTTCCAATGTTGGCGGACGCCGCGAAGACCAACAAGGTGAGCGCCGGAGAATCGCCGGGAAAATCGCCGACTAACACAGTGGCGAGCGGTAAGGGCACGAACGCGATCGCGAAAGCCGATGCGGCGAAGAATGGGACCAATGTGGCCGGGGTGGGGACGAATGTTGCGGCGGTGCCGAAATCGATGACCAACTCCAGCGGGCCGGCCGACGGTGTCAATCTGGCGAATCGCGGCTCCCCACTTCCAGGGGCGATGCCTCCGCCCGGCGGTCCCGCGGCGATGCCCGGTCCGGGCGGAGCCCCAATGGTTGCCTCTCCGCCCGGCGCCGGCCCTGGCCCAGGCGGCTTTCCGGGCGGCGGCCCGCCCCCCGGTATGGGGCCAGGCGGACGACGCGCGGGACGGGGAATGCCCGGGGCGGGAATGATGCCCGGGATGATGATGCCGGGAGGCGGGGGCAAACCACCGGCGGACTTGCCGGCGGCCGCTCAGGCGCAAATTGAGAGAATCACGCAGAGCGAGATTTTCGCGCCGGTCATGCACCCGATGCCGATGGCTCTGTTAGGCATCGCTGGACGGAGCGCGTTTTTGCGCGCCCCGAGCGGGCAGACCGGTTTAGTGAAGGAAGGTGACGAATTGGGGGGCATCAAGCTGCTTCGCATCGGCACCAACCGCGTTCTGGTTCAGGAGAACGGACAGTCCAAGGAATTAACGATATTTTCGGGCTTCGGCAGCGACAGCCTCATGCCTAAAGGAAAGGAAAGCTCCCAGTGAAATTAAAGCGAAATTCAATCATGAAATCAGAGTCCCTCGCGGCGATTGGCATGGCGTTGGCCATTGCGGGGCTAGCGCTCGCTGGCCCCGCGGAAACCGCCTTTGCCCAGGACGCGCCGCCACCCGGCACGGCGCCCGCCAGCGCCGTCAAGGGCGCCACCGCGACGCCGGCTCCGAACGCGGCGACCAACGCCACCTCGGCCGGCGCGTCCGCCGTGACGAATCGCGACGGCGCGACAGGAGGGGACGCGGGCAAACCGTCGGGGTCCGAGGACATTCAGTTGAGTTTCCAACAGGCGCAGATTGACATGGTGGTGCAGTGGCTCGCGCAGACGACGGGCAAGAGCGTCATCAAGCACCCGCAGGTCAATGTGCAGCTGACCATCGTCAGCTCGAAAAAACTGCCTCCTCGCGAGGCGATCAATTTGGTTTATCGCGCGCTGAGCATCGAAGGTTATACCGCGGTCGAATCGAGCAGTTCGATCTTGATCGTGCCCGAGGGCAAAGAGCCGAAAATGAATCCGGAATTGATCAGCGCGGATAAGACCGGCGTGCCCGATGGCCGGCAACGGCTGATCAAGATCTTCCCGCTCAAGCACATTCAGGCGGCGGACTTGCGGGATAAAATTGGCGTGGTGCTCTCGGAGAAGGCGAGCATCGACACCGATGAGCGGGCGAATCAGCTCATCGTTACCGACTATAATGACAATCTTCGGCTGCTGGGCGAAATGATCGCGGCCTTGGACGTTGAGTCGGTCTCCGACTCGACGGTGGAGATTTATCCGCTCAAAAATTCCGAGGCGGAAGAATTGGGCAATCTGGTAAGTCTCGTGGTCAACGCGCAATCTGGCGGAGGCGGCGGTGGTGGCGGCGGAACGAGCCGGAGTGGCGGTTCGTCTTCCCCGAGAAGCATGCGTTCATTGCCGGGCGGCGGACCGCCGATGATGATTGGCGACAGCGGCGCTCCGAGCGGTGGCGGCCCGACGCCCGCCGGCGGCGCCGCGGGAGGCGGCGGAAACCAAGTGCGTATCTGGCCGGACAAGACCGCGAACCGCCTGATTGTGGCCGCGCCCAAGGCGAAACAGGCCGAGGTCCAGCGGTTAATTAATGTGCTCGATACGGAAAAGCCGCAGGATGTCACTTTGCGGGTCATCCCGCTGAAGAATGTCAACGCGGAAGACATCGCCAAGGAAATCGGACCGCTCTATCAGCGGATGAGCGGTCGGTCGTTGAAGGACATGATTGAAGTGACGGCCGATTCGCGATCGAGTTCCCTCATCATCCTGTCCAGTGAGGCGAATTTTCAGGCGGTCAAACGTCTGCTAACCACGCTGGATACCGAGGAAGCTCAGGAGAAGGTGGTTCGCACCTTCACGCTTAAAAACGCGGACTCGGAAGACGTGGCCAAGCAGATACAGGATTTGTACAAGGATCAGGATAGTAGTTCCCGATACATCTATTATTTTACGCCGCAGACGTCGAGCGGCTCCAAGAAGTTGAAGGTGGTGGCCGATCGTCGGCGCAATACGTTGATCGTACAGGCGCCACCAAGCTCGATGGAAAGTGTCGGGAAGATGATCGACGAATTGGACGCGCCGGTCACGGACAACAGTTTGGCGCCGAAAATCATCCGGCTCAAATACGTCAGCGCGACCGACATCGAGGACGTGCTTAACGAGCTGTTTCTGAAGAAGACCCAGCAACGGAGCTATTATGATTTCTTCAGCGATACCCCGAGTGAGACCGCCGATCACGACGTCGGCCGCCTGTACGGCAAGGTTCGCATCACCAGTGAGCCGTTTTCCAACTCGATCATTCTGGCGTCGAACTCGCCGGAGAACCTGGCGGCGGTCGAGGACGTCTTGCGCCAGTTGGACGCGCCCTCGGAGGCGGGCGAAAGCACGCTGCGGATTCAGCTCAAGTTCGCGAAGGCCTTCACGGTCGCCAACAGCTTGAACATTCTGTTCGCCAAAGGCGGTTCGCCGGCGTTGCGCCCGCCCGCGCAACCCGGCCAACCGCCGCCGCAGAACCAGCAGCAGCAGCAGCCGACCAAGACCTCCCAACCGGGATTCGACTTCGACGTGCAGCAGGAGGTCAAGGACGACAGCTATTATCCGTGGTTGGGCGGGCAGCAGGAAAACGTCCGCGGCAACGACGGTCGGACGACCGCGCGCCCGGTCAGTGACCTCGTCGGCCGGGTGCGCGCGGTCTCCGACCAGCGCAGCAACGCATTGCTGGTTAGCTGCAACGTGCACTTCTTTCCGCAGGTCTTGAAGCTGATCGAGGACTTGGACGCGCCGACGGCCTCGGTGCTGATCGACATGAAGATCGTCGAGGTATCGAGCGATCTGTTGCATCAGTTGGGCGTCCGCTGGGGGCCGGACGGCAGCACCAGTTTCTCGCAAGACGATTTTGACAACGGCATCCTGCTGAAGACCTCCGGTGAATATCGCAAATCGTTCGGCGGCGGCGGCGCGGCCGCGCTGGCCAACTCATTGAAATCGGGCGTCTTGGACGGCACGTTGAATCTGGATTTTCTGATTCAATTCCTGAAGCGGAATACCGACGCCACCGTGTTGGGCGAGCCGCAGATCAACGTGGAGGACAACGAAGTGGCGCGCCTCTTCGTCGGTTCGCAGGTGCCGTTCCAATCCGGTTCGATCAATCAGGCCTTGGGTGGCAGTTCCCAGACGCTCGAGTATCGCGACGTGGGCGTCAAGCTTGAGGTCACGCCGCACATCAATAATTCCGAGGATGTCGCGTTGCGGATTCACGCCGAATCCTCGACATTGCGCCAGGGCGCCAACGCGACGCTGTTCAACGCGGCGATCATCGATACGCGGAACTTCCGCACGGATCTTATGTCCAAGAATGGCCAGACTTTGGTCATGGGCGGCATTATTCAAAAGCAATTGGCCGACACACTGCGGAAAGTACCGCTTTTGGGGGACATCCCGGTGCTCGGCTGGGCCTTCAAGAAGAAGGACAAGGTCTCGCACGAGACCGAACTCATGGTCTTCCTGCGTCCCCGGATTACCCGGACTCCGGAGCAGGCCAAGGAATTGATGGAGGAGATGGACCGCAAAGCGCCGTTGATCAAGAAATGGCGGGACGCGGACGTGCCGTTGGGCGATCCGTCGCTGAAGCCGGTGAAATGAGTTGGGAGGCGCCAATGACCTGGAGCCGCACGGTGAAGCTCACGCGCGTCTCCGGGTTGGCTCGCTCGCGTGCGAGCTGATCTGTCGCGCTGACGTTGCCGCGGGGTGGACGAGTTGGGCCCGGAGGAAAAGGAAAGGCCGCCTGGCGATGGTCCAGGCGGCCTTGGAATTGTTACTCAGCGCCACTCGCGGCTCGCGGTCAACCCTTGTCGATCGGGACTCCAACGAGATTGCCGTATTCGGTCCAGCTACCGTCGTAATTTTTCACGTTGTCCAGCCCGAGCAAATACTTCAGCACAAACCAGGTATGGCTCGAGCGCTCGCCGATCCGGCAGTAGGCGATGGACTCTTTCTTCGCATCGACGCCTTTTTGATCCAAATAAATCGCGCGCAATTCGTCGGGCGACTTGAATGACCCGTTCGGGGCGACGGCGGTGCTCCAGGGAATGCTCTTGGCGCCGGGAACATGTCCGCCGCGCTGCGCGGTCTCGCTCATCCCGGGCGGCGCGATGACCCGGCCGGAGAATTCGTCGGGGCTGCGAACATCGACCAGATTCAGCGCGCCGGATTTGGACGCGGTCAACACGTCCATGACGTTCGCGCGGAGGCTGAGATCAACGCTCGACGATTTATACGGGACGGACGTCGGGCTGGGCTTTTCGGTGACGAGTTCCTTGTCGGCCTCGTTGAGCCATTTAACGCGGCCGCCATTCATGAGGCGCACGTCTTTGTGTCCGTAAATCTTGAACAGCCAGAAGCCATACGCGGCGAACCAATTATTATTGTCGCCGTAAACGATCACGGTGTCGGAAGGCGAGATGCCGGCCTCGCCAACAAGTTTCTCGAAGGCTTCCTGGCTGATGATGTCGCGTCGGACTTGGTCCTGGAGTTGGGTCTGCCAATTGAAACCGACGGAGCCGGGGATATGCCCGGCGTCGTAGGCTTTGGTATCGACATCGATCTCCACCAGTTTGAGACCGGGTTTGCCAAGGTTGCTTTTGACCCAGTCGGTTTCGACGAGTACTTCAGGGTGGGCGTAGGTTGCCATTGTGTCCTTTCTCTATGCTTGAGTGCCCGCGGCGAGGCCGGGGATATGTTTGACCATGTTCGAGGTGTACTTAAAAACGTCGTCGGGAAAAATCATCACGCCCAGGCCGGTTTTGTCACGCTCAATAATGCGCCGCGCGCCTTCGAAGATGAGGCCTGAACTCGGACCCGCGAGCAGGCCCTCTTGCCGGCAAAGGTCGAGCACCCGCGTGTAGGCGAGATTGAAATCAATTTCGAGGATTTCGTCGATCAGGGACGCGTCGAAGAGCTTCGAGACGCTTAATTGGCTGACATTGCGCAACCCGGGCACGTCGTGGCCTTCCGTCGGCTGAACCGCGATGATCTTGACGTCGGGATTTTGCGCGCGCAGGAATTGGGCGACGCCGGTGACGGTGCCGCAGGTTCCCAGCGAAGCAAAAAAATGGGTGATCTTGCCGTCCGTCTGGCGCCAGATTTCCGGCCCGGTGGTCGTCAGATGGGCCAAAACGTTTTGATCGTTCTCGTACTGATTCGGCATCGCGTAACGGTGCCGGGAAGCCTTCGCGTGGGTTTTGGCGATGTTAATCGAACCTTCACCCAATCCGGGCGCCGGGCATAATTCATCGCTAATGACGTCAAGGTCGGCGCCGGCGATTTTGAGCAGGATTTTTTTCTCCAGCGGCACCTTGTTCGGCACGACCGCCCGCATGTGGTAACCGCGGGCGCGGGCCATCGCCGCCAGGCTGATGCCGGTGTTGCCGGAGGTTGGTTCGACGATCCCTCGCCCACCCGGAGTGATTTCGCCCTTTTCTTCGAGTTGGCGCAGCATGGCCCAGGCCGCTCGATCCTTGACGGAGCCGAAGGGATTCATCCATTCCAACTTGGCGTAGAGTTGAAAATCAGGCGATGGATTCAGCCGATTGAGGCGAACCATCGGGGTCGGGTTCTCCTCGGACGGGAGCATTTCAAAAATGTTAGAGTAAACGCGAGTCTCGTGATTCATGTCTTCGTCCAGCGACCGTCCGGGAGCATTACAAGTATTCCGCCGCCGAGTGTCAAACATACTTTTAGACTCGAACCGAAACGAGCCGAGTTCAAGCATGACCGCCCCGCGGCATCCTTGCGTGGGAGTCGCGGACGAGGTAGAAATCGCGCTCATCGTCATGTCGGCAAGTTGTCTTTATCGACGCGTTGCGGCGCGGTTGGCGGGCTATTGTCTCGCCGTGATTCCCGTAATCTGTTCCGGCGCCGAACCGCCGGTTATTCCGGTTGGGCTGGACGCCTACCGGAACTGGGACCAGTGGCCGGCGCAGCGAATTGGCGCCCGGGCTTACATGCGCAGCACCTACGACCGTCGCGGTGGCAACGAGGGGGCCGACGCGAGCCACTTCCTTTACCAACGCGCGGATGACTTCAACGTGACGCTTGATGTCGAAGGTCCGGGCATCCTTTATTTCGCGCGGTACAACCACTGGCACGGAAGCCCGTGGCATTACGTTGTCGATGGGGTGGACCACCTCATCCAGGAGAGCAGCACCGCCGACCCAAACCATCCGATGGACGGCTCGGTTTTCCTGCCGACCACGCCTTTTCCAAGTCCGCTGGCGTGGACGTGGTCCGCGACCCAAGGAGCCGACTTGAGTTGGGCGCCGATCGGTTTTGAACGGTCCTTCCAGATGGCCTATTCACGGACCCGTTACGGGACCGGTTATTATATTTATCATCAATACGTTCCCGGCGCGCCGCTTTCCCACCCGATTCGCGCTTGGGATGCCCGAACGGCGCCCGACGTGGACGTGCTTGCGCTAATCGCTCGCGCGGGGAGCGATCTGTTGCCGCCGGCGGATTCCGCCGAAGCGACCCGAATGGGGCTTCGAGAGCAAAGTGGCGAGTTGACCCTGCCGTCGCGCGGCCGGGCGATCGTGGCGGCGCTCAGCCGGGCGCCGGCGACGCTGCGCTCGATTGAGTTTACCGTGCCGCGAGAGCGGGCGATCGAGTTTGGGCGGGCGACGTTGCGGATGACTTGGGACAATCGCATGGCTCCCTCGGTCGAGGCTCCAGTGGCGCTGTTTTTTGGCGCCGGCACGCTCTACAATCGCGACGAGCGGGAATTCCTGGTCAAGAGTTTTCCGGTCTGGGTGCGTTATGAGGGGGACGAAGTACACCTGGCTTGCTTTTTCCCGATGCCGTTTTTTCATAATGCGTTTATTGAACTCGTGAACGCGGAGGGCAACGAGATCGCGGGCGTCCGCTGGAAGCTGCGCTACGCTCCGTTTCGCGGCGTGACGAATCAATCGGCTTACTTTCATGCCACGTACCGCGATCACGCCCGGCCCGAGCCAGGCAAAGACCTCGTGCTGCTGGACACCCGCGAAACCGAAGGGGGCGGCGACTGGTCCGGCCATTTCATCGGCACGTCGTGGATTTTTTCTGATCGCGCGGCGCTCAACACGTTGGAGGGTGATCCGCGATTTTTCTTTGACGACAGCCAAACGCCCCAAGCGTACGGGACCGGAACCGAGGAGTGGGGCGGCGGGGGCGACTATTGGGGGGGCCAAAATATGACGCTGCCGTTTGCCGGGCATCCGGTTGGGGCCCGGAATGAATCCGAGGCGAAGAGCGCCGAGGACAAGATCGAATCGGCGTATCGATTTCTCCTGGCCGACCTCATGCCTTTCGGCAAAAACGCCGTTATTCGGCTCGAACACGGAGGGCAGAATGAATCGAAGGAGCATTACCGGACGGTGACGTACTGGTACGGGCTTTCGAGCCCGTCGCTCGTCAAGACGGATTCGCTCAAGGTGGGCGACGCGGCGAGCGAGGGTGCGCACCGTTACAGTTCGCCCAGCGCCTCTGAGCCGTATGAGATTATCTCCCGTTATGAGTGGGGCGTGGACACGTTGAACGGCCAGGAGATTTATCCGGCGAGCCGAGACACGGGACGAACGACGACCGGCGTTTCCGAATTCACGGTTAAACTGGAACCCAATAATTTTGGCGCCCTGCTACGCCGCAAGCTGGATTATCAGTTTCCCAATCAACGGGCGGAAGTCTTCGTCGCCGACGCGAGTCACGGCGAGACCCAGTGGCGGGAGTCCGAGTGGAGGCCCGCGGGGGTTTGGTATCTCGCGGGCGCGAATACGTGCGTGTATTCAAACCCGAAGGAGGAACTCGGCGCGACGCAGCACAACGTGCAAACCTCGAATCGCCGTTTTCGGGACGATGAGTTCTTGTTGGGGCGCGCGCTGACGCAAGGCCGGTCGGCCATCCGGGTGCGCGTTCAGTTTACCCCGGTGAAAATACCGCTCTTTCCTGGTCAACCATTAGCCGAATTGGCCTGGAGCGAACTGCGCTACGACGCGTACTGCTTCATGATGCCGCTGGGCGTTTACGAGGAGAGATTAGTCCGGTGAGGAAATTGCTCAATGACCGTTCGGGCTGCCGGGGTTGCACCAAAGGAGTCCGGGGCCGGGCAGGGCGGACTCGTTGCGGAACGTTTCGAGCTTGATGAAAAGCGCGTGGCCGCCGAAGCCGGTGATGACGGCGCCCTTGATGTGGCGTTTGCCGAGACCTTCGGTATCGTTCGGGTATTGGCTGGCGTCCATGCCGCTGTTGTACGCGTAGTAGCCGCCGTAATTGTTCACCGCCGGTTCCCAATGCACGTACGCCGCCGGATTGTACGCGCTAATCTTGTAGGTGGTTTGGCCACCTGGGTAATTCTTATTCAAGTCGCCGTATCCGCAAACGGCGCCGTTCATGATGTAGCTTGAGACCCGCTGAATTCGGCGGCCAAAACTCGGGATATTCGTGTTCGTGTAATCGAGCGGGCAATAATAGACCTTGCGATTCTTAAGGTACGGCCAGTAAAGCCCCTGTTCGACGTAGGATTCTTCTGCCGGGGTCTTGAATGGGTCGGGAGCGCGGCCTTGCAGAGGCATGTAAATCCAACTGGGTCCGAAGTTATTGTACCATTGGCAGAACGGCAGCCAGTCGTCGTTGTCGTTGGTGTACATCTGCAGCGCCAGCGCCAATTGTTTGTTATTATTGACGCAGGCGATCCGGGACGCCTTTTCCTTGGCCTTCGATAACGCGGGGAGCAGAAGGGAGGCCAGGATGGCGATGATGGCGATTACGACGAGCAACTCGATCAGCGTGAACGCGCACGGGCCGGGCGCGTGGACGCCGCCCGCCGCCGGTTCTCGATTCGATTCGAATTGTTTCATCGCTGCCTAGAACGCGACCACGCGATAATACACCGTGCCGCCGGAGACGGAGTCAGTGAAGCTGGTTTGGCCGATGGTTCCCGGGAGGTTTACCCAACTTGGGGTCGTGAGGCTAGTCGTTTTCTGCAATCCGCTGGCCGCGTAAGGTCCCGTTCCGTTCCAGGAGATCGTGAGATTTGTTCGGGATTGAGCGACGGCGGTCAGATGTAGCGGCGGTGGAATCGGAATGCTGTAGAGTCCGAGCGAGTCGATCCCCCAATCCCAACTATTCGCGCCCGCCAGCATGAAACGGAGGCGAACGGCTGATTGGCCGTCCGCCAAGGGCAAGCGATAACGCTCGACGCGATGGAAAGTAACGTGATCGCTCCCGGCGCGCAGGCTGAGGTAGGGGCCAAGCGTCGGCCAAAGATTGGACGAGACGCCAATAAACGCGCCGAAGTAGTTCCCGTCGTTGGACGCCTGGCAGAACGGAATTTTGGAGTTCGAGATCGTCATCAACGCGTACGGATCGACGACATTATTCGTGCTTGCCAGCGACGCGGCCGCCGTCGAGATCATATAGACGACCGGCTGCCAGGTTGAGCCGCTGTCGATTGAGTATTCCAGGGATGCGATTTGGTTGTCTTCCTGCGAATAGATGCTGTTGAACGCCACCCAAATGTTGGATTTGCCCGAGAGGTTGTAGTCGCCCGTGAACAGCATGTCGATCTGGCTGCCGCCCCGTTGATCGGAAGCGGCGAAAGCGATGTTGTTACTTCCCAATGTCGTAATCACCGATCCATTGACGACGAGCGGGCTATTAACGTTCAGCACGCGGCTGCCGTAATTGAAGTTGGCGGCAATGATGCCGATCGGCACGATTTGCCAATCGTAGTAGGCGTCCGATTTCTCGTGAAACAAATCCCAGCCCGAAACGCCGCCGAAATCGGTGCAATTCGAAGTGGTCCAACCGCTCGGATAGGTCGTCGGTGGATTGGTGGGCGTGGGCAGTTCATCGAAGTTTTCGAAATAGAGCGGCGCCGGGAGGTAAAGATTGGTCCATGATCCGATCGTGTAAACCGCAACGTTGGTGACCGTCGTGGGCGCGCCATTGTCGGCGAAGATCAGCGTATTCGTGTGCTTGGTGGACGGAGCGAAAAGGTACGGCAACGAGTAATTCACGCTGTTGGTCGCGCCGCTTTTTGTCAGGACAACCGACGCCGGAGTCCCGTCGATCAAGAGTCGAACGCTGTTCGTATTGAGTTTCGTGTCCTGATCGAGAATCGTGAACGTCGTCGGGACGTTCGGTGCGACGCCGGACGCTCCGTTCACGGGTGACGCGGCCAGAATCACCGGCGAATGCACGTCCGGGATGTTGAACAGATTCGTCCCTTTAAGGCCGAAATTGAAAATCGACGCCACTTCCACGTCGGTTAGCGTGCGGCGCCAGATGCCAACGTCGTCAATGGCCGCGTTATAGATGCCGCTGCCGCCCGACGAGGTGACCGGGGGCGGATTCGCGACGCTGTTGTTGTAGCCGCCGGTTCCGTCTTCTCCGATGTTGACGGCGTAAGGAGCTCCGAGGCCGTTGACCAAATCGTCGGAATCGATGTTTCCGGTGGCGGTGTAGCCAGTGGAATCGATGAGCGCGCCGTCGAAGTAGGTCTTGACCACGCCGGACGCGCCCCGCTGATAGGAAACCGCGATGTGGTGCCACGCGCCGTCGCGGATGACGCCCGCGGGTTTCACGCTGAACTTCAAGCCGCTGTCGTCCGCCATCTGGACGCGAAAGTTCGTCGCCGGTTGGGCGAAGATGCCCCAGCCGCGATTGCCGGCGCTGTACCAGTTTTTGTTGGAGATAAGCCCCGGATCGCCCGCGTTATTGGTATTGTAAACCCAGAATGAAATGGCGAAATCATTGGTGGCGCCGAACTTCAAATCCGACGGGTACCCCAAGGTGGCGAAATCGATGCGCGAGCCGTCCGTGGCAGTGGTAAACTGGAACGCCTGGCCGATCTTGCCCGCGACGAAAGTTGGGGCGGCAGGATTCGTGACCAGACCATTGGCGCTGTTGTACGTGGCGTTGTTTCCCCGGCCCGAGTCGTCACTCAGGGTATTGTCGAAAGTCAGATGAACGACGAGTTGATTGGTGATGCTTCTTGGCTGGGCATTCGCCGTCGAGAGCGTGACAATAAGTAACGCGAAGAGGAGCGTGGATCGTCTGAGGGTTGTCATGATCGGTGAGTTCTGGTTTTCGTTTGGGTGAAGCCGTTGGACGGACGTCACAGCCGCGGCTTTCCGGGAGTGTGGCACGGCGGGGCCGGCGGTTGGCGGTGCCGCAGTTTAGTCATGGGTATCGTAGATTCGCAGGGCGTTTTGGCGCGACGATTGGCAGAGTAGCGCGCGCGCTTTACGATGGAATGGCGGTGGCGTTAAGATCGGGTCACGAACCGTTTGGAGGCTGGCTGCGGGGCTGAACCTGTGAGAGCGTGGGCCTTGCGCGATGACGGGCGTCGTGGCGCGGTCGAGCGGACCCGTTCAAACGTGACGATGGCAAGATTATGCGGCGATTATTTCTTCTTGGTTTTTTAGTCGCCTCGGCCGGCGTGGGCCCGGCGTGGGGCGGTGAGTTCGAGTTTTTCCAACCGCTGGATCCGCCGCGACAGTTTCAGCTGATGGCGCACCGGGGGGAGGCTGGCCAGGCGCCGGAAAACACGCGCGCGGCGCTGCGGCGCTGCATCGAAGACGGGTTGGAATGGGCGGAGGTGGACGTGCGTCTCACCAGCGATGGCCAGCATCTGCTGGCGCACGACGCCGAGATTCGTGGCGTTACCAATGAAGTTTGGAAGGTTGCGGAGCACACGCTCGCCGAGTCGGGCTCGCTGGATGTCGGGGCGGCGTTCGCGAAGCGTTTCGCGGGCGAGCATTTGCTGGCGCTGAAGGACTGCTTCGAACTCGCGAAGGGGAAGCTTAATCTTTACCTCGACTGCAAACAGGTGGACCCGGAGCGTTTGTCGCACGAGATTCTGGAGGCGGGAATGGAGCGTCAGGTCGTGGTGTATGACCGGATGGAAAACCTTCACCGAGTGACCCAGGCGTCGGGTGGGAAAGTCGCGACGATGGCCAAGTGGCGTCCCGGTGAAGCGATTGAGGGATGGCGTTCGTCGAATCATTTGGCGGCGGTCGAGATCGACGCGCCGGACGTGACGCCGGCGATCACGCAGGCGTTCCACGACGCCGGCGTGCGAGTCGAGAGCAAGAATTTGGGCGAGTGGGACACCCCCGGTTTCTGGGATCGCGTGATGAACGCGAACGTCGATTGGATCCAAACCGACGTGCCGGAAGAGGCGCTGGCGCGCGCGCTTTGGCGGCGGCTCCCACGGCGGCCCGTCCGCATCTCCCTCCATCGTGGCGCCAATCGCTACGCCCCGGAGAACACCACGCCGGCCTACGAGAAGGCGATTCGCATGGGCGTGGATTTCGTCGAGTTCGACGTGCGGACGACCAAGGATGGGAAGTGGTATTTACTGCACGACGGCAATCTTAACCGGACAACGGATGGCGTCGGGCCGATCCTCGACGCGAACTCGAGCGTCGTCAGCGCCTTGAGCGCCGGGGCGAAATTCGGGGCGCCGTACGCCGGCGTGAAGGTTCCATCGTTGGACGAATTCCTTGACGTGGTGAGCGGCAGGATTGAGCTTTATTTCGACGCCAAGGCGATCGCACCTGAAGCTCTGGCGGCGGCGGTGCAGCGGCACGGCATGGCCGAACGGACGGTGGTGTATCAGTCGGCCGCGTTCTTGAAACGATTGAAAGAGATCGACCCGCGAATCCGCGCGTTGCCGCCGCTGCGCTCGCTCGCGCAACTGGACGAATTGGCGAATGGGCTTAAACCGTACGCGGTGGACGCGGACTGGAACATATTGTCCAAGGAGATGATCGAGCGGTGTCATCAAGCTGGCATTTTGGTATTCTCCGACTCCCTGGGTTCACACGAACACATCGAAAACTACCTCCAGGCGATCGACTGGGGGATCGATTTGATCCAAACCGATCATCCGTTGCGGGTCATGCGCGCGCTCGAGCTTTGGATGAGCAAGCGGAATTGAGCGCTCGACGGACGGTCGGGCGCTCGCCTTCAACGAACCCGGGCGCTGGCGAGCAGGGGGTCTTGGCGCTGAATGGTCGCCGCCACTGCGGCCGGATCGATCGCTTTGATCGCCCTTATGAGGGTTCCGAATTCCCCGGCTTCGCGGATTTGCAGCGCGCGGGTAAGCGCCGGCAGGGCCGGCCTCGCCGCGGGACCCATCTGGCCCAGCAGTTGAGCGGCCAGGCGGGCCAACTGTTCGTCATTGAAGAACAAACAGCGTTCGAATACGGAGAGCGCGCGGTTCGGATTTCCGCTTATCCGCCCGACCGAGCGCGCGGCGATGAGGGCGAGCCGTCCGGTTGATGACTGCGCGATGTCCTGCAGAATCGGCAGGGCATCGTTCGCGAGCGGGCCAAGCTCGCCCAGATGCCAGGCGGCCGTCTCGCGGTGGTCAAGGCCCAGCGGCGGCTCGCCAGGGTGGGAACTGAGTCGCAGGGGCCATCCCGTGTGTTCCTGGCGAAATTCACCATTGATTAATTCCGCCAACAACCTGGGGACGGCGTTGGAAGGTTGTCCGCGAATCCGGGCGTCGGCGAGGGACGCCATCGCGCGCAGTACAGGATCGGAATGAGTGAGGAAGCGATCGATCTGCGGTAACGCTCGCTCGGCGGCCGAGCCGATCGACGCGAGGGCCTCGAACACCTGCGGGAAGGACGAGGCATTCGTGGGGTCGCACAGCAGCGTCGTCAGATACGGGACCGCTGGGGCGCCGGCGGGGCCGACGCCGATCAGGCCGACGATCGCCCAGTGTCGCTCGGCGCTCCACGGTGGAACGTTGGTTAAGCATTGGCTCAGAACATCCGAGAGAGCCGTACCCGCGACTGGACCCAACGCGGTCAGCCCCAGAACAAAATTGCCAGACCGCGCTAGCCCCAAGGTGTTGGAGCCGATGAGACCGATCAAAACTGGCGCCGCGGGCGCCGCGCGCGGGCCAAAATACGGGAGACACCACGCGGCCCACGTTTGCAGAAACCGATCGCTACTCCCAAGCGCGCTTAAAACCAGATTGAGATTGGTGGACGAGTCTGGATCGATGATCGCCAAGGCCGAAAGCGCCATCGCGTGCTCGCCTGCCAAAGCTGGGTTACGGGAGATTTCTTGCAGGCGCGGGACGGCGGCTTCGGCGGCGGGACCAAGTAATTCCAGCCAAGAGATCGCCTCCGCGTGGACTTCTTCCGCCGACACAGGGCGGCGGAGCGTTGAGCGTATCGTTTCGGGGATTTTATCCCAGAGGTAAATCTCGAGTTTGGTGGCGAGGGAATCCTGTCGTCGGGTCAACTCGATGAGTGTCCGGGTCCAAGCTTGCGGATCGTCGATCTTGAACGAAAGTTCTTCCCCGTAGTGATCTTCAACCAGCCAGCGGCTTAACGCCTGGCCGTTAATTCTTGGTTCGTCTCGAGACGGACGTGTGGCCAGCGCGTAAATGGCCGCGGCGAGAAGACCGACGCAAGTAACGATCGTTGGGACCGCCGCCAGCGGGCGGCGGCGGAGTCGCGTCCACCACGCGCTTTTGCGGGATGTATTCAGCCGTTCCTTGCTCATCACTTCTGGATTGGACCAGGCGCCGGGGAATTAGTTATGTTTAACGCATGCCTATGGCGGTCTTAATTTGGCTGGATTGTGTATGGGACTGCGACTGATTGACGCGCCGTCGCTCGGTCGGCGACTGAGTTGCCTCATGGCGTTCCCGTCGTCCGCCCAGCCGGAGACGCACGAGGCGGGCTTGGAACTGTTTTACCGGCTCGGGGGAAATTGTCTGCACCTCCACGGCGAAGGGGGTGAGACGCATAGTCGGACGGCGACTGGAAAGTGGTTGCGGACGCGTCGGTTGCGCGACGAGTTTTTTCTGTGCAGCCAAATCTGCCATGACGGGTGGGACGAAGCCGGTCGGCGTTCCATCGATCGTTTCACACCGGAAGCCGCGCGGGAAGACGTGGACGCCGACCTCGGGTGGTTGGAAACCGATTCCCTCGATCTGGTCTATTTGGATGACCGGTCGGGCGCGGAGCTGGAGCCGATGATCGAGTCCATGGCGCGGGAAATCGCGCGCGGACGAGTTCGCTCTCTTGGAGTAAGGAATTGGACGGCCGCGCGAATCCAGGAGGCGAACCGGCTGGCGTCGCGACTTGGCATGCCGCCCATCGCGGCGCTGGTCACGACGGAGTTGTCGCTGCCGTCGGCCAAGCGACCGCTTTGGCCCGAGTATGTTCCGTTCGACGCGACTCTTGAGGCCGAAGCGCGACGCTCGGGAATCATGGTCTTCGCGCACGCCGAGGACGGGAATCTAGGCCAATGTGTTTTTGACGAGCCGGTCGATTCACTGGTCGCGCGTCCGCGCTGGACGCAGCGATGGGATCATCCGGGCAATCCAGCGCTGGCGCGCGAGGCGCAAAGGATGGCGGACGCGCGCGGAGTGACGCCGCGGGCGATCAACCTGGCCTGGCTATTGAATCGGCCGTTCCCGGTTGTCGCGGTGGCTGGATTGCCAACGTTGCTGGGAGACTCCGCGGGCGATTACGAAATTGCGGCCGCCCTGCGATTCGAACCAGAGGAAACGCGGAGGCTCGAAGCGTTGAAACCGGGCCGAACGGCGCGCGATCATGATTGATCCGGCATCAAACGCGCCCGTCTGGTCCGTGAGGCTGGCCAGACAGCTCGAAGAGCCTGTTACTTCGCAAACTCCACGCAGCGGGTCTCGCGGACGACGGTAATCCGAATTTGGCCGGGGTATTGCAGTTCGTTCTCGACCTTCCGTGCGATGTTGCGAGCTAAGGCAAACGCCTGGTCGTCGTTGATTTGGTCGGGTTGAACGACGACCCGTAGTTCTCGCCCGGCCTGAAGCGCGAAACATTTCTCGACCCCCGGCAATTGCGTCGCGATCTTCTCGAGATTCTCGAGGCGTTTGATGTAGGTGGTCATCGATTCCGAGCGAGCGCCGGGCCGTGAGGCGCTGATGGCGTCGGCGGCGCTGACCAGGATGCCCAAAATCGTCGTGTGCGGCACCTCGTCGTGGTGGGAGGCCACCGCGTTCACGATTTCGTCCGCCTCGCCATAACGTTTGACAAAGTCAGCGCCGACGGCGGCGTGGGAGCCTTCGACCTCATGGGTCAACGCCTTCCCGATGTCGTGCAGGAGGCCGGCCCGTTTCGCCATGGAAACGTCCGTGCCAAGCTCGGAGGCCATCAATCCCATGAGTTGCGCCACCTCAATCGAGTGGTCCAAAATATTTTGCGTGAAACTGCGGCGGAAGTGCAGCCGGCCCAGCAGTCTGACGATTTCAACGTGCATCGGCGGCAGGCCGGTCTTGAAGAGCGACTCTTCGCCGTAGCGAAAGATGGTTTCCTCGATCTCCTGGGAGACGCTCGCGACGACTTCCTCGATGCGGGTCGGATGAATCCGCCCGTCGAGGATCAATCGTTGCATGGCCTCCCGGGCGATTTCGCGTCGAACTGGATCGAACCCGGAAAGGACCACGGCGTTCGGGGTGTCATCGATCAGAACGGTGACGCCGGTGGCGGCCTCAAACGCGCGAATATTCCGACCTTCCCGGCCGATAATCCGCCCCTTCATGTCCTCGCCGTGAATCTCGACCGTGGCCGTGGTGGTTTCGAAAGTATGGTCCCCCGCGTGGCGTTGAATCGCCAGGCTGATGATGCGGCGGGCCTCGTCTTCGGCGCGCAATTTCGCCTGCTCCATGACGTGGCGGGTCAGGTCGGCGGCGTCTTTGAGGGTTTCTTGTTCGACTTGTTTGAGCAGGTGGGCTTTGGCGTCGGCGGCGCTGAAATGGGCCAATTTTTGGAGTTCTTCGCGGCGTTGCGCGACCAGCTTGGTGGCTTCGGCGCGTTCCAATTCGAGGCTTTGGTGCTTCCGCTGCCAATCGAGTTGTTGCGCGCGGAGGTCCTCTTCCTGCCTAACCCGGTGTTCGAGTTGCTGATTGACGAGGGCTTCCCGTTGGGTGAGGCGCTCCTCCGTTTGAAGCGCGTCGCGCCGGCGGGCTTCGAGGGATTTTTCGACCTGCTCACGCAGCTTCAGCGCCTCTTCGCTGGCGGTCAGACGGGCTTCCCGGAGCAACGCTTCCGCGTCGCGTCGGGCGTCTTCCTGGAGCGCTTGTTCCCGCTGGGCCAAGGTGGCGCGACGCTGGCGTTCTTTCCAAAAAACCACGGCGGCGCCAAACAACGCGCCGCCTATCAGCCAGGCGGCGTCATGCCAGTCAATATTTGCCAACCAAATCATTTCAAACCGGGCTGTGGCACTGAATCCAGAGCGTCGGTGTCAAGATGCAATCCAATCGCACGTCGTGCGCTTCCATCGGAATGGCTTCCAGGACTTGCTCCGCAAATGCCACCCCGCACTTAATTCCGGGGAACGCAGCCAAAAATCGGTCGTAATAACCGTATCCGCGGCCGAGGCGCGCCCCATTGCGATCATAAGCTACCCCAGGAACCAACGCCAAGTCCAGTTCGTTTAATGGAACGACTGAACAGGTGGGGGTTGGTTCCCGGATTCCGAAGCGGGCGGCTTGAATGTCTCGGTCGAGGTTGTTGACTCGGGCTGCCTCATAGATTTGTCGTTCGGGAGCAAAACGGGGCAGGGCAACCAGTCGCCGTGAATCGAGGGCGTCAGTTAGCAATTGCCAAACGTCCAATTCCTGGCGAAAGGGCGAGTAGAACAGAATCGACCGCGCGCGTTCCCACACGGGCTGAAGCTTAAGCAATGCGCAGGCGTTGGCGGACGCCTCCGCTCGTTGTTCCGGATTCAGGCGGCGAACCGCTTGATCCGCCGCGGCGCGCAACGCGGCTTTTTGCTCAAGCGGCGCGGCCTGGCTCATGCTTCGATTCTGACCGGGCCTTGGCTCGGAGGCTGCGCCAGTGCGCGAGGCGTTCGCCGATCTTCTTTTCCGTCCCCTGATCGCTCGGCTCGTAGTAGCGCTTGTCGGCGCCGAGATTGTCCTGTGGCACAAAGTGATCCGGATGATCGTGGGCGTACAGGTAGCCTTCGCCATGGCCGAGGCGTTTCGCGCCCGCGTAATGGGCGTCCCGGAGATGTTCGGGTACCGCCAGGGTGCGGCCGGAGCGGACGTCTTCCAACGCGGCGTCAATCGCGGTGATGGAGCTATTGCTCTTATGGGCGGTGGCGATGTAGATCGTCGCCTCGGCGATCGGGATGCGCGCTTCCGGCCAGCCGATGAATTCCGCCGCCTGAAACGCCGCGTTTGCCAGCACAAGCGCCATCGGATCGGCCAAGCCGACGTCTTCCGCGGCGTGAACCACGATCCGGCGCGCGATGAAGCGCGGATCCTCCCCGGCGTGAATCATCTTGGCCAGCCAATAGAGCGCGGCGTCCGGGTCGCTGCCCCGCATTGATTTGATAAACGCCGAAATCGTGTCGTAGTGCGCGTCGCCGTCGCCATCATAGACGATCGCCTTTCGCTGAATGCACTGCTCGGCAACGGCCAGATCTATGCGAATGACGCCGTCGCTTTCGGGCGGGGTGGTCAGGGCGGCGATTTCCAGGGAGTTTAGGGCCTTGCGCGCGTCACCGTCAGCGACCCTTGCCAAATGGCTCAGCGCGGCCTCATCGGCGTGAACCTTCATGTAGCCCAGCCCGCGTTCGGTGTCGGCGAGCGCGCGCTCGAGCAGGTGGCGTAATTCGGTCTCTTCCAGCGGGCGCAACTCGAAAATCTGCGAACGCGAGACCAGCGGCGAGTTGACGAAGAAAAACGGATTATGAGTCGTGGCCCCGACCAGGCGGACCACCCCACTTTCGACGTCCGGGAGCAGGACGTCTTGTTGGGCCTTATTGAAGCGATGGATTTCGTCGATGAAAAGGATCGTGGACTGTCCGGAATTGTGCCGGCGATTGGCGGCGGAGGCGAGGACCCGCCGCATGTCGGCGACGTTCGACTCCACGCCACTCAAGCGCTCAAATTTGCTCTTCGTCCGGTGAGCGATGATTTGGGCGAGGGAAGTCTTTCCGGTGCCGGGCGGCCCATAGAAGATCAGCGATTGAATGCGGTCCGCTTCAATGGCCCGACGCAGCAATTGGCCACCGGCCAGAATGTGGGTCTGACCGAGAAACTCGTCGAGCGTCCGAGGGCGCATCCGGGCGGCCAGTGGCTCGCTCCGCAAGGGTGCCGCTTCACTGGCGGCGGGGGCCTCCGGAGGCGAGACTTGCTCGGTCGCAAAGAGATCATCGCGCGACATTCCGGAGAAGGTAACCGCAATGGGCTGCCGTTCCAAAACAAAAACTCCGCCCCCACGAGTGAGGACGGAGTCCAAGTATAAAAAACCCCACCGTAATGCCGTGGCTAACAGTTCCTTAGAACTGCTTCTAAACAAGGGGAACCCACCGGGCGGCTTTCGACTTCCAGTCAAGGCCTGTCGGCCACTACCACGGCTTCTGGCTCCATTACACTATAGACTTACGGTTCAAGGACTTTGTTTGTTAACACGAACATGGCAGGGTTTAAATCTGTGTCGTTTTACCAAAGAACAAGGCGCTCCGCGACCAGCGAACCGGACGGCGCATTCGACAACCAAACTGTAACGCTTGCATAAGCAGGAAATCAAGAAAAAACGCCGCAATAGCGCTCGTTAACCGACCGATTGAGGCCGCGCGGGAAGTTCCTGACACGGTTCGACCTGATTGTTTGAGAGTAAATAACACTGGAGTTGACGAACCGACCAATTCATCCGATTTATGGGCGATGGAATCGGAAAATGTGACCGAGCTTTTCAGGGCGGCGTTTCGGCGGGATGACGCGGAGGCGATCCGCGCCATATTCGAGCGTAATCCTGCTTTGAAGAGCCGGATCAATGATCCGGTCGCGGCCTTTGACGCGCCTTTGATCGTGGTGGTCCGGAGTCGGGAAATGCTGGATGTCTTGCTCTCGGCCGGCGCTGACATTAACGCGAAAAGCCGGTGGTGGGCGGGGGGATTTGGTTTGTTGCATTGCGCAAGTCCGGACTTGGCCGCTTACGCGATCGAGCGCGGGGCGGTCGTCGATGCCCAAGCGGCGGCGCGTTTAGGGAAGCTGGATCGGCTGCGAGAATTGGTCGGCGCCGACCCGGGTTTGGTCCATTCCCGCGGCGGTGACGGGCAGTTGCCGCTGCATTTCGCAGCCAACACGGAGGTCGCCGAGTACCTGTTGGAACAGGGGGCCGAAATCGACGCGCGCGACATCGATCACGAATCGACTGCCGCGCAATGGATGGTGCGCGAGCGCCAAGAAGTCGCTCGTCTTCTGGTCCGCCGCGGCGGCCACGCGGATTTGTTGATAGCGGCGGCGCTCGGCGATGTCGATTTGATTCAAAGGTTGCTCGACGCCGATCCGGAATGCATCCGCCTCCGGGTGAACGAACATTTCTTCCCGAAGCGGAACCCGAGGAGTGGTGGCACAATTTATCAGTGGACGCTCGGTTTCCACGTTTCCCCTCACGAGGTCGCCAAGCAATTTGGTCACGAGGAGGTTTTCCAGGTTCTCATGGCGCGCAGTCCCGCCGACGTCAAGCTTTTGGCCGCGTGTTGGTCCGGCGCCGACGAGGCGGCGGTGAAGGCGCTGGTCGCCGAACACCCGGAGTTGACGCGATCGGTGACCGACGCGTACGCCCATCAAGTCGCCGATGCCGCCCGGAACAATAATTTGGGCGCCGTGCGTTTGATGCTCGCCGCCGGCCTGCCGGTGGACGGTCGTGGGCAGCATGGGGGAACGCCGCTGCACTGGGCGGCGTGGCACGGCAACGCCGAAATGGTGAAGCTGCTCCTTTCGTATCGGCCGCCGCTGGAGTCGTCCGATAACGACTTCCACGCGAAACCGATCGGCTGGGCGGTACACGGTTCCGAGAACGGATGGAACCGCGACAAAGGCGACTACGGCGCGACGGTCGAGGCGTTGCTCGCCGCCGGGGCGCAGTTACTTGAAAAACTTGGTGGGACCGACGTCGTTCAGGCGGTTTTACGCCGGCACGGCTTGAACGAGTAAGCCACGGCGCACTGAACCCCATGACGCCCCGAAAAAACTTCGGCTGGCGGAAGCGGGCCTTTTCTCCCTATCCTCGCGCGAAATGTTGATTGTTGAAGTATGACCAGCAGCCAGATACGCCAATCGTTCCTGGATTTTTTCAAATCCAAAAAGCACACCGTCGTGCCGTCGTCGAGCCTGATGCCGGACTCGCCGAACCTGCTGTTCACCAACGCCGGCATGAACCAATTTGTGCCGATCTTCCTTGGCCAACAGAAATGCCCGTACACCCCGGGACGGGCGGCGGATACCCAGAAGTGCATCCGCGCGGGCGGCAAACACAACGACTTGGAGGACGTCGGCCTCGATACCTACCACCACACGTTTTTCGAAATGCTGGGGAATTGGAGCTTTGGCGACTACTTCAAGCGGGAAGCGATCGAGTGGGCGTGGGAGCTAATCACCGAGGTCTGGCATTTTCCCAAAAACCGAGTTTATGCGACGGTCTATTCGCCGGACGCGACGAAGGGTGATCCAAGCGTATTCGATCAGGAGGCGTACGATTATTGGGCGGCGAAGTTTTCCGCCGCCGGGCTTGATCCCAAGGTCCATATCGTCCACGGCAACAAGAAGGATAATTTTTGGATGATGGGTGACACCGGGCCGTGCGGGCCGTGCTCGGAATTGCACGTGGACCTGACGCCGGCGGGCGACACGCGCGGCGCGCTGGTCAATCGTGGCAGCGCCGAGTGCATCGAGATTTGGAACCTGGTGTTCATCCAGTTTAACGCCAACCCGGATGGCACGTTCTCGCCATTGCCGGCGCAGCACGTCGATACCGGGATGGGATTTGAGCGCGTCACCGGCATCATCCAGAACACCAATCGGTTCACGAGTTTCTCGAAACCGATCTCCAACTACGAAACCGACATCTTTCGACCGCTCTTCGACCACCTCGAAAAGCTGAGCGGGAAGCGGTACGCCTCGACGTTGCCCGCGTCGGGTTCCACCGGGCACACGGAGCAGGAGAAGATCGACGTCGCGTTTCGCGTGATCGCCGACCACATTCGCACCCTGAGCTTCGCCATCGCGGATGGGATTCTACCCGGGAATACCGATCGCCAGTATGTTTTGCGGCGAATCCTCCGGCGCGCGGTGCGCTACGGCCGGACTTTGGGCTTCCGCCAGCCGTTTTTTTATCAACTCGTGGAGGTGCTCGCCGAAAGTATGGGCGGCGTCTTTCCGGAAATCCGCGCGAAGCAACGGCAAGTCGCCGAAGTCATCAAGACGGAGGAAGAGTCGTTCAACAAAACGCTTGATCGCGGCAGCGAACTCTTCGACGCGGAGACGCACCGGCTCGCCGAATTAGTGAACGGAACCGAGGCGCCGGCGCTGAGTGGCGATTTTGCTTTCAAGTTGTACGACACCTACGGTTTCCCATTGGACCTAACTCAATTGATGGCGCGCGAACGCGGGCTATCCGTGGATGACGCTGGGTTCGATAAGTTGATGGAGGAACAAAAACAGCGCGCGCGCGCGGCGCAAAAGAAACAGGTTATTTCGCTTTCGGAAGTCGATAGCTTGGTGGCGACGCAATTCGTCGGTTACGATCAAATCGAGACCGCGGCTACGGTGGTCGAGGTGGTCCGCGTGAAGGACAAGCCGGCGGCGATTTTGGACGTGTCGGCCTGTTACGCGGAGATGGGCGGCCAAGTGGGCGATAGCGGCGAGATGCGGGCGGATGGCGCGACCTGGCGGATCGTCGATACCCAGAAGCATGGGCACGCGTTTCTCCATTTCCTGGCCGAGGCCGAGCCGCCTGCGGAAGGGACGCGGGTCGCCCTGCGTGTTGACCGCGCGCGGCGGGCGGCGATTCAACGGCATCACACGGTAACCCATTTAATGCACTGGGCGCTGCACGAGGTCGTTAGCCGCGAATTGGCTCAGAAAGGGTCGTTTGTCGGTCCCAGCAAATTGACGTTCGACTTCAACTCGGCGCCGTTGACTCCCGGGCAAATCGCTGACGTAGAAAAACTGGTGAACGAGCGCATTCTCGATAATGCGCCGGTCGGTTGGATGGAGACGCCGTACGCCGAAGTCAAAGGACGCCCCGACGTGATGCAGTTCTTCGGCGATAAATACGGTGATACCGTTCGGGTCGTTCAGATCGGCGGTCAGCCCGGGAAATTGGATGGCTACTCGATGGAGCTTTGCGGCGGTACGCATACTCGCGCGACGGGTGAGATCGGTCTCTTTCGCCTGGTCGCGGAATCCGCGATTTCGGCGGGTGTGCGGCGAATCGAGGCGGTGGCCGGAGAGGCGGCCTACCACGTGATGAAGGCCGACACGGCGCTGTTGCACGCGCTCGCCGCGAAAGCCAACTCGCCGGTCGGTGAACTGGAACGAAAGCTCGACCTTATACTGGGACACCAAAAAGAGTTGGAGAAACGCTTGAGCGCGATCCAGCAACAGCAGGCGGTGGAAACCGCCCGAGGTTTGGTCGCCAAAGCGCGGGATGTGGGAGGCGTGCGCGCCATCGTCGAAAATGTCGGCGTGGCGGATGGCGACTTCCTCCAATCGGTGGCGGACTCGCTAAAATCGAATTTCAAAGGAATCGTCGTTCTGGGTGGCGCTGCCGGTGGCGCGGCGTCTCTGGTCGCGACCGTTTCGGCCGAATTCACTGGCAAAGCCAGCGCGGGAAAAATCATTCAAGCGGTGGCTCCGGTCATTGGTGGCAAAGGTGGCGGCAAGCCCGAAAACGCCCGTGGCGGCGGGAAAGACGCGTCCCAGTTGGACGCGGCGCTCGCGAAAGTCGTGACGATCCTCGGCGGAGCCTAGCTGGCGCAATTACTCCGATGCGAACCGCGAAACACGCCTTCGACTCAATCGATTCGATTCTTTCCGACTTGCGGAAAGGCAAGATGGTGATCGTGGTCGATGACGCGGATCGCGAGAATGAGGGCGACCTGATCATGGCGGGTGAGAAAATCACCCCGCAGGCCGTGAATTTTATGGCCAAGAATGGCCGGGGATTAATCTGCGTGCCGACGACGTCCGAACGCCTGCAACAACTGGGCATCGAGCGGATGGTTTTGCAGAACCGGGAATCGTTCAAAACTGATTTTCAGGTCAGCGTCGATGCCGCCAAAGGAATCACGACCGGAATTAGCGCGGCCGACCGCGCCGAAACGATTCGCGTCATGTCCGAACCGACCGCGTTGCCCGAGAGCTTGGTTCAACCGGGCCACGTTTTCCCGCTGCGCGCGCGTCCGGGCGGCGTGTTGCAGCGCGCCGGCCACACGGAGGCCGCGGTCGATCTGGTGCGGCTCGCGGGCTGTCGCCCCATCGGGGTGATCTGCGAGATCATGAGCGATGACGGCTCGATGGCGCGTCTGCCGGAGCTGGTTCAGTTCGCCGCCCGACACCGGCTTAAGGTTTGCACGATCGAGGCGCTCATCGAGTACCGCCGGACGCGCGAAAAACTGGTCGAACGCGTCGAGGTGGTGAAATTGCCCACGGAGTATGGCGATTTTGAACTTTATCTCTACCGATCCCGCATTGACGGGCAGCACCATCTCGCCCTGGTTCGCGGCGACGTCGCCGGAAAAAAAGGGGTGCTCGTCCGCGTGCATAGCGAATGCCTGACCGGCGATGTATTTGGGTCCCGCCGCTGCGATTGTGGGCCTCAACTCCATCAGGCGATGGCCCAAGTCGCGGAAGCCGGCCTCGGGGTCATCGTTTATATGCGCCAGGAAGGGCGGGGGATCGGTCTCCCGGCGAAGATCCGCGCCTACAAACTCCAAGAGGGAGGGTTCGATACCGTCGAGGCCAACTTGGCGCTCGGTTTCCCGATGGACTTGCGTGAATACGGCCTGGGCGCCCAAATTCTGGTCGATTTAGGATTGAAGACGATTCGCTTGCTCACGAATAATCCCAAGAAGGTCGTCGGACTCGAAGGCTACGGATTGGAAATCGTCGAGCAGTTGCCGATCCGGGTCAAAGCGAACCGGCACAACGCCAAGTATCTTCGGACCAAGCGCGAAAAACTGGGACACTTGATCTGAAGCTGAAATCCCTCGCACCGAACGCCGGGTATGTCGCGGTCGCCTGGCCTCGCGGCCAAGGATCCGCCATTTATGCTTAAGCCAATTTCCAAACCAAAAGTCGGCGCCGTGACGGGGCGTTTTGCGATCGTGGCGTCGCGTTATAATTCTCACTACGTGGACGCGCTCTTGCGCGCGGCGAAGAAAGAGCTGCGCGGGGCTGGTGTTAAGGATCTTGAAATCGTCCGCGTGCCAGGCGCTTACGAAATTCCCGTCGTCGCGGCGCGTCTCGCCACGGTCCGCCGCCCGGCGTTGGCGGCGATCATTTGCCTGGGCGTCATCTTGCGCGGCCAGACCACGCACGCGCAGCATGTTGCCGAAGCCGTCAGCTTGGCGCTCGCCCAACTCCAGGTGGAACGCGAGTTGCCGGTCATTCATGGCGTGCTGCTTTTTGAAAACACGGAACAGGCGCGCGTGCGCTGTTTGGGCAAAGAGCATAATCGCGGAACGGAAGCCGCCCGAACCGCCTTGGAGATGAGCCGGGTGATGGCGTCAATTCAGCCGAAAGCGGAATGAGGCAGCGTGGGGCAGGGCGGGCGAGCCCTTCATGCTCTAATGGATTGATAGCAAGTCGTTAAGCTCGATCAGGTGGCCCCTGAGTGGAGCGGTCCAATGGCATCGGGCTGGCATGGGCTTGTGAAAAGTTTCACATTCCGCTTGCGACGGGTCCAATCGGTTTGCTAACCTTAGATGTCTTTTTATTAACAGGGTACCAAATATGAAATTAAAATCTTGGTTTTTGGCAGCTTCCGCGGCGGCGGTAAGCACGGTTCAATTGGCGACGGCCGCGGATATTACGGGCAAGGTGACGGTCACCGGCGCCACTCCGGACGAGAAGGTCATCGCTCCAATCGCGTCGGATCAGTTTTGTGGCAAGCTGCACACCGAAGCGGTCAAAACCCGCTTCTTCGTCAAGGCGGCGGACGGCGGATTGGATGATGTTTTTGTTCATATCAAAGACGGTTTGACGGGCAAGACTTTTGAAGCCCCGGCCACGCCCGCCGTGCTCGATCAGGTGGGCTGTTTGTACCAGCCGTACATCCTCGGGATCCAGACCGGTCAAAAGCTGGTCATCAAGAATTCCGACCCGATGATGCACAACATCAATTGCTCACCCAAGAATCCGGAAAATAAGCCGTTCAATGAGGCTCAGATGGCGCAAGGCGCTGACAAGGAAAAAGCGTTCACCAGTCCGGAGATTTTCGTAACTTTTCAATGCAACGTCCATCCCTGGATGTTTGCTTACGCCTGCGTTTCCGATAACCCGTTCTTCGATGTCACGAAAAAAGGCGGAAGCTTCAAGATCGCGAATTTGCCCCCGGGTAAATACGTGATTGAAGCGATCCATCGCAAGGCGGGCAAGGTTTCGAAAGAGATCACGGTTGGCGCGGACAACCAGACCGCGGATTTGACGTTGGAGTTCAAGCCCGCCCAATAATTGCGGGCAGCCAGGTTTGGCGCCCTGAATTCCCTTATGGCTGGTAGCGGTTGCCCGCGTCGCGGCAGTTTGCTGGGCGGGCAATCGTTTAGCTGAAGAATGACCCGAACCTCTGACACTCGTTGGCTCCACCGTTTTGCGCTGGCGACGGCGTTGATGACGGTCGGCCTGATTGCCGTGGGCGGGCTGGTAACCAGCCACGAGGCGGGTATGGCGGTTCCCGACTGGCCGACCAGCTACGGCTACAACATGTTCTTGTTTCCGATCTCGAAGTGGGTCGGTGGAATCTTTTACGAACATTCGCACCGGCTGTTCGCTTCGGGTGTCGGGTTCCTGACAACCATACTGGCGGTCTGGCTTTGGGTCAAAGAGCCGCGGCGCTGGGTCAGGTGGCTGGGCGTGGCCGCGTTTTTTTCGGTGGTTCTGCAAGGGGTATTGGGTGGGTTGCGAGTCACGCTGCTCAAGGCTCAAATCGGTATCTTTCACGCGATTCTGGCCCAAATGTTTCTCGTCCTGCTTTGCGCGATCGCGCTTTTCACCTCGTCGTGGTGGAGCCGACTCGCGGAGTCCGAGCGGCGCGCGTTCATGCTCTCACGACGCTTGAGCTATCTCCTGGCCGGGGCAACTTGCCTGATTCTCTTCCAGTTGGCGCTGGGGGCGACGATGCGCCACCAGCACGCCGGTCTTGCGGTGCCCGATTTTCCCCTCGCATACGGGAAAGTTTGGCCACCCATGGATGCGGCATCTTTGGTGTCGATCAATCAGTGGCGCGCCGACGTCCGTGATTTCGGCCCGGTGACCGCGTTTCAGATCGGGTTGCACATGACGCACCGGTTGACGGCCTTCGTAATCCTGATCGCGGTCGGCGCCTTCGCATGGGGCGTGCATCGTGAGCTTGGTTTTCAGACGCGGCTTGCGCGGTTGGCGTGGGGCTGGTTTGGCTTGGCGTTATCGCAGTTGTTGTTGGGAATTTTGACGGTCTGGAGCAACAAAGCGGCCGATGTGGCGACGCTCCACGTTGTGCTCGGGGCGGCGACTTTGGTGACGGGCGCCATCCTGAACGTGGTCGTAATCCGGTGCTCGTCTGAAGGTCTGGTGGGCGCCACCGAACGGCCCGGACGGAGTTCACCGGCGGTTTTGGGCGCGGCCCGATCAGTGACGAGCGCCGCTTAACACGACGATGAAAGCCACCGCCGAACCGATTCCCGAAGCCGCAGCTGTTCGCAGCGGCTGGTGGAGCATCTTTTCGGAGTTGGTGAAGTTGCGGCTCACCACTTTGGTGATGCTGACAACGCTGGTCGGTTTTTACCTCGGCGAGCGCGGGCCGGTGAACTACGGGTTGTTGTTCCATACGCTGTTGGGGACTGCTTTGGTCGCTTGTGGAGCCGCGGCGCTGAATCAATTGCTCGAGCGCGAACTGGACGCGAAGATGCGCCGCACCGAAGGGCGTCCGCTGCCTTCGGGCCGGTTGCAACCCGATTCCGTGCTGATTATGGGCGGATTGTCCGCGATCCTCGGACTGCTCTATCTGGCTTGGATGGTCAATCTTCTGACAAGCGTGCTCGGCGCCGTAACGCTCGGCAGCTACCTGTTCGTTTACACGCCGCTGAAGCGGGTCACGACCTTGAACACCGTCATCGGCGCGATCCCCGGGGCGCTGCCGCCGCTGATGGGGTGGACCGCCTCCCGGGATTACATCGACGCCGGCGGCTGGTCGCTTTTCGCGATCTTGTTTTTCTGGCAGTTGCCCCACTTCATGGCGATCGCGTGGATGTACCGAGAGGACTACGCGCGCGCCGGCTTCCGGATGTTGCCGGTGGTGGATCCCGAGGGCGTGCGGACCGGCCGTCAAACCATTAGCCATACCCTTGGTCTGCTGGCGATCAGTCTTTTTCCGGCGGTCTTCGGCGTGGTGGGGACGGCCTATTTGATCGGAGCGCTGGCCGCAAGTCTATGGTTGCTCTGGCACGCGATTCGTTTTGCGCGCGACTTGTCGGTCGCGCGGGCGCGAAAACTTTTCTACGCGTCGATTCTCTATCTGCCTTGGTTGCTGGGGCTGATGGTCTTGGATAAGGTTAAATAAAAATGCGACGGTCGAAATCAGACGTTGACACTATTTGAATAGCTAATGATAATCCGGGGGTGAGCGCGTTTCGACACTCGCGGCGACGCCCACGAAGCCAAAATAACTGATCATGCAGCCCACTACACACGGTTCTCACCATGCAGGTGTCCATGAAGCCCATCACGAGGAGTTGGGTTTTTGGCAAAAGTACATTTTCTCGACCGATCACAAAGTGATCGGCATCCAATACGGCATTACCGCGCTGGCGTTTCTCTTTTTCGGGTTTTGCTTGATGATGCTCATGCGGTGGCAGATCGCCAAGCCCGACCAGCCGGTGCCATTCTTCGGCGCGCTCTTGGAAAAAATGCTCGGCGCCCCCGCGGCGGGCGGCAAGATTTCGTCCGACCTCTACAATTCGTTCGGCGCGATGCACGGCACGATCATGGTGTTCCTGGGCGTGGTGCCGCTGGCGTTTGCCGCGTTCGGCAACTACGTCGTTCCCCTGCAAATCGGAGCGATCGACATGGCGTTCCCGCGGATTAACATGGTGAGCTACCAGTCCTACGCCGTCGGTGGCGTCATCATGGTGGTCAGCTTTTTCATTCCGGGCGGCGCGGCGCAGGCGGGCTGGACCTCCTATTCTCCGCTCGCGACGATCATCAAAACGCACGGCCAGCTTTTCTGGATCATCGGCATGGTGTTTCTGATTACCTCTTCGCTCCTGGGAGCGGTCAATTTTATCGCGACCATCATTCAGTTGCGGGCGCCGGGTATGACGTGGATGCGACTGCCGTTCTTCGTCTGGGCGCAGTTTGTGACGGCGTTTCTGCTGTTGCTCGCCTTTCCCCCGCTGGAAGCCGCGGCGGTTCTTCAACTGATGGATAACGTCGCGGGCACGAGCTTCTTCTTGCCGAGCGGCCTCTCGATCACCGGGCATGGCGGCAATCCGATTAGTGGCGGCGGCAGTCCGTTGCTGTGGCAGCACCTTTTTTGGTTCCTGGGTCACCCGGAGGTTTACGTCTTGATTCTCCCGGGCATGGGCGTGGTCGCCGAGATCCTCGCGAACAATTGCCGCAAGCCGATCTGGGGTTACAAATCCCTCGTCTATTCGGTGCTGGCGATTGGATTCCTCTCGTTCATCGTCTGGGCACATCACATGTATCTGACCGGCATGGGGACGAAGATCAGCACGTTCTTCCAAACCACGACGATGATCATCTCGATTCCCTCCGTCGTCATTTTGAGTTGTTTATTCCTGTCGCTGTGGGGTGGCTCGATCCGCTTCAATACGCCGATGCTTTTTGCGCTGGCGTTCTTGCCGATGTTCGGCATCGGCGGCTTGACCGGGCTGCCGCTCGGTTTTAACTACAGCGACCTCTACCTGCACGACACCTATTACGTTATCGCCCACTTCCATTACGTGGTCGCGCCCGGGACGATATTCGCCCTGTTCGCTGGCGTGTATTTCTGGTACCCGAAGGCCACCGGACGCATGATGAGCGAGTTCTGGGGCAAAGTGCATTTTTGGACCTCGCTCATT
>CAZFVY010000063.1:0-39927 GCA_964522665.1 uncultured Verrucomicrobiota bacterium | reverse complement strand
GATATTGATGTGGTAGTCCTTGTACTTAAACGCGGCATTCTTGGCGCGGATGGTGATGCCCTTCTCGCGCTCCAAATCCATCGAATCCATCATGCGCTCTTCCGTCGCCTGATTGGCGCGGAAGGTGCCTGACTGCTTGAGCAAACAATCGACCAAAGTGGTCTTACCGTGATCCACGTGGGCGATGATCGCAATATTTCGTATATGCTGCATAATTCTTACAATAGTCGAACCAACCGCGCGTTAGCCGGCGGCGCAAGTTTCGGTGGCATTACCTCAAGGGCGGCAATGAACATCTGCCACGGCCTGCCGCCCGGCTGAATGATTGGGGCCGAAAGCCTAGGTACTCGGCAATGGCCCCGAACCGAGCCGCACAAAATAGCCTGTCACGCCCAAAGGTCAAGCTTTGCGTTTGTAAATATTGCGTGTCGAAAACTGAAACGCATGAAGCATCCGGCCATCGCGGGCATCGTATTGGCGGGCGGGCTGGCCTCGAGCTTCCAAAACGAAATATGGGCGCGGAACCGTCGGCTGGCCCTAAATCGATAGTTCAATCGTTGCCGACGGCGTGGTAAAAAGCGAAGCGCGCGGCGGTGGATGGGGGCGGGTAATTCATTCTTCGATGCAATCTGAGCTTTATTTACGGCCACCGATTCAGCACCATGTCCCCATGCTCGCCTCTCGTTCTAAATCTGGCTTTCGCCTGACGCTCTGGACCGTCCTGCTTCTGACGTTGATTGGCGGCTCCCTCGCGCCCCTCGCCCAGCCCGCCGCCGACCCGTTCGCAAAGTGGGAACCGGAAATTCGCGCGTTTGAGCAGGCGGACAAGACGAATCCTCCGCCCGCCGGGGTGATTCTTTTCGTCGGCAGTTCCAGCATTCGGTTTTGGAGCACGTTGGCCCAGGATTTCCCCGGTAAACCGGTGCTGAATCGCGGGTTCGGCGGGTCGCAAATGTCGGATTGCGTTCATTTCATCCCGCGCATCGTGACGCCTTACCGGCCTCGGCAGATATTCCTTTACGAGGGCGACAACGATCTTGCCTCGGGCAAAGCTCCCGCCCAGGTTTTCGCGGATTACCAGTCTTTCGTGCGCGACACTCGCGCGGCGTTGCCGGATGTGCCGATCCTGTTCCTCTCGATCAAACCCAGCCCTTCGCGATGGAAATTCGTGGAACAAGCGAAGGAGGCCAATCGGATGATCGAGTCGTTCGCCAAGACGCAGCGGAATCTGTCGTTTATCGACATGTTCACGCCGTTGTTGGGGACCGACGGCCAGCCGTTGCCGGACATTTATCGCGCCGATAAGTTGCATCTTAACGCCAAGGGCTACGCGATTTGGCGTGGCATCGTCGCTCCTTACCTCGACGCGCGTTGAGTCGCGACGAACGGCCGACTGGCCGCTTGAACGAGGGGGAAGGGTTTCTTCCTATAGTGGGAATTGCGACGGCGACTTGGACCGACCGGTATGCTGAGTGAAAACGCGCTCCGGTCGTTGATCCGATCCGTCGCGAGCGGTTAGCGCGATTCAAAAAACGTTCAGGCAAAACCGCGCGCGCTCGCCTTCACGAAAACAAAGCTCCTTTTCGTTGAATTTTGATGGCGAGACCAAGGTCGAAAAGGCAGACTCACAACGATTCACGACTCGGCTGGCGAGGCCGTCACATTCGTCGAATCGAGAGAATATTTAAGCAATTTTATGCACGAACAGAGTTCTTTTGGGCGGCCGGAACCCGGCGCCACGAAACATCGCCGATGGGCGATCTTGGGGCTGGCAGCGTTCGTCGCGTTGGCCGCCAACGGAGCGGAAGTCGAGCCGAAGGTGGTGGACCCAGGTCCCGTCGGCGGCCCGCCCGCCGACGCGATTGTCCTCTTCGACGGGAAGGACCTCTCAAAATGGAAAAACCTCAAAGGCGACGAGGCGCAATGGGTCGTCGCCGACGGCGTCGTGACGGTCAATGGAACCGGGAATATTCTAACCAAGGAGGAATTTGGCGACGTCCAATTGCACGTTGAGTGGGCCGCGCCAGCCGAGGTGAAAGGAGACGGGCAGGGCCGGGGGAACAGTGGCGTTTATTTGCAGGGACGCTACGAGATTCAGGTGCTCGATTCGTACCAGAACAAAACGTATTTCAACGGGCAGGCGTCCGCGTTTTACGGCCACAATGCGCCGTTGGTCAACGCGAGTCGCAAGCCGGGAGAATGGCAAGTTTACGATATTATTTTTCACCCTCCAAAACCGTCCGAGGACGGCAAGAGCGTCGTGCCCGGCTCTTTCACGGTGCTCCATAACGGGGTTCTGGTGCAGGACCATATTCCCGTGGCCGGTGATGCCACCACCTCCGCGCAATTCTCCGGCGCGGCGGCGAAAGGGCCGCTCATGCTGCAGGATCACGGCAATCCGGTGCGGTTCCGAAATATCTGGATCCGCCGGCTCTGAGCGTGGTCCAGCAAATTCGCTTACGGCCTTGATTTCGCGAACTGCAAAACGGGTGAATAACGCGCTGACCGTTTAGCGTCCATTTGAGGTTAATCATGGCGATACTTTGGCGAGACTGAGCTATTGGCATTAATGAAAACCTTCAATCGACCGCGACTGGCGACGCGCCGCTACGGTAAGCGAATTATTAGCGGCGCCGCTGGCCTAAAATCGCCCGGCCAATTCGTCCCGTTTAGCTTCCGACTGGCAGCGCCGAGGTGGGTCGCTTGCGCGCTGGTGGCGCTCGGCCTCGGCTTGGCGGTTCGGGCGCTCGCCGACGGTGTCTCGGTGGGCGCGCTGGCGCGCCCGATTGCGGGAGTGGCCACGGGCGAGCTTTTGATCGGCGAGTTGAATTGCGTAGCGTGCCATCAAACCGAAGGAACGGTCCAAGCGCGCCTCTTCTCGAATCCGGCGCCGCGGGTTGGCGCGCAAGGCATGCGATTGACGCCGCAGTATTTGCGCTCCTTCCTGAGCGACCCGCGTCGGGAAAAACCGGGCACTACCATGCCGGACCTGCTTCACGGTTTGAATGGCGCCGCCAAAAATGAAGCGGTCGAAGCCTTGATGAGCTTTTTGCTCACGGAAGCGGGGACGAACGCTCCTCCCGCGTTCGCGGGTGACCCTTATCGAATCGCCGAAGGGAGATTGCTTTTTCACCAAATCGGGTGCGTCGCCTGCCATGCGCCCCAGGAATCCGTCGCCGCGCTGGCGAAACCGGCGGGAGCCGCCTCATCCATCGAGGATCGGCAGGCTTTGGAACAGACGTCGGTTCCATTGGGCAACTTGGCGCGAAAAACGACCGTAGGCGATTTGGCGAAATTTCTTTTGGACCCGCTCAAGGTGCGCCCCGGGGGGCGGATGCCGTCGATGAAACTGACTGAGCGCGAGGCCGTTTCAATCGCCACCTACCTCCTGCGCGCCCAGGCTCCGTCCCTGGCGAACCCCGCCGAGCCGGTACACAAAGTGGCGGGCCTAAGCTACCAGTATTTCGAGGGCGAATTCGACGATCTGCCTGACCTGGACAAAGTCAAACCGGCCGCCGCGGGGATAATCGAGCAATTCTCCCTCTCGCCGCGGAAGCGAAATGAGAATTTTGGCTTCCGCTATTCCGGCTATATCTCCGTCCCCACGGCCGGCCGCTATGGTTTCTTCACCGAATCCGACGATGGTTCGCAGCTCTTCGTCGATGACAAGCTCGTCGTGGACAACGCCGGCACGCACGGGAACACCGAAAAGCGGGGCACGGTCCAGCTTACCGCCGGCGAGCACGCGATCATGGTTTCCTATTTCAACGGCGGCGGCGAATGGAGCCTTAAAGTCTCGTACCGCGGCCCCGGTATTACGAAGCAGGAAATTCCAGCCTCCGCGCTTTTTCATGTCGGCCAGCCGATGACGCCGCTGGACGCCGAAAGTTTTACCGTGAATCCAGACCTGGTTGCCCGCGGTCGCGAGCTGTTCGGCTCGTTGGGCTGCGCGGCCTGCCATCAATCAGGTTCGAGCGACGCGGCGCTCAAACCGAATCGGCCTGCCAAGTCGCTGGCGTCGTTGAACGCCTCGGCCGGTAGCGGTTGCCTCGGCGATGCCTCCGGTCCCGGCGCGGCTCGCTATGATTTAAACGATTCACAACGCGGCGCGTTACGCGCGGCGCTCTCGGGCGCCGAGTGGTCCCGGCCGCTTGCGCCGGCGGAGAGAGTGACCCGCGTGATGGCGGCGCTGGACTGCTTCGCGTGTCACTCGCGCGATGGCGCCGGCGGACCTTTGCCCGGCCACATCGAATACTTCTCGGTGGTTGGCCAGGCGGACCTCGGCGACGAAGGGCGCATCCCGCCGCACCTCACCAAGGTAGGCGGCAAGCTGCGTCCGGAATGGACCCGCGAAGTCCTGCTGAACAAAGGCGCGGTGCGCCCCTACATGGCAACCCGTATGCCGCAGTTCGGCGAGGCGAACGTAGGGTCACTGCCGGCCGATTTCGTGCGGGCGGACGACGCCGGGGCCGCGGCGAGTCCGGGGACGGTCAGCGACGCGGACGTGGGTTACGGCCGGAAATTAGTCGGGACCAGCGGGCTTTCCTGCATTTCGTGCCACGTCTATGCCGGGCACAAGTCGCTGGGCATTCCGGCGATTGATTTGACGCTGATGAGCCAGCGGTTGCGGCCCGACTGGTTCCACCGCTACCTGCTTGACCCGCCGTCGTTGCGGCCAGGCACCCGGATGCCGGCGTTCTGGCCGCAAGGCAAGAGCAGCCGCCCGGATATCCTTGGGGGCGATACCGATCGCCAGATCAACGCGATCTGGGCCTACATTTCGCGCGGCGCGGACGGCGGCCTTCCACCCGGCTTGGTGCAGGGAAAAATGGAATTGATCGCCACGAATGAGGCGGTGATTTACCGGAACTTCATCGCCGGAGCTGGTTCACGCGCGATCGGAGTCGGTTATCCGGAGAAGGCGAATCTGGCGTTCGACGCGAATGACCTGCGCCTCGCGCTGATCTGGCAGGGACCGTTCATTGACGCGGCCCGTCATCGGACTGGCCGAGGCGAAGGGTTCGAGCCGCCGTTGGGCTACAATGTGCTTAAGCTGCCACCCGGTCCGGCGTTCGCCGCGCTCACGCAATCGGACGCCGCCTGGCCATCGGCCGCCGGCAAAACGGGTGGCTACCAGATGCACGGTTATCTGCTTGATCACGAACGCCGCCCGACGTTCCTCTACTCGTTCGGCGCCATAAAGATTGAGGACTATCCCGTGGCGGTCCCGGGAGACCTCGATGCTTCCTTTCGACGAACGATCACCCTGCGGAGTGACTCGACGAGCGCGGGCATCTGGTTCCGCGCCTGGGTCGGCGCGAGCGTCGTGGCGAAGGACCCCGGACAGTATTTAGCCGATGGCAAAGTGAAACTGCGCTTCACGCTCCCGAACGCCGGCCAACCGGTCATTCGTCAAAGCAATGGCGCCACGGAATTGCTCATCCCAATCGTCTTCGCTGGCAACGAATCCAAAATCGTCGAGGAGATCAGTTGGTGAGCACAAGCGTTGTCAACTTCGAAACTGGTAAGAGTATGGATCACATCGACAACACAACCCTTCGTGGCCGGGCGAGGGAAGCGCGTCCGCGCCGAGCGTTTTTGCGCGCCCTGGAACTGCTGGGACTGCTCTTGGTCGCTACCCTTCGCGCGCTGGGCGCCGACGATATTGGATCGACCGAAAGTCGGTACTACCAGATCATCACGGTTCCGATTCCCGCGGGAGTGAGCTTGGAGGCTGGTTCGCTGCAGATGTTGCCGGATGGCAAGCTCGCGGTTTCAACCCGCATCGGAGATATTTATACGGTTGAAGGAGCCCTTGAAAACCCGCCAACCAACGTGAAATTCACCCTGTTCGCGAGCGGGCTGCACGAGGTGCTCGGTTTGGCCTATCGCGACGGCTGGTTGTACGCGACCCAACGCGGTGAAGTCACGCGCATGAAGGACCTCGACGGCGACGGGCGCGCGGACCTCTTTGAAACGGTCAGCGACGCCTGGGGCATCACCGGCGATTACCACGAATACGCATTTGGCTCGAAATTTGACCGCGACGGTTACCTGTGGGTCGCGCTGACGCTCACCGGCTCATTTACGAGCGAGATCGATTACCGCGGCTGGTGCTTCCGGGTTTCGCCGGACGGCAAAGCGATTCCGACCTGCAGCGGTCTCCGCTCCCCGGGCGGGATCGGCACGAACTGTCTCGGCGATATGTTCTTCACCGACAATCAAGGCCCCTGGAACGGCGCCTGCGCCCTGAAATACATGGCTCCCGGCATCTTTGAAGGCAACCCGCAAGGCAACAAATGGTACAAGCTGACCGACGCCATCGGGCCGCGCCCGCCGGATCCGCAGAGTGGCAGCCGGATGTACCTCGAGGCAAAGAAGATTCCCCAGCTCGAACCGCCCGCGATCTATTTCCCGTACCCGACCGCTGGCGATCCCAAGATGGGACAATCGGCGAGTGGGTTCGCCTGTGACGCGTCCGGCGGCAAATTCGGACCGTTCCCGGGCCAGCTTTTTGTCGGCGACCAGACCCATAGCACCGTGATGCGAGTGTTCTTGGAGAAAGTCAAAGGCCACTATCAAGGCGCCTGTTTCATGTTCAAGCACGGGTTCGACTCGGGAAACCTGGGCTTGGAAATGGCGCCGGATGGCTCGCTGGTAGTCTATGGCACCGATCGCGGCTGGGGCGCGCGCGGCGGCAAACCGTTCGCGTTGCAACGTCTGGTTTGGTCGGGTCAGCCGCCGTTTGAGGTTCAGGAGATGCGGGCGATCAAAGACGGGTTTGAGTTGACCTTTACTCAGCCGGTCGATCCGGCCGCCGCGGGTTCACCCGCCTCCTATAAAATGTTCACGTACACCTACATCTATCAGGAATCCTACGGGAGTCCGGAAGTGGACAGCACGGTCGCCACCATCAAGAGCGTCATTGTCTCTCAGAATGGCCTGAGCGCGCGTTTGTTGGTGGATGGTATTCAGGAAGGGCACATTCACGAACTTCATCTGCCCGGGGTCCGATCCGCCCGTGGCGAGGCGCTCCTCCACGATACGGCCTACTACACGCTGAATTACTTGCCGTAACGGTCCGGAAACGGGGCGTCTCGCGATCGACGTTGGCCGGATCACGCATGAGCACGGCGGGCGGGTAAGTTGCCCAAACACGCCAAGGGACCGCGCTGAGCTGGCGTTTAGGGTAGTCCGTCGGCGTTCCGGCGTTCGGGTCAATTGCCTTTGATGATCTTTTGGAATTCCGGCATCGGCCGGAGCGTCGTGAAGCGCGCGTCGTTCGAGGCTTCGAGGACGAGGTCTTTGGACGCGGGTTGCTGGACGATCCGGCGTCGGCTGATCTCGAGCGATTTGCCGAGCGAACGTACGGCCTCCGGGTTTTTGCTGAGCGCCACTTGGATCGTGGCGAGGTCATACCAACCCTCGGCATTGTCCGGCGTCATCGAAACGAGCTTAATCAACGCCTTTTCCAAACGTTGAGCTTGGCCCAATTGCGCGTAGGCCTGGGCGACGGAGAGTATCGCGTTCACATCCACCCTCGGGTTCGCCATGAGGCCGTCCAGGAGCGCGACGGCGTCGTTGGTGCGTTGAAGCTGGATGTAGGCCGACGCCAACTCAAACGCGATGCGGGCGTTGGTGGGGTCGTTCTTATACTCCTGTTCGAAGTGCTTTAACTGATTCTGCGCCTGCGAGACCGTGATCTGGCCTTTGGACGCCTGCTCCAGTTGGCTGATGTACGACTTTACGGTCTCATTATCGAGGTCGAATTTCTGGCAGGTCTTGAGCACGAGCAAGGCGTCGTCCAAACGGCCGACGCTGGCAAGCAAACTGGCGTAGCGGAAAACCGCTTCGGGGCTGTACGGACAGTACGCGAAGGCCTGGCGAAAAGCGAAGTCCGCCTCCTTCTGCATGCGTCCCCGTTCCGCGTCGTTTTTAGCCTGACCGAGGCGCCAGGTATAGACTCCCGCAATGGAACTCCGGAGTTTCGAGAAAGCCTTTTGGGCGACGTCATCGCGAATGAATTTAGGATCGCCAATGAACCCTTGGTAGTCGCGACGGAGATAAACCCGTTCGGCAAAGGCGCAGATGTTCGACACGGGCGTGTCATAAGTGATCCAATTACCGATCAAACGGTCGGAGTAGAGGCTCCAGAATTTGTGATCCTTGTCCACGATGTCCTGGGTCAGTTCCGGCACCGGCTGGCGATTGATCTTCATGATGATGCCAAACGGAGTCTCGTACGGATACATCCAGTCCAGGGGGAAACTTTCCTCGACGAAAAACTCCTTGTTTGGCGTGTGGTCGAAGATGACCTTGGTCAGCAGTCCGTTGATCGCCATGACGGCGACCTGACCGGTCACTTGGACCCTGTTGTCCACGATTTTGACGTCCTCGCCGGGCTTGAGCTGATTGATCGCCAGGCGGCGTTGAGCGTCCGCGATGTAATCCTGAAAGGCTTTCTGAGAATCTTCCGCCGAAGGGATTCCGATTTCTTCGCGGGGATAAAGCCCTTCCGCGCGGCGACGTTTTTCGACGTTGGCGCCGAAATTGGTGAAGAAGCGATCCAACGGCGCCGCCATGCGCGCGATGGGATTCGTCCGTCCGGTTTCCTGGTCACGGCGCGTGCGCAGCATTTCCTGGAAAAACGGCGGATCAATCTGCGCGCTGCGGTTGTAATGCGCGCGGATGTATTCGAGGTAGGTCGGATCGGCCAGCGCGTTCTGCGTGATGATATAAACGTCGCGGCGGTCGAATTTTGGATCACGCTTTTTCTCCGGCGGGATGAAGCTCTCGCAAAAAATCATGTACGTCGGACAAAAGCGTCCCGGATCGGTCCCGCCAAACAGCACCGCGTCTTTGGTCATCTCCGGATAAATTCCGAATGGCGGCGTAAACATGTCGTGTCCAAACCAGAAGCCAAACAGGTGGCCCCGCTGCTCGTTGTCCTCCCAGTGCGCGAGGATGGAGTACGTCGGCATCGTCGTAAAAAGCACGAGCATGATCGCCAATGGCGCGCGATTTCGAAAGAGCGCGAAGGTCGCCACCGCGGCGAACGCCAGGGCAATGCCGAAAATCGCGGTGTAACGGGGAAGCGGCGCCTGCTTTTCCAGAATCAGATAAGCGTAAACCGCGACTCCCGCGGCGACCGCGCTGCCGACGATCCCGAAAAAGCGGAACCGCGAGTAATTGACCGCCATCAGGCCGCCGATCAGGGCCAAACCGTACCCGACGCACATCGCGATGATCGTATGCGACGAAACGAAGAACACTTTGGTCAACTCGCGGCTTTGCCGGTCCGGGGTCGGGTTCAACATCATCATCAAGAGCACCGCCAGACATACCCAGGTCGCGACTAGGCCGATCAGCCAGCCGCGCTCCCGTTTCTGCAAGCGCGCGAAGAAAACAAACGGCACGAGCGCCAGAAGCAGATAGACGAGGTTGAATTCCTCGACGGCGCCCTCGAGATACATCAGCGCCTGGCTGAAGAGCTTGAGGAGGCTGTTGGTCGGGTTCGTCCGTTCGTACTGGCCGCGGGTCAGCGCGTGCAAAAAGCCGTCCCAGGTCCGCGGATAGCCCCAGTTCATCGGCGGATTGGTCATCGAGGTCAACGGCATGTAGAAGTAGAACATCGCGCCGAGAATCCAGAGCGCCGTCATGATCACCACTGGCTTCCATTCGGTTAGCAACTTCTGCGTGGTCAAAGTGAACCAGCCGCAAGCGAGCAGGGAGCCGATGCCGACCGCGTTGTAGATGACGAAAAGCGGAACGTTGTTATCGAAGGTGGTGATCAACCCATTGGCTTTCGCGAGCAGGCCAACGATGTAGATCGCGCTGTTCATCAGGAAAAGGTCCCGACCCAACTTGGGCTGAATCGCCGCGATGATTACCTCAAGGCCCATCGCGGAAAGAATTAGCGTCTGGTGGTTGGTAAAACAGATGCCGAAAAGGAACAACGCCCAATAGAGATACCGGTAGCGGTCCGGCGTGTAAATCCATCGGAGCATGCAACAGAGCACCGCCATGAAAGAGAGCAGGCTGAACGGATAGACCTCCACGATCACCGACTGGCTCCACATGAAACCATTGAATCCGATCAGCGTCCCGGCGACCCACCCCGACACCATGCAAAAGGCCGATTCCCAGCGGCGATCAATGTTCTTCAGGTCCGGGATGCTTTCGAGCATCATGCTGCATCCCCGCGAAACCAGGAGCGCCAGCAGTCCGCACGCGCAAGCGCCGGCGACCGCGGACGAAACGGAAACCCGAAACGCGATGTTGGAGATGGGCAACAACTTGGTGAATAGCCAGGAGTAGATTGTCCAGACCGGATAGCCGGGCGGGTGGGGCACCGCGCAATAAAATGACCCGGTGGCCAACTCACCGCAATCCTCCATGGTCAGATCGGGCGAGATCGTCAAAAGATACCCGATGAAGACCAGGACGGTCGTCACCAGCAACGTCATCCAATCGATCGGCCGGAATAGCGGCGGCAACGGCCCGGGCAGAGCCGCTCCGGGAGGCTTGGCGGGCGGTTTGGCAGCGGCTGACGGTCGAGTGGCGGGCGGCTGGGGATTGGTAGCGTTTGGCTTGGGCGCTTTGCTCTTGTCGGGATTCATTCGTTATTGCATTAGGCTGTTTGTCCTCCACAGGAGCGGAGCGGGCATACTAGAATGGGAATGGCCGGCGTTTGTCCAACCAAAACTGGTCTTGATCCAGGCGGTGTCACTCATGTCAAAATGAACGGGAACATCCGCCACGGCGCCCTGCATTCGGGCCATGCTCAGGGTGGCGAGAATGCTGTTGTCGGTCGGGCGCTCCAGCGGACCACGCTGATTTACCGTGACGAAGGCCAGGAGGGCGCAGCCCAGGGCGGGCGCGAGGCAACAATAGACTTGCCGGATAAAGCCCGCTCGCGCCACGCGCGTCGCGCTCGGTTCGGCCCGCCCGAACAGCGCCGCTTTAACTTTCGGCGACGGGGCTCGCGGGGTCCAGGAGCGCAACTGCTCCTCCAAATCGTTCATCTCTCCCATATACAGTGCCTTTCATTACCGTCCTGATCTTCTGCAATCCATACCGGTACCGGCCCGCGACCGTGTTGGGCGATACCGCCAGCAATTCGCCGATTGCTTCAAAGGTAAAATCGTGCCAAATCTTCAGCACAATCACCTCGCGCTGCTCCGGCGGCAGGCTGGCCAGACGCTTCATGGCTTCGGTCTCGGCCGACGAGGCCGCCGAGCCGGGTTCGAACCAATCGCGGGCGGAAAGTTCACGTTTAAGTCGCCGCCACATGCTCCGCCGGTAATTGAGCGCTTGATTCCGAAAGCTGCGCACGCAATAGCGGTCCGGTTGCTCGGGCGGTTCAGTTCGCCGCAGCAGCGCCGCAAAGGTCTCCTGCAGCACGTCTTCGGCCTCACTGTGGCTCAGCCCGAGCGCCCGCCCGTACAAAATCAACTCGGCGGCTTTCGCTTGATAAAGCCGTTCGCACCATGCCGAATTTGCCTGAACTTCGCCGTTCACAATTTACCCATAGACACCGCCGTCGCGGAATTTGTATAAACGAATCCACCGTGTATAACCGATCGCGTCGCGCAATGCCAGTTACGGATTTATGAATCAGAAAAAAGGGCCGGCCAACAACTTCACCTCCATCCTCCAAGAGGATCGGGTTTTCCCGCCGGCCAAGGAATTCTCCTCTCAGGCCCATATTAAATCCCTGGCGCACTACCGGCGCCTTTACCGGGAATCCATCGAGGCCCCGACGCGCTTCTGGGCGAAGCAAGCCAGCGGCGAATTGGTCTGGTTCAAGCGGTGGAAGAAGGTGCTCGATTGGAAACCGCCGTTCGCCAAGTGGTTCGACGGCGGCAAGCTCAACGTCGCCTACAACTGCCTGGATCGGCACCTTCAGACCCCGACCGCGAATAAGGCGGCGCTGATTTGGGAAGGCGAGCCAGCGCATCCGGGCAAGCCGGGGGAGGAACGGACCCTGACCTACCGGCAACTGCATCGAGAAGTTTGCCTATTCGCTAACGTATTGAAGCGCAACGGAATCAAGGTCGGGGACCGCATTCTGATTTACCTTCCGATGGTCCCCGAGGCGGCCATCGCCATGCTCGCCTGCGCCCGCATCGGCGCGGTCCACTCGGTCGTGTTCGGCGGGTTTAGCGCGCAATCGGTTGCCGATCGCATTTTTGATTCGCAAGCCAAACTCGTGATTACGGCCGACGGCGGATTCCGCCGGGGCGCGGTCGTCCCGCTGAAGAAGAACGTCGATGACGCGCTGGAGATCAAAGACTCGCAAGGCGGGATTTTGGCGCGCTCGATTGAAAAAGTGATCGTCTTGCGGCGCGCGGACAACGAAGTTTCGATTCAGGAAGGACGCGACGTCTGGTGGCATCGCGAACTGGAATACGTGGACGCCCATTGCCCGCCGGCGGAAATGGACAGCGAGGCGAACCTCTTCATTCTTTACACGAGCGGTTCAACTGGGAAACCCAAGGGCATCCTCCACACGACCGCCGGGTACCTCCTGGGCGCCAAAATGACCAGCAAGTACGTCTTCGATTTGCGGGATACCGATGTTTTTTGGTGTACCGCCGATGTAGGCTGGGTGACCGGACACAGCTATGTCGTTTACGGGCCGCTGGCGAACGGCGCCACGAGCCTTATGTACGAAGGCGCCCCAAATTTTCCCGAGCCGGATCGTTTCTGGCGCATCGTCGAGAAATATGGCGTGACCGTCCTTTACACCGCGCCGACGGCCATTCGCGCGTTCATGAAATGGGGAGTCGAGTGGCCGGCCAAGCACGATCTCCGGTCGCTCCGACTCTTGGGTACCGTCGGTGAACCGATCAACCCGGAGGCTTGGATTTGGTACCATGAGGTGATCGGGGGAAAACGCTGTCCCATTGTGGACACCTGGTGGCAGACCGAAACCGGCGCGATCATGATCACGCCGCTCCCGGGCGCCACGCCGACCAAACCCGGGTCCGCGACGCTGCCGTTCTTCGGCATCCTCCCGGAAGTCGTGGACGATAAAGGCAAACGAGTGCCGCCCAACTCGGGCGGCAAGTTGGTAATTCGAAAGCCGTGGCCGAGCATGTTGCGAGGGCTTTGGGGCGACCAGCAACGCTACCAGGAGGTGTATTGGAACGAAATCAAAGGCAGCTACTTCACCGGGGACGGATGCCGCCAGGACGAGGACGGGTATTTCTGGATCGTCGGACGCATTGACGACGTGCTCAATGTCGCCGGCCACCGCATTGGCACCGCCGAGGTCGAGAGCGCCTTGGTTAGCAATCTGAAGGTGGCGGAAGCCGCGGTGGTTGGCCGTCCAGATTCGCTGAAAGGCCAGGCGCTCGTCGCCTTTGTCACCCTGAAGGGCGGGATCAAACCGGATCAGGCGATTCGGGACGAATTGCGTGCTCATGTGGCCAAGGAAATCGGCCCGGTCGCCAAGCCGGACGACATTCGCTTCGCCGAAGCCTTGCCAAAAACCAGGTCGGGCAAGATCATGCGCCGCCTGCTCAAACAGGTGGCATCCGGCGTCGAAATCAAGGGCGATACGACCACGCTGGAAGACTTTAGCGTGCTCGCGCGATTGGGCAGCGCGGAGGAATAGCCAAGCAGATTTAGCCTTACGCTGCCCGCTCCGGCCTAATACGGGACGATGTTCTGGAACCTCGGAATTCCAAAGCATCCAGAGATCGGTTGGATGCCTCAACGCGCGTTCGGCCAGATTCAGAAGACACCGGCCGCCGCGCTAGCTTAATGCCCATAAGATATTTACGTTCAAATGGATACATACCATTCGCACGGTGCGCTCGTTGCGGATCGATCGGACTGGCTTCCCGGCGACCGCGACCGATTCGCAAGCGTTTCAGACTCGACGAGGCGATCGGGACCTTGTTCTGACCCGAACACCGACGTCATTTTGCCGAAAGGTGTGCGGCCAAACGCACAGTTGTCGGGCCGTTTTTCTTCTGGTAAACAGTGATCAAAGTTCGCAAACTAAGCGCGCAACCAAAACAGTGTTTTAAACTGCCGATAATCTCATGAATATAAGACCAAACCAACCGCTCTCGAGGGCGAGGACCCTCAGCGTCGGGTTCACGCTGATTGAACTCCTCGTGGTGATCGCAATTATCGCCATTCTTGCCAGCATGCTCCTGCCCGCCTTGGCCAAGGCCAAAACCAAGGCCCAAGGCATCACCTGCATGAACAACATCAAACAGGTCAACCTCGGCTGGTACATGTACGCCGGGGACAACAATGAGTTGTTGCCACCCAACCAGGACGACGCGATGAATATCCCGGGCGGCGGCTGGATTCAAGGTGACATGAATTTCAACGCCAACGATCCCCAAAACACCAACATCCTTTTCTTGGTCGATCCGAGGTATTGCAAGCTCGGGCCGTACACGCGGAACGCTGGCGTTTACAAATGCCCAGCGGATCAGAGCAAGGTTATCGAAGGCACCCAGAAATTACCGCGCGTCCGCAGCATCTCCATGAGCCAATCCATCGGAACCAAGGACGACGGTCGCAGCCCGGTCGATGGTCCATGGCTCGATGGTAATCACGGCCACACGGCGAACAAAACGTGGTACACCTTTGGCAAACTTACCGATTTCATCACGCCTCCCCCGGTGAAGGTGTTTGTCTTGCTGGACGAACATCCCGATAGCATCAACGACGGCGGTTTCGGCGTCTCGATGGTTCCCGCCGGTGGGAAGTGGGTCGATTATCCCGCGTGGTATCACAACGGCGCCTGCGGGTTTTCGTTCGCGGACGGTCACTCGGAGATCCACAAATGGGTCGATTCGAGCACCAAAGTCAAGGTTACCTACACCGGCACGATGGCCCTGAATCAGACCGTTCGGAACAGCACCGACGTCTTTTGGGTTCAAGACCATACGACTGCCTTGGTGAAAAACTAACGGCTAACGCCAGATTTCATAGTTCACTCAATCACCCGCTCCCGCGTGGATGGCTCCGCGCGGGAGCGGTCTTTTTTACGCTTATTCCACGTGTTCGAACTATTCAAAGTTGATTCTTCGTCCAAAGCCAGGCTCGGGCGCGTCACCACTCCGCGTGGGGTGATTGATACGCCCGCCTTCATGCTGGTCGGCACCCAAGCGAGCGTCAAGGCGCTCGATCCGCGGGAGATGACCGACATGGGAGCCCAGATTATTCTGGGGAATACCTACCACCTGTCGATCCGTCCCGGGATGGAAATCATCCAGGCCGCGGGCGGTTTGCACCGTTTCATGAACTGGCCGCTCCCGATTCTCACCGATAGCGGCGGGTTTCAGGTGTTTAGTCTGGCGAAAATCCGAAAGATAAAACCGGACGGCATTGAATTCCGCTCCCATCTGGATGGCTCGCCGCTGTTTCTCGGTCCCAAGGAGGCGATGGAAATTCAGCGAATCCTTGGTTCGGACATCGCCATGGTCCTCGACGAGTGCCCGCCGCAACCGAGCTCTTTGACGATCATTCGCGACGCCGTCGAGCGGACCATCCGCTGGGCGAAGATCTGTCGCGACCAGCCGCGGGCGCCCGGGCAACAAGTCTTCGGAATCGTCCAAGGCGGCGCGGACCCGGGGCTCCGGGAGGAATGCGCGAAGGCGATTGTCGGAATGGAGTTTGACGGCGTCGCGATCGGCGGTTTGAGCGTGGGTGAAGCGGAGGCTGAAATCTTCACCGCCGTGGACTTGGCCGAACCATTCCTGCCGGCGAATTTGCCTCGCTACGCGATGGGTTTGGGTACTCCCGCCCAACTGGTCGAGTTGGTCGCGCGCGGGGTGGACATGTTCGATTGCGTCTTGCCGACTCGGGTCGCCCGTAACGGTACCGCTTTCACCGCCAAAGGATCGATTAGTATTAAGGCCGGCTTCAACAAGACTGATTTTCGCCCGATCGAGGAGGGGTGCGAATGTTACGCGTGCCGCCATTTCTCTCGCGCGTACCTGCGGCATCTTCTGAACGTCGGCGAAATTCTCGGCCTGCGAATGCTCAGCGTTCACAACTGCCACCTTTACCTGAAGCTCATGGGGGATATCCGACGGCACCTCGCCGCCGGAACCTTCGGCGACTTCCGGCGCGATTTCATCGCCGGATACGTTCCTTCGGAGCACGTGCGCGCCGACCGCGAACGGAAGCGCTTGGCGGCTCAAGCCGCGGCGTTCGCGGCGGAGCCGATTTGATCGCCGACGCGGTCGATGCCGCTACGGTTTTGACCCGGAGGGGGCGTCAGTCTGCCAGCCCCCGCCCAACGATTTGTAAACGGCGACGAGCGCCGTTGCCGCGCGCGTTTGGCTTTGCGCGAGTTGATCCTGCGCCTCGAGCAAAACCCGTTCGGAATCCAAAACGTTGAGGAAATCAGTCGCGCCGTTTTCGTAACGTTGCCGGGCGAGATTCGCCGCGGTCTCACTGGCGGTCACCGACTCGCGCAAAAACTCGCCGCGCGTTCGCTCGCGCCCGAAATCCACCAAAGCGTTCTCGGTCTCTTCCAACGCCGTCAGGACGGTTTTCTCGTAGAGCGCCAATTGCGCTTCGACTTGGGCGTCCGCGGCCTTGATGCGGGCGCGTACGCGACCCAAGTCCAACGCGGCCCAACTGATTCGGGGTCCGAATGACCGCGTGTCCGCCCCATCACGCCCAAGCCCCGCGAAGCTCGCGGCCTCGAGACCAACCGCGCCGACGAAGGTCACCCGGGGAAACAGATCGGCGACGGCGACCCCGACGCGCGCCGTGGCCGCCGCGAGATTCCGCTCTGCGAACCGGATGTCCGGCCGGCGCCGCAACAAAGCGGCCGGCTCCCCGATCGCGACGACGGCAGGCAAGATCGGCAACGGCGCCGCCGGTGAAAGTTCATCGGTTAACGCGCTCGGCGGCTGTCCCTCCAGGACGCTGAGCCGGTGAATAGCGTGCGCGATGGCCGATTCCATCGGTGGAATCGTCGCCAGCGTGTTATTCAATTGCGCGCGCGCCCGCGCCACGTCCAACTCGGTACCCCGGCCGCCTTCCAGCCGCGACGTTGTAATCTGCAGCGTTTGCCGCTGATTCTCCGCGTTCCGGTGGGCCACGGCCAATTCGTTCTGCGTGCCCAGCAACTCGAAATAGTTTCGCCCGACTTCGCCTAGCAGGCTCACCTGCGTGTCGCGTCGGGCGGCCTCCGCGGCCTCAACCTCGGCGTCACGGGCCTGGACGGAACGCCGCACTCGGCCGAAAAAGTCCAGTTCCCAGGTCGCGTCGAAGCCCGCGTCGTACAACTCTTCCTGGCGATTGATGCCCGGGATGCCGAACACCGCGGTTCGGCTGAGGAGGGTGTTGGCGTAGCTGGCGTTGGCGGTGACGGTCGGAAAGAAATCGAGCCGCGATTGAGCGCGCAACGCGCGGGCCGAGCGCAGGTTGGCCATGGCGATCCGCAGGTCCTGGTTGGTCGCCAGCGAACGTTCGATAAGCCGCGTCAGCGTCGCGTCGTTGAAGCTTTGCCACCAGCGCGGATCAATTTCCGTCGCGACGTAATTCGTGGAATGGTCGGCAAACGCGGTCGCCGTTTCCGTCCGGGGCGGCTGGTAGCGCGGCCCGACCGCGCAACCCGCTAGAATCGTCGCGCCCAGCGCGGCCAAACTGATGAACCCGCCCCGCCGCCTGACGAGGCTACGCGGATGTCTCAGCTTCAGGACGAGCGGGTGAGGCGGGCGCGCTTTCATTTGGGTCAGGTCGGATGCGGGGGTGAAGTCGGATGAATTCATGCTGCGTAAGGGCCGGGCCGCGTGGCGCCGGGGGCAGGGGGAAGCGCCGCCGGCGCGGCGGGCGAGTGCGACTTGCGACGTTCGGTAAACCAGCGGATCACGACGTAGAAGACCGGCGTCAAAAAGATACCGAAGAGCGTCACCCCGAGCATCCCGCTGAAAACCGCGGTGCCGAGCGCCTGCCTCATTTCCGCCCCGGCGCCCTCGGCCACCACGAGCGGGATGACGCCGAAAATGAAGGCGAACGAGGTCATAAGTATCGGGCGCAACCGCAATCGGCTCGCGTCCACCGCGGCGTCCGCGCGGCTCAGGCCAGCGTCCTGCCGTTGTTTGGCGAACTCGACGATCAGAATCGCGTTCTTGCAGGCCAGTCCCACCAGCACGACGAAACCGATCTGCGTGAAAATATTATTGTCCATGTGGCGCAGCCAGACGCCCGAGATCGCAAACAGCAGGCACATCGGCACGATGAGAATGATCGCCAGCGGCAGCGACCAACTCTCAAATTGCGCCGCCAGCGTCAAAAACACAAACAACACGCAGAGCGGAAAAATATAGATGGCGGTGTCGCCTTCCAGCCGTTCCTGCAACGTCAACTCCGTCCACTCGAACCCGAGGCTCGCGGGAAGTTTTTCGTTGACCAGTCGCTCCATTGCGGCGACCGCTTGACCGGAGCTGACCCCGGGCGCAGGGCTGCCGGTTACTTCGGCGGAAGGATACATATTATAGCGCACGACGCGGTCGGGACCGGTCGTGTCCTGCACGTTGACGAACGCGGCCAGCGGGACCATTTGTCCGGCCGCGTTGCGCGTCCGCAGCGCGAGGACGTCGGAGGGAACCCGGCGGAACGGCGCGTCCGCCTGCGCGGTCACGTGGTAGATGCGGCCGAAAAGGTTGAAATCATTGACGTAGAGCGAGCCGAGATAAATCTGCAGGGTATCAAACACGTCGTTCAGCGGCACCCCCATGGACTTCGCTTTGACCCGATCGACGTCCAGGTAGAGTTGCGGGGTGTTCGCTCGGAAAGTGCTGAAGACGCTGCGCAACGCCGGCTCTTTGGCGGCTTCGCCCATGAGTTGGGAAGCCGCGCTTTGGAGGGCTTCCAGCCCGGCGCCGCCGCGATCCTGCAACTCCATCTTGAAACCGCCGACGACGCCCATGCCGTTGACTGGCGGGGGCGGAAATACGCCCACATAGCCCTCCTGAATTCCGGCCAGCCGCCGGCGCAATTCCGCGACGATGGCCGGCCCCGTCAGGTTCGGCTTCATGCGCTTCTCAAATTCATCCAGGATTACAAAGATCGTGCCCGTGTTGGGGCTGGAGGTTAGGCTGATGGGCGAGAGACCGGCGAGATCGATCGAGGCTTTGACGCCGGGAACGCTCCGCACGATCTTGCTCATGCGGTCAACCACTTCCCCGGTGCGTTCGAGCGAAGCCGAATCCGGCAGTTGCAGGGCGACCGCGAGGTAACCCTTGTCCTGTGGCGGGATAAACCCGGCGGGGACGCGTTTAAAGCCGAAATAGGTCAGCGCGATCAATCCCAAATAGACGACGACGGTGGCGAGGCTCGCGCGGATCAGCCGCCCAACGAGCCGGGCATAAAAATCGGTGCCGCGGCCGAAAATACGATTGAACCCCTCGAAGAACCAGCCGCAGGTTCGGTGCATCACTCGTGTCAGAAGGTCTTCCTTGGTTTGATGCGGCCGCAAAAGAATCGCGCACAGCGCGGGGCTGAGCGTCAACGAATTGAACGCGGAGATTAGCGTCGAGAACGCGATGGTTAGCGCGAATTGACGATAGAATTGTCCGGAGATGCCGCCAATGAACGCCGTCGGAACAAACACCGCGCTCAGCACCAGCGCCACCGCGACGACGGCGCTGCTTACCTCGTCCATCGCCTTTCGCGTCGCGTCGCGCGGTCCCAGTCCCAATTGGATATTACGCTCGACGTTTTCAACCACGACGATCGCGTCATCCACCACGATGCCGATGGCCAGCACCAATCCGAACAACGAAAGATTGTTCAACGAGAATCCCATGACCGTCATCGCCGCGAACGTGCCGATCAGGGAAACCGGCACCGCCAGCAGTGGAATAATTGACGCGCGCCACGTTTGCAGAAAGATGATCACCACTAAGACCACCAGCAGCATGGCCTCGATCAGGGTGTGGATCACCGCGCGGATCGACTCACGCGTAAAACCGGTCGTGTCAAAAACAATCCGGTAGTCCAGCCCGGGTGGGAAGCGCTTCTTAAGGTTGTCCATCGCCGCATGCACGGCGTCGGACGTTTCGATGGAGTTTGAGCCGGGCAGTTGGAACACCGCGATCGACGCGGTCGGTCGGCCGTCGAGCTTGCTGTTCATGCTATAGTCGAGCGCGGCCAACTCCACTCGGGCCACGTCGCGCACGCGGGTCGTCTGCCCGTCGGCGCCGGTCTTGATGACGATGTCGGCGAACTGCTGCTCGTCCGTCAGGCGTCCCTGAGCGGTGACGATATATTGAAAGCTCAGCCCTTGCGCGCCGGGCGGCTGCCCGAGCGCGCCGGCGGCGACTTGCACGTTTTGTTCGCGGATCGCGCTGATGACATCGTCGGCCGTCAGATTGCGAGTCGCGATCTTTTCGGGGTCGAGCCAAACGCGCATGCTGTAGTCGCGGGCGCCAAAGATGATGATGCTGCCGACGCCCGGCAGGCGCGCGAGCACGTCTTTGACTTGAAGATAGGCGTAATTGCTGACGTAGATCTGGTCGTACCGGTCATCGGGCGAGATCAGATTGACCACCAGCGTAATATCGGGAGATCGCTTGGCGGTGGTCACGCCGACGCGCCGCACTTCCTCGGGCAGCTTCGGCTCCGCGACCGCCACTCGATTCTGCACTAGCACCTGCGCCTTATCCAAATCGGTGCCCAGTTTGAACGTCACCGTAAGCGACATGCTGCCGTCGCTGGAGCACTGGGCCGACATGTACAGCATGTTCTCGACGCCGTTGACCTCTTGTTCGATCGGCGTGGCGACCGTGTCCGCGATCACCTTCGGATTCGCGCCCGGATAACGCGCGGTCACGACGACCGTCGGGGGCACCACGTCGGGATATTGGGCAATCGGCAGTTTGAAGAGCGCCAGGCCGCCGACAATGACGATGACGATCGACAGGACCGACGCAAAGATCGGCCGGTCGATAAAAAAGTGGGAGAATTTCATAACCGCTCAGGGAGTTTGGCCGCGGGCGCCGGACGCATCATGGTTTGGTCGCGGGCGTTGGCCGAGTGGGTGCGGGATTCGCCCGATCTGGCTTCACCTTGACGCCCGGACGAACGCTCATCAATCCGTTCACCACCACCCAATCCTGGGGTTGCAGTCCTTCGCGCACGACCCGCAATCCGTCAATCAAAGGCCCCAGCTTGACGGTGCGGTACTCGATCGTGTCCTGCGGGTTGACCACGTACACAAATTTTTGACCGAGATCGGCGCCGACCGACTGATCGGGAATGAGCGTCGCCTCCGACTTCGCCGTACCCGGGACGCGGACGCGCGCGAAAAAGCCCGCTTGCAAGAGGCGATCGGGACCGGGGTTATCGAAGATCGCGCGCACGCGCAGCGTGCCGGTGCCGGGATCGATTCGATTGTCCACGAAATCGAGGACGCCCGCGTGCGGGAAATTGGTTTCATTGGCCAGCTCCAGCTCGCAGACGAGTTTGCCTCCGCGCAGGCTGTCCTGCTTCCCGCTCCGGGCCAACTGCTGATATTTCAGCACGGCGGCTTCATCCGCGTCGAAGTAGCAGTAAATCGGGTCCAACGACACGATGGTGGTCAACAGGGTGGCCTGCCCCTGGTTGCCATTGACAAGGTTGCCCTCGGTGACGTAACGGCGGCTGATGCGGCCATCGATCGGCGCGGCGACGCGGGTATATTCAAGGTTTAATTTCGCGACCTCCACGCTCGCGCGCAGAGACTGCATCATCGCTTCCGCCTCGCGCTTCGCTTTGTTGCGGGAGTCGGCTTCCTCCTCGGAAATCGCCTTGGAACGTAGCAGCCGGTCGGCGCGGGCCAAATCGTTGACGGCCAACTCCAAACGGCTTTCGCCCTCTCGCAGGTTCGCGTTCGCGCGGTCGAGTTCAGCCTGATATGGCCGCGGGTCGATTACAAAAAGCAGGTCACCCTTTTTGACTTCGGCGCCGTCCTTGAAATTGACGGACTGAAGGTAACCGTTCACGCGCGCCCGCACCTCAACCATTTCGACGGAATCGAGCCGGCCATGATACTCGTCCCACTCGATCAGGGAACGTTGGATCGGCTGATTGGCGGTGACCGCGGGGGGCGGCGGAGCCCCGGCCGGGCCGGCGCCGGGCTGATGGCACGCGGTGACCAGGCCGGCGAGGGCAGTCAGACTGGCGAGGGTTGTCGCACGAATTCGTAGGCGCATAATCAAGGGTATTGCAAAAATGGGTTCCGTCCGGGATCGCTTTAGGTTCATAGCCGCGACGCCTCGCTTTCCATCGCCAAAACGCCGCCGACCGGCTCCCGCCGAGGCGTACTGTTCAGGAAGCGAGACAAATAGATACACACCAGCGCGCAGCCGACCGAAAACAAGCCAACCAGCGGAAAACGAGTGATTTCGCCGGTCGCGGATTGACCCATGATCTGGCCGCTTAAGTAAGCGGCCAGGCCGGACGAGAATTGTTGCACGGAAGAATTGACGCTCATGAATCCGCCCCGGTACCTAGGCTCGATGCTGCCGGTCATCAACGCCATTGCCGGCACCATCCGCCCCGACATGCAAATCATCAGGAGCGTCGAAGTCGCAATGGCCCACACCACCGAGACGCGGCCGAGATTGGTCAACGTCACGATCGGAATCGTCGCCCAGAGCGCCATGATGATGAAAACCCGCCGCTTGCCGGCGCGGTCGGCCCAGCGGCCGATCCAGTTCATGCTGAAAAGCGTGCACAATCCACCGGCCAAATAGACGAGCGGCAGTTGGCTTTCGGTGAGGCCGACATTGGCGACCAGATAATTGCTCAGGTAGGGGAAAATGAGGAAACCCATGCAGGTTAACACCGCCATGAAGAGAAAGGCGAGCTGATGCCCCCCGTGCGTCACGACGCTCAACATGCGCGCGGCGGGATGCTGGTCACCCGCGTGTTCCATATGCCCACGCAACGACGGGAGGGCACGCGCCGCAAGAGCCAGCACGATCGCGCATAGCCCGGTTAAAGCGAAAAACGGCGCGTGCCAGCTAAAACGCGCGGCGAGCGCCAGGCCGAGCGGCACGCCGCCGATGGAGGCGAGCGAAAAGGAAGACATCACCATCCCCATCGCCGCGCCGCGGCGTTCGTCGGGCACCACGTCGCCAATGATCGCCAAAATCAGGGCGCCCGCCACGCCTCCGAAGGCGCCGGTCACCGCGCGGGCCACCGCCAGCAATGGGTAGCTTGGAGCGATCGCGCAAATAAACGTCGCCACGGTAAAACCTGAGTACAACCAAAGCAGCGCGGATTTGCGGTCAAAGCGGTCCAGCAAGAAACCCGCGGCCACGCCGCAGATCCCCGCGCTGATCGCGTACGCGGAAACGATCACGCCAAATTGGCTGGGCGTGGTCCCGAGAACCCGCGCATATTGCGGTCCCAGCGGCATGATGATGAGAAAGTCCAGGATCGTCGTAAACTGAACCGCCGCCAGCGTAATGAGCAGCAAGCGCTCGTTGAACGCGGCAGGCGGTTGGCGGGAAATTGGCGCGGAGCTACTCAAGTGAATTGTTCCGATATGGTTGGAGCGATGTTCGTTGGCGAGGCCCGGCTGGCTAGGATTTGCCGAAAAAGCGTTCGAGGGTCTTGGGATCGTAATGTTTGGCGATGGCCGCGTCGGTCATCCCCATGCCACGCAGGGCGAACCAGACGGCCTGGCGCAATAATTCCTGCTTGCGCGTCTTGAACGCGATGGCCGGTTTCGGCGGCAGGTGAACGACCGCCAGCCAGGCGCCGACATGGTACGCGAAAAGCGCCCGGTTCCCGGGATGAACGGGGTTTTCGACCATTTCACCCGCGCGAATCGCGGCCTCCAGGCACGCTTCCATGCGGGAACAAAACTCCGCGAACCGGCTGCGGTAAAGCAGCCGGGCAAATGAGCCATCTTCCAGGAGGCTTTTTAACATCAGCCGGTGACGCGTGTCCCATTCGACGGCTCCGGCCGGCAATCCCAAAACCACCGCCCGCAGCAAATAGTAAATCAGATAAACCAGCGTCGCGGCGGAAGGCGGCATATCGGCCAGTTTCTGGGTGAGATCGGCTGGACCGCGGCAACTGTAGTTTTGAATCTCGAGATAAAGCGCTTCCTTGCTCGGAAAGTGCCGGTACAGCAGGGGCTCGGAGACACCCGCCGCCTTGGCCAGTTCCTTGGTCGTCGTCTCGGCGAATCCCTTGCGGGCAAACAACGGCAGCGCCGCTTGCACAATCGCAAGCTTGCGTTCCTCCGCGGTTAGGCGCCCTCGGCTCACCCGCGCAAGTTAGTATCCACTAACCTCGCTGTCAAAGGAAAAAGCGCGCCCGTAACGGAGCGGCGCGTAGAGGAGGCCGATCAGGCCGCCGGCGTAAAGCCGAGCACGATGTCGAACCGGGCGCTGAGTTCGCCAATACGCGAACCGGGCAGAGGGGCAAACGGGATTATGACCGAGTCGCGCTGTTTGGGGTCGGTGATCGCCTTCAGCACGCCGTCATCGGCGTTCTTCGGTTCGCCCTGAATGTAACACTGAGTCGTGAATTTTTCGTGCCCGCGCGCCTTGATCGCAAAATGGATGTGCGGCGTGCGGCCGGGATAGGCGACGGGTTTGATGGTGCGGAAGGAGTATTGACCGGTGGAATCGGTCAGGAACCGGCCGAAACCTTGGAAGTTCGTGTCCCGGTGATCGTGATTGAAGCTTTTGTTATGCAGGTATGAGCCGCGACTGTCGCATTGCCAAATCTCCACGAGCACGTTGCGCAGGGGGTCGCCGCGATGATCCAGGATTCGCCCACTCAAATAGGTGACATCGCCCACGGCGGGGGTGATCGCGTCGTTGATGACCAGCAGATCATTGTCGGTGTCGAGGGGCAGCTTGTCGGGGTAGAACGGGCCTTCGGTCTGTTTCGGGGTCAAGGTCAACTCCTCGGCGAAAGCGCCGGGAACCGTGAACGCCTCCGGCAAGGCGATCAGCGTGGCTCCCATGCCAAGGCGAGCGAGAAAACCTCGGCGGGCCAAAGCGTTTCCGGTCGGACGGCAGGGAGTTAGGATGGAATTCATGGGGCGATTATTTGGATTTTGTTGGGGAGATGCGCATCGGCGTTCCGGCTGGCGCCACGAACGGGGGCGTGGCCGCGTCCGGCGTTCACGCGGGGTCTCGGATCGCTTCGATCCTACCGGTCGAGTCACCGAAGCGTTCCAAGCGTTGGGCGCCGAACCGGTCCGCCATACTCAGAAAGAGATTGCTCATCGGTTTCGATTTGACGTTCAAGACGCGGCCGGACGTCATGCTCCCGCCACCCGAGCCGGCCAGCACGACGGGCAGGTTCACGTGCGTGTGACGATTGCCGTCGGCGTTGCCGCAGCCGTACACGATCATGGAATTGTGCAGGATCGATTTGCCATCGACATCCTTGGTGGCCTCAAGCTTTTCCAGAAAGCCCGCGAACTGCCGCATGTACCAGAGATCGATCTGCGCGACCTTCTCCATCATATCCTCTTTGGTCCGATGGTGGGAAAGGTAGTGATGCCCCTCCGCGATCCCGATCTCCGGATAGGCCCGATTATTGCCATCGCCGGCGAGCAGGAGCGTCGCCACGCGGGTCGAATCGGTCTGGAAGGCCAAGTGCAGGAGACCGTACATTAGTTGAATGTGCTCCTGAAATGAGGCCGGGACGCCCGTGGGAGTTTCCACGGCGGGATCGGGAGTATTCTTGAAACGCTCCGCGTGCTCGATGCGGCGCTCGATCTCGCGGACGCTGGTCAGATACTCGTCGAGCTTCTGCTTGTCCCGGTTGGTCAACTGGCTCTCGAGAGTGCGCGCGTCGTCGAGCACAAAGTCGAGGATCGAACGTTGCTGGCGCTGCCGCAACTGATAGTTCTTGCGCCGTTCACCGGTCGAGCCGGCGCCGAACAGTCGTTCGAACGCGAGTCGCGGATTTGGCTCGGGCGCCATCGGCGTCGTTGGGGAACGCCACGAGAGGTTATGCTGGTAGGCGCACGAATAGCCAGAATCGCAGTCACCCGACTTGCGCACCGAATCGCACGTCAACTCCAGGGAGGGAAAGCGCGTCAAATGCCCGATCTGGCCGGCGACCACCTGATCGATGGACACGCCGGCGTGAATATCAGCTCCGGCCGTTTTCTTGACCCGCACGCCGGTGAGAAACGTACCGTTGGCTCGCGCATGATCGCCGGCGCCATCGGGGCCGGGCGTAGCGTTCACGTGGTCCAATCCGCGCATGACTTGGATTTCAGCCCGCACTTTTTCCAGCGGAGCCATCGTGGCGCCGAGCTTGAAATCGGAACCTTCGCCGGTCGGCCACCAAGTCGATTGAATGGCGCCATTGGGAAAATAGACAAACGCCATGCGCAAGGGAGCGCCGTTGGCCGTCAATCCCAATTGGCCGGCGCCGCCCGCGCCGGAGGCCAACGCGCGGGTCGGAGCCAGCGATTCGAAGGCGGGCAGGGCGAGGCACGCCCCGAGGCCGCGCAGGAATCGGCGTCGGCTAAGGTTGGCGAATCGTTCGGCGGCGAGAGAAATCTTCGAGTTCGGTGTTTTCATGGCGGTGAATCGGTTTGCGCTCGGACCAAACGAGCGGATTCGAGCGGCAGGGAGGTGGCGGTCGTGGCTCCGGCGGCGCGGCGCTTTTGAAAGGGCGCGGATTCGACGATTCCGGTGAGGAGCGCTGAAAAGCGCCCCTGGTTCTGAGTCAGGCGATCGACAATCTGGTCCACCGTTTGCACGTCGTAGTATTCCAAGCCACGTCCTAGGGCATAGGTCAGCATTTTCTCCGTCAGGCAGCGGTAAAAGTCGGTACTGTGGCGCTCGACCAGAATACGCTTGAGGTCGCGGAGATCATGAAATGATTCGCCGCTGATCAGTTTGCCGGTGGCGTCGATGCTCGACCCGAGTTCCTTGTCTCGCCACAGCGCCAGCGCGCTGAAATTATCCAGCGCGAGGCCGAGCGGGTCCATCCGTGAGTGACACGAGGAGCAGAGCGGCTTGTCGCGGTGTTCGGCCAGAATCTCGCGCAACGTCGGTTCGCGGTTGTCGAATTTCTTTTCCGTGGCCTCAAGCGGCGGCACGTCGGGCGGGGGAGGCGGCGCCGGCATCCCCAATATGTTATCCAGGACGAACTGGCCCCGCTTCACCGGTGAAGTCCGCGTTGGGTTCGACGTCACGACCAAAACCGTCCCCTCGGTCAGCACGCCGCCGCGCGGGCTGTCCTTCGGCAAGGTCACCCGGCGCATCAGGCCGCCCGTGACGTTGGTGATGCCGTAATATTGCGCCAGGCGTTCGTTCAGAAACGTGTAATCGGCGTCCAGCAACTCGAGCACGCTGCGATCCTGGCGCGCTACATAGTTGAACGTCGATTCCGTCTCCTGCCGCATCGCCACCCGGATTTCCCGCGTTAGCTGAACTTTGGGGGGCGCGAAACGAAAGGGGCGCTTGCCGGTCGGGTCCGGCGCCGGCGGACGAGGGTCTTCGTTACTTTCGCGCGCGAGGATGCGCCGCTCGTTGATCGCGATGCCCTCAACGTCGCGCGCTTGCAGCCACTGCCCGGTGAAATTCTGGACCAGAGCTTCCGAGCGCGGGTCGTCGAGCAGGCGTCGAACTTGCGCGTCTAAATTCTTTCGCAATTCATGCTTGGCGGCGAGGCGGGTCAATTCTTCGTCGGGCATCGTGGACCACAAAAAATAAGACAAGCGCGACGCCAGCGAGTACTCGTCAATCAGGGGATTTTTGCCGCCGCTCGGGTCCAGTTCGGTCTGCTCGACGCGAAAGAGGAAATGGGGGGAGGCGAGCACGCCAATCATCGCTTGCGCGATACCTTCCTCAAAGCGCCGGCCCGCCGGGGCATTATACGCTTCAGCAATCGCCACCAATCGATTCACCGTGGCTTCGTCCACCGGGCGTCGGTAGGCCTTGCTGGCGAACCGCCGGAGAGTTTCGCGCGCGTACTGTCGGCGTTCCGCGCGGCTCTTGGGCGGTTCGGCACGAGTGAAGAAGCGGTCGTAATTCTTCGGGGCCGTCCAATATACCTTCTCCGTCGGGCCTTGAACCGTGACGGTGGCGATTTGCAGGTCAACGGACGTTCGCTTCTGATCCGGCGGCGTCAACGGTTGCAACTCCAGTTCAAACCGGTGTTCGCCGGGCTGCCATTTTACGTCATACTCGAAGTGGTATTTCTTGTTGTCCTGCCAGCCTAGCTCCTTCTGCAGCCGTTCGGTTTCTTCGATCTTGAAAACCACGCGGCAGCGGCCCGGATCGAAATCAAACGCGCCTTTCACGGCCAAATCCACCAACACCCGATAGTTGCCCGCCTGCGACGCCGAGAACGATTGGGCGACTTTGGCGGCCTTGTAGAAGGTCATCCGCTCCGGGTCAACTTTGTCCCCCACGCCGCGGAAATCGGCGCCGCGGATGATCCGTTCCGGCGCTACCCGGGCAATCGTCGGAACCGCCGCCGTCACGATGGCCTCCGCCGCGCGCATGTACTTTTCGAGCAAAAGCGGCGAAACGGTCAGGACGTCACCGATATCATCAAAGCCATACCCCGAATCGTCCGGCGGAAATTCCTCTTCCACCTTGAAGTCGAAGCCCATCAGGTCGCGAATGGTGTTGTGATACTCCACCCGATTCAACCGGCGAATAGTGACGCGGCCGGGGTCCGGATTCGCCGGATCGGCGCCAAAGACATCGGTTTTGATCCATTGTTCCAACGGGCGCTTTTCCTCCGCGGTCGGTTGCGCTTTCTTCGCCGGCGGCATCACGCCGGCGCGCACGTTTTTCAAAACCTTCCACCACAGGTCACGATCCAGAAGTTCCGCCCTCGATTTGAGCTCGTCGAACGCAATGCCCCCTTTGTCCATTCCATCAGCATGGCAATCGTAACAGTACTTGTTGAGGAAGGGTTGGACGGTCTGCTGAAAATCGATCACGGCGGGATCGGAGTCCGCGTGCGCGCTCGTTCCGGCGAGCGGTGTCAAGCAAGCGCCGGTGGTCAGGGATGAGACGGCTATTATCTTCCCCAATAAACGGGCAACGCGCGCCATTTTGCCGGTCGAAAAACTGGTCATGCTAGGTAACCTATCGTGCGTTGAGCTCCCGAAAAACGCAAACCCCAAAATGAGCCAGGACGACTACCGTCAGCCCCCGCCTTTCGCGCGACGATCTCCGCCGGAGAGACACTCGATTGCCATCCATCAGCGGTGATCACTCGGCGATGCAATAGAGGGATGAGTTGCCACGGAGGAACAGTTCCTTCCCGACGGCCACCGGCGAGGCGTCAAACTTGTCCTCCAGGTGATTGGTGGCGAGGATCTCGAGTTTGTCCGCATTATTGATCACCACGGTGGCGCCATTGCGACCGCAGAGATAAACGCGGTTGCCTGCTCCGATCGGCGAGGCGAATACCGCCGGCAAGCCTTCGAGGCGTTCCGTTTCGATCAGTGGGCGGCCCGAAGCCGCGTCGAGGCAGGAAAGGATGCCGTTATTGTCACCCAGGAAATAAAGCCGCGAGCCATAAAGCAGCGGCGACGGGACGTAGGGCGTTGATTTATCGTACGTCCATGCGATGGCGCTACTGGCGGTCAAGTCGCCCGTCCCACCCAAACGGATGGCCTTGATCGCGTGCCCGCGAAAGCCACTCATGCAATAAACGACGCCCTCGGCGAAGACGGGCGAGGGGATGGCGTTGGGCGTCAGTCCGGCGCATTCCCAAACCTGTTTGCCCGAGGCCAGATCGTACGCGCGCAGCTTGCCGGTCGCGGCCGTGATGACTTGTGGTTTGCCCGCGACCTCGACGATCAGTGGGGTTGACCAGGTAGTCTTCTCATCGCGCGGAGTTTTCCACAGTTCGCGGCCGGTGTTCTTGTCGAGGGCGACGATGAATGATTCGTCCTCGTTGTCCCAATTGACGACGATGGTGTCCTGGTAAAGCGCCGGCGAACTCCCTTCACCAAAACTCATCTTGATGCGCATTTTGCCCAAGTCCTTGCTCCATTCGAGTCGGCCAGCCAAGTCGTACGCGTAGAGTCCACGCGAGCCGAAGAACGCAAAGAGGCGCTTTCCATCCGTGACGGGCGAGGGCGAGGCAAACGTGCCGTCGTTATCGCGCACCCCTTCGTGCGGCGCCTCCTCCCGCGCCACCCTTTGCCACAGGACGCGACCGGTCTGCCGGTCCAGCGCCATAACGATGAATTGGTAAATCTCATCCGGCTTGGCGCCCCCGCCAAATCCGCCCGGACCTCCCGGGCGGCGTCGCGGGGCTTCACCCGGGGGCGGCTCCGCCGATGGCGCGGGCGGAGCGGGCTTCGCCTCAGAGGGCGCGACCTTTTTCCCGGTTGAGGCGGCGGTTTCAATAAATATCTGGTTCTCCCAAACGATGGGCGTCGCCGAGCCAACGCCGGGCAGTTTGGTCTTCCACCGGACGTGCTCCGATTCGCTCCAAGTCGTCGGCGGATCAGCGGTCGGCGCGACGCCGTTATTGAGCGGACCCCGCCATTGCGGCCAATTGTCGGTGGGGGAGCTTGCGGCGCTCGCGGCGTCCGCCAAACCGACGCCGGCCATGAAACTAAGAACCGCCAGTCTGGCGATCAACCGCCAGCGCGCCCGCGTGATCACGGCGGAGTTTGCTTTTCCAGACGCGTGACCGCGCCTCGGTTGGAACCTTTCTTGCTCGACTCTCATTTGGATTGATTGAACCAGCGTCGGTGAGTTGAATTTGCCTGTCGATGAGAGAGCACTCGCTGTTCCAGCTGACGCGAGCAGTGCGACGTCGCCGTGTCTCGCGCTGAGGTTCGGGTAGGTCGGACAGGTGAGTTGGGCGGAACGGAGCCAGTTCTGGCGTTCAAGCGTCGCCCGTTTGGCGGGTTGGCAAGATGCGAGGCGGTGAACGGGGATTGTGTTGCGCAATCTCTGCGCGTTGGCGGCGTTTTTCGAGCAATTTCTGCGCAGCGTCGTCCAGTTATTTATTGTAAGCTTTGGAAGTTCCTCCGAATGCAAAACTTTAGGCCAATTCAAAAGTTCGGGCGACGTCTGGCGCCCGCGCTGAGTCGCGCGTTGCTCATGGCGTGTTCAATCTCGGCTGGCGCCGCGCCGAGCATACGCTTGAACACCGTTGGCTTCCTGCCCGACCGGCCGAAACAGGCGACGATTGCGCTGGTCTGCACGAACTTTGCCATCGTCCGGGTAGGAGACGGCAAGGCGGTATATCGGGGAGTCGTCACCGGACCGCGCGTGAACGCCGATACGGGCGAGGAGCTTTTCCTGGCCGATTTCACCGCGGTGCGCGAGTCCGGCTCGTTTCAAATCGATGTCGCTGGGGTAGGGCGCTCGGCGCCGTTCCGGATCGCCGCGAATGTCTATAACGACGCGTTTCGGACCGTTACCCGGGGAATGTATCTCTGGCGCTGCGGCGCTTCCGTTGCCGGGGAACGCGACGGCCAAACGTTTGCCCACGCCGTCTGCCATACCAACGACGCGTGGCTCGATTTCGTCGGTGGCGGGCACACTGCCAGGGATTCCACGCGAGGGTGGCACGACGCCGGTGACTATAACAAGTACGTGGTCAACGCCGGGGTGACGGTGGGGTGCATGTTTCGCGCCTGGGACGATTTCCGTCCCCAGCTCGAAAAGGTCCGCCTCGATCTGCCGGAGTCGGGCGGCAAAACGCCGGATTTTCTCGCCGAAATCAAGTGGGAGTTGGATTGGCTGTTGACGATGCAGGCGACGGATGGCTCGGTTTACCACAAGGTTTCGACGGCGCGGTTCGGCCCGTTCATCGCGCCCGAAGCCGAGCGGACCGACCGATTCTTCACTCCATGGAGCAGCGCGGCGACGGCGGATTTTGTGGCGCTGCTAGCGCAGGCCGCGCGTTACTTTCACGAATTTGATCCCGCGTTCGCGGCGCAATGCCAGAAGGCGGCCGACCGGAGCTACCAATTCCTCGCGGATCACCCCGAAGATCATCTCGCCGATCTAACGGGCTTCTCGACCGGCGGTTACCAGACTGGCGACCAGGATGACCGGCTTTGGGCGTCGGCCGAAATCTGGGAAACGACCGGGAGCGCCGCGGCTTTGCGTGATTTGGAGAATCGCCTGCGGGCGCAGGAACCGAAGATCGAACTGAATTGGGATTGGGGCAACGTCGGCAACCTCGGCGCGCTGACCTATCTTTTTTCACCGCGACCGGGCCGCGACGCCGAACTCGTCTCGCAGTTGCGGAAGCTATTGCTCGCCACCGCCGACGGCATTGTGAAGACCCGCGACGAACACGGTTACGCCCGCCCGCTGGGAACGACGTATTACTGGGGCTGCAACGGCGGCGTCGCGCGCCAAGTCGTGCTGCTCCAAGCGGCGCACCGGCTCAACCCGAACCCGCGCTACCTCGAAGTGGCGCTTGACGCGGTGAGCCATCTTTTCGGGCGCAATGTTTACGGGCGTTCGTTTGTGACCGGCGTCGGCGCCGAACCGCCGCTCCACCCCCATGACCGCCGGTCTGGAAAGGACGGTCCCGCGTGGCCGGGTTATCTGGTTGGCGGCGCCAACCCGAAGGCGACTGACTGGCACGACACGCAGGCGGACTATCGCACCAACGAAATCGCTATTAATTGGAACGGAGCGTTGATTTACGCCTTGGCGGGCTTCATTGCTGACCCGTGAGGGAGTTCCAACGCGTCGGCGGCCGCGAGGGCCAGAGTCGAACCTTCTTCCTCCTCGTCAGAATCCTGTTAACCCATTTATGCGTAGTAGGATAGATTTAGTTTAGGCACGGCTTTTCTGTGGAAGCTTGGGTGGCTTGTTCGATGGAATCAGAGGGTGAACGAGCGGTCGTTCAAAAATAATTGCAAATATATGTTGCTATCCTCGCTGGAAAGTCCACCTTTAGGCGTCTGTTCGATAGTTTGTCCTTTTAAGATATGGCGAATCTTCAAGTGAACTCAGTTCAGTGATGATTTTAAACCCGATGACCGGGGACAGTCTGAAGAAAGCAATTAGTCGGTACAGTAAAACATCACATGAGTAACAAATTGTTTGTGGGGAATCTCTCCTTTAACACCACCGAAAACGACCTGCAAGATACCTTTGCGGCGCACGGCACGGTAATCGAAGCCAACCTTATGATGGACCGTTCCACGGGCCGTCCTCGCGGTTTCGGTTTCGTCACCATGAGCACGCCGGAAGAGGCGCAGAAGGCCATCGAAGTCCTGAACGGCAAATCGATCGACGGACGCGCGCTGACGGTTAACGTCGCGAAGCCCCGTGAAGAGCGGACTGGCGGCGGCGGCGGCGGCGGCGGTCGTCGTGAATACCGCGGCGGTGGTGGCGGCGGCGGACAGCGCTACTAAGATTCTCGTTTAACGCGGTCGAGGCCCGGGTTCGCCGGGCCTCGATTTTTTTTCTAACGGAGTAAACAGCGCCGGGGCGGGGATACGTCCATCGCTTCGGACCGGTGTCCTGATCGAACGAACCTATGAAAGAGCAACACATTGAAGTGGAAGGGTGCGTGCAGACGGTGCTGCCGGGAACGATGTTCCGTGTGGAATTGGATAACAAGCATCTCGTGCTCGCCACGATCTGCGGCAAGATGCGCAAACGCTGGGTCCGCCTGACCGTCGGTGATCGCGTTAAAATGGAAATGTCGCCTTACGATCTGAGCAAGGCGCGTATCACCTGGCGGCTGAAATAGCGCCGGCCAATCGCGCCTCCCGCTCGTCGGCGAGGCTATTCATCTCAACGCGGCGACCGCCGCGTTGAAGGCGTAGCTCGGTTCCGCTTTCTTCTTCTCTCGCCCATGCGCAACTCCGCCCGGGCAGTAGGGGTATTGGTAACTCCGATCCCGGTCGCCTCCTCAAGGACCCTTCTCTCCGTAGGAATATCGCGCTGACGCGAGACCGCGGGGTGTTTTGACGGCGCAGGATGTCGTCGGCTCCGCCGGCGGGCGCCTATGGGTCATCGTAGCCCGTGTGAACATCGCCACCCGAATTGGGATTATCGACATTGAGCCGCCCGTCCGGCCCGTAGGAAAACCAATTGGGATCGTAGAGCCTGCCGGGCTGATTCTGCCGAAAGAGCACCCGAAACTTGGCCGCGTGGAAATCGCCATAGATCGCGTTGATGATCGGCTGCGTGCCCGGATAGCGATCGGCGAGGTGTCGGTAATGGTAATCGAAATCTTCGTGGTAAATCATCTGCGCGGCCGGTTTGACGAAGGCGGAATCTTTCAGCCCGGGGTATAAACACGTGTTCCACCAAATCACGTACCGGTAGCGGTATGAAGTGAAGTCGCTGTCCTTCACGGGGGTGGACGGTTTCTCCAATTTGTCACTCGGGCACCAAAATGACCGGTAATTCCCCACGTTGAGCGTTTTTGGGACGCCGCCGTACATGTCGGTCATATTCACCGAATTGGCCGCCGAATTGTAATCGTTCGGCTTGGCTCCGAAGTTGAGCGCCGACGGCATCTTGCTGTCGTTATTGTCCGTGTAGAAAATGAGGCTTAAGCCAATCTGCTTGAGATTATTCAGGCAGGCCGAGCCTTGGGCTTTATTCTTCGCCTTGGACAGCACGGGCAACAGCAGCGAGGCGAGAATGGCGATGATCGCGATGACGACCAGCAACTCGATGAGAGTGAAGCCGCGGATCCCGCCGGAACGAAATGATACTTGACGATGGTTCGGACGCGCTCGCATTCGGTAAATTGGGATTTGCGTGGACGATAGACCGCCTCCGGGCGAGCCGCGAGCGAATTCTCTCGGCCGGCGGTGACCTGATCCCCGTCGCTGGCGACGATTTCGACGCGCGGTTCCGGCGCGCTTGCCTTTTTATTTCGCTCGGGAAATAATCGTTCACATGACTACCAAATACATCGTCCAGCATCTGGCATTTTCTCTGCTCGCCCTTGGTACGGCGTCTTCGGTGTTCGCCGCGGACGCCCTAGGCTACACCGACACGCCGATCATTCCGGGCACCAAATGGCACGTTCACGACCCCGACCGGCCGCGGCCGAAAGTCGTCACGCCGGCGAAAACGTTTAGCCATCTGGCGCCGGCTCCTTCCGACGCGGTCGTGCTGTTCGATGGCACGGACCTTTCCAAGTGGGAGGGTGGGGGTGGCAAGCCCGCTGGTTGGACGCTGATGGACGGGTTTATGCAAGTCGCGCCCAAAAGCGGCAGCATTCACACGAAACAACGGTTCGCCGATTTCCAACTGCATCTCGAATTCGCGACGCCGGCAGAGGTGAAGGGCAACAGCCAGGGACGCGGCAACAGCGGTGTGCTCATGAACGGGATTTACGAAGTGCAGATCCTCGATAACTACAACAATCTTACTTATCCTGACGGCCAATGCGGCGCGCTTTACGGCCAGACGCCACCGCTTGCCAACGCCTGCAAACCTCCCGGCGAATGGCAGAGCTACGACATTATCTTTGAATCACCCCGTTGGGACGCGGATGGAAAAATCGCCAAGAAAGCGAACGTGACGGTCATTCAGAATGGCATCCTCCTCCATCACAAGCGAGAATACGCCGGCACGACTCCGCACCGGAATAATGGCAATTACGACAAGCCGCACGCGCCGGAAGTGTATATTGAACTGCAGGATCATAACAACCCGATGCGGTTCCGCAATATTTGGGTCCGTTCGATTGGTGAATACGACAAACCGTAGGCGAACCATTGGCGACCAGGAAGATCATCGCCCGCGTGGCGGCGCTCGCCGTTACGCGGCGACCGCGCGCGATCCTCAAATCTATTCGTGGGTCGCGGCGTTCGGCGCTGGCGTTGGTGGTCTGGGCTGCCTTCCAGCCGCTGGCGGGCCGGGCCGCCGAGCCGACCTATGAACTCTGGCCGACGGGCGCGCCGGGCGCCGTCGGCTCGACGGTCGAGGATCGCCCGGCAATTACCGTCTTTCTTCCGCCGCCGGGACAGGGGAATGGCGCCGGCGTCCTGGTCTGCCCCGGCGGTGGGTTCACGGTTCGGTGCACCGACTTTGAGGGGGTCCAGATCGCCCAATGGTTCCAGGCGCGCGGCGTGGCGGCGTTCGTGCTCCGTTACCGCATCGTGCCGCTCTACACACTGCGGGAGACACTGCAGGACGCCCGGCGCGGCATGGAGTTCGTCCGGGGGCGCGCCGCGGAATTCCACGTGGCCCCGAATCGAATCGGGATCATCGGTTTCTCCGCCGGCGCCCAACTGGCCGCGAATGCCTCGATGAAGGCGCGGGCCGCCGTTCCCGACGCGACGGACCCGCTGGAGCGGATTTCCAGCCGGCCCGATTTTCTGGTTCTCGCGTACGGCGACGCCGGCCAACGCGGGGGGCCGCGAGGGGCGCTCGCGGAAGGATTGACCGACGACGAGGCCGCCCGGGCCATGTCGCCTGCCGAAAACGAACTGGCCTCCGCTCCACCCACGTTCATGTTCTGCACGTCGGAGGATTTTGGGCACGCCACCGGCATGGCGGACCTTTATGGCCGGTTGCTTCGCGCGGGCGTGCCCGCTGAGGCCCATTTCTATCAAAGCGGCGAACATGGCGTTGGATTTGCGCAAGGGGACCCGGTTCTCGGCGAATGGCCGGAAGCGATGTTCCGTTGGCTGCGCGGCGGCGGTTTTCTAACCGACGCGCCACGCATTGGAGCGCGCGGCGTCGTGAAGGTGGATGGGGAACCACTGGCCCGTGGCTACGTCCTATTTACGCCGCTGGATTCAACCAACGCGCCGCCGATCACCGGGTTTGTTTTCAATACCGGCGACGTGCTCGGCCAATTCGTGATTCCGCCCGCCCGCGGGCTTTGTCCGGGGCGTTACCGCGTCGAGGTGCGGCAAAACGCCGCGCGATTCGCCAGCAACTCGCGGGATCCGGTATTGAAAAAGATGACGCAAAAAGCGCGCTCGAACGGAAAGTTGGATGAAGCCGACCATCGGGAGTGGGTCGCGTCGGCTCGGCTGAAGGACTTCTCACGGTCCCTCGACCGACAGGGCGTGTTCCTGCGCAAACATCCCGGGGACAAGTCGGAAATGATCGTCCAAATTCAGCCAGGACCGGAAAACCGGGTGGACATCGAAGTCTTTAGCCACTGACGTATCCGGCCAACTGGGATTTCGGCTCGCGAAGTCGATTCTTTCTCCCCGTTGCGAAGGCCCCGACGGCGCCCGCCAGTTCGGAGGGCGAACCTTCGGCGTTCACCCTCCTCAAAACACGTTTTGCCCGGAAATTCGGGCGTAAAATCGCTTGCGCCAGTGGCGAGGGTTGATTAGGTTTCGCGGCGCGTTTGCTTCGGCGGCGCCCGCAGACCTTCCAGATGGGTTGGTAGCTCAGTTGGTAGAGCAGTGCCCTTTTAAGGCATTGGTCCAGGGTTCGAGTCCCTGCCAACCCACCATTTCAAAACAGCATTAAAACCCAATAAAATCAGGGGTTTTTGCTCAGCGTTGGCGCCCGAAACCCAATGGTCGGCATTCCTCGCCAATGGGGTTGAAATGGGTGAGTTATAGCAACTGTTAGCAACTGCCAAGCTTTGTCATCGATCCCTCGCCGGTCGTTTAGCGGAGCAAAGGCGCTGAACGTCGATCCTGCGAGCCATTTCGCATGAGCGATTGCGGAGAATTTCGGCAACAGGAAATGTTTTTGCTGATGGACGAACTGGAGAAGAAAACGGAGGTGGGCGGCGGCATGTCCGCGCGGGATGCGGATTAACTCATGAAACCTTGTTCAACCGGAGCCTGTGGTGAGGAGCTCGCCGCACGGGCCACGATACGCGTCCACGGAACGAAACGATGAGAACCCTGGAACTGGAAGGACCGCCCCACCACCTGACGAGCCAGGTGTTCGACGGCTTCGATTATTGACGGCCCTGCCCGCTGGGCGACGGAACTGGCTTTTAACGAGCACGGCGAGGGCCGGCGGTGAGCGCGTTGCCACTCGCCGCGGTTGCGCACGGTGGACGGCGCGGAATGGCCGAAGTTGCCACATGGCAATTCGCGTTCCACGTAGAACTGAAATTGCCACATGGCAACAACTGACCTGAGTTTATGGCCGGCGTAGTGAACACTTTTGAGGCATTCAAGGACCACCTGGGCCGTGAACTGCCCGCGTCGAGCAAATTGGCCTGATATCCAGCTTGCTGCGGCGACCCGCTTGACGAACCACCTTTTGCGCGACACTCAGGCGGCGTAGGTGCCCGATTCCCGATCTGTGTAGTTCTCGTAAAAGTGCTCGAAGAGCGCGGCGCATTTTTGCTGGTAGAGGTCGGGAGTGTAAGCGGGCGGGAGACCGGAATCGAGCGCATCCTCGATGGCGAGTTTCAGTTGCGAGCGGGCGGTTGATTTCTGCCGCCAGTTGATGACGAGAAGTTGCTTGAGGCGTGTCAATAATTCGCGGGCGACCTTTTTGATTTCAACGCGTTCGTCGGGTGTCAATCCCGGCGCTGGGCGCGTGAGAATGTCAAACACGACCAATTCCTCCTCGGTCATGTTCTCGCGGACATGCCGTTCCTGCTCGTTGGTGAGGCCGCGGCTGAATTTCACCAGTTCCTCGAATAACTCCTCGATGTTTCGACTACCGGCATTGTACGACTCGATCAACTGCTCGAACTGTTCCTGGAAATCCGCCCGCGTCCGGTTCAGGCGGATCAGCTTTTCAAGTTGCGCCCGGATGGCGGCCTTCAACACTTCGAGGTCGGTGTTCTTGTGTTTCGTTTCCTTGAATCGCCGGCGGAGCGATTCAAAGTCGATCTTGGACAAGTCCATCACCGCCGCCGGTTTGGCGGGCATGTCGACCCCGGTGATCGATGCGTCGAGCAACTTGGCGATGTCACCCATCACCTCGGTGATATCCGCCGGATTCGGATTGAGCTTGGTTCGAATCGCGTTCGCGATCGCCGCGAGACACGCCACACGTCCGGCAAGCTCCAACGCGGTCGGGTCCGGTTTCACCGCATTGAAGAGCGTGCTCGCGAGCCGCTCGTGGCCGAGAAATTCCCGGCGCAATGGGTCAGGAGAGATCAAGGCGTTGACGGCATCGTCCATCCGTTGCAGACGCTCCAGGCTGCCGGCGGGGATTTGCTCAATCGCCGGCAGGACCACGCCGAAGTTGGCGCAGAACAGCGTGGCCGCATCCAGCGCCTTGCGTAGCTCATCGACGAGCCTCTGTTTGTCCCTTACCGGCGTCTTGCCGTCGCTGCCCGCGCCGTAGATGGCGAGGGCCTTTTCCAATGATCCAAAAACGTTCGCATAGTCGACGATCAGCCCGCTGTGCTTGCCGGGATAAACCCGGTTGGCCCGCGCAATCGTCTGCATGAGGGTGTGATTCCGCATCGGCTTGTCGAGATAGACCGTGGAACAACTGGGTGCGTCGAACCCGGTCAGCCACATGGCGCACAGGAACACGAGCCGCAGCGGGTCTTCTGGGTCTTTGAACTTTTCGTCGAGGGGCGGCTGCGAATCGTTCATCCGCTGCCGATGCGGCGCCATGTCGAGCCCGTGCCGCTTCATCTGCTCGATTTCGTTCTGCCCCGGCGACACGATGAGCGCCATGTCGGTTGTCTGCAACCGGTTCAACCGGTTGAGCAACTCTGCTTGCCTGTCCTTCGGCAAATCGTAGCGGCCGAGTTCGGTCTGCGCCCGCTCGATTTCCTCCGTCCAATGTTTTCGAACTTTGTCGTGCAGCTTGAGCGCCGTGGCCTTGTCAATCGACACCACCATTGCTTTGCCATTGAAGCCGCGGCCGAGAAAGTGTCGCACGACGTCCTGGGCGACGGTCTGCAACCGATCGTCGCGGGTCAGAATGTGGTATTGCCGGCTCAACTCACGTTCGAGCTTCGCTTCCTGTTCTGGATCGAGTTCCGCCGCTTCGATGAGGTTGTAAATGTCCTCGTTCAAGTCCGGGTTGACAAGTTGCAGCTCCGGCGTCCGGTTCTCGTAAAAGAGCGGCACAGTCGCCCCGTCCT
>CAZFVY010000062.1:0-39993 GCA_964522665.1 uncultured Verrucomicrobiota bacterium | reverse complement strand
GCACTGACAACTACGGTCGGTTCAACCACCAAACTCGACTTTGCCTACTCTACTTAATCGTGGCGTGCGCCGACCGAGCGTCGGCGCCCAAAGCGGTGTCGCGCTACGCGCTTGCCGCGCCGAAGCGCAGCGCAGGCGGGTGCCACCGCACTCCACGGGCGCTCGGACGCGAGTTGCCGCGCGGTGTGGAGTGCGTCGGCAGAGCGGAGCGGCGACGACGCTTTCGCCAGCCAGGGCGTGTGCTCCGGTTCGGTTGTTTGACGGCGGCTTCGGCGCCCAAAGCCGTGTCGCGCTGCGCGCTTGGCGCGCCGAAGCGCAGCGCAGGCGGGTGCCACGGCGCTCCAAGGGGCGCTCGGACGCGAGTTGCCGCGCGGTATGGAGTGCGTCGGCAGAGCGGAGCGGCGACGACGCTTTCACCGGGCAGGACGCGAGCTCTGGTTCTGGCGTTCAACCGGCACGTCGGGCCCCAAAGCGGCGTCGGCGCTACGCTCTGCCGACGCAGACGATCTGAGGCGTTTAATTTGAGTTCCTAAATCGGGAAGGGAATGGATGCTAGAAAGCTAATTAGGGCTCGGCAGAGCCTCGCCCCACCGAGGAGGTTGGCTGGCGGCTGGCGCCGCCCTCCATTCACACATCCACCGCCAAAACTTCGTGCGCGAGGATCGATGGAACGGTGACGAGCAGCGCGCCGGCGCTTTCGGTCACGCGCGGGGTGTGGCCGCTGGTGAGGAGATGGAGTCGGCGGGGTTTGATGCCGGAGGGGAGCTTGAGGCGGACTTGCTGGGGGCCGACCGCCAGGAGCTCGCGCACGGGGCCTTTCATCATCATTGGGTTCGTGAGGTTCACGAGGTGGATGGCGAGGGAGTCGCGCTGGCGCCAGACGGTGACGTCGAGAACGCCGGGGCCGGTGACGGTGACGAGCGGGTCTTCGTTCGCGGCCCAGCGGATGGCGCTGGCCAGGAGTTTCGCGTGGTCGGCGTCGAAGACTTCCCAAAAGGTCCGGCCGAGGTCGCCGGGGAAATAGACGACGCGGCCGTGGCCGTATTCGCGGAGATAGACTTCCGGGACGTCGGTCTTGGCCGGGCGCGGATAGACTTCTTCCATCGGCAGGTCCGGGTAGGAAGGGACGCGGGTGAGCGGCGGCCGGGTAAACGGCGCGGTGGTTTCGACGCCGACGCGCTGGGTTGTGTTGATGATCCGGCCGGCGTCTTCGAGGCCCGCGAGGATCGGGTGATGCGTTTCAGCCTCGATGCGGATGTAGGAATTCTTAATGAAAGTTTCGACCGTGCCGGTGAAACGGGCGCCGAAGAGGTCGGACAGGCCAAAGTTGGGGCGGCGGCGACCGTGTTCGTCATAGAGCGAAGTCTCGAAGGCGGCGAGCAGGCTGCCGCCGCGCTGGACGAAGGCGCGGAGTTGGTCGCATTGGGCGTCCGAAAGGCAGGCGATGTTCGGAAGAATCAGCAGTTTGAAACGGTCGGCGTGGGGCGCGTCGAGCCATTGATCGTGCAACATCTCGAATGGGACGCGGGCCTCGATGAGCGCCTGTTGGAAGCCGAGGTCGTGCGCCTCGACTTTTTGCGCGCCGTTTTCCTGGCCGTAATGGCGCGCGGTTTGCTGGGAGTAAACGACCGCCACGCGGGCGAGGTTCTCGACGTTGCGCAGGTAGCGCTCGTGTTTCCAATGCCACTGGTAAATCTCCGCGACGACCGGCAGCCAGCGCTCGTCATAGAGCGTGCCGCTGAACTTGCAGACCCACGGGCGCATGCCGTTGGCGATCCCTTCGGCCGCCCAAAGGCGCAACTCCGGACCATTCTGCACTGAATCTTTCCAACGATATTGATCGTCCCGGCCGACGCTGAAGATGCCGCCGACCGGCTTCAGCCCGACCGCGCCGCGGTATTCCTTGGCGTTGCGACCGTTGATCCACGGAGGGACGACGCGGGCGTCGCGCGATTGGCGGTCGGCGGCGAAGATGGGCGACATCTTGCCAATCTCAATCATATCGAATTCGCTGAACGCGCCGCCGCCGGCGTTCGCGATGAAGGCGCCGTGGGGGACCAGCTTGCGGATCTCGGCGTCCCAGAGGCGCCAGAGTTCGAGCATCCGTTCGTGGCGCCACGCGGCCCATTGCCGGCGAGCCTTGGCTTCGTTCGCGTCGCCGGCGCGGGGCAGGTCGAGGCCTGAAGCCTGCTTAAAATGTTCGCGGCAGAAGGCGCAATAGCAAGGCCCGTGGCCCTGCCAGCGGTTCGCGAATACGCCATCGACCTGGTACACGCCGACGATTTCGCGAATCACGTTCGTCATGAATTCGAAATTGTACGGCCCGTTCGCGCAGGTGACCCAGCGGTCGGGCGCGGCCCAATGCCGGCGCGGTTTGCCGTTGGCCTCGATGGCGATCCATTCGGGATGGGCCTGCGCGGCGTCGTCGAGCGCCGAGTGGGGATCGACGCGCGCGACGACCGTCATGTCCATTTTGCGGCAGCCGCGCACGAGGAAACCGAACGGATCTTCGCCCGGCTTCATCCAGGCGCTGCGGTGATGAAACGGGATTTGGGTGGGGTAAAACGCGACGCAACCGCCGGCGTTCAGGCAAGCCGCCTCGGCGTGGCAACGGCGGAAATAGTCGAGCCAGAACTGCATGTTCATCTGCCCTGGATCGCTGTCGACGAGCGTCAATTGCATCCAGCGCAACGGCCGGTCGAAGAAGGCGTCGGGCGTGAGCGGCGCGCCGGGCGACCCCGCGGCGGCGTCGGTGGCGGGCAGGAGCGCGGCGCCAGCCAGCGCGACGCCGGACGCGGCCAGGAATTCACGGCGCGAGAGCGAGGGTAATGGTTCGTCAGTGGGCATAAAAGGTGATGCCGGGAGTTTAACGGGGATTGTGACGGGCGCCAGCGGATAAAACCAGCAGGGTTGCATTTCCGCGATTGTAATCGCGCCCGGGTGATTCTACGCTCTCCCCACACCACACGTGAAGACTGGAACCGCATAAGGATAAAGCCATGAATCGTACCACCTATTCCCTGATTTGCCTTCTCGCCCTCGCTGGCGCCACGGCGCCCGCCGCCGAACTGAAGTACCAACTCGTCCCGAATTTCTTCGACCATGACCCCGACGGCGCATCGCTCGGCCCGTGCCACGGCGGCGCGGTGATCGACAAGGCCGGGAACATCTACGTCAGCACCGACACCGCGCGCGGCATCGTCGTCTTCTCGCCCGCGGGAAAATTCGTGCGGGCGTTCGGTCCGACGCGCGTTCACGGCCTGGAGATACGTGACGAGGGCGGCACGGAATACATCTACGGCGCCCGGCCCAGCGACCATGAAGTCGTCAAAATCAATCTCAAGGGCGATCGCGAGTGGACGATTGAATATCCGAAAGACACGGAGATTTACAAGGAAGCCAAGCAATTCAATCCCTGCGCGGTCACCGTCGGCCCCGATGGCTCGATCTTCGTCGCCGACGGCTACGGCGCCAACTACGTCCTCAAGTTCGACAAAGACCGCAAGTTCGTGAAAGCGTTTGGCGGCCGGGGCGAGGCGGAAGGCAAATTCAATACCTGTCATGGCATCGCCCTCGACACCCGCCAGGGCAAACCGCTCCTGCTCGTCTGCAACCGCAATAATAACCGCGTGGAGTATTGGGACCTCGATGGCAATTTCGTGAAAGTGATCCAGAAGGACCTGCGCATGCCCGCCGCGGTGCATATTCGGGGCGATTACGCGGTCTTTCCCGAGTTGCAAGGCCGCGTCACCGTCCTGGACAAAAACGGCGACATCGTCGCGCAAGTCGGCGACAACCCCGACCCCAAACAACGGGCCAACTTCGCCCTCGAGCCGGACAAGTGGACCGACGGCATCTGCAATTCGCCCCACGGCGCCTCGATCGACCAAGACGGCAACCTGATCGTCTCCGAGTGGAGCAAATTCGGCCGGGTTCAGAAATTCGCCCTCGTGAAATAGACGGGCTGAGCGTCCGCCTCACGATAGCCACTAGGCCGCGACGAACCGAATCCTTCCCAAGGCACGGCCAACTTTCATCTCGCGTGACCGAGAGGCCCGGCCAACCGCCGAGGAAACCGTCGTGGGGTTCTAACGAGAATTTGCCACGGGCGCGCGAATACGCCACCATTGGGCACGATGCCTGCAAAGCGTATTCTTGCCGAACTGCCAAAACACACGCGCGAGGCGGTTCGTTTCTATTGGCACACGCGTTCAGTTCAGTCAGAAAAGCAGCGCCAGCTTGGCGGCTCCGACCAGGGCGCGCGCGCAGCCGTGACGGGCGGAGCGCAAATGAACGGTTTCATCGAATTGCTGACTGCCCTCGTAGTCGAAGCGGGCGTTGATCGTTCACACATTTATTGCCGGGACTCGCTCGAATTGCCCGGCTATTTCCGGCCGAGCAAGCGTTGGGATTTTCTCGTCGTCGTTGACAACCAACTCGTCGTGGCGCTCGAAGCAAAATCCCAAGTAGGTCCCTCATTTGGCAACAACTTCAATAACCGCACCGAGGAAGCAATGGGAAGCGCGTTGGACCTGTGGACAGCGTTCCGTGAGCAGGCGTTTGGTTCGGCGGTTCGCCCTTGGATCGGTTACATGTTTCTCCTCGAAGATTGCGCCCGCTCGACGTCTGCCGTGAGCGTGAAGGAACCCCATTTCAAGGTTTTTCCTGAATTCCGAGCCTCTTCCTACGCCAAGCGTTACGAATTATTTTGCCGCCGCCTCGTCCTCGAAAAGCACTACGACGCTTCGGCATTCCTGTTGTCGGACCCAGCGAAGGGTCTTAAGGGCGCCTATTCAGAGCCTGCGCCGGACCTCACCTTTCAAGCATTTGCCAATTCCCTGGTCGCGCGCGTAGCGGCATTCTCCGGTCGGATCAAAACACTATGAAGTACAACGCAGCGGGACCGCAAACAATCGACGAAATCCCGACCCTGCATCGTCTTGTGCAGGGAGACGCGCGCGACCTTTCGTTCATTCCGGACTCATCGATCCACCTTGTCCTGACATCACCGCCCTACTGGACTCTCAAACGTTACAATGACTCCGCTGGGCAAATGGGCCACATCGATGACTACGAGCAGTTCCTGCTCGAACTGAACCGCGTTTGGGCCGAGGCGTTCCGTGTGCTGGTTCCCGGCGGTCGCCTGGTCTGCGTGGTCGGTGACGTCTGCCTGTCTCGACGTGAGAATAACGGGAGGCATACGGTCGTCCCACTGCACGCCGACATCTGCGTGAACTGCCGCAAGCTCGGTTTTGACAATCTCAACCCGATCATTTGGCACAAAATCTCGAACGCCAGCTATGAGGTCAGCAACGGTTCAAAGTTCCTCGGCAAGCCCTACGAACCGAACGCCATCATCAAGAATGACATCGAATTTATTCTGATGGAACGCAAACCAGGCGGCTACCGTGCCCCAACTGCTGAACAACGGCGCCTCAGTCTCATTCCCAAGGAGAAATTCGACAAATGGTTTCAGCAATTCTGGACGATCACCGGCGCCTCGACGAAGGAACATCCGGCGCCATATCCGCTCGAACTTGCCTCCCGTCTCGTCCAAATGTTTTCTTTTACGGGCGACACCGTGCTCGATCCATTTTGCGGCACCGCGACCACGATGGTGGCCGCGCTTAAGCACGGACGCAACAGTATCGGCGTCGAACTCGACCCCAACTACTGCAAACTCGCGGCCTCGCGCCTGATTGACGAGAACACCTCGCTCTTCGGTCACGCCCAAGTTCTTGTCGAACCGAAACGGGAGGCGCTTGTCGAAATTGGATCGATTCTAAAAGAATCGGAAAACGGGTATCGAGCGAACGGGACTAAAAAAGCGAACCGGCCACCCAAAAAGAAACGAAACCCTGGCGCAGCCTCGGTCAAGTGATTCACTCGAACGCGCAATACGCCCGGTCTCGCGTCCGGGCGATTGACTGTCTCAAACGGCATCCGCGGCGTCTGGACGCCGGACTGCAGCCTCTTTCGGCGACTTGTTCTCGGATTCTCGGCGGTCATCTAGTCGTCCGGTCCAGTCACCGTGGAAAGTTAAACCGGGCAAATGGTCTGCTCGATCGAAGGTAAGTCTTAAGGTTGAGAGAATCACCGCCTAGTTCCTGGCGTTTCCGGCGCGGAATCCATGGCCCCGGGCTAATCCCCGTCGCCTGCCTTCTGGCAGCGCCTTGAAGGCGGGGGTTCGCGCCCGCCGGGGACACGAATGGCCGATTTCTGAAACTTTCTTGGCCTCGGTCGTGTTCTTGGGGAGAACGTGAAATGAGAACTATTCCAGCCCGAAAGCGACGTCACCGGTTTTCGCATCACCAACGCGCCAGTTTAACCGCGCGATGTTTCCGTCGGAACCGTTCCTAGCCCGATGAAACTCCTGCTCAGCCTGCTGTGCGTCGGGTGCTTGAATGCCTCGGCTGGTCCAACCAACCGGGCGGAGGCGCTGGACCACCTCATGACCAGCCTGAGCGACCGCGGTCAATTCAATGGCAGCGTGCTTGTCGCGGTGGATGGGAAGGTCATTTACCGCAATGCGTTCGGAATGGCGGACTTTCGCGCCAATACGCCGCTGACCCTTGAGTCGCCGTCGGGACTTGCTTCCGTGACCAAGCAGTTTACCGCCATGGCGGTGATGATGCTGGCCGAGCAAGGCCGGCTCGCCTTGGACGACCGGGTCTCCAAGTTCATCCCGGACTTTTCCCAGTCGCCAATCGCAAGCGGGATCACCATCCGCCATTTGCTAAACCATACCTCTGGGATTCCCGACTACGGGGACTTGGGCATCGACGATTCCTCGCTCAGCGAAAAACAACTGATCACGTCCGTCTTGCGCCGGGACTCGGTATTTCGAACTCCCGGTGAGAGATACCAATACTGCAATCCCGGCTATGCGCTGCTGGCCATCATCGTGGAGCGGGTCTCCGGCGAATCGTTTGCCGATTTCCTGGATCGTCGGATTTTCCAACCGCTCGAGATGGGGCATACTTACGTTTTTGACAGCCCGACGAAGCGGCGCGCGGATGCCGCCAAGGGTTACGACCTGTTTGGCCAGGAGGACGACCTCGGCCCAACCGCGATCCCCGGCGACGGCGGCATGTACTCGACGGTTGATGACCTGTTCAAATGGGACCAAGCCTTGTATTCTGATCGACTGGTCCGGCAGGAGCGATTGGCCGAAGCATTTACCCCGGGCAAGGTTCGCGCGGGCGCCTCGACCTACGGATTCGGCTGGAATATAACGAAAAAGGCCGGCCAGAAAATCGTCTGGCATACCGGCAAGGCGGCGGGGTTCCGGGCATATATCGGGCGCCGCATGGGTGAGAAGATCACGGTGATTCTGCTCACGAACAAAGGGGACAGCAAACGGCTGGAAATCAACGACGCGATTCTCAGCATCCTGTCCGGCAAGCCGTTCACGCTGCCGAAACGCTCGGGCGCCGAAAAACTCTATTCCGTTATCCGTGCGTCCGGAAGCCGAGCGGCGACGGACCTGTTCTATGCGCTCAAACAAGCGTCGAACGCGGATTTCGATTTTAGCGAATCCGAGCTGAACACCCTGGGTTACAAGCTGCTTTACGGCGATAATCGCGTCGCGGACGCGATTGCGATCTTCCGCTTGAATACCACGGAACACGCCGGCTCTTCCAACGCCTTCGACAGTTTGGGCGAAGCCTATCGGAAGGGCGGTCAAAAGGAGCTGGCGCTCGCGAGCTACCAGAAAGCCGTCGAATTGGATCGGTCAAATCTCCATGCCGCGGCCGCGCTTAAGGAATTGCGCTAACGCTTACGTTTTTCAACGCCCTGCGGCTCCGCGCGATTCACCGCCTATAGATGCGCGCCGCGCTGGTGAAGGCGGGAACGTCCGAACTCGGTTTGCCAGGGAACGCCTCCAGCTTCAACGCGCGGGCGTCGAGCAGTTGCGCGAGCACGCAACCTTGCGAAGCATTCTGCGCGACCAATTTCACGCCCTTGACCAGCGACATGCGGTCCCAGAACGAGCCGTCTGCCTTTTGGTACGACCAGGTCGCGAGGTCGTACTTGACCAACCCGCTCGCCACCGCGACATCGGCTGGATTCGGGCGATTGCCGAGGGCTGCGAATTGTCGCGCCTGGCCGTCGAAGCTCCCGAGGGATACGATGAAACCGGTCGGATCATAAACGTCTGGCGCGAACGACACGTGGCCGGACCAGTAGTCTCCGTGCCCTTCGCCGCGCGTTCCGCCGTAGCCGTTCGAACCGTCCAAAAACCAGTTGCCAATCAGACGTCCATCCACGTCGTAATCGATCTTTCCCGAGAGCGGTTCCGCCGTTCGGACATACCGGGAAAGGACGAGCGCCTTGAGATCAGGGGCGTAGTAATCAAGCGGGTCGGCGGTGAAACGCTTCCACGCTTCGGCCCGATAATGTTCCGGAACCGCGAAGCCCGGGAGTGGCTTCTTTGTATTCCACACCGCGAAATCCAGCGTTTGTCCGCCGATTCGGCCAACTAATTGCCCGGCCTTCACCCGGATATCAACATGTCCTCGGTCACTCCGATCATACGCTGCCTTGACGTCCGGCGCCAGGCTGGTGACCAGGTCATAATAGTAGAGGAAGGTGCAAGTCATCGCGAAGACCATCCGATACTCGATGCCCCACGAGGTAGTGCGCGGCTGAATCTCGACTAGCCGGGAATCGGCCATCGCATAGACCTCGTACGCGTCGTGCGGCGATTGCATCGATTTCGGCATGAAATACTGATGATCGATCGGCGTGACGTGCCCGCCGATCACCATGCCATACGGCACTATGATCGAAAAATCCTCAGGCCTCATCGGCGAGGTGGTCAGGAGCGCTGGGCCAATTCCCACGCACTTGCCACGGGCGAGTTCCCGCCCCGCGCGTTCCGCCTCCGCCTCGGTCCAGGCCGGCGAAGCCACAGACGGGCGGTTCGTCGATTGCGCGTTGGCCTCGGCAGTCAGCCAGCCGTCAAGCGCGGCTACGCCAACGAAGCAGAGGCCCAGAATTCCACTAGCCTTCGCGATGGATCGGCAACGTATTTTCATGATCGCCTACACGGTGGGGCGAGGCTCCGGTCCGCCTTTGCTCTCGCTTGGGCGCGACCAATCTTCGACCGCGCCGGAGCCGCTGGCGCAGGCGGGCAAGCCCTGGTTGGGTCCGGACCGCGACGGCCCTCAAAATCAGTTCATCTTCTTAATACAGTAAAGATTCGAAATCGTGCGGATCAACAGGCGGTCACCCGCGAGGGCGGGCGTGGCCATGCACATTTCGCCGAGCGAATTGGTCCGCAGCAATTTGTATTCGGAACCGGCCTGGAAAACAAAGGTGTCGCCGTCTTCGCTGAGCGCGAAGATCTGGCCGTTGGCGCCCCAGGGCGACGCGGTGAACGAGGTTGGTTCGGGCCGGACGCGCTGCTTGTCGTAGATCGGCTTGCCGGTGCGCGCGTCGGCGCAACTTAGAAACCCGAAGTCGAACAGTACGTAAAGATTGTCGCCGTAGATCAACGGCGAAGGATTGTAGGGCGCCGCGGCGCGATTGGACCAGGCGATGAATTCGTTGTTCGTTTCCCCCTCCTTGAGGCTGATGTCGCCGGACGCGCCGGGCTTGATGACGAACATGGGGCGCACCTTGTCCCCGACGTAGCCGGAGCAGACATACAGCAACCCGAACTTTGAGAAGGGTGTTGGGATCGCGATTGACGACATGCCGCCGAATTCCCAGAGCAGGTGGCCGTCGAGGTCGTAGGAACGGACCCTCTTCGTGCCGGCGGTGATCAACTCGGTTCGCTTCTCGTTTTGCCAAACGTAGGGCGTGGACCAATTGCTCTTCTCCTCGCGTTCGATTCGCCACAACGGTCGCCCCGTCGGCGCGTCGAGCGCCGTGACAAACGAGCTTTCCTCATTGTCGTTCACGACGAACACGCGGTCACGGAAGAGCGCCGGCGACGCCGCGGAACCCCAACCATAGCGCATCTTCGCGGGCGGCCAATTCGTGGACCAGAGCCGCTTGCCCTCGAGGTCGTAACAGAACAGCCCCACGTTTCCGAAATAGGCGTACACGCGTTCGCCGTCGGTCACGGGCGTTTCGGAGGCGTAGGTATTCTTGACGTGCAGTTGATTCAGCGGCGTTCCGGCGCGGGCTTCCTGGCGCCAGACTTCGCGGCCCGAGTTCAAATCCAGGCATAACACGAGCCAGTGGTGAGTGTCCTTCGGTACCTCTGGACGCTCGCCGCCGAAATAAAGCCCCTTCTTCGGCGCTTCCATTTCGGCCTCGCCCGCCACGGTGGTCACGAAGACGCGGTTGCCCCAAACGATCGGCGACGACCAACCGCGCCCCGGGATCGGAGTTTTCCACGCGACATTCTCCGTGGCGCTCCAGCGATCGGGCAGCCCCGGATTCTCCGAGACGCCCAGCGAGCCGGGACCGCGGAACTGTGGCCAGTTATCCGCCGACTCCGCGGCGCGCGCGGTGAAAACCACCAACGCGCCGGCCAGAACCAACGCGCGACGGACGGTCGATAAAACGAGACTCCTTAAAACACGGATCGTCATAACATTACTCTTTTGAAGATTGAACCGGCCCGCAAGGAAAACCGCGCGCCGCATCCGGCGCCGGGCGCAACTTGGAGTTGTTGAAGTTTTGGGTCAGTATGGTCCGAAGACTCCAGTCGGAACGGGCTGAAAGCCCGCTCGATTTGAGGCAGAGATGGAGGGAGACTTATCCCGGGAACTCATCCCCAATCATGATTGTTCCGGACTGTCGGGCGAATGGCGTTTGCTTAAGCATTAAAGCTGTGCCACAGAGACGTTTGCGTGGCCGGTAAGACGATGACACGGTAGGGACATCGCGCTGCGATGTCACCGTCCCGCGGGAGCGAAGCGAAGGTGGGGCGGAACGAATCGCCCGCGATGCCCGCAACAGCCATTCGATTGCGCCGCGAGGCGGCGCTGACGGCGCAGCGCGTCATCCCTACCAGACGTGGGCTTAAGTAAGCGCCGTTCGTCCGTCAGGCCGGGACCGGTTCGCCTGGCGCTACATGTCGAAGTTACTCCCTTCGCCGCTTACTCGGCTGGCCACCCAACGCCAGGCCGCAACCCGCGGACGCCCGGTAAGCGCCGAAGAATCCGCAAATCGACGCAAGCGATGAGCGTCTCAAAGGTCGAGCGCCCGGCTCAGACCACCATGCTCAGCGCCATGATAAACGCCAGCGCGACAATCGCGATGATCGTTTCCATCACCGTCCAGGTTTTCAGCATCTGCGGCAGCGAAAGGTTGAAATACTCCTTCACGAACCAGAAACCGCCGTCGTTCACGTGCGAAAGGATCAGCGAACCGGCGCCCATCGCGAGCACGAGCAACTCGAGATTCACGCCCGGCGTCGCGGCGGCGATCGGCGCCAGGATGCCCGTCGCGGTCGCGATCGCCACCGTCGCCGACCCGGTCGCCACGCGAATCAGCGCCGCCACGAACCAACCGAGCAGCAGGGGCGACACGTGCGAACTCCGCGCCAGCGCCGCGATGGCGTCGCCGACCCCGCTGGCCACCAGCACCTTATTGAACCCGCCGCCCGCGCCGACCACGAGCAGGGTCGTGGCGACCGGCGCGAGGCAATCGTTCGTGAATTTCAGGATTTGATCCCGGTCGAAGCCGCGCGCGAACCCAAACGAATAAAGCGAAAACAAGAGCGCGATCAGCAGCGCGACGATCGGGCTGCCGAGAAAGTCGCCCCACTGTCGCCACGAATTCTCTTTGCCCAAAGTCACGTCCAGCGCGCTCGCGCCGAGCATCAAAATCACCGGCAGGAGGATCGTGAACAGCGTCAGCGCGAAACCCGGCGGACGTCGATGTTCGTTGGGCTGGCCCAGTTGGTCCGCCAACGAGCCGGTCAATTCCGCCGGCACGCGGCGGGCGATGTATTTGCCAAAAAGCGGGCCGGCGATGATCGCCGTCGGAAACCCGACCAACAACGCGTAAAGAATCGTCTTGCCCGCGTCGGCCTTCAGCAACTCGATCGCCACCATCGGCCCCGGGTGCGGTGGAACCAGTCCGTGAACTACGGATAACCCTGCAACCAAGGGGATGCCCAGCTCGAGCATTCGGCGCTTGCTCCGCCGGACCACCGTCACGAGGATCGGAAACAGCAACACCAGCCCAACGCTGAAAAACACCGGGATGCCGACGATGAACCCGACGATCATCATCGTCCACGGCAACCGCTTCTCGCCCCACCCATCGATGAACGTCCGCGCGACAACCTGGGCGCCGCCCGATTCCGCGAGCAGTTTGCCCAGGATCGTCCCTAGCCCCACGACCACCGCGATCGACCCGAGCACCGCCCCGACGCCGTCCTGAAAACTCTTGGCGACGTCGGCCAGTTTCATCCCGGAAGTCAGTCCGACGAACATCGACGCCAGGATCAACGCGACAAATGAATTGAACTTGAATCGGGCGATGAGGAGCAGCAGCCCCGCGACCGCGACCGCGGTCGAAAGCAACAGGCCGGCGTTATGACTCAAGCCGAACATCGAATGCGCCCAGCATGGGTCGCGCTCAGAAAACATTCAAGCCACGCCGCGCCGCGCGGGCCGCTTACGCTCAACGCCGAGCAGGCAAGCCCGGAAAGGCGTAAGATACCTGAAAACAAGTGGACCCGCGGGATTGTCCCAACGGGACAGCTGAGAATAGCCCGGCGTCTTCAACGCCGGGACCCAGTGCCGCCCGAGCATTAAGTCCTGGAGGGACGGCTGAGACCCAAAACCACGCACACGGCAAATGCGCCGCTTTCAAACGCCTCCGGCGTGGCAAAATCATGGGTGGCAAAATCATAAAGACAAGGGAATGAATTTCATCGGTCCCCGTTCCTTTTTAGTTCATGATTTTGCCACCCATGATTTTGCCATCTCCGTTTGTTTTGCCTGCCTCGCTCCAATTTCCTTGCCACCGTGTTCGAGCGTCCTATCCTTGAACTGTTCCGCAGACTGAACCGGTGTACTTGGACGGCGCTGGCAATAGCGGGAGAGCTGGCGGGTGGGTTCAAGTTTTTTCGCGACCGTGGGAGGGTCGCGGCCGGAATGGTTGGGGGGCAAGAAACTGGAGGCACGATATGCCGGCAGAGTTCATCTTCATATCGCACGCGAGCGCCGACGACCGCTTTGTCGCGGAACTGCGCTGGCAATTGGAGGCGCACAAACTTCCTGTCTGGGTCGATTCCCGCAAGCTGCGCGGCGGCAGCGTGCTGGCGCGCGAAATCGAACAAGCCATCGAAGACGCCCGCCAATTCATCGTCGTGCTCAGTCCCGACACGGTGAACTCGGACTGGGTGCGGCGCGAGGTTCGCAAAGCCTTGGAGGTCGCGAAACGACGGAGCGCCGACGGCTACCGCGTCATCCCCTTGCTTCTGCCCGGCATGAGACCGACCGCCTTGTCCAATTGGTTCGACGAGGAACCGGTCGGAATTCCCGTCGCTCCCGGCGCCGACGGTTTGGCCAAAGCCATCCTTGAGATACTCGCCGCCTTGCACGAACGCGTGCCGTCCGACGCTGGATCTCCCGAGCCGCCCCGGCTTAACCCGCTCTCGGAGTTGGTTCTCAAACTGACCGACGCGCGCCTCGATACGCGCGATGGCAAACGCCGCGTCGCCGCCACGGCCACGTTGATCTACACCCCGGCGGCCTATCCTGCGTCGCCCCGCGTCGAGAGCCGGCGTTTCAGTTTCACCGCGCCGCTCGGCCCGATCGAAGCGGATGACCTCCGCTGGTACCTCGAAAGCTATTATCTCTGGCCGGTGGGAGTATTTCTGGAACGCGCGGAAGGCATCGCCAAGAAACTGCCGCAATGGGGAAAGGATTTGTTTAACGCCGCCATCGGTGAACGGGCGGCTTGGAACGCATTCGCCGCCTGGCAACACGCGGCCGACGGCGGGGAACGCCGCTTCTCGGTGGAAGTGGACAGCGAATTACCCGGCGCCGCGTCTCCGGAAGCCCAGGCCGCCGCGCGTGAAGCGGGCGCCGAACTCCTGGCGTTGCCCTGGGAACTCCTCCACGACGACCACGGCTGGCTCTTTCACGGCAACAACGCGGTGCGGGTCCGCCGCCGCTTGCCGAATCGCCGCGCTTTGAAGGCCACCGCGACGCAGCTTCCGATCCGCATCCTTCTCGTCAGCCCGCGCCCGGAGGATGAGGCCGCCGGGTATATCGATCATCGCGTCAGCGCCCGTCCACTGATGGACGCCGTGGATGAGTTAGGGGAATTGGTCGTCGTTACCGTGCTGACGCCGCCCACGGTCGCTGCCTTGGAACGAGCCTTGCAAGCGGCGTCGGATGCCGGGAAGCCATTCGATGTCGTTCACTTCGACGGGCATGGCGTCTATGACAAGAACGTTGGCCTCGGCGCCCTTTGCTTCGAACATCCGGACGATCTGGAGAAGCTTGAGAAGCGCAAGCATGAGTCGGTCGATGCCGAGCGCTTGGCGGGCATTTTCCGTGATCATCGGGTGCCGCTGGTTTTTCTGGAGGCCTGCCAATCGGCCGCGGAAGAGAACCCGACGGCCTCCGTCGCCGCCAAGGTTTTGCAGGAGGGGGTTACCTCGGTCGTGGCGATGAGCCACAGCGTGCTGGTGGAAACCGCGCGCCGCTTTGTGAAAGCGTTTTACGAGGAACTGGCCCACGGCTCCCGCGTCGGTCGGGCGATGCTGAAGGGCCAGCAGGCGCTCTTCGCCGATACCGCGCGCGGCAAGATCATGGGCGCGGGCGAATTGCGGCTCCAGGACTGGTTCGTGCCGGTCATCTATCAGGAGGAGCAGGATCCGCAACTCATCACCAAAACTCTCCCGGACGAGGTAAAGCGACTGGCCGAGCGAAAGCGACGGCTCAGCCTCGGCAAATTGCCCGACGCGCCGCCGCACCAGTTCCGGGGCCGGAGCCGCGAACTCCTCGCGCTCGAACGATTACTCCAACGCGAACCGTGGGCCGTCGTGCGCGGCATCGGCGGCGCGGGCAAAACCACGCTCGCCGCCGAATTGGCCCGCTGGCTCGTGCGCATCGGACGTTTCGCCCAAGCCGCCTGGGTGAGCCTCGAACACCACCGGGACGCCCGCGCCGTCCTCGACGAGCTTGGCCGCCAACTCCTGCCGGAGGCCGACAAATACTCCGTCGCCCAATACCCCGATCTGAAGCAAGCCCTCCAGCCCGTCGAACGCGCCCTGCGCGATCACCCCACGATCATCGTCCTCGACAACTGCGAAAGCATTCTTCCCGATCCGCGCTGGGCGAAGGCTCTCCAAGCTTCCCCATCCGAAAGTGACGATGCGACGGATAAGCCTGCGACAACTGCCGCGACTGCTGGAAAGGCCGCCGGACCTACGGCTCAAGAGCCTTACGTGGAAATGTTCGCGCTCTGCCGTCAATTGCTCGGCGCCGAGCCGCGAACACGGCTGGTTTTCACAAGCCGTGAATCACTCCCCGCGCCGTTCGCCCACGCGCGTTGCGAACGTGAATTGGGCGCCTTGGACCGCCGGGACGCCATCGAACTGGTAAGCCAGGTGATGAAGGACCACGGCTGGACCCCTGAAGAACGCGACCCCGGCCGCACGCCGCAGGAAGTCGAGGATTTGGTTGACGCGGTCCATTGCCACGCCCGCGCGCTGACGCTGCTCGCCCGAGAATTGGTCCGAACCGGCGTCACGGCGACCACCGCCAACCTCCGCGACCTGATGGCCGACTTGGAACGCAAACACCCCGGCGACCGCGAAAACTCCCTCTACGCCAGCGTCGAACTCTCGCTACGCCGGCTTTCGCCCGACGCTCGCGAACATGTCAAGGCTCTCGCCGTCTGCCACGGCGGCGTGCATCTTGGTGTCCTCCAGAACCTTACCGGACTAACCCCGGAGGATGTTCGGCGACTGAACGCTGAGCTCATCAGCGTCGGTCTCGGAGAGGACATGGGCTGCGGCCACCTCCGGCTTGGCCTTGGCTTACGTGAGTACCTAGCAGGGGAGTTGACGAACGATGAATTTGAACGAATTCGGGCGCTTTGGACGGAATCGATGTCCAGACTTACCGAATACATTTATAACCAGAGTTTCAAGATCGCTCAAATTGCTGCTCGCCTTACGAATTTAGAGCTACCGAACCTCCTCGAAATGCTAGAAAACGTTCGACGTTGCTCGTCGCCGGAACGCGTCGCGACTCTTGCGTCTCGGGTTGAACACTTAGTCTCAGAGATTGGGCAGTCAGCGGCTCTGGGTATTGCCAGCCGTTTTCGTCGGGAGGCGGCGGGAAAACTAAGCGACTGGGGCTATTCACGGTTTGGCGTCGAATCCTCTGAGATTGACCGCCTTTTGGAGAACGGTGAAATCGCGATCGCGAAGATTGCGGCGCAACGTTTGTTCGAGCGATGCCTCGCCGCCGGAGAGGCCGCTTACGTCGGTGCGCCATACCATATCGCTGTGGCGCATTTCGTTTTGGGCCGGGTGCTGCGACTCGGTGGCTCTGCGGACGACGCGTTAGGGCCCTTAGATGAAGCCAAGCGGAGACTCCAGCAACTCGCGGTCGCCGGCGATCCAGGCGCCGAGCACATGACGGGCAACGCATTTGGGGAAATCGGAGATTGCCTTCGCGAACTGGGTCGATTGGACGAGGCGGCTAAGGCATACGAGGAGGCGATGAAACGCGCGCGCTTAGATAACCGATCCCGAGACATAGCTGCCTCCGTATTCCAACTCGGTACCTTAAGAATGTTGCAAAAGCGATTCCCGGAGGCGCTTGCCCTCTATTGTGAGGCACGCGATTCCTTCGAGGGCTTGGGTGAACCACGCCAAGTCGCGACTACCTGGCACCATATTGGACTCGTGCATCATGCTGGCGGTCAGTTCCAAGCGGCGGAGGAGGCTTATCGTCGGGCGCTGAGGCTTAATGTGCAGAATAAGAGTCGTCCCGGCGAGGCGGGTAGCCTAAATCAACTCGGCAATCTCTACGGTGATATCGGCCACGACGAGGACGCGGTAACTTTCTACCGAAATGCTGCCGATTGTTATGTCCGATTGGAAGACTTAGCGGGTGAGGGAATCGTGCGAAGCAATGCCGCCAGAATGCTAATCAAACTTGGTCGGTACGATGAAGCGCGATCAGAACTCTTGCGGGCAATCGAATGCAAGAAAACACACGGTCTCGCCGCGGAACTGTGGAAAGTGTTTTCAGTCTTGGAGAATCTTGAGTGTGCCACTGGCCATCCCGGCGCGGCACTCGCGGCCAGAGAAGAGTCTATCCAGACCTATTTGGCCTATCGTCGAGCAGGCGGCGTCAGCCAGACCGGCGGTGTTCAATTGTTCGATCTGGCCGTGAATGCCGTTAAACGGAACAACTCGATTGAGGCACGCCAACGATTGGCAAAGTTTCCGGTGGGTGCCGATACCCCGAATTTCGTGAAAGCTTTAATCCCCAAACTCGATTCCTTCCTTGCTGGCGACCGCAATCCCGATCTCGCCGCCGATCCCGAACTTGATTACCGCGACGCCGCCGAATTGCAGCTTTTGCTGGAATCGCTCCCGCCGTCATGAGCCTTCCGTCTCATCCATTTTGCCGTTCGTGACGTGAGGGAGCGTCTCCGGTTTCTCGAGCCTTTCGCGTCTGTCTTAGGCCGGGTAATGGTCGAAGGGAGTTGTTGGGAGTCTTACCGCTGGCTCGCGTCACCCAAACTTAGCCGTGCTCATTTTGACACCTAGCGGAACCACCGCAATCTTGCGTGGCGCCGACCGAAAAGCTCCGTCGTCGCCACGCTCTGCCGGAGCAGTCCAAATACGACTCGCGCGCGGTGTGAGTTCTCGAGGCGGGCAGATGGGCCGGCGCGCGACGAATGGCCGGGACGACTGCGTCTGACCGCGATTTTGGAGTGCGGTGGCAAGCGGAGCGCGACACCGCTTTGGGTGGGGGCCTACCTAATCGATGGCGCGCCCCGCAAACTCCGCTTTATTCGGTTCGCGCCGCGAGAAATCCCCGCAACCCCAAGCGCTCGCAAGAGAACTGAATTGGCAAAATCATGGGTGGCAAAATCATAAAGACAAGGGAATGAATTTCATCGGTCCCCGTTCCTTTTCAGTTCATGATTTTGCCACCCATGATTTTGCCACAATTCTTTACGTCCGACGTTGATCGTCGCCCCCGACGTTCTGGCTGACGGCTAACGCGCCGGCTCAAAATGCAACAACTGCGCCGCGTGGGGCGGGAGGTCGAGGTAGAGACCCGGTTTGCGCAGCTCGGCGCCGCGGCGTTGGACGGTTTCGCGGCTGAGCAGGTCGGTGAGTTGCCAGTCGCGATCGGCGAGGCCGGGGAAATTCAGCGGCGCGTAGCATTGGGCCTTGGTGGGCGCGAGGTTGACGACGACCAGGTCCACGCGTCCGGACGGGAGACGCCACTGGACGAGGATGACCGATTCCGCTGAGGCATCCCCGGGCGCGGCAGGGGTTGGCGTCAGGACTTGCGCCTCGCCTTGGCCGACGGCGGTTTTCGGCAGGCGGCTGAGGAGGCGATCGTAGAAATTGGCGATCTCGGGTTGCGGCGGTTCGGGAGGATAGCGATTGAGTTGGACGGGGGCGCGGAGGCGGGCGCCGTCGAGTTGTCCTTGGAACAGGAGGCGCCAGCCGGGCAGCCCGAGCAAAAGCAACGCGCTCGCGCGCGCCTCCGCGGGTGACAGCAGGCTGAGAATCCGCGGCTCATCGTGGTTCTCGAGAAAATGGAGGCTCGCGTTCAGAAACGCCGCCGGGCGCTCCACGAGATGCCGTTGCGCGGCGTTGTGATGGCGGTAAATGAGCGTGTCGTAGAGATGCTTGTTGTAGGTGGCGTCGAAGCCGAGGCGCTGCAGGCGTTCCTCGAGGCCCCAATAAACTTCGGCGACAAACGCAAAATTGGGTCGCGCCGACTTGATGGTTTGGATCGCGGTTGGCCAGAAATCGGCTGGGTGCGTGGCGGCGCCGCGCGGCAGATGTTCCCAGGTCTTGGCGAAAACCTCGGGCAACAGCAGCATCGACATATCGCAACGCACGCCGTCGCAAAGCGCGGCCACCGAGCGGAGCGTTTCGAGCATCGTGGCGTGCGTTTCCGCGGCGCGATAATCGAGTTGCGCGGTGTCGTTCCAGGCCGGGAAATGCGGGTCCTTGCCGTGGGCGATCCAGAGGGCGTGGCTCGGGTCGGGATGACGGAACGTTTCGGGCGCCTCGCTCGCGCTGTGGACAAAGAGGTGAGGCCGCTCGCGAATCCACGGGTGATCCAGGCCGACGTGGTTCGGCACGAAATCGAGAATCAGCTTCAGGCCGCGCGCGTTGAGGCGTTCGCGGAACTTTTTCAACCCCGCTTCGCCGCCGAGCGCGTGGGGCACCTCGTAGGCGGAGATGGCGTAGGGCGAAGCGCCGATGTCGTGGTCGCCGCCCTGCGGCAACAGCTTTGCGCGGGCGTTGCGCAGGTTCGGTTCCCGCAGCGCCATGGCGCGGCAGCGCGGGCCGGTGGTCCAAACCCCCATCAACCAGATGTGGGTGAAACCAAGGTTTTGCCAGCGCTCGATTTCCGAGTCGGCGACGCCGCCGAGGTCCATCGGCCGCCCGCGCGCCTCGGAGAGCCGGCGCAGCCAGCACCGGGTGTTGATCTCATAGACGAGCGGATGCGGCATAACCAACGCCCTAGCCAGAAACGAGGCGCCGACGCGGCATGGCGCGCGCGCCGCCCCGCGGTTTCTGGTTCAGCTGTTCAAGACCTTCAAGGCCTTGGTCGGGTTGGAAGCGCGCAGGATCAACAGCCCCTTTTTGGAGAGCGGGCTGGTCGCCAGGTAGCAATACTCGATGTTGATCTTCGCGTCGGCCAGCTTATGCGCGATCTCGGCGAGCGAACCGGGCTTGTTGTCGCCTTCGATCATCAATACGTCGTCCTCGACCACCAGCGTGCCGCGTTCCTCGAAGACCAGCATCGCGCGGCGCGGGTCACTGACCACCATGCGGATCACCGAATGATCCACGGTGTCACTCGTCGTGACCGCATAAATATTGATCTTGGCCTCGCTTAGGGCGTCGCAGACGCGGGCCAACATGCCGGGCCGATTGTCGAGGAAGACCGCGAGTTGTTTGGTGATTTGCATAGACGTTTTGGCGTTTGGATCGCGCGGCGGATGGCGCCGGAGTCTCGTCCGGGCTGTTGAGCCACCACGGCCGGAACCGATTGCCCAAGAGCAACCGCGAGCCACGCTAGCGGACTTCACATCCGCCTGCAAAATCAAAAATGTTGGTCGCCGCGCGAATCGGGCTCGCCGCCCCTCTCACGGGACCGTTTTTTGATTCCGTCAATTCCGTTTTGCTTTTGACAGGGTGACGCTTGATCGGCGATTATCCGGGCGTTCAGCCGACGGAGGAAAAACTATGAACGAAGGACATCATGGTAACGAGCGGCCGCGCGAGACGGACGACGATTCTGTCTTTGCGTCGGATCAGTCGATCACCGCGGCCATCGACGCCGCGGCCCGACACGGCGTGTCGGCCTTGCACGCGCTTTGGCGAAGGCGTGGCGCGGCTGAATGGGCGCGCTCCGCGAGCGCCTGCCGGGCGCTGGCCGAGGCATTCGGGGATTTGGGCGAATGTATCCTGGCTTACGATGTCGCCACCGAGACGCTGGAATTTCTCCCCGGCGATCTCCGGCTGAGGCAACTCAAGGCGCTGGCGCTGGCGCGCAGCGGCGCCGCCGACGAGGCCAATCGCTTGCTCCACGAGTTGCGCCGAAAGGGTCCGGCGGACGTCGAGACCTTCGGCATTCTGGCGCGCACCCACAAGGATCTGGCCCTGTCGGCGCCGAACGCGCAGGCCCGCGAACAAGAGTTGCGCAATGCCCATCATTATTACTCGACCGCGTTTCGGCTGGCGAAAGGTTCCAACGCGGAGCGCGTCAAAAAATTCTGGACCGGCATCAACGCCGCCACCACCGCCCTGCTCATCTCCGAGACGCGGCTGGCGCACGAGTTGGCGCGCGAAGTGGAGGAAATCTGCCAGGAGGAACTCACGCGCAACGGGGAGACGAGCCGCTGGGCCTATTCCGCGCTCGCGACCCTCGGTGAAGCCGCGCTTGTGCTCGGCGAACGCGCCCAGGCCCTGAAGTGGTACACCCAGGCCATGCGCACCGGCCAGCGGCGCTGGGGCGACGTGAGCGCCACCCGGCGCAGCATGCATCTGCTGGTGGATCATCTCAAGGAGAGCGCCGCCGAGTTCGACGCGGCCCTCGAGATTCCCCGCGTGATTATTTTTGCCGGTCACATGATTGATGGCCCGCGACGTTCCGTGCCCCGCTTTCCCGCCCGGCTCGAACCGGCGGTCAAGTCGGCGTTGCGTCATGTCTTGGCGCAATTGAACGCCGGGTTTGGCTACTCTTCGGGCGCCTGCGGTTCGGACATTCTGTTTCTCGAAACCATGCTCGAACGCGACGCCGAGTCCCGCGTCATGCTGCCGTACGACAAGCAGGAATTCCTGGCGGACAGCGTCGGCTTTGTGCCACATGCGTGTTGGGAGGAGCGATTGGAGGACGCCTTGCGGCAGGTCCGCGAAAGCCCGCCCGCGTCCCAGCGCCGCCTCAAGACCGGGTCGGCGACCTATGAATACACCAATATTCTTTTGTTCGGTCTCGCCCGCCTGCGCGCGGAACAACTGGGCGCCGAGTTGCGCGGGGTGGCGGTCTGGGACGGCAAGCCCGGTGACGGACCGGGTGGCACGGCGAGCATCGTCGCGCGTTGGCGCAATAATGGGGTGACGGTCAATCTGATCGACGTCACGAAACTTGCCTCGGAGGACTTAACCATCAGCTCGGCGGCCACGCGGGAGCTGCCGCCCGATTCCACCATCGAGGCGCCGAAGATGCCGGTCGAGATCAAGGCGATGCTCTTCGCGGACGTCGTCAAGTTCAGCCACCTCGCCGAGGACCAATTTGAGGCGTTCGTGGAGCATTTTCTCGGCGCCGCCGCGGAATTGGCGACCAACTCCAAGCACAAGCCCGGTTGGAAAAACACCTGGGGCGACGCTTTCTATTTCGTCTTCAATCGCGTTCAGGACGCCGGCATCTTCGCCCTGCAACTGCGCGACCGGCTCTGCGAGACCGATTGGGAAGCCAAGCGCCTGCCCAAGGGACTTTCCCTCCGGATCGCCCTGCACGCGGGGCCGGTCTTTCCCTGCCGCAATCCGGTGCGGGAGATGGACGACTTCATCGGCGCCCATGTCAACCGCGCCGCGCGACTCGAGCCCGTGACGCCGGCCGGGCAGGTCTATGCGACCGAGCCGTTCGTCGCGATGGCCGCCGCCGAGCGAATCGACGACTTCGGCTGGGACTACGTCGGCCAAGTCTCCCTGCCCAAAGGCGCCGGAACGTTCCCCGCGTACCATATCCGTCAAAGTTCGCCGAATCGGTCCAACGCCGCAGCGTCGGGTAACTGATCCGCCTTGCGAGCGGCGTGCCGACTTGGTTCCCTGCCATGCGGCGCTTTCGGGCAATCCGCAACGCCGATCACCGCAGCAACTCGAAGTCGCGCGCCGGCCCGTTCGCGCGAAAAATTCCGCTTTCCTCCCGTGGCGGACGGCCTATGCTCCCGTCCCGTGAACCCCGCCGAATCGACGTTTCGCGCCATCGCGTGGCGACCCGTTGGACGCGGCTAACCCGCATCGCTTATGTCGTCTTATACTCGTCGTGAATTCGCCAAGCTCTCCCTCGCCGCGTTGCCCGGCGCCGCCTTGTTCGCGGGCCGGGACTCGCTCCTCGCCGCGGACGCCCCGGCCGCCGCGCCGGGCAGGCCGAACTCAAAAGTCGCCGGCGTGCAACTCGGCCTCAACGTCCCGTACAGCTTCAACGAGCCGCGCCTGAGCGGCGATGGCATCCTGGAGAAATGTTTGCAGCTTGGCGTCAGCGCCGTCGAACTCCGGACCCAGCCGGTCGAGACGTTCCTCGGCGCGCCGGCCGCCGATGCCCAACAATTGCCCGGCTGGCGCAAGGCCGTTTCGCTGGATCGAGTGGCGGAATTCCGGAAGAAGTACGAGACGGCGGGGGTGCTGATCGAAATCGTGAAGGTCGATGGGATTTTCAAGATGGTGGACGACGAACTCGATTACGTTTTCGCGCTGGCCAAAGCGCTGGGCGGACGGGCGATTTCCACCGAAATCTCACATCAGGACGACGAGCTGAAACGGGTCGGTCAATTCGCCGACAAACATCAATTCATGGTGGGCTATCACGGCCACGCCACCACGACCCCGGAGCATTGGGAGAAAGCGTTTTCCCTGGCGAAATTCAACGGCGCGAACGTCGATCTCGGCCATTTCGTCGCCGGCAACAACACGTCGCCGGTCCCGTTCATCAAAGAGCATCATGACCGCGTCACGCACGTCCACTTGAAGGACCGAAAGCTGCATAATGGCGCGAACACGCCGTTCGGCGAGGGCGACACGCCGCTCACCGAGGTCTTGCGTCTGCTGCGGGATAATCGTTGGAACATCCAGGCCACGATCGAATTTGAATACAAGGTTCCCCCCGGCTCGGATCGGATGACCGAAATCGCCCGCGCCATCAAGTACTGCCGCGACGCGCTGGCGTGAGAGTGGAAGCATTGCCCCGAAGCGGGTGTTCGTATCGCCGCATTACAAATCCAGAGCAGACGTCGCCAAGTCCGAACGTAAAGGGAACAAGTCGGCTCCGGTCGGTCCAGACTTTTCCGGCCTACGCCTCGAGCTCTTCTTCCGACAGCTTGCGGTAGAGCGTGGCGAGGCTGACGCCCAGGAGCGCGGCGGCCTTTTCCTTGTCGCCGCCGACTTGGGCCAGGGCGCGGTTCAGATGGGCGACCTCCTGGTTGCGGAGAAACGTTTTCAAGGGCAGGACTTCCTGCGGTTCCGGCGGCTGCGACGAAAGGCTCAGGCGTTCGGCGTCGAGGTTTTTGATCGGATAGAGGCCCTCGGAAAGCACCACGAGTGAGACCGGTGGGGCGCCCGAGCGAGTTTCCAGGACCGTGTCGCCGCTGCATTCGTCGGCGTAGCGTTGCAGCGCCGGCGGCAGATCCGAGACCTGTATGACGTTCGTCTCGCAGAGGGCGCACGCGCGCTCGATGGCGTTTTCCAGTTCCCGCACGTTGCCGGGCCATTGGTAGGCGCAGAGCGCCTCCATCGCCACGCGCGTGATCTGGACCGGTTGGCCGGAGCGGCGGTGAATCTTGTTATTGAGAAAGTGAGAGACCAACAGCGGCACGTCGTCGCGGCGGTCCCGCAGCGCCGGCAGATTGATCGGAATGACGTTGAGCCGGTAATAAAGGTCCTCGCGAAAGGTTCCTTCCTTGATCTTCTTTTCGAGCGCCTCGTTAGTCGCGGCGACCACGCGGACGTTCACGAAGACCGGCACGTTGTCGCCGACGCGGCGGACCTCGCGCTCCTGCAGCACGCGCAGGAGCCGGCTCTGCAGCGTCGGCGACATCGAGCCGATTTCGTCGAGGAAGATCGTGCCGCCATCCGCCTCCTGGAAAAGCCCCTTCTTATCGTTGATGGCGCCGGTGAAGGAGCCTTTGCGATGGCCGAACAACTCGGATTCCAGCAGCGATTCGGGCAGGGCGCTGCAATTGATCGGCACGAACGGCGCGTAGCACCGGCGGCTGTTGAAGTGCAGGGCCTTCGCCACTAACTCCTTGCCGGTGCCGCTCTCGCCCAGGACCAGCGCCGTGCTGTCGGTGTCCGCCACCCGCTCGATCATCTTGAAGACCTCCTGCATCTTCGGGGAGGCGCCGATGATCTGGCTGAACTGGTATTTCTTGCGCAGTTGTTTGCGCAGGTAGGCGTTTTCCGAGACGGCGTCGTTGTAGCTGAGCGCGCGCTGGATGCAGAGTTTCAGCTCGTCGAGCGAGAACGGTTTTTCGAGGTAATCGAACGCGCCCTTCTTCATCGCCTCGACCGCGGTCTCGATGCTGCCGAAGCCGGTGATCACGATGACCACGACCGGCGGATTCATCGCGCGGGCCTTTTGGAGAATCTCGAAGCCCAGGGCCTGCGTTTTATCGAGGTAAAGATCGGTGACGACGACCTCCGGCGCCTGGCTGGCCAGGGCCTCGAGCGCCGCCTTGCCGTTGGTAAACGGCAGCACTTCATGGCCTTCCGCGCGTAACATTTCGGTAACCATTTGCACCATGGTCACTTCATCGTCCGCGAGCAGAACTTTGGCCATTCCCCTAGGCTAGAGAATGCGACCGGCTTAGGGCAAGCCCGATTAACCCGGAAATCGGGTCACTCGACCCGGCGCCGCTCAACCGGCCAGCCTCCCGTTATCTTCGACGCGGAAACCGGGTATTGGAATGTCTGGCCGCCCGCTGGCCCCGAATGGCCGCTCTGGGCTTCCCCCTTTGAACTGCGACGACGGAATTCTCGCCGGGGCTGATTCGGAATAGCCGGGCCGAGATTAACTCGCTCTAACCGCGGCCGACGTAGGGCATCTTGGTCGCCATCACCGTCATGAAAAGCACATTGGCCGTGAGCGGCAGGCCGGCCATGTAAACGACCGCTCGCGCCACTTCGTCCGCGTCCATCGTCGGCTCGACCGCGATCGAGCCGTCGGCCTGCCGGACGCCGCGCTGCATCTTCCTTGTCATCTGCGTCGCCGCGTTCCCGATGTCGATCTGCCCGCAGGCGATGTCATACTTGCGTCCGTCCAGCGCGGTTGACTTGGTAAGCCCGGTGATCGCGTGTTTGGTCGCCGTATAGGGCGCGGAGTCGGGCCGTGGGACTTGCGCGGAAATCGAGCCATTGTTGATGATCCGGCCCCCGCGAGGCTGCTGGTCTTTCATCAGTTTGAACGCCTCCTGGGTGCAGAGAAAGGGGCCGGTCAAGTTCGTGTCCACCACGGCGCGCCACTGTTCGAACGTCAGAGTTTCCAACGGGACCGCCGGCGCGCTGATGCCGGCGTTATTGAAAAGCAAATCGAGCCGGCCAAAGACCGCTTTGACCTGCGCGAACAAGGCGCGAACGCTCGCCGGGTCGGTGACGTCCGTGGGAACAACTAACGTCCGCCGTCCGGCGACAGCGGCGGCCGCAGTTTCCGCCAACGCCTCGCCGCGCCGCCCCGCCAGCGCGACCGCGTAGCCCTCCTGCGACAGGGCCAGAGCGACGCACCGGCCAATTCCCGATCCCGCTCCGGTCACCAGAGCGACCTTTTCCATCGTGTTCATGGCCGGGCCTCCGATCGACGCGCGACCACGCGAGGCGCCTTGCGCGAAAGGAACCGCAGAGAAGACCGCTGGGCTACTTCAACGACGCCATCATCCCGGGAGGCGCCGCGGCGAACCAACGGCCAAACGCCTCGGCCCAACGTTCGCCAGCCCCGCCGCTTGGTCGAGAAGATCATGGCGTTCTCTAATAGGGACGATTGCGTGCCGCGCAAGGAAAATGATCCGTGACCAGCGAACGTGAAGTCGCGCGCAAGTTCGACGTCGCCGTCGGCTCTCACCAGTGAATAGCGAGCGCGGTTCTCGCAACGCGCCCACGCCTTCGAGATCAAACCGAAACCAAAGGAGTCAGAGATGAATAATGACATATTTTCGATTAGGCTGGCGGGAATTGATTGGTCGCGAGGTCGTCCGGATATGTCATTATTCATCTCTGACCCCTTGTGGGGGAAAAAAAAGCTCTTGACGTAAACCGTTGCGTATGTCATTTCTGTATTAACAGAAATAAACGAACAATGAACGCGCTGCCGCCAGTCGAACAGAAATTCATCCTCCATTGGGGCGAGATGGGAACTCGCTGGGGGATCAACCGGACCGTCGCGCAGATTCACGCGTTGCTTTACCTCTCGCCCCGGCCGCTGAACGCCGAGGAGATCGCCGAGACCCTCGGCGTCGCCCGCTCGAACGTCAGCAACAGCCTGCGGGAGCTTCAGGGCTGGCGGATCGTGAAATTGATCCACGTCATGGGCGACAAGAGAGATCATTTCGAATCAATGAAAGACGTCTGGGAAATGTTTCGCGTCGTTTTGGATGAACGGAAGCGGCGGGAGATCGACCCGGCCCTGGCGGTCTTGCGGGAATGCCTGGAACAAATTGAAACCGAAAAGAAGGCGGATCAGTACACGGCCGAACGTCTCCGGGCGTTGCGGGAGTTTTTTGAGACGACCAGCGCCTGGTACCTTCAAGTCAGGCAATGGCCGATGAGCGCCTTGACGCGCTTTCTCAAGCTCGGCGATAAGGCGCTGCGTGTCCTTGGCATCACCAGTTAAATTTTTTTGAAAGGTGATTTCTGTGAATACAGAAACAACAGATTATACTAAATATAATGGCGTCGTTCTCTACGACGGCGACTGTCCGACCTGCGTCCGCCTCGCCCGCCGGCTCCAGCCTCTCCTGGCCCGGCGCGGCTTCCGACTGGCGCCGCTGCAAACCTCATTGACGGCCGAGCGTTTCGGTCTCGACGACGACGCGTGGTCGGCGGAGATGCGCCTGGCCCTTCCAGATGGCCGTGTTTTTGGCGGCGCCGACGCGGTCGTTGCCGTGGCCGGTTTCTATTGGTGGGCCAAACCGATCTGCCTCCTCGCGGCCTTCCCGCCAATCCGGCGGCAGTTCCGGACGGCCTATCGCTGGGTGGCTCGCCATCGAAGTTGCGCCGCCGGGGCTTGTCCGATCCGGCCGTCACTGGCGACGCCGCGGGGCGGAGCGCCGCGCGCGCTTGATACCCGGATACCACATTTTCGAACCGCCTATTTGGCCCAACTTGGAAATGCCCCCACCAAAGAGAGACGCTCGGTCCGCGGGCGCGTCGCGGATTTGGGCGCTTTGACGGCGCTGGTCGGCGTCGCGCTCGCCGGGCGGGCGCGCCTGGCCCCGTGGGTTTTCATGTGGGCGATGGCCGGCGCGCTTTACGCCGGTTGCAAATGGCTGACCTTTCGCGAAGCCCTCCGCCGAGGCGTGGTCGCCGGCCGGGCCCGTTCGGCGGGCTACCTGTTCGGGTGGCCCGGTATGGACGCGGCCGGCTTCCTTGGCAAACAGCGGGGTACGCTCACGCCCCGCGGAGAGGAGTGGATTTCGGCGTGGCTCAAGACCGCCTTCGGCGCCGCGGTGATCTGGGGCTGCGTCAGGTTCGTCGCTCGCCGCGACGCGATTCTGGCGGCCTGGACGGGCATGATCGGCGTGACTTTTCTGCTGCACTTTGGGGTATTTCATCTTTTATCACTCGCGTGGCGCCGCGCGGGTTTGGCGGCGACGCCGCTCATGCGCAATCCGGCCGGCGCGCGCTCAGTGACTGAGTTTTGGGGGCGGCGTTGGAATACCGCGTTTCATGAATTGGCGTTTCGTTTTGCCTTTCGACCGCTTGCCCGCGTTTTCAACCCCGCGACGGCGACGCTTCTCGTCTTCGGCTTGTCCGGGTTGACGCACGAGTTGGTCATCTCGCTGCCCGGGGGCGGCGGCTACGGCTTGCCCACCCTCTATTTCATCATTCAGGGCGTGGGAACACTCGGCGAAAAAGCCTTCCAAAATCTTCGGTTGGGTCGGAATCTTTCCCCGTCGGCGCGCGAGGCTTGGGCGCGGTTCTTCACGATCGCGGTTGCCGCTGGCCCCGCCTACTGGCTCTTTCCTCCGCCGTTCCTCCAACGAGTCATCCTGCCGATGCTCAAGGCCATCGGCGCCCTCTAAACCAAAGAACTATGAAAACCAACCAACTCGTCCTCCTTCTTCAAGCGGCCGGCTTGCTTCACCTCGGGCTGGCCGGGGCGGGCGCGCTCATGCCGCGCGTCGTTCACTTGCGCGCGCACCTCACGGGATTGCCGGAGTTTATTCGGCGACTGTTTTGGATTTACTATTTGTTTATCGGTCTTTGCCTTTTCGGCTTTGGCATAATCACCGTTTTATTTGCGGGAACGCTGGCGGCCGCAGGCGGCCTGGCGCGAGCGTTGTGCGTGTTCCTGGCGGCCTTCTGGAGCATTCGCTTGATCGCGGCGGCATTTGTTTTCGACGTGCGGCCTTACCTCACTAATCGCTGGCTGCGGGCCGGTTATCAGGCGACGAACCTCGCGTTCCTTTATTTGGTCGCGATCTACGCCCTTGCGGCTTGGAAGGGAGGCCGGCTATGAGCGGCCAGTTCTCAAACCCACCGCGGGCGGACGCCACCCCCCAAACGATAGCCGTGGGAAGCTGCGACGACAGCGCCCTCCCGATCGCAAATCCGCCGATCCAACGAATCCAATTTGTGACGCCACGCATCGGGTTGCCTCCCCTTCGCGGGATCATCGACCGCCGCATCCTGTTAAACTTCCGCTGCGATCCGGCGGCGCTGGCGCGTCTGACACCGTATCCATTCCGACCGAAGTTAGTGAATGGCTGGGGGCTCGCTGGCGTTTGCCTGCTGCGATTGCGGCGGCTTCGCCCCGTCGGTTTCCCTGCGTGGGTCGGCGTCGCCTCCGAGAACGCGTCGCACCGCATCGCCGTCGAGTGGGACAGCGCCGACGGTCCGCGCGAAGGAGTCTATATCACGCGACGCGACACCGCTTCGACCTTGAATCGCCTGGCCGGCGGGAGGATTTTTCCGGGCGCGCATCGCGCGGCTGCGTTTCAGGTTCGGGAGACGCGCGACGCTTTCGAGGTTGAGTTCCGAGGGGCCACCGCTTCGGCCCGGGTCCACGCGCGTTGCGTCACCGAATTTCCGGGTAATTCGGCGTTCCCGACGCTCGCCGAGGCCTCCGAGTTCTTTCGCGGCGGCTCGCTTGGTTGGTCGCCGCGCGCGGTGGCAAACGAGTTCGACGGGCTGGAACTACGTTGCCCCGGCTGGCGGGTGGAACCGCTCGCCGTGGATGTCGTCGAGTCGAGCCTATTCGCCGATCGCGCGCTTTTCCCGGCGGGGTCGGTGGAATTCGACAGCGCCTTGCTTATGCGGAATCTGCCACACGAATGGCGCGGCCGCGGGACGATGATTGTGAGGCACGCGTGAGCGCTGACTTGAATTTAATGGGTGACGCGGCGCCGCCGCGAATCGTCCTGGCTGGTGGCAGCGGGTTTCTCGGCGGTGTGCTGGCGCGACATTTTGCGGCGGAAGGTCGGGAAGTACTGATATTGACGCGCCAACCCACGCGACGCGACGACGGGATTAATGAAGTTTTGTGGGACGGGCGAACTCTGGGCGATTGGGCGGCGCGACTGGACGGCGCGCTTGGCGTCATCAATCTCGCCGGAAGATCGGTCAATTGCCGCTACCACGCTCGCAATCGCCGGGAAATCATGGATTCACGCGTCCACTCGACCGCGATTTTGGGCGCGGCGATCGCGGGTTGCCGGCGACCGCCGCGGATTTGGTTCAACTCGAGCACGGCGACCATCTATCGGCATTCCCTGGACCGGCCGATGGATGAAGCGACGGGAGAGATTGGGCCGACGCCGGAAGCGAAGGACGCATTCTCGGTCGAAGTCGCGCAAGCCTGGGAAGCGGCGTTCGCGGCGGCGACCACGCCGGAAACGCGCAAGGTGGCGCTCCGTTCGGCGATGGTCCTCGGCCGGGGCATCAACAGCGTCTTTCCGATGTTGCGACGCCTCGCCCGTTTCGGCCTCGGCGGCAAAATGGGCAGTGGCCGGCAATTTGTCTCCTGGATTCACGAGGCCGATTTTTGCCGGGCCATCGGCTGGTTGATCGATCGGAATGATTTCGAAGGCGCGGTCAATTTGGCCGCGCCAAATCCGATTCCGAATCGCGACATGATGCAGAGTGTTCGGCACGTGTGCGGGCTGCCCTTCGGCCTGCCGGCGCCGGGTTGGGCGCTCGAAGCCGGGGCATTTCTGTTGGGAACCGAGACTGAGTTGATCCTCAAGAGCCGCCGGGTGATTCCCAGTCGGCTGCGGGCATCGGGGTTTGAGTTTCAATTCCCCGAGTTCGAGGCGGCAATTCGGGAAATCGAAAATCGAACCGCCGCGAGCCGTCTGCCGACGTTCACCCGGCCGTGAATGAATCACGGTGAAGGCCGCGGACGTTTGACGCCTGTTTCGTCCCCGGGGCGACGCGGCGGAGAGTTTATGAACAGCCAGATTTCCGAGCGAGCATCGGGCGCCGAGGATGCCAACGCGCAAGCGCTGCGTCGGCTGCATTCGCGGCGGGGCGAACCGTTGTTCGTCGCCGATTGGTCGCGCGCTCTTTTCTTGCACTACGAAGTCGACGCCGGGGCGTTGCAGCTTGAGGTTCCGTTCACGTTGGACCTTTACGAGGGGCGGGCGCACGTAAGCTTGGTGGCGTTCACGATGCGCGGGCTGCGGCCGCGCGCGGGTGGCCGCGTAGGAGCCGGGCTCTGCCGGCCGATCGCGAACCACTCATTTCTCAACGTGCGCGCTTATGTTCGCCATCGGGGCGAGCCGGGAATTGTGTTCCTCAATGAATGGTTGTCCAATCGGCTCAGCGTTCGCCTCGGTCCGTGGCCCTACGGCCTGCCCTATCGCTACGGCGACATCGCCTACCGGCACCTTCACGAAACCGGTCGGCTCGAAGGCACGGTGAGTTCAACGACAACCTCGGCAAAACTCCGCTACCAAGGGACATTGGTCGAAGGCGGTTCTTTCTCACCCTGTACAGCCGGCGCGATTGACGAGTTCCTGCTCGAGCGCTACACCGCGTTCACGTGTCGGGCCGGGCGGCGCAGGTTCTTCCGCATTTGGCACCCTCCGTGGCGGCGGTCGCCCGCCGGGGTCAACGTCGTGGAAGACAACCTGATCGCGGAACGTTGGGGCTGGTTTCGCCAAGCCAAGTTCATCGGCGCCGACTACTCACCCGGCGTGCGGGGCGTGCAGATGGGGTGGCCGCATCGGCTGAGCTGTTCGCTCGCTCGCCGGACGCCGCGCGGCCTGCGGACGAATTTCGAATGGCCGTAAGCCGCGCACGACTAAGCGCCACTTGGCGCTCCCACCGCGAAGGTATCTCCTCTGGAGGACCAAAGGGGTCAGAGATGAATAAGTGCATATTCGTGAAGCTCGGCGACGAGCTGATTCCTCCCGGTTCACTCAGGAATATGTCATTATTCATCTCTGACCCCTTGGGGATTTCCGGTTACCCTTTTGCCAGGGGCGGGGACATTATAGGTGAGTATGCAGGATGCGGAATTATTGCGGGCCTATTTGACGGGCAAGACCGAAGCGGCCTTTGACGAGTTGGTCGGGCGCTACGTGGATTTGGTCTTTTCCGCGGCGTTGCGGCAACTCGAGGACCGCGCTTTGGCTCAAGAGGCCTCCCAAGCCGTCTTTTGCCTGCTCGCGCGCAAGGCCCGCGGCTTGACCCATTACCGCACGCTCGCCGGATGGCTATACCGGACGACCAGCTACACCGCCGCCAAAATCAAACGCGGCGAACAACGGCGCCGCCAACGTGAAAGAGAGGCCGCCGCGATGAACGAACCCGCACCGCAGCACGAGGAACTCTGGAACCGTCTGGCCCCGCAACTGGATGCCGCGCTCACGCGGTTGGGAGAGGCGGACCGCTTGGTAATCCTGCTCCGTTTTTTTCAAGCCAAGTCGATGCGGGAGGTCGGGGACAACCTCGGGATCAACGAGGACGCCGCCAAGATGCGCGTCAGCCGCGCCGTCGAGCGTCTGCGCCGCCTGCTGGCCGCGCGCGGCACGGTTTGCACGGCCGCGGCCCTGGGCGGTGTCCTCTCGGCCCGCGCGGTCGAAGCAGCGCCGGCCGCCGCGGCTCGCGGCATCACCCAGGCGCTCGCCGCCGCCAGCCCGAGCGGCTTCTCCAGCGTTCCCATTGTTCAAACTCTCCTACTTATGACAAAATTCAAAACCGCCGCCTTGATCGTGACGGCCGCCGGCCTGCTGGCCCTGGTGGGAAATCGCGCCTATTTTCAGCCCGCGACCGAACTGGGGCCTGACTCGCAAGTCGGCGCCCCGAGCGTCCACGGCGGCGCCGCTCTTCCCGCGAAATCACCGCCGGAATGGTTGGCCGAGATCCGCCGTCGCCATCCGACGGGGACCGACTTGGCGCGGGCGATGGCCAAGCTGCGGCGCGCGCTACTCGATCCCCCCACGAATCTCTCCGGCACACGGCAGTACCCATCCAAGGAAATGTTCGACGCGCTCAGCGAGTTGGGCGGCAACGCCGGCGCGGCGTTCACGACCTTGCGCGACGCGGCGCTGAATCCGGAGAAGGAGATACGACTGCGGGCGGTCTCGGCTCTGGGCACGCTCCTGTCCTTAGCCCCGGGCTCGCGCGCCGAAGTGGTCCCCTTCCTTCATCAACTGGCATTTCATTCCCAGGACCCGGAGTTGAGCAGCTTCGCGGTCACGGCCTTGCGGGCCAGGGACGATTCCGGGACGCGAAACTTCTTGAGCGCCGAGGACCTCGGACCGATGACCGACCTGCTCGCGCGGACCGATTTCAGCAGCCTCAAACGTTATCTTCCCGAGGCGTTGTCCGACACCATTCTGCAAGATCGCCCGGCCGCGGAGCCGTTCCTTCCCGCGCTGCAAAAGTTGCTCGACGGCGACAATCCCGACCTGCGCTTCGAAGCCGCCTGCGCGCTGGTCCAGGCCAAAGGCGCCGATGACCCTAAAATATTCGATGAGATCAAGGCCGGCCTCAAAAGCGGCGACAGCATGAAGGGCTTGATGGCGATTGAGACCTTGCAGCGGCTCGGCCCAATCGCGGCGGACTCGACCGGGGTGCTGCTCGAATTCGCGAACGCCACCCAGGACCCGTTGCTGCGCAGCCTCGCCTTAAGCGCCGCCGGCAAGATCGACGGTCAACTCCGCGCCGCGTTGCCCGCGGTCGATCAGGCGCTCACCCAGGAAGAAGCGTCCACCGAAGCCATGAACCGCTGGTCCCAAAAATGGCAATCCGGCAACTATACGGTCGATGATCTGTTGACGGCCTTGAAGGACCCGGTGCAAGTGGGAACCGCCGCGCCGTTGCTGGGCAAGCTCGGCCCCGCCGCCGCCCAGGCGACGTCCGCTTTGACCGCCGCGATCGCCGGCCAGGACGATATGACCCGCGACAAGATCGTGGACGCCCTCCATCAAATCGACCCAACCATCGTGATCTCGAAGGTTGCCCGCGACACCGTGGCCCAAGGCCTGAGCGCCGCGCTCGGCGCGGTCTTGGAGGCAGCCGGAAACCGGCCGGCCGGCGGCCCCGACCTGGAGACCGATTTCCAGACGCGCTTCTTCAAGGGCATTTCCCACTGGTACACGCGGGACGAAGTGGCCGACATGTCCAAACAAATGGCCGCGCTCGATCCCGCGATCCAAAGCGCGTTCGCGGCGAGAGTTGTGCAGGTAGATCCGAATTTGAAGGACCTGTTCAAGCCGTAAGTGGCGCGATAGAGCGCCTCGCGGCGCCCGGACGAATGACGCCCCTCCCTGCCTGAGCAAGCCCGCGAACCCGCCGAAACGCGGCTCAGCCGACCGGGGCGCGGGTCTGCGACACGCAGCGGCGCCACGCTGTCTTAAGACAAGCCTAAACGCTGAAGGCTAAATGCTAAAGCGCGAGTCTGTCTGCCCCGCTCCGAGGCGCCGAGCCCGTGTGCCCGGCGGACGCGCGGCGGATCGCAGATCCGCGTTCCGCTTGAGACCCTGCTGCATCCGCCTCGCACAGCTCCAGTGGCGCTTAGCCTTGCCCGACCGGGCCCTTTCCATAAAATCCGCTGAAAGCCCACCTCCGGCCGTTATGCGGCGCCTAAGAATTGACCCCGCCGCCTGGACTGGTTTAATTGCTCCATGCCGCTGATCACGAATAGCAAGACCCAGCCGAGCTATGATGTCATTATCGTCGGGTCCGGCGCGGGCGGGGGAATGAGCGCCTATGTGCTGGCCAAGGCCGGCGTCAAAACGCTGATGCTCGAAGCGGGACGCAATTACGATCCGGTGACCGAGACGCCGATGTTTCAGTTGGCCAAGGACGCTCCGTTACGCGGCGCGGCCACGCCCGACAAGCCGTTCGGTTTCTACGACGCGACCGTCGATGGCGGTTGGAAGGTTCCGGGCGAACCTTACACCAGCGCGCCGGGCGTCGATTTCATGTGGTGGCGACCGCGGATGCTCGGCGGGCGCACGAATCATTGGGGCCGCATCGCGTTGCGGATGGGACCGTATGATTTCAAGCCGCGCGGCCGCGACGGGCTGGGCATCGATTGGCCGATCAGTTACGAGGATATGGCGCCATACTACGACCGAACCGAGGATTTGGTCGGGGTTTTCGGCTCGAACGAAAGTTTGGAAAATACGCCCGACTCGCCACCCGGCGTGTTGCAGCCGCCGCCGAAGCCGCGCGCGTACGAGCTGCTCACGAAAAAGGCCTGCGTCGGTCTGAAGATCCCGGTCATTCCGTCGCACCTCGCGATTCTCACCCGGCCCAAGAACAAAGATGGCAATTCCCGGCTCGCCTGTTTTTACGCGACCGATTGCGGACGCGGCTGCTCGATCAAGGCGAATTTCCAATCCACGACCGTCCTGCTCCCGCCTGCGGTCAAGACCGGCAACCTCGACATCATCACTGACGCGATGGTCCGCGAAGTGACCATTGATGGCTCGGGGCGCGCGACCGGCGTCAATTACATCGACAAGGCCACCCGCCAGGATCGCCACGCGGCCGCCAAGGTGGTCATTCTCGCCGCCGGCGCGGGCGAATCAGCGCGGGTGCTCTTGAATTCAAAGAGCGCGCTTTTTCCCGATGGCCTGGCGAATTCCAGCGGCAAAATCGGCAAGTATCTCATGGACACCGTCGGCGCCAGTTTGTCCGGGCAGATTCCGGCGCTGGAGAACGTCCCGCCGCATAACGAAGACGGCGTTTCCGGGATGCACATGTATATGCCGTGGTGGCTCTACGGGGAGCAGAAGGCCGGCAAGCTCGGGTTCGCGCGCGGCTACCATATCGAATTCGACGGCGGCCGCGTGAAACCCGAGGCGGGCGTTTTCGACGGGTTGGAACAATTCACCGGCGGCTCCTACGGGACGAAATATAAGCAGGACTGCCGGCGCTATTACGGCTCGATCGTCAATTTCGCCGGCCGCGGCGAAATGATTCCGAACGAGGATTGCTATTGCGAAATCGATCCGCGCGTCGTCGATCAATGGGGGATTCCGGCGCTGCGCTTTCGTTGGAAATGGTCGGACCACGAACTGAAGCAAGCCGCGCATATGCAACAGACTTTTGCCGAGATCATCACGGCGCTCGGCGGCAAGCCGTTCAAAGCGCCCGAAACGGACGGCGCCAAAGCCATCGCCCGGCCCGGCGAAATCATCCACGAGGTCGGCACGGTTCGCATGGGTTCGGATAAGCGCGACTCCGTGCTGAACCAGTATTGCCAATCGTGGGACGTGAAGAATCTTTTCGTGACCGACGGCGCACCGTTCGTCTCGAACGCCGACAAAAACCCGACCCTCTCGATCCTCGCGCTCGCCTGGCGCAGTTGCGATCACCTGATCGACGAGCTTAAGAAAGGGAATCTATGAGCCAGCCTGAAAAAATCGGCCGTCGCGAGGCCCTCAAATGGATCGCCGGCGCCGCCGCGGTACCGGCCGTCGGCGTCCACGCCCTCGCGCAAAACCCGGGCGCCATCGAGGCGCCTGCGCCGAACCGTTCCGCGACCGACCCCGACCTGCTGAAGCCGAGCGTCCCGTGGGCGCGAATTCTCTCCGACGCTGAACTGGCCACCGTCAGCGCGCTCTGCGACGTCATTATTCCCGCCGACGATCAATCGCCGAGCGCCAGCGCCGTGGGCGTCCCCGACTTCATCAATGAATGGGTTAGCGCGCCGTACCCGGAACAAGAAGCCGACCGGGTTCCGATTCGCGGCGGCTTGACCTGGCTCAACACCGAGTCGAACCGCCGCTTCACCAAACCGTTCGCCGAATTATCCGCCGAGCAGAAGCAGCAAATCTGCGATGACATCGCCTACGTCCCGAACGCCAAGCCCGGCTTCGAGGCCGCCGCCCTCTTTTTCGCCCGCTTCCGCGACCTGACCGCGACGGGCTTCTACACCACCCGCGAAGGGATGAAAGATCTGCAGTATATCGGCAACGTCCCCCTCGCCACCTTCGACGGCCCCCCGCCCAACGTCCTCGAAAAACTGGGGCTGAGTCCAGTGACCAAATAAGAGCTAATGGGAAGTAGGGGACGGATAATCCTGGCCTGCCGCGTCAGAATTACCGGGAACCCCCGCCCCGCCCCGCTCCTTCAGCCTTTAGCATTTTGCCTTCAGCCTTTGCGCGCTCGTCGCCGCCCCGCCTGCCTTGACGCTCCTGCGCCTCCGTCGCATAGTCTGCCCATGCGTACCCACTCTCTTTTCGCCGCCTTGTGGCTTTGCGTAGCCGGGGCGCAGGCCGCGGATCACCGGTTGCTTTACATCAGCACGCCCGATGGCGCCCAAATGGAAAGCGGATCCGGCAATGGCATCCTGGTTTTCGACATCGACAATGGCCACCGCTTCGTGCGCCGCATTGAAATCCCCAGCTTCCGCGAGGGAATCCGCGGTTTCACCGGGAACGCGCGAACGCATCGCGTCTATTACTCGACCACGAGCCGGCGGCTCGGTTGCTTCGATCTCGAAACCGAAAAGGTCGTATGGGAGCAAACCTATCCCGCCGGCTGCGACCGCTCAAGCATCACGCCCGATGGCAAAAAGATTTACGCGCCGACCGGTTGGTGGTACCGCGGCGACGACAGCGGCTTGCTCGTCATCAACGCCGAGGACGGCGCCCTCCTCAAACGCATCCCGGTCGGCCTCCAGGCGCACAACAGCATCACGAGTTTGGACGGCCGTTTTGTTTTCCTCGGCACGGAAACCAACCTGACCGCCATCGCGACCCGCGACGACTCGGTGCTTCACGATTTCAAAGGGGTCGGTGAATCCGGCGTCTTTCCCTTCACCGTGGACAGCCGCAATCAATTCGCCTACGTCTGCCTCGGCAAACACGTCGGCTTCGATCTGGTCAATTTGCAGACCGGCGAACGCGTCAGCCGGGTGCTCGCCGGCGCCGCGCCGATCGCGCACCGCACTCACGGCGCCGCGTTGACGCCCGATGAATCCGAACTCTGGATCACCGATCAGGACGGCCAGAAACTGTTCATCTTCGACGCGACGCAAACCCCGCCCAAGCCGAAGGGCGAAGTCGCCGTCAGCGCCAAGGGGCACGGCTGGATCTGCTTCAGCCTCGACGGCCAATACGCCTGGTGCCACACCCCCGACGTCATCGACGCGCGCACCCGCAAAGTCGTCGCCACGCTCAAGGACGACGCGGGCAAATTGGTCAGCGGCTCAAAATTCCTCGAAGTCCATTTCCGCGACGGCAAAGTGACGGAGATGGGTAACGAATTCGGCCTCGGCCGCGCCCACGCCGTGCCGCCCCCGAGCGCCCTGAATTGAGCGGGATCGGAATGGCAAAATCATGGGTGGCAAAATCATCCAAAGAAAAATGCCACTCCGCGCGCGATCAGATTCACCGCCGGACCCGATCTGGTCGGCGCGATGCAAAGGATATTTTTCCCCATGATTTTGCCACCCATGATTTTGCCAATGTCTGTGTCTTATTCTGCACTATAATCGCCGATCGTCACCCCGCGCCCCGCGTCTTGACCGGCCGCACCTCGACCGCCATTTGATAATCCAGTCCTGGGCAGTCACGGGCCGCCTCCACCGCTTCATTGAGATTATCCGCCCTGATGAGGACGTAACCACCAATGATCTCCTTCGCCTCCGCGAACGGCCCGTCGCTCACCGTCGCGCCCCGCGGGCCGCGCAGCACCGTGCCGGCGCTCTCCAACCCATTGGTCCCGACCACCATCCCCTTCGCGCTCAGGCCCTTCATCCACTCCATGAACCGGCCCATGATCACCTTCATCTCCTCGGGCGTGGGACCGGGGCCGGACCCGTGCGGTTGACGTAGCAGGAGCAGAAATTGCGGTTTTTCGGCGGTCGGTGTCATAATTTATAGCGTAAGTTCCAAGATTACGACGAACCAACCAAATGGGACAGGACAACATTCGTCCGAGACTGAATGAACCTATCTGTTGAAGCCCGGCCGCGAACGGTCCGCCGATGCCCGGCAACATGAACGGATCGACCTTGACGAACGTCACAGGGCACGCCCCATAATTTTTCGCTCGCGCGATTCCGAGGATCCCGGCGGTCACATCCGCCGCTGTGATCGATTGCGCTGACCGCGCGATCACCTGCGTCTAAAATCCAGTTCCGAACGCCATTGCGAGCACGTCCCGACCCGCAAACGCCACCGGGACCGCCGCCTTCAACGCCGCCAAATCCCCCTGTCGCTCCGGCTTCTCATAAATCCGCTCACACTCCTGCGCCCGCCTCGCGTAATACTCGATCACGTTCATTGTTCGCAACCTGCCTCCTAGTCCCGTGGGCGCGAGTCGTTCAGCCCTTTTAAGCCGAGTCGTCGAGTGGCTCAGCAAGCTCGGACCAAATGGCATCCGTCCGCGTGGTGATATCGACCCAGGCCTTTGAACCGTGGATCAGTCTTTTCGCTTCCGTGAGAGCGCAGCCATGGACGCGACGGATCGCAGCGACGCACTCGACGATCGACGCTCCCGCAGAACGCAGCTCTTGGAGGGCGCCGTCGAGAGTAAGGCCGTCGGTGAGCCGACCGCGCAACCGCTTGCTGAAATCACGGGGAGACACGTTCTGGTCAAATCTCGATGCACCGGAGCCGGTTTGGTGTTTGAAACGGGGCTTTTGGCCGAGTTCGAACGCCGCAGCCCTCCACCAATCACGAGACTTCGAGCCAAGATACAACCTTCGCGTTGTTTTTTCAAGCACCAAGGCCGGCTTCCAGCGGGGCGCGTCCGGTCGAGTAACGCACCTTTTCAAACCACCGCTTCCCGGTGAAGCAAAACGAGTCAACCGATTTCGCAGCTCACGTTCACGGTCCCTCTTCCTTCAACCGCTCCCGGGCATTGAGGAGCCTACGCTTGAATTGAGCCGGCTGACGATATAGTTTGGACGCATGAATTCGCGCGGGTTCACCTATTGGCAGGATGGCGAC
>CAZFVY010000061.1:0-40094 GCA_964522665.1 uncultured Verrucomicrobiota bacterium | reverse complement strand
AAACGTCGGCCTATTCTCAATTGTCCCTCCGGGACAAAAGCGGGGACAAAAACGAAGCGCCAGTGAATCGTTGGACCAATTCCGGCGCTAGACAGATGCCGCGTTTTACGCAACCGCGAGCTGAGGCCGATTTCCGAGGCGCCAGGCCGGCATCAATCCGAAAGTGGCCAAACCTCGGCGACGCTTCGTCTTCCGTCTCGAAGGGACGGAATGAGAATAGCCAGGCGCTTCAGCGCCTGGAAAAATCGTGTTTGCCTAAGTCCTAACAGGACGGTTGAATGTTTCGTACATCCAGAGGCTGATCATCAGAAACATGATTTTAAGAGTGAGTTGGTAACGCTGCTAATCAAACACGAGGTCGAATTTGACGAGCGCTATATCTGGGCTTAACCCTCAGCCATCCCTCCGGGACTTTTGATCACTTTGACCGGAACTCGGCGTTGAAACGCCGAGCTACTCTCGGTCGTCCCTCCGAGCGAGTCGCCGAGAACATAATCTTCAACTCTCGGAGTCCCGCGGAAGAATTCTGTCTCACACCCGAATGGTCGCGCTGTTGGTAGCGACGGCGCGCGCGCGCCGATCAAACCAGCCGTTCGCCCCTACCTTCCCGGATTCAAGACCATTACTTGCACCAGGGAACTTGCCTGGGCCGTATGAAACACCCGTTGGGTCGCCTTCCGGAAATCCGCCAGGCCCGCGTGGTAAATGTCGCAAAACTTCTGCGGATTGCGATCGACCAGCGGAAACCAGGAGCTTTGGACCTGAACCATGATCCGGTGACCCCGGCGAAACGTATGGCACACGTCCGGCATCACGTAAGCGACCTTCGTCAGCTGGCCAGGTTCAAATGGTTCGGGTTTTTCGTAGCTATTGCGGAACTTTCCGCGCATCGCCTCGCCGCGGACCAATTGTTCGTAACCGCCCATTTCCACGCCCGCCGGGTTCGGCTCGGGATTCGGATAGTCGCCCGAGTAAACGTCGATCAACTTCACCACCCAATCCGAGTCCGTGCCCGTGGTCGAAACGTTCAAGGCCGCGTTGATCGGCCCCGCAATCGTCACGTCCTCGGATAGAACGTCCGTCTGATACACCAGCACGTCGGGGCGCGACGACGCAAACCGCTGATCATCCAGCATGTGTTCCCGCGTCATCCCGATCGCGATATTCGGGATGTACGGCACGGGCCGGTTCGGGTCGCTCACATACTCGTCGAACTCGCTCGCCTCGTTCCCCGGCGCGTCGAACGAGAGCTTGCCGCCCGCGTGAAAGTAGAGCGCCTTCGGCGTGGCGTTCTTCGGCGGCCACGCGTCGTAACGCCGCCATTGATCGGTCCCGGTCTCAAAGACCAACGCCTTCGGCAAATCGAATTTCGCGTCGTCCTTCAGGAAATGCTTCAAGAACGGCAGTTCCACGTTTTCCCGATAGAAGACCGACGTCTTGGCGTGAAAACTGACGTTCCCGATCTTGTCACCGTCACCGCGGCCCCAACCGCCGTGAAACCAGGGTCCCATGACGAGCATATTCGTGATGCCCGCGTTGTTTCGCTCAACCTCTTTGAAAGTATTCAGCGCGCCGAACAAATCCTCGGCGTCGAACCAACCGCCGACCGTCATCACCGCCGCCTTGATGTTTTTCAAGTGCGGCCGGAGATTGCGCGCCTGCCAGAACGGGTCATACGTGCCGTGCTCCATCAGCTCACCCCAAAACTCGATCTTGCCGTGGAAATAGCGCGCGTCGGCGTTCGCCAGCGAGCCTAGGTTCAAGTAAAACTCGTAACCATCCGGGGTCTTGTAGTCGAACGCCTTCGTCGATTCCCGGGTCGGCTCATCCAGCTTTTGTCCGAAGCCCGAAAAGAAGCGAAACGCGTGCGGCAGATAAAACGTCCCGTTATGATGAAAATCATCGCCGACGAACCAATCGGCGATCGGCGCCTGCGGCGAGGCGCATTTGAGGGCGGGGTGCGAATCGATCATCCCGGCCGAGGTGTAGAAGCCCGGATACGAGATGCCCATCATCCCGACCTTCCCGTTGTTGTTCGCCACGTTCTTCACCAGCCAATCGATGGTGTCGTAGGCGTCGGCGCTTTCGTCGATGTCCTTGGGCCCGGACTTCGCCGGATTATGCGGACGCATATGCACAAACTCGCCCTCCGATCCGTTGCGTCCGCGCACGTCCTGCAGCGCAAATATGAACCGTTCCTTCGCATAGTAGCGCATCGGCCCGGGCGGATCGGGGTAACGATCCTCGCTATATGGCCTGACGCCGTACGGTGTGCGCGTTAGGAGGATCGGATAAGGCCGCGCGTCATCCTTCGGCGAAAACACCGTCGTGAAAAGCCGGATGCCATCACGCATCGGCACGAGGTATTCAAACTTCGTGTAATTCTCGCGGATATAGGCCTCGTTGGCCTCGGTCAACGAAGCCGCCGCCCCGTTCGTCTGGGCGTGACCGCCAAGGCTAACGACAGCCATTGCCAGCGCTAACGCCGCACAAATTCTCATGGGTTTCATAGCCAGGTGTTATCGCAACCGAAAACGCCCCGCGCAATGCTTTTACGCCCACCGATTTCTTGGACGCCGGGGGCAGAGCGCAGCGCCGACACCGCTTTCGAACCGACGCGCCCTACCAACCAATCCGCGAGCGCTCGTCGATGGCGGTGTCACGCTCCAGATTCCCTCCGAGTCCACCCCGCGACTCGCGCCCGTTCCCATGCCCGGCCTTTATCCGTTGGAACCCACCAACGCGACCGACAAAAAAAGGGGCGGACGCCGAAACGTCCGCCCCCTCCTGAAGCGCCGGACTGTCGCACACTTCAGCCGGGACCGACCGCCCGCCTACGCCGCCGGCGCCGATTTACCCGTGACCTGACTCCGCAACATGACGCCGAGCAACCCATCCACCAATCCGGCGCTGCCGTTCGCTCCGCTGACCGCGACGTCCGGCACGATCCGGACGTTGCGTTCGCCGACCGTTTGCATCAACTGCATGACGGTGTAGCTTTGCGTCCCGAGCGCTTCGACGCCGGCGCGGTACGCTTCCGCCTTCGCTTGCCCCGTGGCGCGAATCGCCGACGCTTCGCCGTTCGCGCGCAGGCGGACCGCCTCCGCTTCGCCAGTCGCCTGCTTGACATGCGCGTTGGCGTGCAACTCCGCGATGCTGACGCCCTGCTCGGCGCCCACGACCTGTTGTTGAATGTCCGCGAGCGCCGTCTGCCGGACCAACAACTGGCGTTGCTCCTGCGCCGCCTGCTGCACTTCGTACGTCTTGCGCTGCTCTTCGGCGATCTTGCGCTCGGTCTGCGTTTCCATCAGCTCCGCCGGCGGGTTGATGTCCCCGATCAGCGTGTCAATCGCCTGCACGTCATACGCTCCCAAGGCGGCGCGAATGTGCCCGGCCGCGTCGCGTTGCCGGTCGCTCCGCGCGCTCAGGAAATCGAGCACCGTGAAGTGCTGCGCCGAGTTGCGGAAATAATTGCCGACGATCGGCTGCAGCACGTGATCGACCAGATTCTGCATCGAGCCGACGCGCGAAATCACCTTCGGCGCGTCGAGCGCGCCCACGTGGATGATCTGCGCCACGTCGAGGTTGAAGCCGAATCCGTCCTGCGACCGCACCGTGATCGACGAGAGTTTATCATCGTAATGATGCGCCTCGGTGCGGTTGGCCCAATTGAGCACGATATTGGTGGTGGGCACCAATTCGACCTTCATGATGCGGGTGTTGACCGGGTGCTTGCCGGGATAAAGCGGCGTGACCCAAACCCCCTTGTGCCCCGTGTTGACCAGGTCGCCGTGCTTGAACTCGATTCCGCTCACATCCTCGTGCGCCATGCCGACGAACGAGATCACGACGCCCACGTAACCGATCGGGATTTGCACCATCGGCACCTGCTCGACCTGCGCGAACCAAGGGTTAAGGTTCCACACGCCCGACAGGAGTATTTGTTCCTGCAAGCCGCGCCGGCCACCGCCGTTCAAGAACGCCTGCGCGTTCTGGAAGTTGTCATGATTGGGAACATACGGCCCCGCGATCTCCCCGGCGTCGATTGGCCGGCCATCCAGCGTGGTCGTGATGCCGACGCGATCCGGCTCGACGCGTTGCAATTGCAGTTGTTCCGGCGCCATGCCGTGCTTGGCGGCGTTGGCGCTGGTGATGACCGTGAAAAGCGCCGTATTGACCCGGTACGTGCCCGCCGTGAGGATGCCCAGTTGCCGGCCCTTCTCGCCGCCGTTGAGCAGAAACTTCCGCGCGTCCTGAAAGTTGTCGCACTCGACGACCTTCCCGAGGATGCGGTCGGACGGTATCGCCGCGCCATCGGCGGCGACTAGGAGGGCGATTTCACCCGGCGACACGTTCGTCATCGGCGCCTTGAGGACGCGGTATTGCCAGCGCCAATAGCCAAAATGGACGCCCGGCGGCAGTGTCTCCGCCTGGTACCCGGCCTCTCCCTGCAGCGCCATGAACCGCCCGGGCGCGAGTGAGCGCGGTCCGAACCGTTTGATGACGATTCCCACCTGCCGCTCGTGAATGAACGTGATGCCCAGCGCCCAATAACCGACGATCAACGCCACGATCAGATAAACCCACCACGGCGTGGCCCGAATTCCCGATAGTATCATCTCATTCATACCCATCTCCGATGTGGCAACGCGTCGCGCCGGAGTTGTCCCCGCGGCGCATTGCGCGGTTTTTGCCTGGGTGAACATGGGCGCCGCGACCTGCGGGCCTAGAGGATCGCCCTTCCAAATGCCGACGAGGTTAGCTGACGGGCTTGGTCTTGAAAGTGACCTTGGTCGCGGTTACCCGCGCCCTTGCGCCCCTTCCGCGATTCGCCGCCGGGTTAACCCGGCTACCGAATCGGGGAATTTGGTTCCCCCGCGCCGGCCTTCTGGAAGAAAGGCCGGCTTAGGCTGCTACGAACACCCCGAATATAGCGCTCTCTGAACGGTTCGTCAAATAGCCCACGGACGGCCCCCGGGGCGTCATTCAACCTCCCGCGTCACCGTCTCAAGAATCCGGCTTTCCCGACGCTGGAGCAGGCGCCCGAAGGGGCCGAGGCTCGCGCGATAAAGCAGCGCGATCGCAAACGCCAGGATTAAGGAAAGCGCCGGATTGATCGGCACGCCGGAAAACCACCCGCGTTTACGGCACCACCACTCGGTCCAGGCCGGCAAGAACAACGGCGCTTGCGCGAGAATGAACAGAATCTGGAACGCGATCAGCGTAATCACGATCTTCGACGAGGCTTTCGTCGGCTTCAAGGATCCCGCCGCGACCCGAAACGGGGCAAAGATCGAGGCCAGATTGCCCATCATGCAAGCCAGCAGGAACATCGCCGGAAGCTGAATCGCCGCCCCAAGCAGCGCCCCAGGCGGCGGCTTTCCCACCACCGCCAGCAACGCCAGGTAGGCGCCGCCCAGCGTGAAGACGATCGGCAGAAAAGCCATGTTTCGGCCCAAAATAATGTTTCGGCGCGCGATCGGTGACAGCGCCAGCGCGCGAAAACCGTCTCGGTCCATGCCGAATTGGTTCATGATGAGTTGCCCCAATCCGAAACTCACCGCGACCGCCACCCCGGTCGTGACGAAAGGCCGGCCCGCGGCCGAAATCGGCGCAAAAGTCCGCACGAACATCATCACGCCAAAGATAAGCAACACGATAAAGGAGCTAACGACCGTCATCATCACCTCCGGCGCTCGCAGCATCGAGCGAAGCGACGCCACCGCCACCGCGGCGGCTTCTTCCGGCACGCCCGGCGCCTCCGCCTCGATCAGCCGCCAGCCACCGCGAGCCGCCGGCTTTTCCAGCGGCGCCGTCGGCCTCTTGCCCTCGTCCGCGCCCTCGTAGAAGCGCACCGTGGACCGATATGCCCGCCGCAAGCCTAACGCGCCCAAAAGCAATGCGCCCGCGGTTCCCAGCGCGGCCGGCGCCGGCCGCCCCTGCGCCAGCGCCAGCGCCCCGCCCGCGAGCCACAGCGGTGGCGCGTAGCGGTGCGCGCTCAGCCACGCCGCGGGAATTGGTATCTTGGACGGCGCCCCAGCCGGGCCGTTCGACGCGCGGGTCGCCGCCGGCCGCTGCGCGCCGTTCGCCAGGCGGTTCCGCTGATAGTACAGATTGACGAAATTCGGCAACTGGGCCACGAGCACGAACGCCATCGTAATCGACATGATAACCACTCGGCGCCGCCGCGGGTTCACCATCAACGCGATCAACCAGCCGCGCAGGCAATACGTCCAGGCGGTCACCATGAAGATCACGCTAAAAATCGCTGGCAACAGCCATAACATGATCGGGCCCCGCCCCACCACCAACCCGACCGCCAATCCCAACATGCCAGGCAAACAGACGATCAGCGATAACGTCAAATGCGAGGCGAGGTAGTTGATGAAAAAGACTCCCTTCAGCGACGCGGGCAGATAAAGCAATCTTCGCAGGTCAATCGTCTCCGACCGTTGAAATTCCGTGACGATCCCGAGCGCCCAGAAAAACAGAAACGCGCAGGTGATGACGTCCCAAATAATCAAAATGATCTCCGCGGGCGCCGCCGCCAACCCCGCCGCGCCCGCCCATAGACCGACGGCGAGACCCGTCACGGAGATCAGCACGGCGCCCACGGTCGCCACGACGCTCATGACGGAGTTGAACGTGCCGCCGCGGGCGAATTGGTTCGCGCTGAGCCGCCAGCGCAGCCAAAAAATCGTCTGCAACTGGCTCCAGTTCATGGTCAGCCCTCCAGCCAACTCAGTTTTTGCGCCGGATGCTGGCCCTCGCCCACGACCTCCAGGAACCGATCCTCCAGCGTCCCTCGCTCCCGCACGCGGTCCATCGCCTCTTGATGAACGAGCTTCCCCTTCGCGATAATGCCGACGTCGGTGCAGAGATTTTGCACAATTTCCAGCACATGCGAGGTCAGAAAAATCGTCGCCCCGCGCTCGACGCAGCGCTTCAGCGTGTCCCGCAGGACGCGCGACGCCACCGCGTCCACTCCTTCGAACGGTTCGTCCAGGAAAAGCAGTTCCGGGTTGTGGATCAGCGCCCCGGCCAGCGCCAGCTTCTTCTTCATCCCGTGGGAATACTCCAGCGTCAGCTTCCGTTCCTCCCGCTCCAGTTCCATCATCGCCAGCAACTCCGCGCTCCGCTCGGCGATCGTCGCCCGCGGCAAAAGGTACATGCGGCCAATGAAAGTTAAATACTCGCGGGCCGTGAGGTTATCGAACAAACAAAGCCCTTCCGGCACGACCCCAATCCGCCGCTTCACCTCCCGCGCCTTCTCCGGGTCCGAACAATCTTCGCCTAAAATTCGAATCGACCCACCGCTGGGCGCCAACAGCCCGGTGAGCATCTTGATCGTAGTTGATTTTCCGGCGCCGTTCGGTCCCAAGAAACCATAAAAGCGACCGCCTTCGACCGCGAGGTTCAGATGATCAACCGCGCAAAAACTGCCAAAACGCCGGGTCAGCTCGTTGGTTTCAATTACCGTGCTCATGGTTTCCGGTTCAATTCACGCCGCCGCCGACACTCGCGCGAACGCCATGCGGAAGCCGATCCCAAACCGCTCGCCCGCGGCGGACATTTTCCGGCGCGCCTCGCCGCCTTGGGCTAGGCGCGCTCGCCCCGTCCGAACCGAAACCTAAACCTTGCCCGGCTCCGGGTGGACCCAAGGCCCGCGGTACTGGCGGCGCAAAAGTTTGTTCGCCTCGCTATCGCCGACGACTTTGCTGGCGACCGGGTCCCAGGTCAATCCGCGGCCCAGCTTCATCGACAGATTCGCCAGGATGCACGACGCGGTCGAAATATGTCCCTGCTCGATGTCCGCCACCGGCTTCTCGCGGGTCGTGATGCATGACAACAGGTTTTTCATGTGCCCCCGGATCGCGGGCGCGCAATGCTTCTCGAGGTCCTTCTCCGTTTTGTCCTCCGGATACTGCTCGAGTTCGTAAGTCACATCCCGATGGATCGGGTTGCCACCGCCGGCCGGGATGAAATCATAGCCCTGCACGCTCGCCTTGAGCGTCCCTTTCTCGCCGTAGAACGTCGCGGCCCACGGGTATTTCGGGTCAGGCGCGTCGCCCCACGTCCGATGCTGCCAAACGATCTGCAAATCACCGTAGTCAAACGTCGCCGTCTGGGTGTCGCTAATGTTCGCCTTGCTCTTTTTGTCCACGAGAATGCCGCCGGACGAGTTGACGCTCTTCGGCCAGCCGAGGTCCATCATCCAGCGCGTCATGTCGAACATGTGAATGCACATGTCACCGACGATCCCGTTGCCGTACTCCATGAACGCCCGCCACCGCCGCGGATGAACCAGGCTGTTGTACGGTCGCATCGGCGCCGGTCCGGTCCACATGTCGTAATTCAGGTAATCCGGCGGCGCGGTGTCGGGCGGGTTCTCGGTCGCCCGCATGTGATAGTAGCAGCAAATTTCCACCAGACCGATTTTGCCGAGTTTGCCCTCACGCACGATTGTATCGCGCGCCTCGATCAAGTGCGGCGTACTCCGCCGTTGCGTGCCCACCTGCACCACTTTCTTATACTTGCGCGCCGCGGCCAGCATCGCCTCCCCTTCGACCACGTCCACGCCAATCGGCTTCTGCACGTAGATGTCGGCGCCCGCGCGCACGGCGTCGATCATGATGAGCGGATGCCAATGGTCCGGCGTTCCGATCAGCACGATGTCCAAATCCTTTTCCTTGAGCATCTCGCGGTAGTCCGCATAGACGCGCGGCCGCTTCTTCGACGCCTGCCGGCTCGCCGCCATGTCCGCCGCGTCGGACAACATGCGCGAATCCACGTCGCACAGGGAGACGATCTCGACCGGCGCGACCTGGACGAGCCGGAACAGATCCGACTTGCCGTACCAACCGCAGCCGATCAGGCCGACGCGCTTTTTCTGGTCTGCGAATTCTGCGGCGTAATTGCCGACAGCCGACAGCGCCAAGCCAGTGGCGCTCACTTGGAGAAATTTTCGGCGGTTCATGGGTCCACCCTAAAAGGAAGGGGCGCCAATGACAAGGCATTAACCGCGCCTCATCGGCGCGCCGATTCGTTGCGTTTCCGCCTTCCGGATGTAACGGGCGCCAGCCGGAAACGCCTTGACGCCGGCGCCGCTGGAGAATGATAGTGCCGATCGTAGCGGCGGTTAACCGAGAGTCACCTTTTAATTAGTTAATCTAATGAAAACTCTACGAACGCGTCTCGCGGGCCAGTCTCTCCCATTTCGAGCCAGCTCGTCCGGCTTCACCCTGATCGAACTCCTCGTCGTGATCGCCATCATCGCGATCCTGGCCAGCATGCTGTTGCCGGCGTTGGCGAAGTCCAAAACCAAGGCGCAGGGAATCATGTGCATGAGCAACACCCGCCAGATGCTGCTCGCCTGGCGCCAATACGTGGACGATAATCAGGATCGCCTCCCCGGCTCCTACGGCATCTCCCCCGTTTGGGTCACCGGCAGCCTTGATTTCAACGCCGGCAATCGGAGCAATTGGGACATCGAGCAAGACATCAAGAAAAGTCCGTTGTGGCCCTATTGCGGGAACAGCGCCGGCATCTGGAAATGCCCCGCGGACACCAGCGTGGTCAAAAGCGGCGCCATCACCTACCCGCGTGTTCGCAGCATCTCGATGGACGCCTGGCTCAACTCGAGCGACGCCCAAACTTTCGGCGCCGGTTTCCGCGTCTATAAGCAGTTGAGTGACCTCACGGACCCCGGTCCCGTGCGAACCTGGGTTTTTATCGACGAACGGGAAGACAGCATCAACGACGGCGAATTGGTCGTGGGAATGACCGGCTACCCCAGCGCGCCGGGATCGTGGGTCCTCGTCGATTATCCCGCGAGCTACCATAACCGCGCCGCCGGCATCGCCTTCGCCGATGGCCACTCCGAAATCAAAAAATGGCTCGACGCCCGCACCGTCCCCGTCCTCCGCAAAGGCCAGGAGCTTTCCCTCAACGTTCCTTCACCGAACAACCAGGATGTCTTCTGGATGATGGAACGTACGACTCGCAAGGCGAACTGAACTGACGCATCCGGCCGGTCAACCTCGCGGCGTCCTCGAGTTTTTTAGAACGACCGGCGGTTCTCGATTCCTCATCCGTGGTCGGCCACCACCGAAAAGTCCGCGCCCCTCCGCGTCTCGTCGTTCGCGAGCAGGTAGCGCTCCCGCACGGCGCTAAACAACGGGACCGACACCCCGCTCCTCCGCGCCGTATCGAGCGCTTGGTCGAGGTCTTTGCACATGAGCTCGAGCGCGAAATCGGTACTCCAATCGCGTTCCACGATTTTCTTCTTCTTTAAGCCGCAGACTCGCGCCACGGTCGCCGCAAAGCTCTCGACCATGAACTCACGCTCCAATCCCGCCTTTTCACAAAGCGCCAGCGCCTCGCCTAACGCCAGAACCACCGTCGCCGCCAGGGAATTATTGGCGAGCTTAAGCGTCGCGCTCGCGCCGACCGGCCCGATATGCGTGACGGTCTGGCCCATCGCCGCCAGCACGTCCCGATTCGCCTCCAACGCTTCCGGGCTGCCGCCGACCAAAACGCCGAGTTGGCCGCCGGCCGCGGCGGCCTTGCTCCCGGTCACCGGCGCGTCGAGAAAAGCGCAGCCCCGCGCGGCGAGCGTGGCCGACAGTTCGACCGCCAATCCGGGCGTCGTCGTGCTCATATTGATGAAGGTCGTACCCGCTCGGGCTCCGTTCACCGCGCCCTCAGCTCCCAGCCATACCTCGCGTACCGCGGCGTCGTCCCGCACCATCGCGATGATGACATCCACTTGGCCCGCCAGTTCTTTTGGCGAAGCCGCCCATTTGGCGCCCCGCGCAAGCAACGGCCCGGCCTTGGCGGGATCACGATTCCAAACGGACAATTCGAACCCCTTTTCGATCAGTTGTCCCGCCATGCCGCCACCCATGATCCCTAGACCAATAAAACCAACTTTTTTCTTCATCACGTAATTTATTGAGTTTTACCCGCGCGCCAGGCCGACGTCGTTGACCGTCACCGCGTCACTTCGGCGCTTCCGTTTCCGCCAGCAGTTCGACCAGATAATCTTTCCAAATCGCCGCCAGCGTGTGGGTCCCGTGTCCCCGGGTCCGATCACTCAACGGGAGGACCACCGCCCGGCCGCGCTTGACGCGTTTGATCTCCCGCTCCAGCGCTCCCAACTCGGGTGGATTGATCAAATCGTCCGCGGAATTGATCGCCAGCAACGGCGCTTTGATCCGTTCCAAGCCGGGTCCGGGATCATAGTCCCGTGAGCTTTCCACCGCGTACAAAACGTCGTTCGCGTCGAGCGTCTTGAGCGAATTGGCGACGTACGTGTCGAGCGCCCGATCCGCGTCGGCGAGCGTCGGAGCCTCCTTCAGGCGCTGAATCGGATTGCTCGACATCACGTAGAGCATCTCCGCCGCCGTTCGTAGAGCCGGTGGCTCGGCCACATACTCACCGCCCAGCCACGCGGGATCGCCGCGGATGGCGTCGATGATCACCCGCCGCCACGCGCGGTTGCGCCCGGATATTTGCGTCGGCAAGCTCGCCAACGGCAGCAACGCATCCATGAAGTCCGGGCGAGTTTCACCCCACAGCCAAGTCTGCATGCCGCCCATGGAGGTCCCCATCACCAACCGCAGGTGACTTACGCCCAGCCCGTCGAGCAGCAGGCGATACTGCGCTTCAATCATGTCGCGATAGCCGTACTTTGGAAAGCGAGCGCGCTGTCCGTCGCTCGGCTTGCTCGATTTTCCGTGCCCGAGGTTGTCGGGCAGAACGACGTAGTATCGGGTGGCGTCGAGCGGTTGGCCCGCGCCGAACAATTCTCCGGCGAACTCCGGTCGGATGAGGCTCGCGCCGCTGCCGCCGGTCCCGTGCAGGATCAGCACGGCGTTGCGAACGACTCCCCGGGCGTCCAACGTCGGACGGCCAACCGTGTGGTAATGCAGTCGAACCTCCGGCGCCGTCTCGCCCGATTGAAAATGAAACTCCCGCACGACAAAGTCCCCTTCGACCGGCGTGGGATATTCGGCCGCCTCTCCCGCGATGGCGAACGCGGCGCACAGACCGAGCATCAAAGCGCTTTTCACACGCCAAGGCGTCGATCAGGCCGGTAAAAAAATCAAGGACAATATTGACCACGGATCGAGGTCGGTGACTCACGCCGAAGGCGAATCGATCGACGCGACCGCGTCCGCTGCGCGTCCTGGGGGGTATGGCGTATTCTCGCTACTTCACACCCAAACGAAATCGCGCTATTCATTACCCCAGTTCAATGAGCAGGCTTGAAACCATCATCGCGGCGCACCCTTTTTTCCAGGGAATCACCCGGGAATTCCTCTCCGTCGTGGCGCACGACGCGCGTGAGGCGAAGATCGAGGCCGGACAATACCTCTTCGAAGAAGGCGACTACGCCGCCGAGTTCTACTTGATCCAACGCGGCCTCGTCGCCGCCCGGTCCCGCGGCGGCGCCACGCCACCTCAGACCTTGGCGGGCGGCGATGTTTTGGGCTGGTCATGGCTCTTTCCGCCGTTCAATTGGCAATTCGAAGTACGCGCGCTCGAATTGACGGACGTTATCGTCTTGCATGGTACCAATATCCTCCTGGCCTGCGACGCCGACCACGCCCTCGGGTATGAACTGATGAAGAGGGTGGCGATCAACGTCGCCCAACGAGCGGAAGCGCTGCGAATGCCGGCGCCAGCCCGCCCGCCTGTCCATCGGGCGTTCAGCGCCGCGACGGTCCCCGGATTCAGCCTCGCGCAAGCCTTCAGCCGCTAGACGCAAGGGGAGCCAATTCCCCTCGGCGCCGCCCGTGCCTTCCGCCTTCGAGCACGAGCCGGGCCGTTTGAATCCACCTCGATCTTCCTCGGCGCCACCTAGGGCACGCCCCGGGTAAACCTACGCTGCCTGACTTAGCCGGAATACGTTTCCCACCGCAGGCGAGAATGCGTTTCCGGCCTGATTGTCACATCTCTGCTCCGGTCTCATACTTTGCACGCTAAAAGCCTTGGAGGCTCGCCGCCTCTGGCCGGAAGCAACAATCTTAACAAGGACCGATAAGAGAAAGAGGTATAACCGTGAAGAATAACTCGCCATCATCCGTAAAATTTCGCGCCAGCATCGCCCTCATGGAGGACTACCGCCTCGGCACCGAGATTACCCCGCAAACCCAAATAACCCAAGTCGTGAATGCGTCCGGCCAGGGAGAACTGTTCTACACCGGCGCCAACGCCACCCGACAAACTGTCATCTATAATGTCTTCCCTGACCGCGCGAGTGGCACCGGTTGGAATGTCTCCGCGATCGTCCCCGATTTCATCCCCGGACAACTGGAAGGCGGCGTTTACCAGGGTTTACTTACGCTTTTTTGCGTTGGTCCCGATACCAGCAATCCCGACCTCCACTTCATTCAGCGCGACGGTTCGGGGAAATGGGGCGTTTGGAAAACCATCGACCACTCGAGCGTCTATGATGAGCTGACGCCGCCCTGCTATGTGCGCGCCATCGCGACCGGCCTCGTGGCCGGCAAGCTCGAACTGTCCGCGGTCTTGGCCGATTCCATGGGACGCCTGAGCCTCTGGCAGGTCGCTTGGGGTGAGACGACCGCCAAGTGGCGCCGGCTCGGCCCGGTGGATTCACCGTTTCTAGATTTCTGTTCGACCCGCCAATGGGGTGAAGGCGTCCTCGCGGCGCAGGCGAACGAAACTGATCCGACCGCGATGGATCTTTTGTTTTTTCCCTTCCAAGACGCCGGACCAGTCGTCCTCTGCGGGCGCCAACATTTCCGCTACGCCGACTCCGCTTACGTCACGCCGCCGGGAGAACCGATTCGATACAGCGGCATCTTTCTCTACAATGATGGACTTACGGGCGGAACCCGCGGGGTTTCCTATCTCGACGGCGGCGCGACGACGCCCCACCCCGTCGTCATAGATAACACACTCTGGTGTGAACAGATCGTGGCCGTGGACGCCGGCTCGAACCCGATTTCCTTCATGGCGGTGGACCATCACATGCGGCTCAACGTGATCAGCCGGGAAGATGCGTACGGCGCTTGGAACCGCGTGATCGAATTGGGGGACACGCTTAGCGCCATCACCGCCGGGCTAGGCGCGAACGGCGCGCCGCTCGTCTTCGTGGTGGATGCGCAGTCCAGCTCGCTCTACTCGATGCTCAAGCAACCGATGAAGGAAGGCGGGAAATGGAACAAGCAGTCGATCAAAGCCCAATTGCAGACCATTGAGAAACTCCCGGTCTATGGCACGACGCTCACGCTCATGGATCAGGATGACAACCTGCTGCGCAATCACCCGATCCTGGTCACGTCGCCGGAAACCACCACCATCTCGTGGCAAGGCCAGAGCATCGTCATCGGCGAACGGGCCGCTCCGGCCTCACTCTCGACGGACGGCGCCGGCCAATTGACCCTCTACGCGCCAACCGGATCCATCAACGCCAACAAACTGGCGTTTTCGCTGCCCGGCCGTATGGCGAACGGCGACGCGATCGTCATCGACGCCGACGTTCAGGTCCAAGATCGGTTGAAGAAGCTTTCCCTGACGGACACCCAGGCCCTCCTGCCCGAAGCGTTCAAACGAGACGCGGCGGCGGTCCAGCAGGCGATCAATTGCGCGATGAGCTACGAGCCTAAGCTGAGATCGTCCGGCGGCGCCGGCGCCCGGCTGGTGACCGCTTCGTCGTCCAACGCGGGGTTCCATCGACCGCTTGACGCCGACTCGGGCGCGGTTCACCACTGGAGCTTTTCTGTCCTCGACGGACGAGCCAGTTTCACGGAACTCTCGGAATCCGAAGCCGCCGCGCTCGGCAAGCGCCTGCTCGGCGACGCAGGCGCCAAGCCGTCAAACCTGAACGGGTTCTTCGACTTCCTGGGCGACATCGTCAACGCCGTCTCCCACGGAGTGCAAGCCGCGTTCAATTTCCTCGTCACGACCGCCTCAGGAGTCGTCAACGCCGTCATCAAATGCGTCATTAACGGTTACGAATACGTTTACAGCGGCATCGTTTCCACCATCGAGCGCGCGTTTCAAATCGCCGAATCGATCTTCGCCGCGGTCCGGGTCTTCTTTGAACGCCTGTTCGACTTCTTCGGCTGGCTCCTGAGCGGGGCGCGCCAGGACATCTGGAACACGAAAAAAGCCTTCGAGGGCGTGATCAATCAGTCCTTTCCCTTCCTCACCGATCTCTCCAAGCAGGGTAAGACCTCTGCGATCGGGTTTTTCGCCAACCTCAAAAAGGACATCACCGACAACTTCGACGCCGCGATCCGCGCCGCCGGCAACTACAACTTCGACTACAACGCGCTGCGCCTCGCGCCGCCATCCACCGCCTTGGCCGGCGCGCCCAGCGGCCCTCCCGGGTTCTCTCCCAGCGACATCCTGGAATTCATCCACGACGCGGAGGTCAAGGCCAATTGGCTGCTCGAAAAGGTTTTTTCCCCGGTTGGTAGCCTCAGCGTCTCCCCTGCGATACCGGATTCGTTCCAGAACATTTTCGCGAGCTTCGGCTCAAGCCTAGCGAGCCGCGTCGGCCAGGAGATCCTGGACGAGATTACCGCCGTTTCGAGCTATTTGAGTTCGGTCGCGACGAATCCGGGGAACTTCATGCGCACAACCGTCGCCGCCGTGCTAAGGGCGGTGAAACGCCTCGTGCTTCTCGTATTGGATGTACTCGATTCGCTTACCCAAGCGTTCCTGGACCTGGTGATCGCTTTCCTCGGTTTCGCGAAGGCAAATATCTTCGACAAAAAGATCGATGCCTTCCTCCTGGAAAAATTGTACAACCTGATCAACCCGGAAGCGGCCGAAGACTTCACCGTCACCAGACTAGTGGCCCTCGTCTGCGCTTTCCCGACCACTATCATCTATCGCCTCATCACGGGGACTTCTCCGTTTACCGCGGTCACCGCCGCGAATCCGCAAGCCGCGGAGCCAAACGCATGGACCGTCGCCGGGGGAATTCTGACCTTCACCGTTTGGGCGGCGGTGGACATTGGGAACGACGTGGGGCCGGGCGACCGCCTGAGTCCGGCCGCTCTCTATCTCGCGGGCACGGTCCCAATCGTGCTGTTGTCAATTCTTACCCCTGCGGGAACTCCCCAGACGTTGCTTCCAGAAACCTCCGATCTCAATAAATCGAAGAACGCCTTCTGGTACGCGAAGTGGCTCCCGGCCAGCTACACGCTTACTTATATGGCGGCCAACAAATTCCAGGCTGGACCCCGCGGGAACCCGGAGGCGTGCAGCTTCCTGACGGTGTCCGGGATCATGGTCCTCGCCATGGGAATCGCGAAAGGAGTGGACGAGAGCAAAGCGGGCGTAGGCAGCGGCGCCAACTGGTTCCTGAACCTCGTCCCGCCGCTCGCCACGACGATGAAGCCGCTGAAATTCGCTGGCCCGTACGGCCTCCTGGCTCTCTGGGTGATCGATTTCATGGCGGCCGTCGGAGGCGGCTCCTTCATCATCCTGTCCGGCCTTGGGGAAAGGACACGCTAAAACCAAACAACAAAACTAACTATCCGACAAAACAGACTGAAAGGAAGAAACGAAATATGAAACCAATCAAAGAACTAACCGGCAACAAATCCCAGGATCCCACGCACGAAACGCAAGGGCCGATGCGGATTATCCTCAGCAACCAAACTGACCTCGGCGGCACGAGCAATTTCCCGGCCCCCATGTCCAGCCTTGCGAGCGTCTCGTCCGGCTTGAACGTCTATACCAATCAAGCTTCCCTTACTTACGGGGGCTCTGGCACACCCCCGCAGCCGTGGGTGAAAGGAACCGACTGGAAGGTCACGCCGAATTCCCAGCTTGCCCCGGTTGGTTTTCCGGTCGCGACGGATAACGAGCCGAAAACCGTTCGCCTGGCGGGCAGCGCCGCCCCTCTGCTCGTGGCCAGCCGCGCCGCCGGCAAAGTGGCCTTGGGCGGTCAGTATGTTTTTGATCTGCCCTTTTTTGTCCGCGGTACCTACCTTAGCGTCCACTTCACGATCCTGGGAGTCACGGGCGGCTCAACCGTCCTGCCTGGTTTCGGCCTGTTCAATCTTGGCTCCAACCCCCGGGCCTGGACCTATGTCACTCCGACCGCCTTCGACGGTATCTGGTCGTTGCTCCTCCGAAGCGACGATTTCCTCGACTACGCGCGCCTCGCGGTAACCTACGTGCCTTATGGCGGCACGAATCAGTTCGGCCCGACGTCGCGCCTGGTCTATTCCGTCTCCGGCCTCACCACCTGCTACGGGGGTGGGATCGCCCAGGGCGAGGAACGACCTGAGCACAGCTCCCTCGGCATCTTCCGCGCCGCCGGGGCGCTCGAGTCCGCCGCGCCACAAGCAGGTTGACCAACGAACTGAGACCGGTTTGGCCCCGGCAGCGTGGCCGGGCCGCCGTCGGGCAAAGCGTGCCGAAAAAGCTGATCCGCAAGGAATGCTTGACCGGCGCCCGTCAAACCCGAGCGGCGCCCGGCCAGACGCGGAACGAGCGAACGCCCGAGCGAAGCGATTTCGACTATAGCGTGTGCCCGGCGACGGTGCAGCTTGGCGATTCCGAAACCACGGTAACGGCGTACGCGCCGTTCGCGGGACAGACCAACATCACGCCGTTTCGCAGGTAGGGCGTGAGATCGCTCATGCTCAACGTGTCCGTGTCCACCTTCTTGAATTCGAACGCCCACTGCGCTTTCGCGCTGTCCAATTGCCGCAGATTATCGATGCAGACCGCCGCCTGCGCCTTCGCCCGCGACCGCAGCATGTTCGGCACGGCGATAGCGGCCAGGAACGCGATGATCCCGACCACGGTCATGATCTCCACCAAACTGAAGGCGGATCGGCGGCTGGAGTTGCTACGCATAACGACGCTTCGATTCTTTCTTTCGCCAAGACGAGATAGATCGCGTCCGGACGGGGGTTAGTTTTCCGCTCGGCATCGAGGATTCGCCGAGTCCGCGTGAGTGTTGGCTCGCCCGGCAATATGCCAAACCTGGGGCGACGATATCAAAATGCCGGCGTTTTGCCAAGCAATCTGAGGCCAGACCAAAGCGATGAAGTTGGCCCTCCCCCACCCGCGAACGAACCACGGTTGCATTTTGCGACGAAGGCGCCAACGTGACGAAATGCAACCTGGCGATGCCAACGACTCCGTGCCACCTCAATCGCGCCGCGCATGAAGATCTCCGTCGTCGTGCCGGCGTTCAACGAGGAGAAGTTGATCGCGCGCAGCCTGGAAACCATGCGGCGCGCAACGTCCGCGTTTACCGCCGCGGGCTGGGCGAGCGAAATAATCGTTTGCGACAACAACTCGACCGACCGCACCACTGAGATCGCCCGCGCGGCGGGCGCGGTGGTGATCTTCGAACCGGTCAACCAAATCTCACGAGCGCGTAATCGCGGCGCCTCGGCGGCCAACGGGGACTGGCTCGTGTTCGTGGACGCCGACTCCTACCCCACCGCCGAGCTTTTCACCGACCTGCTGAACACGATTCAAACCGGTGATTGCGTTGGCGGTGGGTCCACGATTGCCCTGGACCAACCGCGCGGCGCGGCGCGGTGGATTATCAAGCTTTGGAATTTCAAAAGCCGAATGCGGCGCTGGGCCGCCGGCTCATTCGTGTTTTGCCGCGCCGACATCTTCCGCGAACTGGGCGGATTCAGCCACGAGTTCTTCATCACCGAGGAAATCGACTTCAGCCAGCGCCTCAAGCGCCGCGCGCGGGAATTGGGAAAAAGCGTCGTCATCCTTCACCAACACCCGCTCCTCACCTCCGCCCGCAAGGTCGATCTCTATTCCACGGGTGAGCATCTGCGGTTTATCCTGCTCATGATAACGCGCCTCGGACGCCCGATTCGCGACCGCTCCGCCTGCGGCATCTGGTACGACGGCCGAAGGTGAGTCCGTTGCGACTTATCGTCGCGTGGCGCCGCATTCCGGTTCCCGGGTATCTCTGAACGACGAAGGGCGCCGCTTCGAGTTTTCGAAGGGCGCCCTGGTCGTCACCGACCAACCGCCCGAGCCAGGCCCCGCTCTGCGACTACCGCGGCGGACGCCTCAACCCGGGCGGAGCCGCTCAGTCGTCGGTGGGAGGCGCGCCGGGCAACGGCACTGCGCGGTAGAATCGGGCGCCGGTCGCCGCGGCGTCAGTGTCCACAAAATCGACCTGACCTGCCGTCACCACATTGGTGCAGAGGATCTGCCAGTTTGTCAGATCTGCTGACGCGTCGATTCGATACCAAAACGATCCTGCGGCGCCGGGTATAGCCAAGTGGAAGGTTCCCGGCCCAAACTTCCTCGAATCCCCACTCAGGTCGGGGCTATCCAGAATGATGGCCGACGCTTTGGCGGGTTCGCCGACGGCGTATTGGACCGCGTTGGTCGCCGACGGCGCCGGCAAGCTCAGGATGACCGTCTCAAAACCGAGGCTGTTCGTGTCCTGATCCGCCAGCGGGGTGACCGTGATTATCCCCGTGTGCTGCCCGGCCGGAATGGTTACCGATCCGCTCAACGCCGCGTAGTCAACTCCATTGGTCGCGGTGCCACCGATGGCGTAGGCCACCGTGAGATCACTGTTCGTGCCATCGCTGCGCCGAACTACGAAGGTCGCCGCGTTGCCGGGCTGCCCATTTTTCGGCTCGGACGCGACCGGGTCGCGCGCCGTGATCGTAACGACCGGAACGCCAGGCGGCGGCGGGGTGGTCCCGTCGGTAAACGTGATGGTCGCTTCACCGGGCGTCCCGACGAGATACAACCGATTCGTACCCGCCGCGCTGTCGGCGACCGCGATCAATTGAGCCGTTAACGTAAGGTCCAAGTCGGGCCGGAGGTCCAGTCCCAAAACTGGCTCCGCCTGAATCTCAGCCGAAGTCGCCCCCGCCGGAATCGTCACCGTGTTCACCAGCGTCGGGCGGCCGAGACGATTGAAGATCGATCCCGCAAGCGCGTAACTGACGGTGAGTTCGGCATTGGTCGAACCCACGCGGGTCACCGTGAAGAACGCTTGATTCGTCCCACCAACCGCCACGTCCGGAGACGAGGCCGTAACGGTTACCACCGGCAAGCTGCTCGTCGCGACCACCGAAACAGTGACCGGCGCCGAAGTGGCGATGACTCCCAGAGCGTCCGTAGCGCGCGCCGAGAACACATACGCTCCGGCCTGCAGGTTCGACAACGTCAGTGAGTAAAGGGGCGGTGAAGACTTCACCACGGGCGTGCCGGCCGTGCCCAGACTGGTCGAGTCGGAGAAAAATTCGACCGACTTGATCGTCCCACCCTTTTCGGACGCGCTCGCCGTCAGGGCGAACGTCGCGGGACTGATGAACGCGGCTCCGTCAACCGGGTGCGTCAACTGCACGACCGGGCCGCCATTCGTAATCACCTGGAGAGGCTCCGCGATATTCACCACGGCGTTGCTCGGAAAACCGAGGGCGTAAAGCCCGGCGCCGCCCAACGGCGGAGGATCAACCAGCAGGAGTAACTGCAGGACGACCGTTTCGTTGGTTTCCGGCCGAGTATCGACGTCCGCGATCGGCGTAATCGTGATATTCGTCGTGGCCGCGCCCGGCGCCAGCGTCACTTGATTCGCGACCCGCTGGTAATCCGCGCCGTTCGCCGCGGTTCCGCCAAGCGAGAAAAAGACCGTCAGCTTATTGGTGGTGTCGCCGGTCCGGCTCACCGTAAAGACTCCGGGGACCGGGCCAACTTCAGACGCGTTGGGCTGGGTCGCCGTGACGGTAACGGACGGGAATTGCGCTGGTGATTCAACGGTGATCGCCACCGCGCTGGAAACCGAGGTTGCCCCTTGGTCGTCGGTCGCCTTGGCGGTCAGGGAGTAACTCCCGGCGGCCACGTTCGTCCAGGCGAAAGCGAACGCTCCCGCCGTGCCATCGGCCGACGCGCCGTTCGTTACCACTCCCAAGCTATTGGTTCCAGCAAAGAATTCGACCTGCGTCACTTTGCCATCCTTATCCTTTGCGTTGGCGGTGAGCCGCACGGTGGCCGGCGCGAAAAATATCGCTCCGTTGGCCGGACTTCCCAACTCCACGGTGGGCGGGAGATTTGTCCGGGCGCCAATCGGCTCCGCGATATTCACCACCGCGTTGCTGGGAATGCCCAACGCGTAACGTCCGACGACGCCAAGGATCGGGGGATCGACCAGTGGCCGCAACTGCAAGACGACCGTCGCGTTGGTCGCATTCCGAAGACCAAGGTCAGTTGTCGGCGTAATCGTGATGTTCGTCGCGGCGGTACCCTCCGCAAACGTCACTTGGTCCCCGACTCGAAGGTAGTCCACTCCATTGAGCGCGGTCCCGCCGAGCGAAAAGCTAACGGTGAGACGGTTGGTCGTGTCGCCGGTCCGGCTCACCGTAAATACTCCCGCCACCGGTCCGACCTTCGAGGCGTCAGGTTGCGTCGCGACGACGGTCACCGTCGGAAGTTCGGTCGGTGATTCAACGGTAATCGCCACCGCTTTGGAAACGGCGCTCGCGCCCTGATTATCGGTCGCCTTGGCCGTCAGGGAATAAGAACCAGCGGCCACGTTGGTCCAAGCGAAAACGAATTGCCCGCCGCGATCAATGGCCACCCGATTCGTCACGACTCCCAAGCTGTTGGTCCCCGCGAAAAACTCGACCTGCGCTACCCGTCCATCCGTATCTCTGGCGTTGGCGGCCAGCTTGAGGCTGGCCGGCGCCAGAAAGGTCGAGCCATCAGTCGGACTGACCAGCTCCACGGTCGGCGGCAAATTCGTCCGCCCGCCCGCCGGCTCCGCGATATTAACCACCGCGTTGCTCGGCGTTCCGAGCGAGTAAAGCCCGACCCCGCCAATCGGAGGATCGACCAAAAGGAGCAATTGCAATACGACCGTTTCGTTCGTCCCCGCCAGCGTGTCGAGATCAGGAATCGGCATAATGGTGATATTCGTGGACCCCGCGCCTGGCGCCATCGTGACATGATTCGCGAGCTTCACGTAATCCACTCCGTTCACCGCCGTCCCGGTCAGCGAGAAAAAAACGGTCAACTGATTGGTCGTCTCCCCAGACCGACTCACGGTGAACACCCCTGGAGTCGGCCCGTCCTCCGATGCGTTAGGAGAACTCGCCACCACGGTCACCACCGGAAACGGTTCCGCGCCCCGCGCGACGCCGAACGATGCCAAGCCAACTGCCAGGAACAAACGGATCAAATTCCGAAACATAAAGAAGCCTTTCTCATTGCATCACTCATACTCATTCTCAAGCAGAGTTACGGGAATCGATTAGCACAAGGCGTACCAACTTGCTCCCGCGAAGGCCCTCCCACTCCCAATCAAGCGGCGAAACTGCTCGTAACTCCCCCCTGGCGAGTCTCTTACCCCGCAAACTTAATCTCAAAACCTCAGCCGCCGGATGGGGGATCTGGCCCCAAAAGTCGGCGCATTCTTGGGGCGGCAGCCCCAATCGCCGAGCCGTCAACCAACTCACGTCGGACGGTTACTTTTCGCGCGGCCCTCTACGGAGCCGGCCGACCGACCGCGCTGTCCGGCTGCCAGCGCGGCCACATCGCCGCGTGGCCCGCCGTCAAAACGGTAATCGGGCGCTCCGCCCCGTCCGTCAGCCTTTGAAGGAAGAGTTGGCGTACGCCCGCTCGTTTCGATCCATACAATATCCAGCGCCCATCCGGAGACGGTTGCGGATGATAGTGCAGTGTCCCCTCGGGAGTATGGGTGAGCCGCATCACCTGTCCGTCCAAAGTCGTCCGAAACAACTCGACGCTTTGGCCAACTTGCGCGGTATAAAAGACCGATTTGCCATCCGTCGCCCAAACCGGCACATCACTGCTGCCCTCGTGAAAATCGGGCACGTCGAGAAAGAGAATCCAGCCTTGGTAGGCGTTCAGATCAACGAGCTTCCGCAGTGACGATCCGTCGCGTTTGACCAGGTACGGATTGCTCCGGCCGCGGGCGCCACTTAGAAATAGCAGCCACTTGCCGTCCGGCGACCAAGCCGGCCCAAAGTTGAAGGCGTTGCCCGTCTCGATCCGCTTTTTTCCGGAGCCGTCGGCGTTCGCGATGTATATTTGATAGTCTTCGTGGTAACTGATCTGCCGCCCGTCCGGCGACGCGCTATAGCCGTACGCGAATCCGCCACCCTGGCCCGAAACATCACGCTTGTTTCGACCGTCGAGGTCCATCAAGTACGGCTTGGACACGCCTTGGATGAGCGGCGTGAATCCCAGCGTTCGACCGTCGGGAAGAAAGAACAACCCGCCGTTGTAATGACTCACGCGCTCGACGGCGGTAAGGTTGGTGAGCCAGCCGGTCTCGAGATCGACGAGGCACGAATCAAGCATCCATTTGCCCGGCTCCATCCGGAACGTCCGGTGTTCCTCCTCCCAACGACTGTTCTCTGGTTGTTGCCAGCCCCGGCTGACGATGGCTTGACGGCCATCCGGCGACCAGCCGGCGAACTGGGTCCACGCATCCGGGTCGTCCACGAGCGCGCCGCCGATCTCCCGGCGCCCAGAACCGTCGGCCCGCGACACCACCGCGCGCATCGTCCGCACGTTCGCATGTCGTCCGCCCGGAAGATCAGTCCGCATCTCCGTATAACCAATCAGCCGGTCGGACGAATCCGTCGCCGCCAAACTGGTGACCGCCGCTCCCCAAATCCACGCGACCAAAAGTCGTCGGTTCCAGTCTCCGCGCTTAGGCATCTTGGATACCACCGCGCCGACCACGCCGCGAACTGACCGCCACGCGCGCCTGGGCTGCCTAACTTCTCCACGGGAATTCACGCCGGGATGGTAATCTCCCCGCGAACGGTCTTCAAGCGGAGCCGCCGCTTTAGGCGCCCCATTTTCCACGGATTCGGTTTGTGTTCCACCCGCGCGACAGGCTATCAATTCAACCCGACTCACATGAATGCGTTATTTCCAAGCCTCGTCGCTCAACCAAGGCGCTCCTCTCACGCTCACGCGCCTCCAGTTGAAGATTTATATGCAGTTGAATCCCGCCAACCTGGCCGCCCGACTCGGGCGGACCCAGCCCAACGGCGTGGAACCATCCGTTTACTCCTTATCGCCGGCCTCCTGTTCGCCACGACGCGCGGGTTCGCGGCGGACGCGGGACCGGCCGGCCAAGCGGCGTTGAAGGTCCTCTTCGTCACCGGCGGCGGCTATCACGATTACCAAAAACTGGCGCCGTTTCTGACGAGTCAGCTTCATGCCTTGGTCAATGCGAATTTCGAAACCAAGTTTGGATTGGACGTTTTGCGAGATCCGAAATTCGCCGATGGCTACGACGCCATCGTGTACGACGTATGCGATGACGAAGCGCCCGATGAATTTCTGGACAACGCCTTGCGCGCCACCCGCTCGGGCAAGCCAACCGTCATGATTCATTGCGCGGTCCACGCTTTCCGCCGGTCGCCGAAAATCCACGAATGGGAAACCTGCTGCGGCATGCGCTCCAAAGTGCACGACCCGTACGGTCCCTTTACCGTCGTTCGCCTCGACCCCGCGAGTCCGATCACCAAGGCGTTCCCCGATGACTGGCAGACCCCGGGTGACGAGCTTTACCAAACCATCTCCATCGATCCGCAATCCCATCCCCTGCTCCGCGCCAAAAGCCCGCGCGACGGCCGGGAACACATCGTCGGCTGGACCTACCAATACGGCGCCGGGCGGGTCTTCGCGACCACGCTCGGCCATGATATGAAGACCGCCGGTTCCCCCGACTACCTCCGCCTCGTCGCCAACGGGCTGCTCTGGACCTGCGGTAAACTCCTCCCCGACGGCGGCGCCACGGCCGGCTATGCGGCGCCCGCCGCCAAACCGTAAACGCCCGCCGCCGTCCGACCCGCCATGCCCGACGACGTCGCCCGCATTGCCGCCTTCCTCGACGAAACCAAACGGTTGCTGGGCGCGCTCGACGCTACGGCGCTCGTCGCCGCCAAACAAATTCTCCTCGATTGCCACCGGCGGCGCGGCCGGGTTTACACGCTGGGCAACGGCGGCTCCGCCTCCACCGCCCAACATTTCGCCTGTGATCTCGCGAAGTATGTCATTCCCCCCGGCGGACGTCCGTTCGACGTTCTCTGCCTCACCGACAACGTCCCGCTTTACACCGCTTGGGCGAACGACGCGCCGCGCGAAGACGTTTTCGTCAATCAAATGCGCGGACTCTTGAGCGCGAGCGACGTGGTCTTGGCCGTCTCGGTGCATGGCGGCGACGGCTTTTCAGCGGACGTTGCGCGGGCCATTCGGTTCGCCAATGAGATCGGCGCTCCGACGATTGGGCTATCCGGTTTCAATGGCGGAGCGCTCCACCGCGAATGCGCCTGCTCCATTCTCGTGCCCGCGAACTCGACGCCGCAGACCGAGGGCGTTCACCTCGTCATCGAGCACTTGTTGATGCAACTTCTGAAAGAAGATCTGGCAACCCATGGCGGTTGACGTGTTACGCGTCGGGCACGCTTCGCACGATCGAAGCGCGTTCGTCGCCGAATTCTCCACCGAAAACAGCAAGTCGGAGATCGAACGATTGCTGGAGGCCGGCGGTGGTCCGGCCGCCAACGCCGCCTATCTCTTGGCGCTCGGGGGTGTCCGCGCCGCCTTCGCCAGCGTCGTGGGCGATGACGAATACGGCCGCCGCGCTCGCCGGGAGCTTGCTCCGCCCTTTGCCGTGGTGGGACGGCCTCAAATTCGCGTCCATGGCCGCGTCACTCTCCGTCAGAAAGCCCGGCGGTCGGACCTCCATGCCTTCGCTCGCGGCGGTTCAGGAGGCGCTCACGCATGAAGCGTGAATCCCCATTCTCCCGCGCCTCGCTTTGCGTCGTTGGCAACGTCAATCGTGACGTTAAATCCTCGCCCCTCGCGCCGCGCGAAAATCTCTTTTCCGATGGTGAAACATCGGTGGATTCCATCACCGAAACGATCGGCGGCGGCGGGGCGAATAGCGCGTGCGCCGCGGCGGCTCTCGGCGCGCGGGTCACGTTCCTCGGAAAAATAGGCGCCGACGGATTGGGAGACCGTCTCGAACGCGCCTTGGCCGCCCACGGACTGACGCCGCGCCTGGCGCGCGCCGCGGACCAGCCGACGGGCACCTCGATCGCCCTGGCGTTCGCGAACGGCCACCGACACTTTGTCAGTTGCCTGCCGGCAAGCCGAACGCTTGCCTTCGCCGACCTCGATCTAACGGGACTCAACCAACACGCGCACCTGCTCCGCGCTGACGTTTGGTTTTCCGAACCGATGCTCTTCGGCGGAAACCAGGCGCTCTTCCGGTTGGCCCAGGAATCCGGCGTCCCGGTCTCGCTCGATTTGAATTGGGACCCAGCCTGGGGTTCCGCCGGGGCTGACGCCATACGCTCCCGCAAACAAGCCGTCCGCGAGGCGCTGCCGTGGGTCGATCTCGCCCACGGCAATCGGCGCGAGCTTTTGGCTTTCACGGACGACGACGACCTCGAGACCGCGCTGAAACGCCTCCTTGATTGGGGCGTGAAAGGGGTGGTCGTGCATCTCGGAGCCAGCGGCGCCGGCTACTATTCGGACGGGGTCCTGACCATCGAACCCGCGGCGCCAGTCGAAACCATGGTAAACGCCGCGGGCGCCGGAGATCTCCTGAGCGTCGTATTGATGTTGCTATATCAACGTCCAGAAATAAGCATCCCCGAGCAGCTACGCCTGGCCAATGCCCTGGTGGCTGAGTTTATCCAAGGGAAACGCCAAACCATCCCTCCCTTGACCGCCTGAGGCGCGCGGCCTCCTCCGCTTCGCTCGGGTTACGGCTGCGCCTTCGCGGGAGGAGCGTTCGTTCCCTCAACTCCAGAAAGTGGAGCATTGGTCACCGGCGCTGCCTCGGGGGGCTGGCCGATGCCTAATTGCCCGCGCAGAGCCGCTTTGAAATTGGGGTCGATCCCGTTCGTCGAGTTGAGCAGGCCATCAAGCACCTCCTGCTTCAACAGCGCGAGCGGTGGCAGGCCAATTCGCTTCTCGCCGCCGGCGATGCGCGCCTGATAGTGGCTCCAAATCCGTTGCGCCATGCGCGTCAAACCTTCGAACTTCTCTTCCTCGCCGATGGCGAGATTGTAAAACGCGTTGCGAAAAAATCCTTCGATCACCAGCTTGGTTTTGTCCACGGACGTGTCGCCGATTTCCTCGTTCACGCGCGCGACGGCGTACTCATCGACCGTCATGTTCTTGATGGGCGTGGGCGGCTTGTCCAGTTGGGCGTCGGGGTACTTCTCCTTTAGGTAATTGAACCATTGCTGCGCCGCGGTTTGGCGGTTCTCGGTGAAAAGAAAATACACGGCGTCGAGCAGGAAATTCCGGTGACCCGTCTTGATGTGCTCCCGATTCTCCGCGTCGGCGGCCATCATCTCCTCGTAGGAGGCATTGACCTTCGGAATGATATCGAGATTCGGGCTGAACTCGAACGTCCGCTCAATGAGATGCCCCCGATGGAACGCCGTCTGCATCGACTGATAAACCGCCCGGCGCAACGTCATCAATTCGGTCTGGCAATTCTTCAGGCCCACCGAGGCCCAATAAATCGCGTGGGTCTCGGGCAGGCGCCACTCGAGCGGCCCATACCGCTCGTCCACTTCCTTCATTAATTCCGGATCGAGTTTATAGACCGACCGCAACATCTTGGCGCGCGCGCGCGCGTCGTCCGACGTGGGATGAATCAACTCGTCAAAATTCGGGTGGCCACCCTTGAGAACGCGCGCCATCTCCTCCGCCCAGGCCTGTTTGAAATACATGTGGGCGTCGTCCATGTTCGCCCCCATCTTGTGCTGATAAAACCAAGCCAGCTCGCGGTAGATGAGCGTCTCATGCGGATTGTAGCGCAGCCCCTCGTCGCGCAGCAACTCGATGCCCTTGCGGACCCACATCCACCGATCACGCGGATCGTTGAACTTGATCGAGATATTATAGGCCATGTTCCAGGCCTGCACGATCCACACTTGTACCAAATGGGGTTCGAGCTTCGTGATCCAGTCCGCCAGTTGGACCATCTCAAAATATTTGCCGTCGTCCTGCATGTCCACCGCCCGAACCCACAGCGCGTTGGCGATGAGACCGCGGAATCCACCCAGCGCGACGGTCGTGAAAGCCAGCACCGGCGGGGCGTTCTCCAACGGCTCGACCCGCGTCAAACCGAGCCGGGCGCGATCCAGGTTCAGCTCTTTTTGGACGCCCGCCACGCCGAAGAGGAGCACGACCATCAACGCCGCCAAAGCGGGTTTGTAGAATCTATCGCGCCACGATCTCATTGCTGAGTTTGCGCCGTGGCCAGCTCGCGGCGCGAAAAGCTGATCATTCCAATCGCCGCCAGAATTCCGCCAATCAGCAGCACAATCTGCGAAAAAGCCTGCAGCAGCTCCAGCCAGGTGATGCTGCGGCCGGTGCTGAGCGAATCAACCGGCGAAAACCCCTCCACCAAGTTCACGAGCTTCAATAATTGCCGAAAGATCGGCAAGAGCACGAAATCGACGAGCGTCGGCGTGTCAATGACCCCGGTGTCGTGATTCACTCCCGAAACGCCCCCCTCCTGAACCACCTGCGCGATCGTGCCGCTGGAAAGTCCCACGATCAAGACCGCCACCGACGCAAACGCCGCCACCGGGAACGAGAGAAAACTCGACGCCGCCAGTCCGAGCGACGCCAGCAGCCCGAGCCAACAAAAAATGATGCCGACGCCGCGGACGAAATTCGCCCCGAACCCGCCTACTTTATAGAGCACTTCCAGGCCATCGTCGGGCGAAAAGATAAACGCGGTGTCGTTCGGGTTCATGAAGAAGATCGTCAGGACCCCGTTGGTGTCGAAAAGATTGGGCGGGATTTCAAACTCGGTGAAGGTTTCCGGCGCCAGGTTCATTTGCTCCCGCCAGACGCGGGGCGTCTCCGGCGGCCCGACCTGCCACACGCCGATGAAGGTTCCGGAGGCGCTCTTCGCCGCCGCGTTGAATTTGACGCGCAAATAGAGCGGCTGGTCCTTGAGGGTGTAGCGGGCCAAGCCGAGATCGATGAGCCACGGCTTGACGGACCCCGGCGGCACCAATTGATACCGGGCCTTCACCTGCTCTTGCACTTGTTTCCGCACAAATCCGCGATCCATTTGGGCGACCGTGGTTTGCTTGAGGCGCTCCTGCATCAGCCGTTCGACCTCGGGTTCGATGTCCGGCATCGGCATTTTCGCGGAGCCGCGCGCCACGAGCACTTCGTTGCGCAAGGCCATCTGCACTTCCGGCGGCAGCCGGTTCGCGCGCCATTGCAGCATGAAATAGACGGCGCCTCCGGAAACGGCCAACAACAGCGCGTTCAGCGTCATGATGCCCAGCCATTTGCCCAGCCAGATTTGCCATCGGGCGATGGGCTTGACCACGACCATTTGAATTTGGCACTCCTGGACCTCGCGCGCGAGTGTTCCGCAACCCAACCAAAGCGTGGCAAAGCCCAGGAGCGTAGTGATGAGGCTCAACGTATAGGTGAGCAGAATCTGCGTGAACCCTTGCGCGGTCCCGTCGTGCTTGAGGATCATGGGCAGGGCCACGACCGAACCAAGCAACAGGACCACGAGCACGTTGACGAGCCGGTAGCGAAAGGCCGCCTTCAAGGTCAATTGCGCGATGGCAAGGGTTGGCCGCATAAGCTGGGAGGATGAGACGCGCGTTTTTCGACGACCGCCCGGCTTCGCCGGGAGGTCTGGCGACCTATTTGGGCGGGCCGGTCAACGCGGACAGTTTCTCGTTCGCCTTCGACAGGTCAGCCGTCTTGGTCGGCGCCGGAGCCGGGGCGGGCGCGGGCGCTTCGGCCGGTCGGGCCAACTGTTCCAGTTTCTTCACGTCCACCGTCTCGACGGGACGCGGGGCAACCGCGGCGGGAGTTGGGGCGGCGGTCGGCAGCGTCAGACGATCCAGCACCTTCTCGCTCCGCGAACCGGCGTCCGCGTCGCCGCGCAGGTAGGCCGCCACGCGATTCCCCGAGGTCGCGCCCGACGTTTCGGCCTCGGCTTGGCGGGCCTTCTGCACCACGCCAAGAAAATAGCTTTCGAGGTTTTGGGTCGGCGTGTCGATGCGGACCTTGTCCTCCGCGACGTCGCTCCGCAACGCGGCCAGGACCCGCTGGGTGGTCTCCCGGGAAAGCAAGGGCGTGGTGATCCGCATCGCGTCGGGTGTCGCCAGCAATTCTTTGAGGGTGCCCATCGCCTGAATCTTGCCGCCGTAATAAATCACCACGCGGTCACATACGTCTTCGACGTCGGCCAACAGATGGCTGCTCAAGATGACCGTCTTGCCCCGGCGGGCCAGCGCGATGATCAGGTCCTTCACTTCCCGGCAGCCGATCGGGTCCAAGCCGGCCGTCGGTTCATCCAGGATCACCAGATCGGGGTCATTGATCAGCGCCTGCGCCAAACCGATGCGCCGCTGCATGCCCTTCGAGAATTCACCCACCAAACGGCCCTTGGCTTGTTTGAGGCCGACCATATCCACGAGTTGCTCGCCTCGCGTCTGACGTTCCTTGCCAGAAAGTTTGAAGAGATTGCCGAAGAAGTTCAGCGTTTCCTCCGAGTCCAGGTAACGGTAGAGGTACGATTCCTCGGGGAGATAACCGATGCGGGCCTTGGTCGCCACGTGTCGCGGCGAATGCGAGAATACCTCAATGTGCCCGCGCGTCGGGTAGAGCAATCCGAGGAGCATCTTGACCGTCGTCGATTTGCCAGAGCCGTTCGGCCCAAGCAAACCGAACACTTCGCCGCGCCGAACCTCGAACGAGACGTTGTCCACGGCGCGCGCCTTCGGGCGGCCCCAAAAATCCTTGAATACCTTGGTCAAACCTTGAACGGTGACCACGGCCTCAGTCGGCGCCACGGAAGGCGTCCCCAGAGCCGCCAGCGAGGGATCATTCGCAATCATAATTCAAGAAACATTCCGGTGTTGGTCCAAATCCGCTCAGCGCGCTCGCTTCGCCGTCTTTTGGCGCGTTGCCGTTAGGCCGGACGCGGCGTCAGGCTCGGCGTCGGACTTCCGCCCGCGCCCGGGCCTTCGGCCTCGATGGCCGCGTGATGGAACGGCTCCAGTTCTTCGCCCTCGCGGACGAGCCGGGCGCTGTTGAAAATCACGATCAGCGAGCCGACGTTGTGCATAATCGCCGCCACGATCGGGTTCAGATAGCCGAACGCCGCCAAGCCCAGGCCGCCGACGATGAACGCGAGGCCGAACAGAAAATTCTGATTGATCACGGAACGGGTCTGCCGCGACAAACGAACGAGGAACGGCAGCCGGCGCAGGTCGTTGTTCATCAGCGCGATCGTCGCGCTGTGGATGGCCACTTCGCTCCCGGCGACGCCCATCGCGATTCCCATGTCGCCAGCCGCGAGCGCCGGCGCGTCGTTCACGCCGTCACCGACGACCGCCACGCGATAGCCCCGCGCGCGAAACTGCCGCACGTATTCCACCTTGTCCTGCGGCAGGCAGTCGGCGGCGACCTCGCCGCAACCGATTTCCCGCGCGACTCGCGCGGCGACCGGCTGACGGTCGCCCGAAACCATCGCGATGCGGTGAACGCCGAGGCGCTGCAAACCCGCGAGCGCTTCCTTGGCTTCCGAACGGGTCTGGTCTTGCAGGCCGGCCCACCCGATACACCGGCCATCGCGGGCCACGAAGATAAGGCTGAAGCCTTCCGTTTCGTTCAAATCGACTGATTGCAGAAAATCCTGCGGAATGCCGCTATCCTTGAGCCATTGCGCGCGGCCAATCACGATCGCGGCGCCATCGACCCGCGCCTTGATGCCGCGACCCGCGGTTTCCGCGAAATCGACCGGGTCGGTGACCGGCACTTCGGCCTCTTCGGCCAATTGGGCCAGCGCCTTGGCGGTGGGATGGTTGCTGTACTTTTCGGCCGAAGCGGCGACATGCAATAACTCGGCGGGCGTCACGCCGCCCAACGGAGCCAGTCGCGTGACCGCGAGTTTTCCGGTCGTCAGCGTGCCGGTCTTGTCGAAAATGAACGCGTTGATCTTGGCCGCCAATTCGATGTCACCGACGTTCTTGATTAAAATGCCCAGGCGCGCGGCGGCCGAGAGCGCCGCGACCATCGCGGTCGGCGTGGCCAGAATAAACGCGCAGGGGCACGAGACGACGAGCACGGAGATCACCCGGCTCATGTCTTTGGTAAACGCCCACACCAGCGCCGAGATCACCAGCACCAACGGCGTGTAAAAGCCCATGTACTGGTCGATGATGCGCATGATCGGCAGTTTCGTCTTCTCCGCCGCCAGGATCAAATCGCGCACCTTGCCTAACGTCGTGTCCTGGCCGGCGCGGGTGACGCGAATTTCCAGCACGCCCGTCAAATTCTGGGTGCCGGCGAACACTTCATCGCCCGGCTTCTTATCCACCGGCAGAGACTCGCCCGTAATGTTGGCCTGATTAAAGGAACCCTGGCCGTTCTCGATTTTGCCGTCGGCCGCCACGTTGTCGCCTGGGCGGACCCGGATCAAATCGCCCACCGCGAGGTCCTTGGTCGCCACTTCCTCCTCCCCGCGCGGCGTGATGCGGCGGGCCTTCGTCGGCGTCAATTTGATCAACAGTTCGATCGACGCGCGCGCGCCGGCCGCGGTCCGCGTCTCGATGATCTCACCCAACAACATGAAAAACGCCACGATCCCGGCGATCTGATAGCCGCCCACTTCGTAGCTGCCGATCTGAAATTCGCCCGACGCAAACGACGCGATGACCGCCAGCGCCACCAACTCGTTGATGCTCAGAACGCCCCGCGCCAGGTCTTTGATCGCGGTCATGATGATCGGATAACCAAGCAACGCCGCGCCGATCATCGCGCTCAAGCCGGCAACCGTCGTCCCTTTTTCAAAAAACCAATCGACCAGGAAGGAGTTTACGACGAACACGAGGCCGATGAACGTCTGCTTCAATCGCACCGGCACATGCTCATGGTCGTGGCCGTGATCGTGCCCGTGGTCGTGGTCATGATCGCAGCAACCCGGGCCGGACGCCGGTTCCTCGCGGCTCATCAAAGATGTCACTTGCATAAATATTCTACGGTTTCGCGGTCGGCTCAGGCTTCGGCTTGGGCGGCCCGCTATTCAACTGTAAGCGCAGTTCCCGCGGTTGGCCATCGAGACGCGCCGGGATGAAGAATTTTTCTTCCGCGTTCGAGAAAACTTTTTCCAACGTCTCCGCCAGGCGGCGTTTCTTGAAGAGCGCCGGGTCCGTGCGGTACGAAGGCAATTGGTCGGCGAACGATTTGGCTTCCGCCGCGACGTTTTGCACAATCTGATTGCTGGCGGTAACGCCGTCGTTGGAGATCACTCGCGCGAAGGCGACCGCGGTGTTCGTCAACGAGGTCGCGTACGCCTGCGCGTCGCTCACCCGCGTGCGCCCCTGCTGCTGCGCGGTCAACACCGCGTCAAACGCCGGCCGCACATCCAGCGGCGCCGTCGTCCGCACTTCGCTCGGATCGAGCGTGATGCCCAGCTTCTGATCGTCGATAATCTGCGTCACCCGGCCCAGCACCATCTCACTGAACCCGATCGTATCCTTATAAAGCGCCACGTCCGCGTGGTAATGGGAGGCCGCGTAGAGCAACGCGTTGTCCACCACGTGCTGCAGCAGATTGGTAATACTGGCGAAATGAAAGGCGTAACGCACCGGGTCGGTGATCCGGTACTTCAGATTCACCCGCACATGGATGATGTTGCCGTCCGCGGTTAACGCGTACCCATCGACGCCCGGCGTCATCGAGACTCTCGGTTGCGGCTCAACATTGGCCGCCTCTTCCTCCGGGGAAATGGCGTACCAGCCGACCGTCGAGGTAATCGTATGGCTCTGGCCGACCGGAATCTTCACCACTTCGTCGATTGGATACGGAAACGCCCAATGCCAGCCCGGCTTCAAACGCTGCTCTTCCCCCACTCCAACCGGCCGGCCGAAGCGCAACTTCACCGCGATCTGATTGTTTTCGACCGTGAACATCCCGGAAGCGAGAAAGATGACCACCAGCAGCGCCATCAGCGCTTTGACGATCCGGAAACTGCTGCTCAACGCGTCCGACAGCGCCTGGGTTCCGGCATCCTCCATCATCGGCGCCGCCTGCCCGGGAGCGCCGTTTGGCTCGGGCGCCGCGGGAGGAGGCGAACTGGGAGTAGTAGAGTCGCTCATGGCCGCTACGGTTATTTCGACGTCGAGGGGCCGACCACCTGGCCGTTCAACATATTGAACGGAGGTGTCCGCTCATCCAGCAAAAGGGTCGCCCGCTCCTTGAGGGATTGTTCGAGGGTCTTGAGCTGGAAAAGGAAAATCGCCAAGTCCGGGCTTTGCGCAAAGATGTCATAGGAACGCGCGGCCTCTTTTTCCGCTTCACCGCGGATTTTGGTCGCTTCCGCGGCCGCGAAGGTCAGAACCCGGTTGGTCTCGCTGTTCGCGTTGGCCCGGATGATGGCGGCCTCTTTTTCGCCGTCCGATTGGTATTTCTTCACCAACCGCATCCGCTCGGCGCGCATCCGCTCGAATACTTTGGCCGTGATGCTCTCCGGCAGGCCGATTTGCTTGATGCCGAGCAGTTCCACCTCGACGCCGTAATTCGTCCGCGCCGGCGGTTGAATCGCCGCCAGCATTTCCTTTTCAATCTGGTCGAATTTGATGTCCGCCAGGTTTGTGGAAATCAAGTCACTGAAGGGATGCTTGCCGATGACGCCGGTCTTCGCGTTGCGTACCAGCGGCTCGAGGGTTAACTCGGCGTTGGCGATGTCGCCGTTGAAGCGCTCCAGGAACAGGCGCGGATCGACGATGCGCCAGCCGACATACACTGAAATGATGACGTTGAGCGCGTCCCGCGTGGTGGTTTGCTCGTACTTCCGCTCGAAGTTTTGGATGCGGTTGTCGAATTCATACACCCGTTGGATCGGCCACGGCGCGCGGAACTGGAGTCCGGGTTGATCGATGCTGCGCGAGTACTTCCCGAAGGTGGTCACCACGTCGATTTCGGTCTGCCGCACCTGAAAGGTAAACAGCATGGCCCCGAAAATAACGACCAGCAACAAGCCGGTGATCAAGGTAATGGAATTGGGTTTCATGAGGATTGCTAAATCACTTCTTGCCGGGCGGCGGAGCCGTCACGTCGTTGAGCAGGCTGCGGTCGAACTTCTCCTCGAGGTCGAGGATGACCACGTCATGCGTGTTCGTCGCGGCCAAAACATATTTGCGCGTCGGCAGAATCGCCCGTGCCAGCGTTTCGAGGTAGGCGCGCTGAGTATAGACGCTTGGCGACGCCGCATAGGCAGCCAGCCGATTGGTGAATTGATTGGCCTCCGCCGCCGCGCCGACCGACCGGCCGAGCCGCTCGGCCTCGGCCACCAACACCGCGTTCGTCGCGGCCGCGTGCGAGTACGGGATAAAATCGACCGCGTACGACTCGGCCGCCAGGATATTGGTTTCCCTCTCCTGCAACGCTCCGATCGCCATTTCGTAGGCGTCCGCGACCTTGACCGGCGGATGCAAGTGTTCGAGGCTGACGAGCAGGATGCGCACGCCGAGCTTGTACTGATCGGCACGGGCCTGGATGCGCTGCCGCAAGGTTTCCGACGCCGCCAACCGCCCGGCGCACATCAACTCATCGATATCGACGTTGACGAAGTAACAGACGACCTCGCGCGTCGCGATCTTCTCGAGCAATTCGCCCGCGTCGGAATAACGATAGGTCCAGGCGTTGAAATCATTGATCACATACTCGACCGGGATGGTCGCCGTGATCAGGTTGACCGGAACCGCCTGCTCGCTGTTCGCCGAGCCGCCCGAGGAGTCATTGTTCCCTTCCCGACTCGCGACGAGCATGTTGACCTCATCCTTCATGTGAGCTTTGGTCCAAAGCACCGTCCGGCCCGCTTCCAAGGCGGGGTCTTCCTTGAAGCCAACCTCAAATGACTGAATGGATTCGGTCCGGTGGCGATAGACCTTGTCGATGGGCCATGGCCACTTGAAATGGAGGCCCGGCTGGAGCAGGCCACCCGTCGCCGGCGGTTGTCCAAAATGTTCCAACAGACCGCGTTCGTCGGTCTCAATGATGACGAACGTCGTCGAGAGGAATAACACCCCGAGCTGGAGCAAAATGATCCAGGCCAACGCCTTCTCCAAAAACTGGTAAAACCAAGTCTCGGAGACCTTGAACCCGAATTGGTAGTCGAGGGCCTGCGCGAGCGTCGTGACAATCCCACCCGGTTGCCCGAGCAGCCCGATCAGCCGGCTTTCATACAACAGCCGCGCGCCCTTGCCTTTGACCCGAGGGCGGTAAATCTCCAACACCAAATTGATCAGCGTCTCGACCGCGGCCAAACCGAGGACGACGCAAATGCCCCGGGCGACCTGCCAGTCGAGGCGCGCGAACTCAAACCAAGTTCCCGCCTGCGCCAGCGCGGCCACGAAGCAGAGGAACGATCCCAGCAGCATGTAGCCCGCCGCGGGCCGCAGCAGCCGCTGACCTTCGAGCCGGGCCAACCCCGCCGAGTATTTGCCGAGGAGGAAAAGCACCAGGGCAAAGAGGGCGTCCAACGCCATCGCGATCGTGACCCGGCCCACGATCGGGGACGGCGCCTTCGGCAGCCAGCGCCACAGCGAATAAACCGCCGCCGCCTGGCCCAGGAAGAGCAGGATCGTGAATCCCGGCAGGAAGTAGCGTTCAAACTGTTCACGGGAACGTTGGGCCAGGAAGGTATCGGCCGCCGTTGAAGCAAAAAGATCGGAACCTGGGGGCGCTTTCGACAACTCTTGAAACTCAAGCTTTTCGCGGCGTTCGGCCGCCTCGAGCCGCATCTGGAAATAGCTCAGCGCCGCGACCAGAAAACCGACCACCAGGAAGACGACCGCCACTTGGCCCGCCGCCGATACCGCGTAAACCGAGACCAACTCCATCGCCGCCGCGACCAGCAGCAGCGTCAACCAGTTGATCAAACCAAGCCGTTGAATGTTTCGTTCCATGCCGTCCTCAGTTTAGCTCCCGATCCTCAAAAAGTAGCACGCCCAGCGCCAACGACGCTCCCAAATAACCAACCACGTAGCCAAAGGCTTTGCCGACATACGCCCAAGGGATCGATTTTCCCCCGTCAATCGCGTCCGCCAGCCAAAACAACTGCCAATTCGGAATGATCGTATAAAGCGCTGAATAAACCATCGATAACCCGTGCGGCGCCGTTTCAGCGGGGCGGCCAAGCAAGTAATCCGACATCAGCCCCAGCACGAACAATCCCGAGCAGATCGCGAGCGTCGGAATAACCTCCAGCCGGGTCGAACAGGCCAAGGCCAGACCCGCCAAAATCCACAGCGCGAAAAGAATCAGGATGGACGCCGGAACCATGTGCCAATCAACTCCTTTCGCGAAACTCTGCACTTGGCCCTCCTTATCGAAAAAGTTGATCACGACGAACGCGATCGTCATCGTGACCACGAGCGAAATCATCGCGTCCGAAACAAACGGCCGCCGCAGAAAGTAGTTCGTAAATCCCCCGATCGCATACGCCATCGCCACCCCCGCCGCATAGATCTTGAGCCCGAATAAATCGGTCGAGCCATACGCGTCGTACGCCATCCGGCTGGCCAGGAGCGCGCTCAAGCCATTGATGTAGGTCAGAATCGTCAACGCCAGCGCCAGACCAACGTACTTCGCCAGCAGAAACTGCGCCCGTCCCACCGGCTTGGCCAGCACCGCCAGAGCCGTACCTGAGCGAATCTCGTGCGCCACCGACGCCGAAGCGCTCAGGACCGCGCCAAACAGCCCCGCCAACAACATTGCCGCCAAAACGCTATCCTTAACCAGCTTCGGATCGTCCCCAAACCCGAAATACGGGACCGCCGCCAAAAATACGCCGAACGACGCCGAGCACGTGGTCAGCAACAGGAAGACCGGTTGCCGCACCAGTTCCATGAGCGCATTCGTAGCAATGGTAATGAATTGCTGCATTTATCTAATAGTGACCCACTGAGATTATTCAAACCGCCGCCCCAATGGCAAATCGTTAATCAACTCGACTTCGAGTGGTGTAAATCGTTGTGCGCGTAAGTTAAACCCGAAATCTCGCCGCTTGAGAACTGTGCGTCTTGGCGCACACCCGCCTTGATTTCGCTCGTCCGGCGCCGTCGGCCGCTACTTCGGGCCGCGCTGCCGCGCGAGGCGCTTTGCCAGCCGGATCGCCGACTGCATGCTCGCCGGGTTCGCCACCCCTTTGCCCGCGATGTCGTACGCGGTTCCATGATCGGGCGAGGTTCTTATGAACGGCAAGCCCAGCGTCCAATTGACCCCGGTCTCAAATCCGATCATTTTCAGCGGCGCCAATCCCTGATCGTGGTACATCGCGACCACCGCGTCGTAATCACCCTTGAAAGCATAATAGAACAACGTGTCCGCCGCGACCGGGCCGATGGCATCCACACCCCGGCGGCGCTGCGCTTCGACGGCCGGCGTAATGACTGTAATTTCCTCGTCCCCAAGTTTGCCCCCTTCGCCCGCATGGGGATTGAGGCCGCATACTCCGATCCGCGCGCGCGGAAGTCCCAGATCACGGCACGCGGACACCGCCAACTCGATCGCCAGCTCGACTTTCGGTTGCGTGATATGTTCAGCGACCAACCGCAGGGGCAAGTGGGTAGTCACCAGCGCGACCCGCAGCCAGCGATGAAGTTCATCCTCTCCCAGCAGCATCATCGCCGTCCGGTCGGTCCCCGCTAATTCCGAAAGAAACTCCGTTTGCCCGACAAATCGCTCGCCGGTTCGAATGATCGCCTCTTTATTTACCGGCGCCGTAATCAACGCGTCCACTCCCCCCCGCGAGCAGAACTCCGCGCCGGCTCGCAGATTGTCCAACGCGGCCCGCGCCGCCAACGGAGACCCCTTTGGGAGTCCAGCCGGCAACGCTGCCGCGGACGGCGCATGGAAAAAGAACCGTCCTGACTGCCCTGTTCCGGTGAATTTTTGCCACTGCATCGGCAGTCGCAAGGCCTCGCGCATACGGCTCAGGCACCCCTCATCTCCGATAAACAAATACCGCGTCTCGTCGGTCTCCGCCTCCGCCGCGACCGCCTTCAGCGCGACCTCCGGACCCACCCCGGTCACATCGCCCAATGAAATGCCAATCCAGCCGGTCATTTTGTTAAAGCGTTAAGGGTGGAAGGCTTGAAACCTCGACTCGGGCAATCCACCAAGTCCATTCCGTCGATTGCCCGTCTGCCGCCTGACGAACTGGCGCCACAAAACGCCGCCGTCATCGGCAAGTCGAGAAAGTTAAAAATACCTGATGAACGACTTGGCCTTCAGCTTCTGAATCCACTGCTTGCGAAGCCGCTCGTGTTCCTCCGCCGAAAGCGTTTTCTCGATGTCGGAGCGCACTTCGGAAATGGGCCGCACGTGGGAAACGCGCGAATCCTCGACCAGCATCAAGTAGCAGGCGTCAGGCAGCTCGATCACCCCGCTCCGTTGGCCCGGCTTCAACGTGAACGCGATGTCGCCCAACTCTTTGCGCAAGACCGACCGCTCGACCCAGCCCCAATTGCCGCCCTCCTTGCTCTGCGAGCTTTCCGAATAAACGGTCGCCATCTCCGCGAACGGCGCGCCTTCTTTCAGTTTGGCCAAAATTTCCTCGCCCAGTTTCTTCGCTTCGCCCACCGCGTCCACGCGGTTGGTAATCACAATCATCCGCAGTTTGACCTGATCCTCCAATTTATATTTATCCTGATGTTCCTGGTAGTAGGCCTCCATCTTGTGCGGCGATATCATGATCTCCGAATTGACGTTCTTGCGGTACATCGCCTCGATGATGAAACGCTCCCGAATCCGGTCGCGGTAGCTCTCGAACGTATCACCCTGCTCCTGAAGCGTTTGAGTCAGATGCAGGCGGTCGCCGAACTGCTGCCGAATGTCTCGTTTGACCGCGTCCTCCACGAAGCTGTCCGGCAGATTATAGCCGGCCGTCTTGAACTCATGCAGGATCAACTGCCGCGCGACCAATTCCTCGATCTGGTTTTGTTGCGCCGCCATCAACTTCTGTTGCAGCAGCGAGCGGTCCCGGCCGTATTGCCGAACCAAAAGGGTGCGAATGTTGTCGAGAGCGAGAT
>CAZFVY010000060.1:0-40541 GCA_964522665.1 uncultured Verrucomicrobiota bacterium | reverse complement strand
CGCCTCGATCTCAAACGTGACGCGCGATTTGTCCGCGAGATCGTCCGGGTCGGCCCAGGACAGCACGAGGCGCTTGGGCGGCGTGGATTCCAAAACTTTGCCGGTGATCCAGACTTCGCCTTCCGGATTGTGATGTTCCCATTTTGAACCTTTCTTCCAATCGCCAACATTGGTCATCTCGCCCCAGTATTGGCGGGTGAATTCCGGTTTGGTGATGGCCGCCCAGATTTCCTTCGGCGTCGAGCGGATATAGGTGGTATAGACTAACTTTGGTTTTTGCATGATGTCATCCTTTCTTGTTTTTGTTTTCTTCGAGACCTTTTTTCAGATCGCCCAGCGCCTGAAGGCGATGGCGTTCGTATTTGCCAATCCAGCGCTCGCTGAGCTCGTGCAACGGCACCGGATTCAGATAATGCAGCTTCTCGCGCCCGCGCCAGATCACCGCCACCAGGTTCGCCGCCTCCAGCAACCGGAGATGCTTGGTGACCGCCTGCCGCGTCATGTCGAGGTGCGCGCACAATTCGCCGAGCGTCTGCCCGTTGCTTTTGCGCAACTGGTCCAACAGCTCTCGCCGGCTTCCGTCGGCCAAGGCTTTGAATACCGCATCCATCTCGCTCCACGATATGCAACCAATAGGTTGCATGTCAAGCCTGAGTTGATTGGCTACGGATCACTCTGACGATGCCGCCTTGAAAAATGAAAAACGGGCGCTTCCTCCGGGATTTGACGCGCCGCCCCGCGCGCTCGGCAATATTTGGCGCTTGGCCTTATCACCGACCGAAAAGGAAAACTGAGGACCGGCCGACCGGGCGTCAGCGGCGGCATTGTCCTCGGAAGTCTTGGCGGCGGGCCACCTCAGCGTTCTCCATTTTAATCCGCATAAACTAGTTGTTGACATAATCTTGTTTGTGATGCAAACTAGAATGTATGAAAGACACGTTTCGAGCTTACATGGATCGGCCCAAGCGGTATGACAATATCGACGGGACCGGTGAGATGTTCATGGGGTTGATGCTGCTGGGCTTTACCCTGGCGGGATACTTGGAGGCCCGCCTGGCAGCTAATTCGTCGAGGTGGACGCATGGCATCGTAGTATATGGCGTTATGATACCGGTGTTCGGTTTCGGATTTTGGGCTCGTAGGGTCATCAAGAATCATTTCACTTGGCCGCGCACGGGGTATGCGGCGTACCCCCGGGTTGGCGACAAGTCTTGGTGGATCGGGATTGTGGCAGTCCTCGTCATTTCCGCCGTTTTGGGCGCCGGATTTGCCTGCCTGAGGCTATTCGCAAGGCAGCACGACGCGATAAACCTTCCACGAATAGGCATGTTAGTCGCGTTGGCGGTGGCATATCCGCTTTGGGTCTTGCGCATGGGCAGGGGAAACCCGTGGAAATGGTTGCTGGTAATCTTCATGGAGCTGGGTCTCGTCGCTATTACGTTTATCGTCCCTGGGGACGTCGATGCGTTGTTTCGGCCGGTGGCATTGTTCGTCGGGCTTGTATGGCTCGCCTCCGGCGGGGCCACACTCTCTTCGTACATGCGGCACACCCAACCACCCGCCCCGGAAGTAGAATGAACGAACAACTTAGGGCTATTTCCGAATTGGACCGGGTCATCCATGAACCCGGACGGCTAATGATCATTGCCCTGCTCGGAGTGGTGAAAGAATGCGACTTCCTTTACCTGCTGCACGAAACCGAGATGAACAAGGGCAACCTCTCCAGCCATCTGACCCGATTGGAGGAGGCTGGCTACGTTGAAATTGAGAAAACGTATCGCGGCAAAGTGCCCCAGACACTCTTGCGGCTGACGCGCGCAGGTCACGCGGCGTTTGACCGGTATCGGAAGGGATTGAAGGCCGTGTTTTAGCGAGACGTACAACCATTGGCTGGCAAGACTGGAACTCGCGCTCGATCGCGGAGAGAAAATGCCGCATCGCAAAGATCAAAAAACGGCGATTTCTCAACGTTTTGCCGGGCTACCCCGGGCGCTCGGCATTATCAAGCGCTACTGAAAATAGCCCAATTCGCGCAATGAGACGAAGTCTTTCGGGCGTTCCTTGGTGCGGCGGCCGAGGATGACGTGGTCGAGGACTTCGATGCGCAGGAGTTGGCCGGCGCGGATGAGATCGCGCGTGACTTTAACGTCGCCCTCGGAGGGCGTCGGGTCGCCGCTCGGATGATTGTGGACGAGGACGATGGCGGCGGCGTTGGCGCTAATGGCGAGTTTGAAGACCTCGCGCGGGTGCACGAGGATCGTGTCGAGCGTGCCTTGGGAGATTGGCTCGACGCGGATAAGGCGGCGGCGGGTATTCAGGAGGACGACTTGAAAATGTTCGACGTCGTAAAATCGATTATCCTCGCGCAGCAGGTCGGCGATCCGCTCCGGCGTGTCGAGCAAGGGCGCTTCATGCTGCAACTCGCGCGCCATCCGCTGCGCGAGCGTGAAGGCGCTTTTTAGCGCGATGGCTTTGTCGCGTCCCACGCCTTTGGTCTGGCGGAGCTCATCGAGCGAGGCGCGGGCCAGACGGTCGAGCGTGCCAAAGCGTTGGAGGAGTTGGTCGGCGACTTGAATCGCGGAGACCCCTTTCAGGCCGGTGCGCAGAAGAATCGCGATCAATTCGGCGTTGCGCAACGCGTCGGCGCCGAGCTCCGCCAAACGCTCGCGCGGGCGGTCCTCCGCCGGCAAATCCCGAATGAGCAAATTGGAACTCATCGCATCCGCCACGGGTCGGCCCCGGCGGAGGCTCAATTCCGCGGCGCCGGACGACCGTGGAAACTCAAACTCCGTTGACCTGATAGCGCGCGAACTCCGCGTGCAAGTGCGGAGGAATCCGCGCCGTAAACTGCGCTTGCGCGCCTTCATAATCCTGCTCGACCACCTGCCCGGCCGCGTGCAGGCGCGCGATCACGTTGGAGCAATCAAAGGGAATCGCCAGGCGCATCAGTTCGCGCATCGGCCGCAATAACCCGCCCAGTTCGCCCAGCAAGACCGGAAAGCCGTCGCCCGAGGCGGCGGAGATGGCGACCGCGTGGGAGTTCCGTTCGAGGAACGGCCGGGCGGCGTCAACCGACTCCAGGCGGTCAACCTTGTTGAAAACCAGCAAAGTCGGCTTGCCGTCGGCGCCGATTTCGGTCAGGACCGCGTTGACGGCGGCGATTTGCTCCTCGGCCTGCGGATGGCTGACATCCACGACATGCACCAAAAGGTCCGCTTCGACGACCTCTTCCAAGGTCGCCTTGAACGCCTCGACGAGCCGATGCGGCAATTTGCGAATGAAACCGACCGTATCCGAGATGAGCAGGTTTTGATTGCTCGGCAGGCGCAGCCGGCGCGTGGTCGGATCGAGCGTGGCGAAAAGCTTGTCTTCCGCGAGCACGTGGGCGCCGGTCAGGGCGTTGAATAAAGTGGATTTGCCGGCGTTGGTGTAGCCGACGATAGATGCGAGCGGCCAGAGGCGGCGTTGGCGGCCCTGGCGCTGCGTCGTGCGTTGGCGCCGGACGGTTTCCAACTCTTCCAAAATCTTCGAGATGCGCTCCTGGACGCGGCGGCGATCGGTCTCCAACTGGGTTTCGCCGTCACCCCGCATGCCGATGCCGCCTTTTTGCCGGGACAAATGGCTCCAAAACCGCGTCAGACGCGGGAGCAAATGCTGAAGTTGCGCCAGTTCGATCTGCAGTTTGCCTTCGCGCGTCCGGGCGCGTTGCGCGAAGATGTCCAGAATGAGCGAGGTGCGGTCGAGTACCTTGCAGTCGAAGACGCGCTCGAGGTTGCGGCTTTGCGCGGGCGACAACTCATCGTCAAAAATTACCGTGTCGATCTTTTCCTCGCGGCAACGCCGGGCGAATTCGTCCGCCTTGCCCGTGCCGATGAAGGTGGCCGAGACCGGCGACTCCAGCTTCTGGGTGCCATCACCGATGATCTCGCCGCCGGCGGTCGAGGCCAGTTCGGCCAACTCATCCATCGAATCACGCACCTGCCACGAGGTACGGGCCTTCATCTCGAGTCCGATTAAGAAGACCCGCTCCGTCCTTTTCGATGACGTAGAGACCAGCGCTTTCAATGTTTGTCCGCCAGAAGCTACGCCATGCCCACCCGCGGCGCAATCTTTCCCTGTAAACGTGGGAGGCGCTCAACGGAGCCGCGCGTCGAGAATCCGGTACGCCTCCTCACGGATCGCCGGCGGAAAGAGGTGGCCGCAGTCGGGATGACGGACGACCAAACCGTCCGGCGCGCCGTAGAGCCGATAGACTTCCGACGCCGCCTCCGCGATCGCGTCCACGCTGCGCCATTTGAAATTCGTATCGCCCAGCGGGGCGCTGACGAAACAGGCGCGCGGCGCCAGCGCGCCAATCAGCTCGTGAAAATCAAACGGCGTTGTCTGCGCATCGTAATCCTTGAGGCGCGGCATATAGCGCGCACTCGTCCAGCCGGAAATGTTACCATCCATGTAATCCCGAAATGAATCGAACCCGCAGCTTGAAACCACAACCTTAATCCGGGGATCGAACACGGCCGTGAAAATGGCGTTGTGCCCTCCGAGCGAGTGTCCGATCGCCCCAAACCGGCCCGGCGCCACGAAGGGAAGCGACTCCAACAGGTCCAGGGCGCGAACATTGTCCCAAATGGCCTTCATCGTACCGCTTTGGTAGCCGAGCCCCTTGAGGTCCGGCGCGTAATCCGCCAGCAAGGGATACGCGGGCGCGAGGCAGACGTAGCCACGCTGCGCCAGTTCGACCCCATATTCGTCGTTGGGGCTGTCGCCGAGGCCGACCACCACCTTGTTTCCCAGGCGATGGGTTTGATGCAAGCAGAGGACCGCCGGCGCGCGCTGCCCCGCCCCGAGCGCCGCCTTGGGAATCAGGAGATACGCCGGCGTCCGGCCGCCAGGTTCGGAGGCGTAGGTCACGAATCGACGCACGTAGGTTCCGCAGTCGGTCTCCGACTCGGTTTTAGGTTCGAGGGGACAGCGCTTCTCGGGACCCGGCAGCGGTCCCATCACCAATTCCATCGCGCGCACAATCGCGACCCGACGCCGCTCCCAATCGCCGACTGACTGAACCGGCAACGCCTGGCCGTCGGGTCCGGAGTAGAACAGAAGATTCGTTCGCGACAATTGAGGCATCGCCTCCGCCCTTCCTTGCCGGCCGGCATTCTCCGCGCCACGCGCGGTCGATATCGCGAGGCTTCCGACCGCCAGCAGCGCCAGCGAACGCCGAAAACACTTTACCGCGGTCGCTTTCTGTCTCGGTCTGCTCGCGAAGTCGGCGCATCTCAAGTAGATTGCGCCGACGAAAAACGGTAATGGCATCGCAAACAGAATACTCAAGCCCGATAACGAGACGAAAGACGAAATCGGCCGCACCCAAATCGTGGGTCGTTGGTCCGGTACGGCCGGCCACGCAATCTCGACGTAGCGTTGCTCACGCGTATGGAACCGGCCCAAATTAGCGCGGTAGCCACGTCCACGGCGCCGCCCGCTGGATCGGCCAAGCGATTGCTGCCGTGGCTGGTCGCGGTGGCCTTCTTCATGGAGGCGCTCGATACGACGATCTTGAACACCGCCGTGCCGACGATTGCCAACGCGCTCGGCGTCGCGCCGCTCAGCATGAAGGCGGTCCTGTCGAGTTACACCTTGAGCCTGGCGGTGTTCATTCCCATCAGCGGCTGGATGGCTGATCGTTTCGGCACTCGGCGGGTCTTTTCGTCGGCGATCGCGTTGTTCACCATCGGCTCGTTCTTGTGCGGCATTTCCAGCAACATCCATGTTCTGGTCGGGTGCCGGATTCTGCAAGGCTGCGGCGGCGCGATGATGGTGCCGGTCGGCCGCCTGACGATGGTCCGCACGTTCGCCAAATCGGAACTTATCCGCGCGATGAGCTTCGTCGCGATTCCCGGGCTGATTGGGCCGATGCTGGGACCATTCGCCGGCGGGCTGATCGTGGGCTATTTCCATTGGCGGGTTATCTTCTTTATCAACCTGCCGATCGGCCTGCTCGGTCTGTATTTGGTTTATCGCCACCTGCCGGACTACCGGGACGGGCACACGCACCCGCTGGACGGCGGCGGTTTGATCCTGTTCGGCTCCGGGGTCGCCCTGCTCTCGTACGTCTTGGAGGTGTTTGGCGAGCATACGTTGAGCGGGCGCGCCATGTTGAGTTTGCTGCTCCTGTCGGCGGCGTTGCTCGCTGGCTACGGGCTGCGGGCGCGGCGCGCCGAGTTCCCGCTGCTCCAGCTGGCGTTGTTTCGCGTACGGACGTTTCGGGCGTCGGTCAGCGGCAGTTATTTTACGCGCTTGGGGATTGGCGGCATCCCGTTTCTGTTTCCGCTCTTATACCAGGTGGGGCTAGGCTTCACTCCGATTCAATCCGGCCTGATGATGATGCCGCAGGCGCTCGCGGCGATGAGTTTGAAGCTGACCATGCCAGGCATCTTGAGGCGATTTGGCTACCGTCGCGTTTTGATTTCCAACACCCTGATGCTCGGCCTGCTTATCGCGCTGTTCGCCACGATCGATGTGGGCACGCCGGTTTGGCTTATCGTCATCCAGGCCTTTACCTTTGGATTCTTCACGTCGCTCCAATACACCAGCATGAACACGCTGGTTTACGCCGATGTCAATGAGGAACAAACCAGCGGCGCCAGCACGATCGCGAGCACGGCGCAGCAGATGTCGATCAGCTTCGGCGTGGCCACCGCCTCCCTGGCGACGGCCTTTTTCATCCCCGACCGTTTCCATACCACTCCGACGGAAATGATTCACGGCATTCACCGCGCGTTCCTGGCGCTCGGCGGTTTGACGGTTCTCTCCGCGTTGGTCTTCCGCGAGCTAAAAAGCGACGACGGCAACGCCGTCAGTCAGCAGAAAGCGCTCCCCCATGCCGGGTAGAGGAGGCCGTTCCAAGAGGTGAGCGAGAATTGCGCCCCGCCTTCCTTCGACCCCAAACGGAGCTGTGCCACGAACGCCAAGGATGACGTTGCGCGCCTTGTTTGGTTTTGGCCGCTTCCGTTTCTAACCCCGAAACGGGTTGGCGCGGATAATGGTGCGCAACCCACTTCGGGGTTGGGTCGGAACGGGACGAACACCCAAGGTTGCCCGCGACGCGAGCAACCTTGGGCTACGGTGCGGAATCCCGCCGGGATTCTTTGATTAGGCAGGCAGGTGAATCCGAACGAGACGCCTGGTCCGCGTGCAACGGGATGACACGATTCGAGTTTCAGGTTTTTGACGCGTCCGCCGGGCACCACGGCCCGGACCTTATTGACCCCGGGGCATGGTTTTGGTATCGCAACGCGGAATGACTGAAACTCGGCGCCCACTCGTCTAGGTAATTCAATGGCTGTTGCCTCCAGCGCCGCGCACCGTGTGAGTTTGGACGGGAAGTTCTTCCGCCTGGGCGGAAAGAAGTTTTACCTCAAGGGTCTCTCCTATGGACCGTTCGCCCCCAACCTCGACGGCGATCACTTTGCGTCGCCCGCCCAGACGGTCAGGGATTTCGCGGCGTTGCGCGAGTTGGGCGCGAACGTCCTGCGCACCTACGAAGTCCCGCCGGCGTGGTTTCTCGACCTGGCCGCGGAGAACGACCTGCGGTTGTTGGTGGACATTCCCTGGAACAAACAGGTCTGCTTTCTCGAATCGGCGGCCAGCCAGACCGACGCGCGCGCGGCGGTCCAAAAGGCCGCGTCCGAATGCGCCCGTCATCCGGCGGTCTTCGCGCTCAGCGTGGTCAACGAAATCCCCGCGGACATCGTGCGCTGGAGCGGCGCGGACGCTGTCGCTGGCTTCATCGATGAGTTGGTGGAGGTCGTCCGCGACGTGGAGCCGGAATGCCTCTGCACATTCGGAGCCTTCCCGACCACGGAGTTTCTGCGGCCCCACAGCGTTGATTTTCTCTGCTTCAACGTTTATCTGCACCAACCACGACCGTTCGAGAACTATCTGGCGCGACTGCAAATGCTGGCCGACGCAAAGCCGCTCGTGCTGGGCGAGTTCGGCCTCGATTCCGGACGCGAGGGCGAAAGCGTCCAAGGCGAAACGCTCGCGTGGCAAATCGAAGCGATCTTTCGCGGTGGGCTGGCAGGCGGTTTCGTCTATAGCTTTAGTGACGAATGGTACAAGGATGGGCGGCTGGTCGAGGACTGGCGGTTTGGTCTGACGACGAGCGACCGGCGCCCGAAGCCTTCGTTTCGGGCGGTGAAGCAGGCGTTTGCCGCGGCGCCTTATTTTCCGCTGGAAGGCGCGCCCACCGTCTCGGTCGTCGTGGCCAGCTACAATGGCGCCCGGACGCTGAACGCGTGCCTGAATTCGCTCACCCGCCTGAACTATCCGGACTACGAAGTCATTCTAGTGGACGATGGCTCGACCGATTGGACGCAGGACATCGTGGGGGATTATCCGCAGTTTCGCGTCTTGCGCCACGAAACCAACCAGGGATTGTCGGTCGCCCGGAACACCGGGATCGCCGCCGCCCGCGGGGAAGTGATCGCGTTCACCGACGCCGACTGCCAAGCGGACGAGGACTGGCTCTACTACCTGGTCGGTGATTTGTTGAAGAGCAAGTACGCGGGCATCGGCGGGCTGAATCTGCTGCCACCGGACGATTCCTGGGTGGCGGCCGCCGTGATGGTTTCGCCGGGCGGTCCCGCCCACGTGATGCTCACTGATCGGCTGGCGGAGCACATCCCTGGCTGCAACATGGCGTTCTACAAGTCGGCGCTCCTGGAAATCGGCTGCTTCGATCCGATCTTTCGCAAGGCCGGCGATGACGTGGATATTTGTTGGCGCCTGCAGGAACGGGGTTGCCGCATCGGTTTCAGTCCGGCAGGCTTTGTCTGGCACCATCGGCGTTCAACGGTCGGGGATTACCTGAAACAACAGCACGGTTACGGCGAAGCCGAAGCGCTCCTCGTGCGCAAGCACCCGGAGTATTTCAACGCCATCGGCGGTAACATCTGGCGCGGTCGCATTTATTCCTCGGCCAAGTTCGGCATTCTGCTTCGCCGTCCGATGATCTATCACGGCTTGTTCGGCGCCGGACTATTCCAAACGCTTTACGCCGCCCGGCCGGCGCCGGCGCTCGCGTTCTTCACCAGCCTCGAATACCACGTCTTGGTGACCGTGCCGCTGCTGGTGATGGCGCCGACGTTTCCCGCGCTGGCGCCGCTCGCGGTCACCAGTTTGCTCATGTCATACTCGGTCTGCGTGATCGCGGCGCGGCAGGCGGAAATCCCCAAGCGCAAGCAGCGCCTGATCTCCCGCCCCCTGGTGGCGCTCCTCTATTTTCTGCAACCAATAGTACGCGCCTGGGCGCGATACCAAGGGCACTTAAGCCTGCACCAAAGCCCGCTCTCGGCCAAAGAGAACCTCGATTCCCTCAGCCTCAAAAGCCAGGGCCGCCGGTTTGACGAGGTGCATTTTTGGGACGAGCACGGCACGGATCGGATGACGTTCCTGACCGCGGTGCTCGATCAACTCGAAAAGCGCGGCTGGCCGAACAAGGCCGACGCGGGCTGGCAGGAGTTCGACCTCGAAATCTTCGGCAGCCGCTGGAGCCGCCTCCAATTGACGACCGTGACCGAGGCGCACGCGTTGGGAAAACAATTGATCCGCTGCCGCCTGCGGCCTCGCTGGAGCCTGCTGGCGCGGGCCAGTTTCTGGTCCACCGTGGGTCTCGAGTTGCTCTTGATCGGTTTTGCCTGGCGCGCGTTCCCGTGGTTGTGGACACTCCTGTTGTCGCTCCTGGTTTTCGCCTGGTGGCTCCAGCGCGAACAGCGGGACTTGCAACGCCTGATCGCCGTCTTCCTCGAGGAAACGGCCAAGCCACTAAGGCTGATTCCGGTGCCGCGCGTCCCGCCAAAGACGGTCGCCGACGGCAAGCCGGACGACCGAGTTTAATTTAGACATGCAGCAATACCATCAACTCCTGCGCCTCGTGCTCGACGAGGGTAAATTCAAGGCCGACCGGACCGGCACCGGGACCTACGCGGTGTTCGGCGCGCAAGCCCGGTACCCGCTGTCCGGTGGCTTCCCGCTGCTCACCACCAAGAAACTGCACCTTAAGTCGATCATTTACGAATTGCTGTGGTTTCTGCGGGGCGACACCAACGTGAAGTACCTCCGCGATCACGGCGTCACGATTTGGGATGAATGGGCGGACGCCGACGGAAATCTCGGGCGGATTTACGGCGCGCAATGGTGCGACTGGCGGACCGCGGACGGGCGCTCGATCAATCAAATCGATCAAGTGATCGCGCAACTCCACGCGCAACCCGACAGCCGCCGGCACATCGTCACCGCCTGGAACCCGGGCGAATCGAGTCAAATGCGCCTGCCGCCATGCCACGCGTTGTTCCAATTCTTCGTGCTGGACGGCGAGTTGAGTTGCCAGCTTTACCAACGCAGCGCCGACCTATTCCTGGGGGTACCCTTCAATCTCGCGTCCTACGCGCTGCTCACGCTCATGGTCGCGCAGGTTTGCGGCCTGAAACCTGGGACTTTTGTACACACGTTCGGTGACCTGCATCTCTACGCCAACCACCTCGATCAGGCCCGGCTCCAGCTCTCGCGCGAACCTCGGCCGCTGCCGAAAATGCGGCTTAATCCGCAGGTGAACGACATTCACGGTTTCAAATTCGAGGACTTTGAACTGACCGGCTACGACCCGCATCCGGGCATCAAGGCGCCGATCGCGGTGTAACGCCCGCCTCGTGACTCCCCTGCGCGAAAAAATTGCCGTCCGACCACGATGAAGGCTTTCAGCGCCATCGCCGCGATGTCACTGAACCGCGTGATCGGAGCGGGACAGCGGATTCCCTGGCATTTGCCGGAGGATTTTCGCTGGTTCAAAAAGATGACGACCGGGCAAGTCGTTGTGATGGGGCGCAAGACCTTTGAGTCGATTGGCAGGCCGTTGCCAAATCGGGAGACCATCGTGATCAGCCGCTCTCAATTCAGCTATCCGGGCGTGCGAACGGTCGCGGATTTGAACGAGATCGAATTGAACGCTGACGACCGGCAAGTCTTCATCTGCGGCGGCGCGCAGATTTATGAGTTGGCGCTGCCTCGCTGCGTGAATTTGTATCTGACTCTGGTCAAACGCGAGGTCGCCGGCGACGTGTTCTTTCCGCCATTTGAGGATCGGTTTGAATTGCAGGACACTGTGCTTGACGTCCCGGAGTTCACGATTCGGCGCTATCGAAATCGCGCGTTGGAAAAGGTCGGCGGTCCGCCGCCGGCCGAAGTGCGTCAGTCGGCTTCCTCTCCTGGCGCGGAACAGCCTAGACCAAATCGACCATCGCCTTGATGACGCCCGTTTCGGGCTTCAACCAGCGGGGGAATTCGTCGATCAGGGCGTCAAACCTCGCGTGGTGAGTAATCCACGGGGTCGTATTAATCCGGCCTTGTTCGATGAGCTGGATAATGCGGGCAAAATCGCCGGGCAAGGCGTTGCGTGAGGCGAGCAGGCTCAGCTCGCGCCGATGCATCAGAGGGTGAAGGAAGCTCACTTCAGCGGTGGTAATCCCGACGAACACGAGCTTTCCCGTGTGGCCGACGTAATTGAGAGCGTTGGACATCGACTTATTCGAGCCGGTGGCATCGATGACCACCGTCGGCAGCGCGCCCTCGGTCAGGTCCTTTAGCGCCTGAAGTTCCGAACCGTCGCCTTTGGCAAAAACCGTGTGCTCGACGCCCATTACCTGCCGGCAGAAATCGAGACGCTGCTGATTCAGGTCCAGCACGATCGTCCGCGCGCCGCTTAGTTTGACGAATTCGATCACCGACAACCCAATCGGCCCGGCGCCAATCACGAGCACATTTTCCCGCGGTTGCGGCGCGCCGCGATTGACGGCGTGGCAACCGATCGCGAGCGTTTCGACCAGCGCCAATTGGTCCCAGGTTAATTGAGTGGAAGGATGCAGCTTGCGGGAAGGGACGATGAACTCCGGACGCATGCCGCCATCCGTATGAACGCCGAGCACCTGCAGGTTCTCGCAACAATTGCCGCCGCCGCGCCGACAGGCGAAGCAGGTCTGGCAGTTCATATACGGTTCGACCGAGCAGCGCTGGCCCGGCGAGACGGAACCGCTGTCCGGACCGACCGCCAGAACTTCGACGCCCAGCTCGTGGCCGGGGATCCGCGGATAGCTGTAGAACGGCATCTTGCCGAGAAAGCCCGAGTAGTCGGTGCCGCAAATGCCCACTCGATGCACGCGCACGCGCGCCTCGCCCGGGCCAGGTTCTCCCGGCGCGGCGACGTCCGTCATCGTGAAGTGTTGGGGTTTTTCAAGCAGAATGGCTTTCATAATTCGTCACGGAAGGTGGGGCTGCGGGGTCGCGCGCTGTTCGGGCCGCGCGGGCGCCGGTTTTACGGCGACCACAGGCCAGCTTCAAAATAGCGCTTGAACGCGGCCAAACTGAGGCGGGCCGCGGTTTCCGGATCGGGCAGCGGCAGGGCCTCGACCGAGGCGTAACCGGTGTAGCCCGCCTCGCGCAGCGCGAGCGCGATCGGCGCGAAATCGATGTGTCCCTGGCCGGCGGCGCGGCGGTTGCTATCGACGAAATGCAAATGGCCGATGTAGGCGCCGTGCTCCCGGATCGCCGCCGGCAGCGATGGCTCCTCGATGTTCATGTGGAACAGGTCAGCGAGGAGTTTGACGTTGGCGGTCGAAAGCGATTTCAAAAATTCAACCCCTTCACCGAGCTGATTGATGAGATTGGTTTCGTAACGATTGAGCGGCTCGTAGAACAGGCCCACGCCGCGCTGGGAGGCGTGTTCACCGAGGAAGTTGAGGCCCTCGGCCAGCCACGCCAGGGCTTGCGTCCGGTCGATGCCATCCTCGAACCGTCCTTGCATCGAGCCGATAATGACCGGCGCTCCGAACGGCGCGGCGAAATCGATCATGCGCGCGATAAACTGCCGCGCTTGCAGACGAATCTGCGCGTCCGCGTGAGTCAAGCGCAGGCGATGAATGACCCAGCCCGCGCCGCTGCCCACGGCCGCCAATTTCAAGCCGTGGCGCGTCAGCAGCGCGCGGAGCGTCTCCGGCGCGATCGCGTCCGGACTGGGCGGGAATACCTCGACGGCGTCGAAGCCAATCGCCGCCGCCTGGGCGCAGCCACCCGCCAAATCGCCCCAGAACACAAATGGCCCGCCCTTGGCCTCGGGCACCAGGGAGATGGTAACGCTAGAGGAGAGCATGTTAGACCGAAACGAGGATCATATTGCCGTAGGCCGTCGTGTCGCCCGTGCGGATCAGTCCGATCGCCTTCGGCACGCGTTGCTTGAACTCAAGGTGCGGTTCGAACGTCATCGTAACGCCCGCGCACGCTTGCGCGAACGCGCTTTGGGTCTTGCGGGTGTTGGTTTCCTTGAATTCCTGCGCCATGAAGATTTCACCGATTTTGAAATTCGGACGGATCGCGGCCAGGACCTGCAGAACCGTTGGGATGCCTTTGATCAGGGAGATATCGACCGTTTCAATCATCGGCCAATACGGAAACGCCGCATCGGCGATCACCACCGAATTCGTATGGCGAACGCGGCAGAGCAAGGAATTAAGGTGCGGATTGACGATGCCCTGAACAATCATGCGCCATCATTCTTTTTTCGCCCGGCGCCGTCAAGCCGATCCAAGAAGGGCGGGATTCGCCCGGTTGACGTTCAAACGTTTTTGCCAAGGCGCTCATCGAGGCTGAAAGCGCCGCTCGCCACCCGAGTGCGATTCAACGCTCGAATTCGAGGCGACGTTTCTCTAATTCGCCCACGATTTCGGGGGCTCCCTTGAGTTCCGCCAACGGAAGGAGTTGATCCTGTATATAGGACCAATCCAGACGTCCGGCCTGCCGAACGAGGACGCCCTCGATGTCGAGCCAATCCTTGGCCCGAGAGGCGAAGGCTTTCATGACGATGAGGTCTTCGGCCGAGCAGGTGCGAATCCCCGCGGCTCCAGGGTAGGCGAACGAGCTTGATCGCGCGACGGCGGACTCTTCAAAAGGCAAGCCCCCCAGAGCGATATCCAAGCCGACGCCGGATTTCGCACGCAGAAGCAGAACACGATGGGTTAGCGCGAATTCGGCGGGATTTGGGACCCGTGGCTCGTAAACTGCAAGCAGGCTATTGACAAAAGGTTCCTCTCCGCCGAAGCCAGTAAGGAGCGTGATATCCACATCGACGGTTTCGCGTGGTTCGCCCCAGCGCAGTAGCGCCAGCCCGCCAATGACGCAGAAGCGCCAGCCGCGGGATTCGCAGAAACCCTGCAATGCGATCGCCGCGCGAATGACTTCAGTCACGACCGGCCGCTTTCATAAACCAGCGTTGCTGCTCGATCAGGCCGGACGTCGGCTTGGGCGCGCGCGGGGGGGAATGGTAGTCCGCCGGGCCGCAAAGCAGCGCGATCGAGCCTGGCAAATCCAGCGCTCGCAACTCCTGGCGCCGCAGTTGTTCCATGACCGCGCCCGCGTCCCGCCAGGCCTGCGCCCAGCGTTTGCCCTGCGCCACCTGCTCCGGTGTCCATCCCGCCAAACTCGAAGGTTTCGAGGTCATGGCCGGAGAGTAACCCCGAATCCTTGTTAACGCACGGTCAATATCGCCGGTTGGGAGCGGATTGGCGTTCGGTCTGGTTTCACTCACGGTTCCGCGTGTCGATGAGGATCGTGACCGGGCCGTCGTTGAGCAGGGCAACCTGCATGTCGGCGCCGAACTCGCCAGTTTGAATCGGCTTGCCAAGGTCTTGAGACAGGCGCGCGATGAGAGACTCGTAGAGCGGGATCGCGACTTCCGGGCGGGCGGCGCGGCTGTAGGAGGGCCGGTTACCTTTCTTCGTGCTCGCAAAAAGGGTGAATTGGCTGATCAGGAGGATGTCGCCGACGACGTCCATCACCGATCGATTCATTACCCCGTTTTCGTCGTTGAAAATTCGGAGCCGCGCGAGTTTGCCGCTTAGCCACTCGACGTCTTCGGCGGTATCGCTCTCTTCAACGGCGGCGAGGACGAGCAGGCCGGCGTTGATCGCGCCACGCGCCTGGCCAGCGATGGTGACGGAGGCGGAGGAAACGCGTTGGATAACGGCGCGCATCGAAATCAATCCGGGATGCTCAAGCTTTGAACCCGCGTCGCTCCGGGCGGCAAATTCCCCACGCGGCTCCCGCGCCACGCGAAACGCCGGGGCGTAGCGCAAGGCAAATCGTAGCCCCCAGTCGGCTGAACCGCGCGACTTCTCGCGTTCCGTCGATCCTTCGGCTCGGCGGGCGCACGACTCGGTCGCTTGCGCCCCCACGCGCGCACGCCAACCGAACGCGCCTAGCCCGTACCACCCTTGACATTGTAGCAAAACAGTTTGTCCTGGTCGCGGAGGTAGAGGCGGCCGTTGGTGATGACGGGGTGCGGCCAACTGTTCTTGTCGCTGCGCTCCGGCTGATTAAACCGGCCAGTTTCCTTGTAGCCGGACGGGCTGGCTTCGATCAGAACGACGGTTCCTTTGCCGCCCTCACTGCGCAGATAGAGATGGCCGTCCGCGTAAGTGAGGGAGCCTTTGTCGAGTTTGTTCTTCTCGCTCCAAACCTCGACGCCGGTCTTGAAGTCCTGACAGACCCAACCTTTGCCGTCCGAATAGCCGTAGAGATGTTGATCCACCAAGACCACGCCGCCGTGATGATTGACCATGACTTTGTTGGCGTAGGCCGTCTCGGCTTTGAATTCTCCACCCGCCGACGTGATCTGAAACGCGTTGCAGCCGACGCCGTATCCCGAGGTCACGTAAACCAGATTGTCGTGATAAATCGGCGTCGGAATGACAGCCGTGCGGCCGGGGCGGTCCGCGCGCCAGAGCAAGCGGCCGCTCACGCCGACGCCGACGACGCTGGCGCTGGTCAACTGGATATATTGTTTCACGCCGCCGATCGTGGCCGGGATAAGGGAGGCGTAGGCTGATTTATCGGTCAGGTCTTTCGTCTGCCAGAGCAGTTCGCCGGACTTTTTGTTGAGCGCGACGATCGTGCCCTGGGAGCCGCCGGGAGTGCAGACGACTTGATCGCCATCGACCAGCGGCGACTCGGAGTAGCCCCAGCCCGACATCATCACGCCGCCGAAATCCTTGGGCAAGTCCTTATGCCAGACCTCTTTGCCCGTCGCCGATTCGAGACAAAACAAATCCCCGGACGGGCCGAGCAGATAGAGCCGGTCGCCATCCACCGTGGGCGTGCAACGGGGACCTTCGGGATAACCGATCGACCGGTCAGCGCCGCCGGTCCGGATATGCCAAATCTCCTTGCCCGTCGTCGCGTCCAAGGCCCAGGCGACCTCATCTTCGCCGCGATAGCCCAGGCCATAGATTCGGCCTGCCGCGAACGACGGCGTATTGTACCCGCCACCAAGACCCTCCGCTTTCCAGACCAGCGGCGGGCCGCCCTCCGGCCATTCCTTAAGCAAGCCGGTCTCGGTCGAAAGATCGTCGCGGTTAGGCCCGCGCCATTGCGGCCAATCGCCGGCGTTGAGCGCGCTTGGCAAGAAAGCAAGCGCCGCGAGGGCGACTCCGCGAATCAGGTATTTGGTAAGCATGGTGGTCATTCGGCCGAGGGCCGGGTTCGCTTTTTCGGTGAGTGGGAGTCGCTCGGTCCGGGCGTCACTTCTTGGGTCCGCGGCCTTTGAAGGTCAACTCCGCGACGCCTGATTTATCGAGTTCGCCGAGTCCTTTGGCGACCATCAGGTCGAACTGTTTCTTGGTCGCGGCGGCCAGCGGGGTCCGAATCTTCTGTTCCTTGGCCAATTGCAGCGCGATGCCCGAATCCTTCGCCGCGTGCGCCGCGGAAAAGAAACAGGAGTGGTCGCGATTCTGCATGTCCTCGCCATCGGTTTGAAGCACCCGGGAATTGGCGCCCGTCTGGCTGAATACCTCGCGCAACATGGCGAGGTCAAGGCCAAGCGCGGCCCCCAGGCCGAGGCCTTCCGCCAAGCCCGCGGTGTTGATATTCATGACCATGTTGACCAAGGCCTTGACCTTGGCGGCTTCACCCGCTTTGCCCACGAAACGCATCGAAGCGCTGAGCTTTTCGAGGATCGGCTTGGCGCGGTCAAAGGCAGGTTGGCTGCCACCGCACATAAGATAGAGCGATCCCTGGCGCGCCTGGGTGATGCTGGAAGCCATGCAGGCTTCCAAACTCTGGGCGCCCGCCTGCCCGGCGCGAGCCTCAACGGTCACGTGCGTCTGGGGTGAGATCGTGGCGCAATTAATGAACAACCGCCCGGCCGCCTTGTGGAGCAGGCTCTTGCCACTGACGGCGAAGATGCGGTCCATTGCGGCGTCGTCGGTGACCACGGTAAGGATGACGTCCGCCAACTCGGTGACGCGGGCCAGGCTCCGGCAGGCCTTGGCGCCGAGTTCTTTGGCCAGTTCGGCGGCCACTTTGTGCCGGGCGTCAAACACCGCCGTCACGTTGAAACCACACTCCTTGAGCCGGCGGGCCATGTTGGCTCCCATCCGGCCGACTCCGACGAATCCAATCCTCTCGCTCATAAATAGAAAATTTGACAATGATTGCGTTTGCGCGTTGAAAACTAGACGCGAACTTACTGGTTGGGCGGACACACGCAAGCTTTCGCTGACGCGCGCCGGGCGGTCCAAAATGGCGTGTTTACGTGATGTTGGCCGGGGGATTTTTCCTTTACACATGGAACGTGAACGCATTACATGCGAATCGTTACTCTGGATAACTCTGGCTGGCGCGACGGGCCGATCGGTCCGCAAACCGGTGGCGAAAGCCGGCCGGCGCTTGGCGAAACAATCAAATGGCCCCGCTTGGCGGGCTTTAATAACTGATGCGGCACTGGACAGTTCGCACTCGAATCATCTTTGGTTTTGGCGTGCTCGTGGTGATTAGTTTGACGCTTGGCGGGTTTCCCTACAAGCAGTTGGGCGACATCAAGAAACTCACCAACAAGATGACGGAGGACACGCTTCCCGCGATCGATAATATCAACAAGCTCGAAGGCTTGGCGCGGGAAATCTACGCGGAGACCCTCAAACATAGCCTTACGGACGACGCGGACGCGGCGGGCGCGGTCCTGAAGGAAATCCAGGGCAACGTGGCCAAGTTGAACGAACTGATTGAGACCTTCACCAATTCCATCACGGCTGGGAAAGACAAACTTAATATGGAGGCGATCTCCAAGGATCGCACGCCGTACGCCGACGCCTCGGTGACCGTCCTACTCATTGACCGGGCGAAGTCGAAGGAGCGGATGCAAGCGGTCCAGCAACAGTTGGACCCGGCGTATAAGAGGCTGCTCGATGATTTCCGCGCGGAGGTCGATAACCAGCGAGAAGGCGGGATCGCCGCTGGCAAACAGGTGCAGTCGGCGGTCGCGGACGCCCGGATCTTGATCGCCATTAGCGTGGTGGTCGGGGTGGTGTTCGCGATCACGATCGCGGTGTTTCTGGTCCGCGCGATCAATCAGCCGCTGGCCCAACTGGTGCAGGTGATGGAGGTCATGCGGCAGGGTGACTTTACCCAGCGGCTGGCGATGGGCCGGCGTGACGAATTCGGGGCGCTGGGCGACGGGGTCAACCGCATGGCCGAAGATCTGACGGCGCTCGTGGGTCAAGTGCAGAAATCGGGCATCCAGGTGAACGCCTCGGTGACCTCGATCTCCGCGACCTCCAAGGAACTGCAGGCGACCGCGAACGAAACGGTCGCGACGACGACCGAGATCGGCGCAACCTCGAAAGAAATCTCCGCGACTTCCAAGGAACTGGTCAAGACGATGAGCGAAGTGACCAAGGTGGCCGAAGAGACGGCCCACCTGGCCGGGAGCGGACAGGGCGGCTTGTCACGGATGGAAGAAACGATGCGCCACATCATGGAGGCGGCCGGCTCGATCAACAGCAAGCTGACGGTCCTGAACGAGAAGGCGGGCAACATCAACCAAGTCGTCACGACGATCACCAAGGTGGCCGATCAGACCAACTTGCTTTCCCTCAACGCTGGAATCGAGGCCGAAAAAGCGGGCGAATATGGCCGCGGGTTCTCCGTGGTGGCGACCGAGATTCGCCGGCTGGCGGATCAGACGGCCGTAGCCACGTATGACATCGAACAGATGGTCAAGGAAATGCAATCGGCGGTGTCGGCGGGCGTGATGGGGATGGACAAGTTTTCCGAGGAAGTGCGGCGCGGGGTCAAGGAGGTCGAGCAAGTCAGCTCGCAATTGGGCCAGATCATCCAACAAGTGCAGGCTTTGCTGCCCCGTTTCGAGATGGTCAACGAAGGCATGCAGTCGCAGGCGACCGGCGGCCAGCAGATCAGCGACGCGCTGGTGCAATTGACCGAGGCGGCGCAACAGACCGCGCAGTCGCTCCAACAGTCCGGCGAGGCGATTCTGCAGTTGAACGACGCGGTGGGGGGCCTGCAACACGGGGTGTCGCGGTTCAAACTGCAAAGCTGAGCCGCATGCTTTTGCTGCTGTTCCATTTGGACCGCGACCTGTACGGGCTGGACGCCGCCCAGATCGTCGAGGTCGTGCCGCTGATCCAATTGAAGCAGATTCCGCAAGCGCCGCGCGGCGTCGCCGGAGTGTTCAACTACCGCGGGACGTTGACGCCCGTCATCGACCTTTGTGAATTGACGCTCGGACGGCCGTGCCAGCGACGGCTGAGCACGCGGGTCATCCTCGCGCAGTATCCCGTGGGCGAAACGGAAAAAAGACTGCTTGGGTTAATGGCGGAGAGAGTGACCGAAACGACGCGCAAGCAAGCGTCCGATTTTGCGCCGGCGGGCGTCACGGTGGACGCCACGCCCTATCTGGGGCGGGTGGCGGCGGACGCGCGGGGAATCATTCAATTGGTGGAAATCAAAAACCTGCTCCCGGTGGCGTTGCGGGACGCGTTGTTTCGCGAAATCGCCGAGGCCGACTTGTGTCTCTCCAGCAAATAGTAGGGTTGCTCAAGCAGACCATCGGCCTGGACGCGGAGACGGTCGGCGCCGCGACGGTGAGGCGCGCGATTGACGCGCGGGCGACGGCGCGAAAGTGCGAGAACCTGACCCAATACTGGAGCCTGTTGCGGGCCGCGCCCGACGAACTGCAGGCGTTGGTGGAGTTGGTGGTGGTTCCCGAGACGTGGTTCTTTCGGGACCGGGAGGCCTTCGCGGCGCTCGGGACGATCGCGCGCGAGCAATGGCTGCTCCGGCCCGCGCAGGAACGCCTGCGGGTATTGAGCGTGCCCTGCTCAACGGGCGAGGAGCCGTACACAATCGCGATGGCGCTGCTGGAAACCGGCCTGCCCGCCGAGCGGTTTCGGATCGACGCGGTGGACGTGAGCGCCCGGGCGTTGGCGCGGGCGAAGCTGGGCCACTACGGACGCAACTCATTTCGCGGCGCGAACCTCGCCTTCCGCGACACTTATTTTCGAGGGCTTCAGCAGGGTTATGAATTGCAGCCACGCGTGCGGCGGCAGGTCGATTTTCGGCAGGCCAATCTGCTCGAGCCGGGCTTTCTATCCGGCGAGAAACCTTTCGACGTCATCTTCTGCCGCAATCTGTTGATCTATTTCGACCGGGCGACGCAGGAGAAAGCCGTGAGCGCGCTGGGCCGGGTCCTGGCGCCGAACGGTTACATTTTCATCGGTCCGTCCGAGACCGGGCTGCTGCTTGACCTGAACTTCGTTTCCGCCAAGCTGCCGATGGCGTTCGCGTTCCAGCGCCCCAATCCCGCCGCCAAGCCGCCCGGGATTCGGCCGGTCGTGGGCCGCCCGGCGGCCCGAACCGAACGGCGGCCCGCCGCGCCACCCGCCGCGCGACCACCGGCGCCGGTGAAGAAATCGCCACCGCCTCCGCCGGTGACTCCGCCATCCGTGACGAACGGCAAATTCGAGGTGAACCTGGAGCGGGCGCGCAAACTGGCCGACGAAGGGAAGCTGGCGGAGGCCGGGGAAATCTGCCTACAATTCCTCGATGAACACGGCTCCTCGGGCGAAGCCTTTTACCTGCTGGGATTGGTGCATGACGCGTCCGGCAAGGCCGAACTGGCGCAGGACCATTATCAGAAGGCGGTTTATCTCGAGCCGGACCATTACGAGGCGCTGGTGCAGCTCTCGTTTCTGGCCCAACGGCAGGGCGACGACGCTGGGGCGCGCGTCTTGCAAAACCGAGCCAGGCGGGTCAAAGAAAGAAGTCCGCGGTGAGGGCGCCACGCCGCGCGGGCGCGCGGCACACTACTATGCGATTTGACGCAAACTTACTAAGGACTGGAGCCGGCTCCCCGAGCGATGGGTGATCCGGGCGTCATCGGGTCGCGCTCGGGAACCGCGACGATCAACGACTGCTGGAAGCGAATCGGCGTCTGGGGCGATCGCTCGTGCAAGGAACTCGGCCCGGTCGTGCACTGCCGGAACTGCCCGGTTTACTCGGCGGCGGCGGTGCAGTTGCTCGATGGCGAGTTGTCGGACGAACACCTTGCGGAATGGACGAATCATTTCGCCCAGGCGAAGCAGTTACAAGAGCGGGACACGCGGTCAGCGGTGATTTTTCGCCTTGGCGTCGAGTGGCTGGCGCTGCCCACCGCGGTCTTCAAGGAAGTCGCCCCGCCGCGACCGATCCATTCCCTGCCGCACCGGCGAACCAAGGTGGTGCTCGGCGTGGTCAATATTCGCGGCGAATTGTTGATCTGCATTTCCCTGGGAGAACTGCTCGGGCTGGAGAGCCAGGTGGAAAAACCAGCCGCCAAGAATAAAGTCGGACAGGGCCGGCTGATGGTCATCAGCCGCGAAGGGCGTCATTTGGTCTTTCCGGTGGACGCGTTGCACGGCATCCACCGGTATAACGAAGCCGACTTGTCGCCCGCGCCGGCGACGGTTTCCAACGCCGCCGCGACTTACACCCGCGGGATGCTGGCGTGGAGAAAATCGGTGGGCTTTCTCGATAGCGAGTTGTTGTTCCACACCCTCAGCCGGAGCCTCGAATGAGTGGCGGCGACCTCAGCCAATTTTCGATGCTGGAGATCTTCCGGCTCGAGACGGAAAACCAGGCGGTCACCCTGACGACCGGCCTCCTGGAGTTGGAGCAAAATCCCGCCGCCGCGGACCGCCTCGAATCGTTGATGCGGGCGGCGCATTCGCTGAAAGGGGCCGCCCGCATCGTGGACCTGGGCGTCGCGGTGCGCGTCGCCCATGCGATGGAGGATTGCTTCGTCGCCGCGCAGAAGGGACGGATCACGCTCGAGCGGACCGGCATCGACCAGTTGCTCAAAGGCGTGGACATTCTGACCCGGATTTCACAGACGCCGGAGGCCTCGGTCGCCGTTTGGGACACGGATCACAAGCCGGAGATTGACACGTTCCTGGCCAATCTCGAGGTCGTCACCAACGGGGGCAAAACCACGGCCGCCGCGCCCTTGAGCGACGAAGACGAATTGCAGCGGCTGATGGCGCAATTGGCGGGTGAGACCCCGCCGGGGCGGGCGCCCGCCAAAACGGAGGCGCCGGCTCCCCCGCCCCCGACACCGGCGCCGGTTCCCGCCGCGCCCGCGGCCAAAGCCCCGGGGGGCGTGGAAGGGGAGTCCGGCGCCGCCGCCAAAGACGCCGCGAGCCGGGTCTTGCGCGTGACGGCCGAGAATCTGAATCGTCTGCTCGGACTCGCGGGCGAATCAATGGTGGAGTCGCGCTGGTTGGGACCTTTCACGGAGTCGCTGCTCCGGCTAAAGCGCTACCAATTCGACCTGGGACGCTCGCTCGACGGGTTGCGCGATCTTTTATCGACCCGGACAGTGGATGAGTCCGTCCAGAGCGCGCTCCTGGAATCGCAGCGAAAAGTGATTGAATGCCGGCAGTTTCTCTCCAAATGCCTGTTGGATTTGGAGATGTTTGACCGGCGGTCGGTCAATCTTTCCAACCGGCTGTACAATGAGGCTCTCGCGTGCCGCATGCGTCCGTTCGCCGACGGAGCCCGCGGCTTTCCTCGCATGGTGCGGGATTTGGCGCGGCAATTGGGCAAGGAAATCAAGCTCGACGTGGTTGGGCAATCGACCGCCGTGGACCGGGATATTTTGGAGAAACTGGAGGCGCCGTTAACGCATTTGATCCGCAACGCCATGGATCATGGCATTGAATCCCCGGAAGACCGGACGCAAAAAGGAAAGCCGAGTTGCGGCACCGTGCTGCTGGAGGCCCGGCACAGCGCGGGGATGCTGTTGATCATCGTCGCCGATGATGGCAAGGGGATTGATCTCGACAAGTTGCGGGAGGCGGTCGTGCGCAAGAAGCTGACGACGGAGGAGACCGCGAAACAACTCAGCGAAAGCGAACTCCTGGAATTCCTGTTCCTGCCGGGATTCAGCATGAAGGGCCAGGTAACCGAGATTTCCGGCCGGGGCGTCGGGTTGGATATCGTGCAGGACTTGGTGCGCGGCGTGCGCGGATCGGTCCGCATTTCCTCCCAATTGGGGAAAGGAACCCGATTTCAATTGCAACTGCCGCTGACGCTCTCGGTGATGCGGACGCTGCTGGTGGACATCGCTGGCGAACCGTACGCGTTTCCGCTGGCCTATATCACGCGAACGCTGCGGGTGCCGCGGGAACAAATCGAGACCACTGAGGGACGCCAGCACGTCATCTATGACGGCCAGCGGATTGGCCTGGTGACCGGGCACCAGATTCTCGAGAAGAACGCGCCGGAGACGGCCGAACCCGAACTGCCGATCATTGTGCTCGGCGAAAGGGGAGGTTTATACGGGGTCATCGTGGATCGATTCCGCGGGGAGCAGGAGCTGGTGGTGCATCCGCTGGATTCGCGCCTCGGCAAGGTGCGCAATATCAGCGCCGGCTCGTTGATGGAGGACGGCTCCCCGACGCTGATCGTGGACGTGGACGACATGGTGCGCTCCATCGAGAAACTGGTCTCCGGCGGGCGCCTGAGCAAAGTTCAACGCAACGCCGCGAGCGCCACCGCGCGGGCCAACAAGCGGGTGCTCGTGGTGGACGACTCGCTCACCGTGCGGGAATTGGAGCGCAAGGTCCTCGAGAGCCGCGGCTACGAGGTGGATGTCGCGGTGGATGGGATGGACGGTTGGAACGCCGTCCGCACTGGCAGTTACGATCTGGTGCTCAGCGACGTCGATATGCCGCGCATGGACGGCATCGAGTTGGTGACCTTAATCAAGAAAGACGCCAGCCTGAAGTCGCTGCCGGTGATGATCATTTCCTACAAAGACCGCGAGGAAGACCGCCGGCGGGGCCTGGAAGCCGGCGCCAACTACTACCTCACCAAAGGCAGCTTTCACGATGAAACCCTCATGAACGCGGTGGTGGATTTGATCGGTGAAGCCTAGCCGGGACAGGATCGCCGCGGCTCCCGATTCGACCGAGGTCGGCCGGCGGGATTTTTTTCCCGCGCAGGATTGCGCCCGCCCCGCGAATTGATTCAAATAGGCCAATTCGCTCCCCGCGGGACACCGGTCGTTCCGCGGCGGCGATGGACGACAAAATGCAGATCAAACTACAACCAACGCCCGCTCACCTTCGGTAACCCGCCATGCGCGTCGCCATTGTCAACGACACTATGATCGCCGTCGAGGCGATCCGGCGCGTCATCGCCGGCAGCCAAAAACACGAAGTCGCCTGGATCGCCCGCAACGGGGCCGAGGCGGTCGAACATTGCGCGTCGGACCGGCCTGACCTGATCCTCATGGACCTCTTCATGCCGGTCATGAACGGAGTGGAGGCGACGCGCCAGATCATGACGAAGTCCCCGTGCGCGATCCTCATCGTCACCGCTTCGACCAGTCATCACTCGGCGGAGGTGTTCAGCGCGTTGGGAGCCGGGGCTTTGGACGTCGTGAAGACCCCGATCGTAAGCAGCGCGCGCGGACAGGACGGCAGCGAGGCGCTGTTGACCAAGATCAGCACGATCGGGCGCTTGATCGGCGTGGAAGGGGTCACCAAGACCGCGGCCACGCGCTTGACCGCGAGTCATCCTCCGGCGCCGGTTAGCGCCAGCTTGGTGGCCATCGGTTGTTCCGCGGGGGGGCCGGCGGCGCTCGCGAGAATTCTCCACGGTTTGCCCAAAAATTTCCCGGCGGCGGTCGTCGTGGTCCAACACGTGGACGAACAATTCGCCGAGGGCCTGGCGACCTGGCTGGCGGAGCAAAGCGCCATTCCGATTCGACTGGCGCGCGAAGGAGACCATCCCACCGTCGGCTCGGCGTTGATGGCGGCCCGGGGCGATCACCTGATTTACCAGCGGTCCGGCGCGCTGGCCTACACGTCGGAGCCGGTGGAGGCGTGCTACCGGCCGTCGGTGGACGTGTTTTTCGAAAGCCTGATCGGAAAATGGACCGGGCAGATAATTGGAGTATTATTAACGGGCATGGGCCGGGACGGGGCGCGCGGATTGAAGGCGTTGCGCGACAAGGGCTGCCATACGATCGCCCAGGACAAGGCGTCGTGCGCGGTTTACGGCATGCCCAAAGCGGCGGCGGACATCAACGCGGCGGTCGAGATCCTGCCGCTGGACAAGATCGTGGCGGCGCTGACGCGCGAACTGGCGGGAAACTCTCTGCCGAGAGCGCATTGACCCGGGGAGATGGGACGGGAAAGGAAACATGGCAAACGAAGAGAAGGCAAATAAAGTCGTCGTCCTCCTGGTGGACGATCAGGCGATGATCGGTGAGGCCGTCCGCCGCTGCCTGGCCGACCAGCCGAACACCACGTTCCATTTCTGCTCGGATCCCGCGGCCGCCATCCGCACCGCGACGCAATGCCTGCCGACGGTGATTCTGCAGGACCTGGTGATGCCAGGCATCGATGGATTGACCCTCGTCCGGGAGTTCCGCGCCAACGCCGCCACCCGGGAAATCCCGATCATCGTGCTCTCGAGCAAGGAAGATCCGCTCGTCAAAAAGGACGCTTTTGCCGCGGGCGCCAGCGATTATCTGGTGAAGCTCCCCGCGGCGGTCGAATTGATCGCGCGCATTCGCTATCACTCGCGCGCGTTCCAGAGTCAAATTCAGCGTGACGAGGCCTACCACGCGTTGCGTCAAAGCCAGCGTCAACTGGTCGAGACCAACCAGAGTTTGGTGGCCTTGAACCAAAAAGTCGAGGAGGCGACCCGGAGCAAATCCGAGTTTCTGGCCAACATGAGCCATGAAATTCGAACCCCGATGAACGGCGTCATCGGCATGACGAACCTGTTGCTCAAAACCAATCTTTCGCCGGTCCAGCGCGACTACGCGGAGACCATCCGCACCAGCGCGCATTCGCTGCTCACGATTATCAATGACATCCTCGATTTCTCCAAAATCGAGGCTGGCAAGCTCACGATGGAGGTGATCGATTTCGATCTGCGCGACGTGCTGGAAAGCTCCGTCGAGCTCCTGGCCGAGAAAGCCCTGGCGAAAGGGTACGATCTGGTTGGTTGGGTCGAGCCTGGCGCGCGGACCCAACTGCGCGGGGACCCAACCCGGCTGCGACAATTGCTGAACAACCTGCTTAGCAACGCGATCAAATTCACGGAACGGGGCGAAGTCACGGCCCGCGTTTCACTCGAAAGCGAAACTGATCGCCACCAGACCATGCGGGTCGAGGTCAAGGACTCGGGCATCGGCATCCCACCGGAAGCCCAGAAGCGCCTCTTCCAGGCGTTTAGTCAAGCGGATGGTTCCACCACCAGGAAATACGGAGGCACCGGGCTCGGCTTGGCCATCTGCAAACAGTTGGTGACGATGATGCACGGCCAAATCGGCGTGAACAGCGAACCCGGGAAAGGCTCGACCTTTTGGTTCACCGTTCAACTCGAGAAGCAACCCGGCGACGCCCGCACGCCGTCGCCGAATCCGACGCTCGAAGGAGCCAGAATCCTCGTCGTCGATGATAATAATACGTTTCTCAAAGTAATGAGCGACCAAGCGCAAGCCTGGCACATGCGCGCCGCGATCGCCAATAACGCCGGTGTGGCCCTGAACGAACTTCAGGCCGGCGGCGCCGCCGATCCTTTTCACGTGGTCGTGATCGACCTACGGATGCCGGGGATGGACGGCTTGGCGCTCGCTCGGGCCATCCGCGCTGATTGGCAACTCCCCCAGCCGCGCCTGATCCTGCTGACGCCGCTGGATCAGCAGTTGGACGCCGCGGGGATGACCGCCAACGCGATCGAGGCTTGCCTGGTCAAGCCGATCAAACAGGCGCGCTTTTTGGAATGCCTGGTAAAAGTGCTGAGCGCCGCAGCTCCCCAACGAGCCGCGGTAACCCGCTCCGACTCAGCCACCACACCGGCCCACGCCGCCCCGCCAAACGCCGCGACCGCGTCCGCCGCCGGTTCGGTCCAAACCCCGGGCGGCATCCGCATTCTCCTGGCCGACGATCATAACATTAATCAGAAGGTCGCCATCGGCATGTTGGAGGAAATCGGCTATACGGCGGACATCGCCTCCAACGGCGTCGAGGTTTTGGCGGCGCTGGAACGCGCGCCGTATGACTTGATCCTGATGGACTGTCAAATGCCCGAAATGGACGGCTACGAAGCGACGCGGCGGATTCGCCAGCGGGAGCAGCAGGCGCCGAACGATGGGCGCCGAACGATTCGGATCGTCGCCATGACCGCCAACGCAATGCAAGGTGACCGCGAAAAATGCCTCGCCGCCGGGATGGATGATTATATTTCCAAACCCGTTGAAGAAGAGTCGCTTAAGGCGGCCATCGACCGTTGGAAAGCCGTGGCGAGCCAGCCCCTGCCGGTCCGACCCGCGCCTCCCGTCGTTCACGCCCCCGCCGCCGCGACTCCGCCGGTGGCTGCGCCGGCCGCGCCGACACCCCTCACGCCCGCTGCCGTGCCTCCCGCTCCCGTGGCTCCCGCTCCGGCGCCGAATACCGCAACCACGTCCGCAGCGAAAGAACCGCCAGTGGACTTGAAACGGCTGAATCAGGTCAGCCGCGGCAAGAAGGACACGCAACGCGAGTTAATAAACCTTTACCTCAGTCAGGCCAGCGATACGATGGTTAAGTTAGGGCAGGCGGTCCAAAACGGGGTCGCCGGTGACGTCGAGTATATGGCGCATAAACTATGCGGGGCGAGCTTAAGCTGCGGGATGGTCTTGGTCGTGCCTACGCTTCGCGAGCTGGAGCGGATGGGAGGCGAAGAACGGCTCGAAGGCGCGCAGGCGTTGTACGATACTGCGGTGCAACAGATTACGGAAACCCGGGCATTCTTAACAACCTATTTGGAAACACTCTAGCCGTGAAACATCCGCTGGGAAGAAAGGGCTTGCGACGCTGAGGTGCGCGCGTTGATCGGCGAGTCGCCGATTCATCGTCCGAGAACGTTAAAGCCGAGGCATTCGCCGACAACATCGTGCGATCTCTTTAGCCTGCGGCACGCGAGCGCCCCACCGATTTGCGCGGATTACCGACGAGTATGGATACGATCTTGATTATCGACGATGATCCGGTAATCCACAAAATCTATAGGACGCTCTTTGAGGCATCCGGTTTCCAAGTCGAGTTCGCGGATGACGGAGAATCGGCGACCAAATTGCTCGATACGGTGACGCCGGACATCGTCCTGCTCGATCTTTTTTTGCCAAAACTCAGCGGGGTCGATGTCCTCAAACATATCCGTCGGCGACCCGCGACGTTCAACATCCCGGTCTTGGTCTTCTCCAGTTCCGGCACAAGCAAGAAAGTCGAAGCCGCCTGGGCTGCGGGCGCTACCAAATGCCTCGTTAAAGATCACTACCAGCCGGATGAGCTGGTTGAATTGGTCCGTTCGACACTGCGTTCGACGAGGCCATCGGCGCCGAAGCGAACCCCGCGCGTGCTAATCGTCGATGACGACCCCGTTATCGTAAAAGTCCTTAAAGTTCGTTTTGAAGCGGCGGGACTTGAAGTCGAGACCGCCGGTGATGGCGAGGCCGCGTTGGACGCGTTGAACTCGAAAGCCCCGGACCTCGTGGTGCTCGATCTTTTCATCCCAAAGTTCAACGGCGTGGAGGTTCTAAAATTCATCCGCACGCAGCCGACGACGGAGAATATCCCGGTGCTGATTTTCTCCAACGCCGGCCAGAGCCGGCGCATGGAATCCGCGCAACAGGCCGGCGCGACGCAATGTCTGGTGAAGCTGGATTACGACCCGGATCAACTCCTAGCCGTCGTTGAGTCCACCCTCGGTCTTCGTCCCCCGCCCGAACCAGCTCCGGTGAGCGGTCTGACCGCCACGACCATTGAGGCGGCGGGCCGAATCGCCGTGTCGGAACCACCGCCTGGGGCCGCCTCGGCGGCGGCCGCCAGCGCCTCGATGGCCGACCGGGTCGTCCCGGACGCCGCGGCGGACGAGGCGGCGCTGAAGGAGTATCGACAGGTCCTGCGGTTATCGTCCGAGAGCGCCACCGACCTGACCCGGTTGCCGGACTCGAGCGCGCTGTGCCGGAAGGTTCTGGCGATTTGCGCGCGGGCCAGCGCGGGAAAGTTCCGCCGGCTCGCGCGGCTGGCCGGAGCCGTCGAGCGCCTTCTGGATGAACTTTACTCCAAGCCTCAGTTCATCAACGCGTCATCGCGCCGCTCGATCGTTCAAGCCGAGGAGCTAATGGCTGAGTTGATCGAGCAAGGCCCCGAAGAAGACGCTGATCTTTTCCCGTCCGCCTATATTGTCGCGACTGGCGTCGGCAGTCCGCAGCTGTGCCAAGCGATGGAATTGGTCAAGCTGCGGGCGATCCGAATCGACGATCCGCCGCTGGCGTTGAGCTTGCTTTCTCAGAACCGGTTTGAACTGGTGGCTCTTGGCGACGGAGCGGACCCGCTTTGGATCGAACGCCTGCGCGCCTTCCCGGTCAACGTGCTTACGCCGGTGATTTCGGTCACCGATTTATCCGATTTTCAAAAGCGGTCGCAGACCGGGTTTGGGCAGGGCGTGGAACTGATCGCAAAACCCTTCCTGCCGAGTGAGTTAGCCCTCAAGGCCTTGACTCGTCTCCTCGCTCGCCCGCGTTAGGCGGCGGCCCGCGCCGGGGCGGGAAGCGCGGCCGCGAACGATTTGCGTCGGAAGGGGTCCCAAGCTACAGTCGGACGGTCGCCGGCGGCGGGTAGAATGAGCCTGCGCTGGCGAAGCGAAGACGCGGTGGTCGTGAAACGGAATCCGCCGCCGCTCGGCCTGCCGACATGGCCGAACCGTTTTCAAAGTACGCTCTGAAAGTTGACCGGTGGTATGAGAAAAATCCTGCTCATTGATGATGACGCCATCATCCTGAGGATCTGCAAGGACCGGCTCGAGTGGGCCGGATTCGAAGTTATTTCAGCCCAGGACGGCCCAACGGCGATCGAATTGCTTAATTCGCACCAACCGGACTTGGTGGTGTTGGACCTGTTTCTGGACCGATACAATGGCGTCGAGGTCCTCAAGTTCATCCGCACGCAGCCGCACACGGTCGCCACGCCGGTCTTCGCTTTTTCGCAAGGGACGCAAACCAAACGGATGGAAGCGGCAAGGTTAGCGGGCGCCACGCGATGCCTGAGCAAGGACGATTACGAACCGGATCGGCTCGTCCAGTTGATTCACGACACGCTCGAACCGGAAGCGGGAGATGCATCTCTCTCGGGCGCCGCCGGAGAAGCGACGGCCGCGGCAGGCGGCGCGGCGGCGAACGATCCCGGCCATACTGCGGCCCCCATCCCGTCGGCGGCGGACGCGGCCTCGGCGCCCACGCCGACGGCAAGCGGCGGTCTGACCGCGGGTCCGGCGCCGAAGGTGACCGGCGACGCGGCTTTGGCGCCGTCCGGCGCGATCGCGAACCCATTCGATGAATTGAGGGAATTGTTACGACAAGCGTCGCTCCGCACGAACGATTTGAGCCGGTTACCCGAACTAGGCCAGGTTTGCCGCGCCATCACCTCCCTATGCGCGGACAAAGGCACGAACCACTACGCTCAAATCGCCCGGCTGGCGCGTTCGCTCGACCGCCTGCTGGGCGAGATGGACGACAATCCGCAGCGCCTCAATCCCTCGTCGCTCTACGCCGTCTCGCAAGCCGCGCGCGTCCTCGAAACATTGATGGATCGCGCCACTCAAGGGCCCGACGACGTGCGCGTGGCGCCACTCGCCCTCATCGTATCCACCCTCAACGGCGCCGCGATCAGCGCGGCGTTTGACGTCGAGATGCTCCGCTCGCTCCAACTGGCCGAACCGGTGGTCGGGCTCAAACTGCTCGCGGTCAACCGCTTCGACGTGATCGTTCTCGACCTCGAGACCACCGAGTTGGACAACGCGGAGTTTTCCCGCCGTCTGCGGGCGATGGCGTTGCACGCCGAAACACCGGTGATCTCCGTGACCGATCTGGCCGATTTCCAAACCCATCTCCAAACCGACGCGAACGCGGTCCGTGATTTTATCGCCACTCCCTACCTGCCGGCGGAGCTTGCCGTCAAGGCGTTGGCCTATTGCCTGAAGTAACCCGCGATAGGCGCGGAGAAAGGTGTCTGGCGCCGCGGAACCGCGCGTTGATTGGGCGCCGTACTGTTGCCGGTTTGGCGCTTTACCGATTGCTCATCCGCCGTAGAATCCGGGGATGCGCCTTGCCCTACGAGAAGCGGGTCGCGGACTCGCCGCGGCGACGCTTCTGCTCGCCGGATGCCATGCCGGACTCCAGCCGGAAGCGATCACCGCGCGCCTCGCGGCCTCAGCCAACCTCTTTCCGGGACCGCAGGCGGACGGGTCGGTCGTGCTGCCGAATCAATGGCGCCTCGATCCGGTCGGACGCCAAATCGCGGTCGGCGATTTCCCCGTGAATATCGCGCTCCATCCCGATGGGCGTTACGCGGTCGTCCTGCATTCTGGATATGGTCCCCATGAACTGGCGGCGCTCGACCTTCGTGGGATGAAGTTGATTTCTCGGGTCGGCATTGAGGAAGGGTTTTACGGGCTTTCATTTTCGCCCGATGGCGCACACATCTATGCCAGCGGGGCGGGCGGCGAGGTGATCCACACCTTTGATTTTCGGGACGGGTACCTGTCCGGCCGACGCGCCATCGCGCTCCGCGACGTCCGCGAACGGGGAATCCCCGCCGGCTTGGCCGTAAGCCGTGATGGTCGGCGGCTATGGGCCGCCAACCTGCTGGGCCAATCGATCAGTCTCGTCGATCTGGAACACTCATCCTTGGTCACCAATTCGGCCTTGATCGCGCTTCCTCAGTCGGCGTCGCCTTCGGCCGCGAGCACGCCGCGGGACCTGGATCAGGCGGCGCTCACCAAACGAGCCGAGGCCTTGCTCGACGCGCTGGATGACCGCGCGCCCTACCCTTACGCCTGCGTGGCCGATGAAAACCGCGGCCGCCTCTACGTCAGCCTGTGGGCGCAAGCGGCCGTTCAAGTCCTCGATCTGGCGACGCTCACGCCAGTGGCTCGCTGGACGACCCAAGAGCACCCCAACGAGATGGTCCTGAGCCATGCCGGACGATTCCTGTTTGTCGCCAACGCCAACCGCAATAGCGTCAGCGTGCTCGATACCGAGAGTGGCCAGACGCTCGAGACTTTGCTGGCGGAGCTTACCCCCGATTCGCTGCCCGGATCGACTCCCAGCAGCCTGGCGCTCTCGCCCGACCAGACGAGGCTTTTTGTGGCCAACGCGAATATCAACGCGGTCGCCGTCTTCGATGTGTCAACGCCGGGCAAGAGCCGGTCCCTTGGCTTGATCCCCACCGGGTGGTATCCCACCTCGGTCCGCGTCACGCTTGACGGCAAACGTCTGCTGGTCGCCAACGGCAAAGGCGTCACGTCCCGCGCGAATCGGTATGGGCCGCAACCCGGACGCGAAGCGCCGGAAGTCGCCCGCGAGTATATCGGCGGCCTATTCCAAGGCACGGTCAGCGTCATCGATCTTCCCAGTCGCGAACGATTCGAGGAGCGCCTGCGTGAGTTCACCGAGCGCTGCCGTCGGGGTCGTCCACCGAGCGCCGGCGGGGCCGGCGCTCCCCCAGCCCGCGCGGCCGACAATCCGATCCCCGCCCGGGTCGGTGGGAAGAGTCCGATTCGTTACTGTATTTACATCATCAAGGAAAACCGCACCTACGATCAAGTGCTGGGAGATCTGCCGCAAGGTAATGGCGACGCGACGCTCTGCCTGTTTCCCGAAAATGTAACGCCCAACCACCACAAATTGGCCCGTGATTTCGTCCAGTTTGACAATTTCTACGTCGATAGCGAAGTCAGCGCCGACGGCCACGAATGGTCAATGGGAGCGTACGCGACCGATTTCGTCGAAAAGCTCTGGCCGTTGAGTTACGGCCACAATGATCGCGAGAAATACTCTTATCCGGCGGAAGGGCGCTTCCGGATCGCCAGCCCCGCCGAGGGCTATCTCTGGGACCGAGCGCGGCAGGCCGGCGTCAGCTATCGCAGTTACGGCGAATTCGTGGACAATGGCGAAACCCCGCGAGACGCCCGCTCGACTCGCGTGGCTTCGCTCCAAGGACATTTTGATCCGGGCTTTCAAAGTTTCGACGTCGATTATTCGGACCTCGCTCGCGCGGACCGTTTCATCAGCGAGTTGAAGCGCTTCGAACGCGAAGGCGAAATGCCCCAACTTCAAATTGTCCGGCTCCCGAACGATCATACCGCGGGAGCCACGCTCGGCAAACTGACGCCGACCGCCTATGTCGCGCAGAACGACGCGGCGCTGGGCCGCGTGGTCGAGGCAGTCTCACGCTCGCGGTTCTGGCCCCAGACGGCGATCTTCGTGATCGAGGATGATTCCCAAGATGGGCCGGACCATGTTGACGCGCATCGGACGGTGGCGTTCGCCGTCAGCCCGTACACGCGCCGAGGCGGGGTGGATTCGACGCTTTATTCGACCACGAGCATGCTGCGAACGATGGAATTGATCCTCGGGCTGCGGCCCATGTCGCAGTTCGACGCAGCCGCCACGCCGATGTTCCAGGCGTTTCACGGCCAACCCGACCCTCGGCCGTACCTCGCGGAGGCGGCGCGCGTGGACGTCGAAAAGCGAAACGACGCCCAAGCGTGGGGCGGCGCCCTCTCGCTGCAAATGGATTTCACCCGCGAAGACGCGGCGGACGACCAACTGCTCAACCAGATCATCTGGCGCTCCGTCAAGGGTGACGAACTGCCCATGCCGCCGCCCGCCCGCGCCGCGTTCGTTCTCGGCGGACGGGATGACGACTGACGCGGAATACGGCGTCGCACGAAGCGGTGGCGATTTCGCCCGAGCGCCACTATGCTCGCGGGCGCATGAAACAGATTGTCTATCGGACAGGCAATGGGTTGGACCTCGATCAAGTCATTGAACTGTACGTGGCCTCCACGCTCGGGCAACGGCGACCGGTCGAGGATCGCGCCACGATGAAGGCGATGCTCGACCATGCGAATTTGGTCGTCACCGCTTGGGCCGACGAAAAGCTTGTCGGCATCGCGCGGACGCTCACCGATTTCAGCTACGTGGCTTACCTTGCGGACTTGGCCGTCCGCGATTCTCACCAGCGCCGGGGAATCGGTCGCGAGCTGATCCGGCAAACGCGCGCGGCCCTCGGACCGAAATCGCTGATTGTGCTCCTGGCGGCGCCAGCGGCCGTGGACTATTACCCTAAGCTCGGCTTCAGTCACCATCCCGACGCCTGGATCTTGCGGGCGGACGATGAACTCCGATAACCCGATTCGGCCCACCGACGGAACTCTCAGTGATCGGCGCGCGGGCTTTCCCGATCTCGGTCGGAGCGTCGCGTTATTCAAGGCCGCCGACCCCGGACGCTAGTGGGAAGCGGGAGACGACGTTAAGCGGCCCGTGGTCGGAGAGTTCGCGCGCGACGACGACGGCTGGGGCGACGGAGCGGCGTGTTCGGGATTCTCCTCGTCGAAAAGCGCCGCCTCTTTGGCAAGGAAGGTCGTAATGAGGGCGAGGGCAAAGAGCACCGCGGTCAACGGCCGCAAGATGCCATAATATATCGCGCCGCCATCGTCGGTGAGCGCCACGGCGAAACAGGCAATCGCGAGCGCAAAGAATATCTTGGGTGTTTTCATAATCATTCAGTTTTAGTTCGTGCCGTTTTCGTCTCGGCTGACCGCAGCCTCGGCGAAGTCTGACCGGGACGCTTCCCGTCTTTTGGTGAGGTCAGCCCCTTTTTTGTCCGCAACGAAAGCCCCTCACACGGGAACTGAGGCAGGGGCGGTACGGCAGGAAAAACCGGGCCGAATCCGGGTGGGCCGGAGGCCCAAAAACGTGATCGCGAAGAATTGCCTAAAGTCTCTGGATTCAGCGCCGACTATACCGATAGGGGCGGTACCCTGATTCGCCCCGCAGGAAACCGGAAAACACCTGAGCAAGCGTTTTCCGCCGGCAAGGATGCCGGCCTAACCTAAGACGAAAGGATTTGTCTTATGAGAATAACGTAGGCCTTCGGTCGGGCGGCAAGATCAGCGCACACGCTGAATCCCTCGCTCACTCCATCTCCTAAACCGACTGAGACTCGCGCGTCGAGCCACGGAAGGTTGTCATTCTGCCACCGGCAGCGCACGGCGGTGTTGTGTACCCGGGAAGCGGCGCATCTGAAGTGAGAGCTTCAGAGTCGCGCGTCCGTACCTCTCGAGTCGCGGACCAACCACGACCCAGCTTGTGGGCTTACAATGAGCTGTCTTGACAGCGCTATCGAGGCGAGCTGATCGCCGACGATCGCGGTGAGTATTTTTCCCGCGCAGGACGGAGGGAAGCGCCTGTCCACCATGCTTCCCATCCCGGCAGTTCAGCCGGGCGGCAGCCGAGCGCGCGCGAACCGCTAAATAGCGGCGCGGTGCGCCCACGCGGCTGCCCAATCAAAAACGGGCGCGGCGGCTCAATCCGCCGCACAGGATAGAATGGAAAACGCCTGAACAAATGTTTTCCGCCGGCAGGGATGCCGGCGTAGCACAGTTAAACCTAAAAAATACGACAAAAGGAATTGTCTTATGGTAATCAATACAAACTCCTCGGCCATGGACGCGACGAGCATGCTGGCCAGCTCGACCGCGAACTTGCAAAAATCACTGGCCCGCCTCTCCTCGGGATCGAAGATCGTTTCGCCCGAAGACGACGCGGCAGGGCTAGCCGTGTCGATTAAATTCGACGCGCAAATCAACCGCAACAGCGCCGCGATCACCAACGTCGGCAACGCCACCTCGTTCAGCCAGACCCAAGACGGGTTCCTGAGCAAGGTGCAATCCGCGTTGGATCGCATGAGCGAACTGACGGTGCTGGCGCAGGACCCGACCAAAACGAGTTCGGACCTGTCCAACTACACCGCCGAGTTCACCCAGTTGCAGAACTACATCAGTGACATCGGGACCAAACAGTTCAACGGGGTCACGTTGTTCGACACGACGGGCTTGGGCATCACCATCAACAGCGACGCCACCACGTTCGGGATGAACACGGTCGATCTGACCAACGCCGCGGTGACCATCGGCTTGGCCAACATCTACAACGCCGCGTCAACCGGCATCACGAACGCGACCAGCGCCGCCCAGGCGTTGAGCAACGTGCAATCGGCCATCCAGACCCTGGCGAGCATGCGCGCGAACGTAGGCGCGAACATCCAACGCTTGAACCTGACCAGCGATCAGTTGAGCGTTCTCAACGAAAACCTGACCGCGGCGGATAGCCGGATCAAGGACGTGGACGTGGCGGCCGAGAGCACGCAATACGCGCGTTACAACATCCTGGTGCAGTCCGGCACGACGATGCTCGCGCAAGCGAACTCGATACCGAACAACGCCCTGCGGTTATTGCAGAACCTCTAACCTAACGCGGTGAATCCTCCGTCCCGGAGGATTGCAACCAGGGGGCGGCGCGCGGGCCGCGCCGCCCCCAGTTCAGACGAGAATTCGCGTCGGTAACCAGGGAGATTTAGGGGCGCCGAATTGCTTCAAATTGGCGCTTGCAATCGAAGGCGCTGGAGGTATGCTCGCCTCTTGCCTGAACGCCGTTTTGGCGGCGGTTCGCTAAGGCTGAGAAAAGAAAGTTAACCAGAAACCTAACCTTCAACCCTCCGTTGCCGTTTGCAACGTCGGTCAGTTAGGCAATGGAGTCTTCGTTCCGCGCGATCGCGCCGACCAAGCCTCCCGCAGCGCTAGTTACCACAGAACCATTATGCTCACCATGGAAGAAGCCCTTAAGCAAAGCGCGATGCGCTTTGTGGCGGGGGAAATTGTCAAGGGCGTCATCATCGAAGTCCGCCCGAAGGAAGTCCTCGTCGATATCGGTTACAAGAGCGAGGGCGTCATTCCGGCCAACGAATTTGAAGACATTAAGGTCGTCAAGGTCGGCGATGAGATCAACGTCCTGATCGAGAAGCTCGAGGACAAAGAAGGCATGGTCGTCCTCTCGAAGGAGAAGGCCGAGTTCAAGCAGAATTGGGACAAGATTCTCACGATTTGCAACGAAGGGGGCACGATCCACGGCAAGGTCAAGGCCGTCGTCAAGGGCGGGTTGCTGGTCAACATCGGCGTCGAGGCGTTCCTGCCGGCGTCGCAGATCGACATCGTGCCGCCGCGCAATCTGGCGGGCTTTGTCGGCAACACCTACGAATTTAAGGTCGTCAAGATCAACCAGGACCGGCAGAACATCGTCCTGTCGCGCCGCGAGTTGATCGAACAGGAGCGCAACGAGAAGCGCGCCAAGCTGCTCAACGAGATGACGCCGGGCGACATCCGCAAGGGCACCGTCAAGAACCTGACCGATTTCGGCGCGTTCATCGACCTCAACGGCCTGGACGGCTTGCTCCACATCACCGACATGAGCTGGGGCCGCATCGGCCATCCGTCGGAAATCCTCAAAGTCGGCCAGGACATCGACGTCGTCGTGCTCGACATCAACCGCGAGAAGGAACGCGTCAGCCTCGGCCTCAAGCAGAAGCTCGCCAATCCGTGGGAACAGATCGAGTCGAAGTATCCCGTCGGCGCGAAGGTCAAAGGCCGCGTGGTCAACCTCGTGCCCTACGGCGCCTTTGTGGAGCTGGAGCCGGGCGTCGAAGGTTTGGTGCACGTCACCGAATTGTCCTGGACCAAGCGCGTGGCCAAGCCGGCCGACGTGCTCAAGGTCGATCAACCGATTGACGCGGTGGTGCTCGGCATCAACCGCGAAGAGCAGAAAATCTCGCTCGGCGTCCGCCAGCTCGAGACCAATCCGTGGGACAAAGCCCTCGAGAAATATCCCCCGGGCACCAAGGTCAAAGGCCGCATTCGCAACCTGACCAGCTACGGCGCCTTCATCGAACTCGAAGAAGGCCTGGACGGCATGATCCACGTCTCGGACATTTCCTGGACCCGCAAGATCAACCATCCTTCCGAAGTCCTCAAGAAGGGCGACCAAGTGGAAGCGGTGGTGCTGGAAATCGACAAGTCGAACCAGCGCATCTCGGTCGGCGTGAAGCAACTCACGACCGATCCGTGGAGCAACATCGATCAGTTTTACAAGATCGGCGATCTGGTCACCGGCAAAGTGACGAAGCTCGCGAGCTTCGGCGCGTTCGTCGGCCTGCAACACGACATCGACGGCTTGGTCCACATCTCCCAAGTCAGCGAAGAGCGCGTGGACAAGATCAAGAACGTCCTCAAAGTCGGCCAGGAAGTCACCGCGCGCGTCATCAAGATCGACAAGGCGGACCGCCGGATCGGCTTGTCCATCAAGGCCGCCCACTACAGCTCCGAACAGCTCAAGGCCGAGCAGGCGATGCTCGATTCCCTCAAGCCGGGCGAAGACTTGGTGGCCCTGCAACACGCCTTCGACGCCGCCGACGTCAAGGAAGGTTAAGCTTAACGCTCTCCAAGCCGCGCCCGCCCGCCCGGGGATTAGCCCCGGACGCCGCGGGCGCGGCCTTTTCCGCCCATGAACATTTACGACGAACTCCAGTGGCGCGGCCTGATCGCCGATTGCACCGACAAGGTCGAACTGCCCAAGCGCCTGGCCGCGGGCCCGCTCACCCTTTACTGCGGCTTCGACCCGACGGCGGACAGCCTGCACGTCGGCAGCCTGGTGCCGTTGCTGGCGCTGCGGAGATTTCAGCAGTTTGGACACTTCCCGATTGCGTTGGCGGGCGGCGCGACCGGGTTGATCGGTGATCCAAGCGGCAAGGCGGACGAGCGGCAGCTCCTCTCCCGCGAGTCGCTCACGGCGAACATCACGAAGATCAAGGAGCAACTGCGGCGTTTGCTGGACTTCGAGACGCCCACCAACCCCGCGCGTTTGCTCGATAACGCCACTTGGACCGAGCCGGTCAGCTTCCTCGATTTTTTGCGCGACGTAGGGAAACACTTTTCAGTGAACGTCATGGTCGGCAAGGAGAGCGTCCGGGCGCGAATGGAAGACCGCGAGACCGGCATCAGCTACACCGAGTTCAGCTACATGCTGCTGCAGGCGTTTGATTTTTGCGTCCAATGTCGGGACTACGACTGCGAGTTGCAGATCGGCGGAAGCGATCAATGGGGCAACATCACCGCCGGCCTCGACCTCTGCCGCAAGAAGCTCAACCGCCACGTCCACGGCCTGACGCTCCCGCTCATCACGAACACCGATGGCAGCAAGTTCGGAAAAAGCGTGAGCGGCGCCGTCTGGCTGTCGCCCGAGCGTACCAGCGTCTATCGTTTTTATCAATTCTGGATTCGGACGGACGACCGGGACGTGATCCGCTACCTCAAGTACTTTACGTTTTTGTCCGCCGACCAAATCGCCGAGCTCGAGCGCCAGCACGCGGCCCAACCCGAACAGCGTGGCGCCCACAAGGCGCTCGCGCACGAGATGACGCGCTTGATTCACGGCGAAACCGCCGTGGCCGACGCGATGCGCGCCAGCGAAATCCTCTTCGGCGGCGGCCTGGAGGGAATCACCGAGGCGCTATTTAACGACGTCGCGGCCGAGGCGCCGTCGAAGGAGATTCCGGCGGAAGCGCTGAGCGGGGCCGGCCGGCCGCTGTTGGAAGTCTTGGTCGATGCCGGGCTATGCCCATCCAAAGGCCAAGCCCGCAAAGACCTTGAGGGCGGCGGAATTTATCTGAACAACGTCCGCGAAAGCGATCTCAAGCGCACCCTCACCAGCGCGGATTTACTTTTCGGCAAGCGTTTGCTCCTGCGCAAAGGCAAACGGAATTACGTGGTGGTGACGGTGGTCTGAACGGAGAGTGTATCTCGCCTCAATGAATCTCGGTGCGGCCGCCATCACCTGTCGCTAGAAATTGAGGCGCCGAAGGAAGTGGTGCCGAGTGTCCACGGCCCTGGAAGGGCCAATGAGAATAGCCCGGCGTTTCAACGCCGGGTCAGGGTCGGTCACAGTTAAGTCCCGCAGGGACGGCTGAGTCCTCGGGAGCTCGAATCTCACTGGATTTGAATCTCAGCCGTCCCGAATCGGGACTTAGGTTCCCGCCGCGGCGAACCCGGCGCTAATGCGGCCGGGCTTCTCTCAACGGTCCCTCCGGGACCAATGAGAGCGTCGTGAACTTGAGCGCAAGAGCGTCAGTTTCGCAGGTGAATTCTGGCTCGTTACCATAATAGTGAAGGTTAATGTTGATGGCTTGAATGGTTCAGAAAAACGACCAAAG
>CAZFVY010000059.1:0-40984 GCA_964522665.1 uncultured Verrucomicrobiota bacterium | reverse complement strand
CGGCGATCGCCGCGGGCGCGTTGGCTGACCCGAAAGCAAACCAAAAGCTCAAGCTCCTTTGGATCGGCATCGGCAAAGATGATTTCCTGCTGAGCGCGAATCAGGAGTTTGACGAACTGCTGAAGAAGCACGACCTCAAGCATGAGTTCGTGGTCACGGAAGGGAATCATAGCTGGCCGGTGTGGCGCCGTTACCTCGCCCAGTTCGCGCCGCTTTTGTTCAAGAATTAACCCGGCTTGGCCGAATTCCACGCGGGGCAGTGGCGACGTCGAGCCTTCGGCCTCGCGGCGGGGCGCGACTCTGCCCGCGACGCGCGTCGCCGGCCATCCTTGCCGCACGGACGCTGGAACCAACTCCGCTCCGGGAATCAGACTTCCAGACGGTCGCCGGGACGCGCCACCACGGTGTAAAGCGCCGGCATGAGAAAAACACTGATGAGGAGGCGGGTGAAAAGCCCGCTGACGATTACCAGAGCGAAGGGGCGTTGCGAATCGGTGCCGACGCCCGTGGCGAGCGCCGCCGGCAGCAGGCCGAACGCCGCCACCAGCGCCGTCATCATGATCGGCCGCAGTCGCAGAATCGCCCCTTCGCGAATGGCCTGATCGATGGGGGCGCCGCCGCGGCGCAACTCGTTCACGTGCGAAATATAGACCACGGCCGTTTGAACTGACACGCCAAACAAGGCGAGGAATCCAATGCCAGAGGAAACGGAAAACGGCGTGCCCGTCAACCAAAGGGCCACGATCCCGCCGATCGGCGCGGAGAGCAAAACGCCGACGACCGTAATCATCGGAAACTTGAAGTTGCTGTAGAGCGCGAACAAGAGCAGAAAGATCACAAAGAGGGTCAACGGCAGGATGACCCGGAGTTGCTGGCGTGAGGCCGTGTATTCCTTGTACTCGCCGCCCCAGTCCCACCGGTACCCTTCGGGCAGCGTCACCTGCGATTCGACGGCGCGTTTCGCGTCGTTCACCGCGCTGGCGAGGTCGCGTCCCTCGACCGAGAATTGAATGCCGATGTAACGGGAATTGTCTTCCCGATAGATGAACGACGCGCCGTTCACGACCCGCAGCTCGGCGAACTCCTTCAGCGGAATCTGCTGGCCGCCGGGCGTCGCCACCGGAATGTTGCCGATTTCCTCCGGCCGGCCGCGATACTCTTCGGCCAGGCGCACCACCAAGTCGAACTGTTTCTCGCCTTGCACCACCTGCGTCGCGGTCGCGCCGCCGACCGCGGACTCGATCAGGCTGTTGATGTCGGCGACGTTCACGCCGTAGCGGGCGATCTTGTCGCGGTCGATTTTCACCGTCAGGCTCGGCTGGCCCAGTTCCCGCACGAGCGTGATTTGCGTGATCCCAGGCGCCTTTTCAAGCACGCGCTTAATGGCTTTGCCTTTGGTCTCGAGCGTCTCGAGATCCGTCCCGAAGACCTTGACCGCCAGCGAACTCTTCAAGCCGGTTTCGGCTTCGTCCACGGCGTCTTCCGCCGGCTGGGTGTAGTTGAAGATAATTCCGGGAAACGCCGCCAGCTTCTGATCGATGGCTTTGATAAGCTCGGCCTTCGTGCGGCGCGGAGCCGGCCATTGGGAATAGGGTTTAAGCCCGACGTAGAATTCCACGTTAAAAAAACCGGTCGGATCGGTGCCATCATCGGGCCGCCCATGCTCCGACGCGACGGTCGTCACTTCCGGGAAGGACCGTAGGATCTTCCGCACTTGCGGCGCGATCTTTTTTGATTCCTCAAATGAAATCGTGTAGGGCATCGTGGCACGGACTCACAGCGCGCCCTCATCCAGATGCGGCATGAACTCCGCCCCGACGCGGGGAACGAGCAGGAGCCCGGCGCCGAGCAGAACCGCGGAAGCCGCCGTCGTCAACCAAGGATACCCCAGGCAAAGATCGAGGCCCATGACGTAAACGGATTTGATGGCCTCGAACACAAAATTGCGGCGCTCGCGGACCCCTTTCCGCAGCGTCCAGGAACAGAGCGCCGGCAAGAGCGTGAGCGTCACGATCAACGAGCCTGCCAAGGCGTAGATCATGGTGTCCGCCATCGGTTTGAAGAGTTTGCCCGATGGCCCGGACAGCACGTAGATGGGCAGAAAACTGGCGACAATCACCGCGATCGCATAAAAGATCGGGCGGTCCACCTCGGCCGCCGCCGCCACGATGACTTCTTTGGCGCGGAATGGTTTCCCCTCGCGCGCGGCGACCTGCCGAAAGATGTTCTCGACCATCACGACCGCGCCGTCCACGAGGATGCCGAAATCAATGGCTCCGATGGATAGCAAGTTTGCCGAGACGTTCTGGAGGTCGAGGCAAACAAACGCGAACAGCAGCGCCAGAGGAATCGCGGTCGCCACGATCAACCCGGCGCGCACGTCGTAAAGGAAGAAAACGAGAATGACGACCACCAGCAACATCCCGCGCACGAGGTTTCGCTTGACCATGTCGGTAGTGACGGCAACCAGTTCGCTCCGGTCGTAGAACGGATGGACTTTGACATCCTTGGGCAGAATTCTTTCGTTGAGTTCCTTGGTCTTGGCCTCGACGCCCTCCAACACCGTTTGCGTTTTCTCGCCGGTACGCATCAGAATGACGCCTTCCACCGCGTCGTCCTGCTCCTGGTAACCGAACTGGCCCAGTTGCGGGGCGTGGCCGATCTCCACCCGCGCGACATCCTTCACGAGAACGGGAATGCCGTTATGCTGCGTCAGGACGACGTTGCCGATGTCCTCCAGCCGTTCCAGCCGGCCGAGTCCGCGCACGTAATAAAACTGCCCGCCCTGCGAGTAGAAACCTCCGCCCGCGTTGCCGTTGTTGGCCGCCAGCGCGTTCACCACCGCCGGGACGGAAAGGCCCGCGCCGGCGATTTTTGTGGGGTCCAGCAACACCTGATACTGCATGGTCTCGCCGCCGAGACCGGAATCATCCGCCACGCCCGGCACAGACTTGTACTGGCGTTCCACGATCCAGTCTTCGATCGTCTTGAGTTCCATCGGGGAGCGATCCGGGCTTTCCAGCACGTAGCGGTAGATCAAACCCGAGGGCGAAAACAACGGCGCCACCGAAGGGGTCACGCCGTCGGGGAGACTGAGATCGGCAATACGCTCGAATACCCGCTGGCGCGCGAAATAGTTGTCGGTGGCGTCGCGGAAAGTCATAATCACGTCCGACAACCCATAGAGCGAGATGGAGCGGATGATGGACAACCGCGGGATGCCGTTCATCTCGATCTCGACCGGCACGGTGATCAATCGCTCCACTTCCTCGGCGGCATGGCCCTCCCACTGCGTGATGATCTCCACCATCGGCGGCGAGAGGTCGGGATACGCGTCCACCGGCAGCCGGTTCAACGACCAGGATCCCGCCGCGATCAGCAGCAGAGTCATCAAGATCAGGAGAAACGGCTGCCGCAACGAGGAGGCTACTATCCGGTTGATGATCGAGCCTGTGCGCGGCGGGTGGTCCGGTGGTGGCGGGTTCTCGTTCACTGGTTTTGCAGGAATTGGAGAAAGAGTCCGCCGTCCGCGATGACTTGCTCGCCGTCCTTTAGACCGGAGGGGATTTCGTACGCGTCCCCCACGCGATATCCCAGGGTCACGCGCCGCCGCTCAAAACTGCCATCCGCCGAGGCCACATAAATGAACGGCAGATTCTCGTCATCCCGCAGGATGGCGGCAACCGGCGCGAGCAATCCGGCGCTTTCGCGGGCCGCGCGAATCCGGACACGGACGTACATCTGCTTTTTCAGCACGCCGCCGGGATTCTTGGCGACCACGCGCACCCCGATGGAACGCGTGTCCGGATTCACCATCGCCGCGATGTTATCCACCGTGCCCGGAAGGCTCCCCGGCGCGGCGCTCGTGATAATCTCGGCGGTATCACCGAGTTCAATCGCGGCCACGTCCGACTCGAAAATATCGGCCATCACCCACATCTGGGAAAGATCAGCCACCGTGAAGCAAGGCGTGGCTCCCGCCTGCAGCAACTGGCCCGGCGTAATCAATCTCTCCACCACGGTTCCCGCGATCGGCGAGACGACCGCGCCCTTGACCCGCGTCACCATGCGGCCTTCCTCAATGTCGGTGATGGTCTGGGAATCCACCTTTAACGACACGAGTTCCAGCAGCGCGGCGTCGCGGTCCGCTTCGGCGCTGATGGCGTCCGTTTCCGCCTGATCCGCTTCGCGCTGAGAAACGCCTTGATGTTGGATCAGATCGTGGTCCAAATCAGCCAGGCGGCGAGCGGTCCTGGCCGTGGCGACACCCTTGCGGTAAGCGCTGATCGCGGTCGCGAAATCGGGTGAATCCACCACCGCCAGTTTGTCCCCCTCCTTGACCTGGGCGCCGAGGGAGACGAGCAGCCGCGACACGGGACCGGAAAAAGGCGCCAAGACGGTGGTGGCCTGATCGTTGTCGAAATCGACCGTCGCGGAGGTCTCAATCGTCTTGTGGAACTTCGAAGGCGTAACGGTGTAAAGTCGCACGTTCTGCCGCTGAGCGGCCGTCAGCGTCAACTGCTTGGCCGTCACGGATGAGGTCTCGGAGTTGCTCTCTTTTTTGGCCGAACAGCCGGTCAACGACCCCATCGTCACCACGGCCATGAGCGTTCCGCCAACGGCGATTGTCCACGGTAACGTGCCCCGGCGACGCGCCACCTGTCGCCGGTAAACCGATTTATTTTTCATGTTTAACCTTGGTCAAATCCGCGCGCTGCCACCATCCGCCGCCCAGCGCCTGAAACAAGGCCGCCGTATCGGCATAACGATTGGCCTGCGCCTGCGCCAGGTTGAGTCGGGCTTGTTGATACGCCTCTTCGGCGTTTAAGAACGCCAGATTATCCGCGTAGCCGGCGCGCCACTGGCGTTGGGTCAAATCCCGCGTCACTTTGGCAGCCTCGGCCGCCGCCGCCGCCGCCTTCAGGCCCCCGGCGTCCTGTTGCAGCGCCGACAAGGTGTCCGCGACATTCTGAAAAGCAGTTAATACCGTGCTGCGATACTGCTCCGCCGCTTGACGGTAAGCCGCCTTTGCCGCGCGCTGCTGGTGGAGCAACGTCCCGCCCGAAAAGAGCGGCGCGGTCGCCGCGGCCCCCAGACTCCAGAAACCCGTGCCCGACGTAAACACCTTATCGATCGAAAGCGCCGTGCTGCCGAGATTTGCCGTCAGTTCGATGTTTGGCAGCCGGTTCGCGGTGGCAATCCCGATTTGGGCGCTGGCCACGCGCATGTTGGCCTCGGCCTGAAGCACGTCCGGACGTTGCGCCACCAGTTGCGAGGGCAGACTGAGCGGCAAATCCGGCGGCAACCGCAGCGTCGAAAGGTCGAATTCTTGCGCCGGCGGCTGACTCGGGAACCGGCCGACCAGAACCGCCAACAGGTCGCGAAGCTGGGCGGATTGCTTCAGGAGCGGGGGCAGCGTGGCGGCGACATCCGCCAGTTGCGATTCCTGCGCGGCGAGATCCAATCGGCTGGCATAACCCTTGCCAAATTGGTATTGCAGGATCTGCACCATGTTGGAGTTGACGTCAAGGAGTTGCCGGGTCACGTCAATCTGCGTCCGCAACGCGCTCTCCTGGATCGCCGTAACCACCACGTTGGCGGTTAGCGTGGTGTAGGTCGCCAGCATTTGGAAGCGAACGCCCCGCTCCTGCGCCTGCGCAGACTCCATCGTCCGGCGGTTCAGGCCAAAGACATCGGGCGAGTACGAAACGCTGACCTGCGGGGTGAAAAGATTATAGAGCGACGCGTTTGAGGCGGGCACGGGCGCGAGCGACCCCGGCGGGTCCTGCTCGCGGGTCGCCGAAAAACTCCCCGAAACGCTGGGAAAAAAGGCTCCCCGTTGCGCCAGGACATTCTCCCGGGCCACTGACAATGCCGCCTGCGCCGCCTTGAGGTCGGGATTATTCGCCAGCGACTGCTCGATCAACTCATTGAGCGTCTTGGAATGAAATAAGGTCCACCAGTCTCCGGCGATATCGCTTCCTTTAGCAAAGCGTTGCGCCTCGCCACCGGCCACGTTGGCGCCGTCGGTGATGGTGAGCGGATCAGCCGTATAATCACTGACGTTTGGAGCGGCGGGCTTTTTGAAATTCGGCCCCACCGCGCAGCCGGCAATGAACGACAGCGCCACCGACGCAACCGAACTCAGGACCTTCGATCGCCAGGCAGAACTCATTCGCTTCTCACAATTCTCATGTTTCACTCCACGAAGCACCCGCCGCACACGCGGCGCGTCTAAAAGGCTACGACGAAAACAACGAAACCAACGCCGGTTGATCACTCAACCGGCCACTTCAGGAAACAATGGAGAGAACGGGCGGCCCGCGCCCAGGTGGAAGCAAAATTGAAGGCGTCCGCGGAAAAGAGATAACCGCCGGAACGGCCGTAACGTGGGCCAGCGTCAATTGCCGGCAGACCGTCACCGGTGCGTCCGCCGATTCTATCTGGCCCTTGGCAAACGAACAAATCGAGCAAACGTCCGCATGGGAGCTCGCGTGATGATATAACGAGTGATGGACGATGGCGCAGGACGCCAAGACGCCAAATACAAAAATAAACAGGCCAAGAACCGCGCCCAACACAGGCCGGGCCGCAGCTCTATTTATTTCGCACTGCCAGCGCACGCAGAGCTTCTAATTCATCGTTGCGCCAGCCGCAAGCATGAATTCCCTGGGGAGAAGCTTTCATCCGTCCGGCAAATCTGCCCATCGGAGCGGGGACAATAACCGCCGGGCCGCGCCGCCGTCGTCCGGATAGTAGCTTTTCGAAGTTTCTGGGAACCAACCGCCCATTGGAACATCCCACATTTGCAGTAGTTGTTTGGTGAGTGCAACGCAGGGCCAGTTAAACCGACCATTGCGACCAGCAGGTTCGGCTAGCGTAGCTGGCTCCGCGGAGGAACCCGGCGCCTGCTTCGGCTCGGCTGCTCGCATAATGGGAACTGGCGAGCAACCCAAAGGCGAACGTGGGCGCTGGGTTTCCTTTTTCCCCGGTTCACCCGAAGCGTTCAGCGCGGGGATTGCGCGCCCAGCGCCTCACCAACCTGGCGGGCCGCGACGAAAATCCGCGCCCCGTCTCCCAGGCGCCGAAACAAACCCGTGTCGAAAGTCCGCCCTTCCCAGCGCTGCTTCGGAGGGGTAATACCTCCGTGATGAGCCATCCGCCCGGGCGTCTGCCCCGACGCCCCATTTGGTTATTTGCAATTTGGTTAAGCGTGGCCGCAATGATCGGGTCGCCCGTCACCGCCCACGCCGCTGAATCGTCCGCGGCGCTAGCCGGCCCGCTGGAGCGCACTTGCTTTCAATCGTCGCAACCCCATTCCGAAACCACGCATTTGCCGGCCGACGTGGCCATCGTCTATGGGATCGATCCCGGCCTGCCGGAACGGATCAAGAGTTGGCGGGAGCAAGGGTATCGCATCCACGTCATGACCGGCGTATCCTGGGGCCACTACCAAGACTACCTTTACGGCCGGTTCGACGGGACCAATCACGAGGACGAGGCGCAGACCGATCACAACGGCACGAAGATCAGCCATGGCGGCGACGTCTATTATATGTGCCCGGGCGAGAATTACGGAAAATTCTTGTGCGTCGGCGTGAAGCGAGCTCTCGACGCCGGCGCGGAGGCGATCCATCTCGAAGAGCCGGAATTCTGGGTCAACGGCGGTTATTCGGAAGGTTTTAAGCGGGAGTGGCGGTCGTTATACCGTGAAGAGTGGACTCCACCCCATGAATCGGTGGATGCCGCGTGGCGCGCGTCCAAGCTCAAGTATTATCTCTACGGCCGCGCGCTCCAGCAGGTCTTCGATTTTGTCCAGGAATACAATCGCCAGAATCATCGCCAGGCGCGCTGCTACGTCCCGACCCACAGCTTGCTGAACTACGCGCACTGGCGAATCGTCAGCCCGGAATCGAGCCTCGCCCGGTTGCAAGGTTGCGACGGTTACATCGCTCAAGTCTGGACGGGAACCGCCCGCACTCCAAATCTCTACCACGGAGAACTGCGCGAGCGGACCTTTGAAACCGCCTTTCTCGAGTACGGCGCCTTGCAGAATCTCGTCCGTTCCACTGGCCGGATCGTCTGGTATCTGAACGATCCCGTGGAGGACGATCCCCGCCACGATTGGGACGACTATCACCGTAATTGGGAATCGACCCTCACCGCCTCCCTGCTCCAACCCGAGGTTTCGCGCTACGAAGTGATGCCCTGGCCGGACCGGGTATTTGGTCATGCCTATCCTTCCGCGGAACGTCCCGGCGAACGCGAGCGCATCCCCGCCGCATACGCGACTGAATTGCAGACCGTCATCAACGCCCTCAATGACATGGATCAGCATCCCGCGACCTGGGAGGGTGTCTCCTCGCGCGCCGGCGTGATCGTCAGCGATTCGCTGATGTTTGAACGCGGAGAACCGAGCGCGAGCGATCCCCACCTCAGTCACTTTTACGGGCTGGCCTTGCCGCTGCTGAAACACGGTTTTCCCGTCGAGCCAGTGCAGCTCGAGAACGCCACGCTGAACGGCTTCCTCGCCCACGAAGACCTGCTGCTGCTCACCTACCAAGGCATGAAACCGCCCAATCCTGAAGTCCACGCCGCTCTCGCCGCATGGGTGCGGGCGGGCGGCGTCCTGGTGGTCTGGGACGATGACTCGGATCCGTACAATCGCGCGCGCGAATGGTGGAACACCAACGGTCTTCACTACGCCACGCCACGGACGCATCTCTTCGAGCAATTAGGCTTGGCGGCCGAGGCGAAACCGGGCCTCCATCGCGTGGGGAAGGGTACGCTGTATTTTCGGGCAGAAAATCCCGACCTGCTCGCCGCCGATCCCCACGGCGACGAAACTATCCTCGGCGCAATTCGCGACGCAACGATCGGCTCCCGCTTTCGCCGGGCGGATACCAATTACCTGTTGCTGCGGCGTGGAAAATACGTGATCGCCGCCGGTCTCGACGAGTCATCGACCAGCGCTCCCAAGACCCTGCACGGCGCTTGGGTCAATCTTTTCGATCCCCTGCTTAAGTTGCAAAAGTCCGTCAGCCTCACGCCGGGCAGCCGATTTTTTCTCCTCGACGTTCCCACTGGCTCGCCCCGCGCGCCGGAACTACTCGCGTCGGCCTGTAAAGTCAACGGAATCCAAGCCTCCACCTCTAGTTTCAAGTGTCTCGTTGATGGGATCGGCCAGACGGAAGCCATCGTCTTGGCTCGCGCGCCCGGCTCTCCCCGTAGCGTTACTCTCGACGGACGCTCCCTGACGGAGTTTCGTTTCGAAGCCACGTCAGGATTACTCTGGCTTCATTTTCCGAACGAGGCCCACCCACGGTCGTTGGAAATCACGTTCTAGGTTTCTTCATGGTGGCAGACTAAGCGCCAACGACGGGCGTTTCACAGGATTGCCGATCCCTTCAAAAGTGGCTAAGTTCGCCCCGAAATGATCGACCGCCGAGCGTTTTACGAAACCCGCGCCGCGCTTCGGCCGCAGGAGAACGCCCGGCATTACCATGACTTGCTGAAACGGCACTTCGCCTTTTTGACGCCGCCCGGCCGCCGCGTGCTGGAAGTCGGGTGCGGCCTCGGCGACCTGTTGGCGGCAGTGCAACCGGCGCGCGGCGTGGGGGTCGATTTCAGCCCGGCGATGCTCGAACTGGCCCGGACGCGTCATCCCGAACTGGAGTTTCGCTGCGCCGAGTCGGCCGCCTTCGCGCCGGAGGAGAAATTCGATTACATCCTGCTTTCCGATTTGGTGAACGATTTGCCGGACGTCCAGGCGACGCTGGAAAGCCTGCATCAAGCCGCTCACCCGCGCACGCGACTCGTCATCAATTTTTTCAATAACCTCTGGCGACCGATCCTCGCCGGGGCGGAGCGAATCGGCGCCAAAGCGCCCACGCTACCGCAAAACTGGCTTTCGGCGTCGGATGTCAAAAACCTCCTGCGCCTCGCGGGCTGGGAAGTGATCAAGCTCGACACGCGCATTCTCTGGCCGATCAATACGCCTTTGCTCGGCGGTCTCTTAAATCGGTGGCTCGCGCCGATCCTCAAGCCGTTTTGCCTCACCGTGTTTTTAGTGGCGCGGCCCCGTCCGCGACCGGACCCGAGCCGGCAATACCGTTGCTCGGTGGTGATCCCCGCGCGCAACGAGGCGGGCAACATCGAGGCCGCGATTCAACGCACGCCCGAGTTGGGACTGGGCACTGAGATCATCTTGATTGAAGGGCATTCGACCGACGATACCTGGGGCGAGATACAACGGGCGGTGGCCCGTCACCCCGAGCGGACGATCACAACGCTCAAGCAGCAAAGCCGGGGCAAAGGGGGCGCCGTGCGCGAAGCCTTCGACGTCGCGACCGGCGACATCCTGTTCATCCTCGACGCCGACCTCACGGTCCCGCCTGAGCAGTTGACCAAGTTTTACGAGGTCGCGCGTTCGGGCGCCGCCGACTTCGTTAATGGCGTGCGGCTGGTCTATCCCATGGAGCAGGAAGCCATGCAGTTCCTGAACATGGTCGCCAACAAATTCTTCGGCCTCGCGTTCAGTTGGCTGCTCGGCCAATCGATCAAGGACACGTTGTGCGGGACCAAGGTGGTTTTTCGGGCGGACTACGAAGCGATTAAGCAAAACCGCGCCTATTTTGGCGACTTCGATCCCTTCGGCGACTTTGACCTGCTCTTCGGCGCCGCGAAGCTGAATCTGCGCATTCTGGATCTGCCCATCCGTTACCAGGCGCGCACCTACGGCAGCACGAACATCCACCGCTGGCGCCACGGGTGGCTTTTGCTGCGGATGGTGGTTTTCGCGGCCGGCCGACTGAAATTCATTCGATGACCACGCCACTGCGGCAGCATCAGATTGAAATTCAGCGCAATCGCGCCGCGTGGGACCGCAAGCCGCTCCTGCGGACGCTCTACGCGCAATACTACGAACGCATCGCCCGTTTGATCGACGCCCAAATCCCCGGGCGCGTCGTCGAACTTGGGTCGGGGATCGGCGCCTTGAAGACTCGTTTGCAGGAGGCGCTCTTGACCGATCTCTTCCCGAATCCAGGGCTTGATTTGGTCTGCGACGGTTACGATATGCCGCTGCACGACGGCGCGGTTTCGCACTTGATTCTCTTTGACGTATTCCACCACCTCGCCACTCCGGGCGCGTTTTTCAAAGAGGCGCACCGCGTCGTCGCGCCGGGCGGACGAATCATCCTGTTCGAACCGTACATTAGTCAGATCAGCCTCCTGGCCTACGGCCTCTTTCACCATGAGCCAGTGGCCTACGGAAAGCCAATCGACCTCTCGCCCGTCGCGCCGAAATCACGCCTTTACTACGCGGCGCAAGGCAACGCCACGCGACTCTTCTTCAGACAGAAGCAATCAGTTTGGCCGCCGGGCTGGTCGCTTTTTCACGCCGAAGCCTTTGCCTGCTTCAGTTACCTCTTTTCCGGCGGATTCAGCCTGCCGGCGTTCTACCCGCGCGGTTGCCTGAATTGGCTGCAACGCATCGACGCCGCGCTTTCCCGCTGGCCACGGGTATTCGGCGGCCGCTGCCTGATTGGCCTCCGGCGGGAAGATTGAAAAAAGACGAGCCAGGGCTCCGCCGGGCCGCCTATTTCAGCAATTCCTCGGCAATCTGAACCGCGTTAAGCGCCGCTCCCTTGAGCAGTTGATCGCCGGAAACCCAAAAGCAAAGGCCGTTGTCCAACGCGCAATCCAAGCGGATGCGTCCGACCTGGCAATTGTCCTTCTCCGCGACGTAGAGCGGAAGCGGATATTCCGCCTTCTCGGGATGGTCCACCAAATCCAGCCCCGGCGCCCGGCTCAACACGTCGCGCGCCGCCTCCACGGTGACCGGTTTCGTGAACTCCGCGCTCACCGCCACCGAATGCGCCCGGTACACGGGCACCCGCACGCACGTCACGCTCGCGCGAAACGCCGGCTGATGCATAATCTTCCGCCCTTCATTCTCCATCTTCATCTCCTCCTTCGTGTAGCCCGACGGAAGAAACGAATCGACATGCGGAATCACGTTGAACGCGATTTGATGCGGGTAAACCTCTCGCGTGACCTGCTCACGGGCGACAATCTGCCCGATTTGCCGCCTAAGTTCCTCGATGGCTTTGGCGCCCGTGCCCGAAACCGCCTGGTAGCTTGAGGCGAAAATCCGGGTCACGCCGAAGGCCTGATGCAGCGGGTAAAGCGCCATCAGCGTGATCGCCGTCGTGCAGTTCGGATTCGCGATGATTCCCCGATGCGCCTTGACGTCCGACGCGTTGATCTCCGGGACGACGAGCGGGACCGTTTCATCCATCCGGAACGCGCTCGAGTTGTCCACCACCACGCAACCGGCTTTGACGGCAATTGGGGCGAACGCCTTCGAGATGCTGCCACCCGCGCTAAACAGAGCAATGTCGATGCCGCCAAAGGCGTCGTTGGTCAATTCCTGAACCACCACGTCCTGGCCCCGAAACTTCAGCTTCTTGCCGACCGAGCGCGCCGACGCCAGCAACGTCAACTTCCCCACCGGGAAATGGCGCTTCTCCAGCGTTTTAATCATTTCGATGCCCACGGCGCCCGTGGCGCCGACGACTGCTACATGCGGATTACGATTCATAAAAAGCGGGCGACGGTATCACAGCGGCCAGCGCAATGTCAAACTCGTCGCCCAGATTTTCCGGCGTTGCGGCGAGCGGTCAACGAGGAGGCCCAATTCTGTGTAATTCTTTATTATTGAGAACGTTAAGAATCCATAGCAGCTTTTCTCGCTCGCCAATCTGAGGCCCGCCACCCCAGTAAAAGGCCGCCCCGCCCGGACCCGATCCCTCAGCACGAGTCAGCTCGCCAAGCCGCGCCGCTACTTGCGGAGAGTTCACAAGCGTGCGAATGTCCCGGGCCAAGCCAAGTCTTGGAAGCTAGGGAGAGCACGACGAGTTTTATGAAGAGGAAATTATCGATATTAGGGGGCATCATTTATTGGATGACAATTGCGGCCGCGCAATCTGACCCGCTGGCTAACTGGACACAGGTGGCGCCCCTGACGGCTTTTGGCGGAATCGTTTTCGCGGCCGGCCGGTTTTTCTTGGGCGGGAGCTACGGCGCCATACTCACCTCAACCAACGGAACTGATTGGTCGCCATTGGGTTCCGGAGTCACAAATCAATTCGGCCGCATCGCGTACGGGAACGGTCGTTTCGCGGCGATAAGCGGCAGCCACATTCTCACCGCAACCGACGTCGGCGCCTGGAGTGTCCAGAGCACGTTTGACTACGTCACTTTTTCGGACATCGCGTACGGAAACGGCGCATTCGTGGCCGTGGGTGATGCGGTCAACGTCGTGACTTCCACGAACGGAATTGATTGGATTAGCCAAAGCTTCGGCAGCGGAGTGGTTCTTAGCCGAGTCGTCTATGGGGACGGCAAGTTCGTCGCGGTGGGGACGCAGTTTGGCAGGTTCATGTCCCAGAACGGTTTCATTGCCACATCGTCAGACGGCATCAATTGGGTAACGCAGGCTACGAGCCTCGCCTATCAATTCTCAGGTGTTGCGTTTGGGTCTGGCGAATATGTTGCGACCGCTCCTGGATTCGGTTTTGCCAGTTATGTCTATACTTCCAAGAATGGTTTGAATTGGACGCCGACCCAACTGCCCGACCGGATTGTGCCGAACGAGATAGCCTACGGGGGCGGCGTTTTTGTGGCTGGCCGGCCTTCGGTTCCCGGTCAGCCAGATAACGCTCCGGATGGCTTTTGGGCATCGCCCGACGGAACCAATTGGACCAGCCTTAGCGCGTCTTTTTCGCCTGAGGTTATGACGGGCGGCGCCTACGGCAACGGCACGTTTGTTGCCGTGGGATCGTCAAAGATCATTCTGGCCTCCACCAACAATGTCGCCTGGTCCCAAGTGGCTCAACTTCCCGTTCCGGCCTTGGACGACACGTTCACTTCGATCGTCCGGGGTGGTGGCGTTTGGGTCGCCGCGGCCAAAGGGGGAGGGGTGTTCGCCTCCCATGACAGCGAAGCTTGGTCCCGTTCGGCGGCCCTGTCGTTCACCCCAGCAGGCTTGGCCTACGGCCTTGGCCTGTTTGTGGCCGTCGGCTCAAACCAGATTGCGACCTCACTCGACGCCACGACCTGGCTCGCGCGCGATTCTGGATTGGGGACCAATGCCCTGCTCCGATCGGTCGCCTTCGGCAATGGAACCTTTGTCGCCGTCGGTGGGGCCGCCGGTCAAAATCGAATCCTTACGTCCGCTGACGGGGTAACCTGGACGAGCCAACGGCCTGCCAGTTCCAATTATTTATCGGGCGTCACGTATGGAAATGGTGAATTTGTCGCGGTCGGCGTCACGGATACCGAGACCTCCGTCGATGGAATTCATTGGTCCGCGCAGACCGACTACGCGGGAGCTCTTAATTCCGTGGCCTACGGCGATGGACTATTCGTCGCGGTCGGAAACACCGTTGACAGAGGGATCATACGCACATCGACCAACGGAATTAGCTGGACCAAGATGAGCGAGCCGATCTCCCTTGGCTCAATCGCCTTCGGCGGCGGCTCCTTTGTCTGCACCGCCTTCGGATATGATCCGTCGGACTATTTTTATTCCCTGACGGCGATGCTCACCTCGACCAACGGCGTCACGTGGACCTCGCGGACGAATTTGGTCACCACAGTGGCGCGTAACGGATCAGGATCAAATGCCGGATCCCTTGCCTACGGAGCCGGGAGATTCGTGGTAGTCACACGAAGTGGGCTGATCGCGCGATCAGACTCACTCGAGGTGGGGCCGCCGATTGACTTCGTCCATTCGACCACCGGATTGACGTTGTTGTGGCCGACCAACGCCGTCCTTCAGCAAAACTCGAAGGTCGGAACTAGGGACGGATGGAACGACGTAACCCAGCCGCCCGTCCTCACCAATAGTATGAACTCGCTTTTGTTCGACGTTTCAAAAGAGACTCGATTCTTCCGGGCCGTCGTGCGCTGACAACCATTTCCGCCAGTCACGACCGCAGGTCCCACCGGTTGGCGCCGGCTCCTCGATTATGCTTTGGTGAATGAGGCGATGTCGGCCCCACCGGATCAATCACCCGCCCCATCGTTTCCGGGCAAGCCGAAGCAACGGACGCTGCCAGTGTACTGCTTGGGGAAGAAGCATTCAAACTCGTTGGGTGAAAAGAGCGTGTTGCCCCACCGACGTACACCCGGCCGCGGGAGACGGATGGCCCTTCCCACAACGGTCCGATGGTGATCTCCTTGAGCACGGCGCCGGTGGCGGCATCGAGGGCCACCACTTTGCCGCTGCCGACGGCGGTGAAGTACGCCACGCCGTTGGCCGCGGCGATGCCCGACCCGACGACATCACCCACGTCGCGGTAGATCGGGTTCCCCGGCGTGCCGCCCATCTCGGGAATCTTCGGACGTTCGTGGCGCCAACGTTCGGTTCGGAGATCGGTCGAGGTGGCCGTCACCCGCCCTCCAGTCGGCAGTTGACCGGCGGCGAGCGGACTCTCCTGGGTGCCCAACTGGATGCCATTGATGCCGTTGCTGAAGATCGTGCGCCCATCCATCGCGCAACCGGTCTGCAATCCGCCCACGGGGCTGGGGAGCGCCTGCACGCGCGTGGCGTGGACGACGCCGACCGTTTCCTTGGAGCCGGCGGCGGGGAAGCGCCATTTCTCGACGGGCTGGCCGACGTTGGCGGGGCCGAGGGTTTTCTCAGGGGGATTGAAGCGCCAGCCGGCGGCGTCGTGGTTGTAGGTGGGCCAGTCGGCGGTCGAGCTGGCCGCGCCCACTTGAGCGTTTGCTTCCCGACCGCACGCCACGAGCAGCAAGGCGCAGAGTGGCAAAAGGGCAATGAAGTGACGTGGCTTCATAAGAACTGGCATAACCTCCCTTTCAAAAAGCGGTCAGCCTTGGGGGCGATCACCCTCGGCGTCGGAACGCGGATTTTTCCCAGCGTAAGAGCAAAGGACACTGCTTCCGGATTCTGGAGCGATGCCATGTTTGATTGAGTTTTGTTACTTCAATTCTGCCAGCGCATTCGATGGACTAAAAGTATGAACTAACCTTCCCGATCACCTAAAACCACCCACGGCCGCGCATGCGCATGCCGATCTATGACCCGTCGCCCGGGTCTCCGCGCAGCCACCGCGGGACGCCATTTTCGACGGTCGCCGTTTTCAACTTGCCGCCGTCGAAACGTCTGCAAGACTTGCGCCGCATGAAATCCATCCGCGCGAACGCGAATGGCCGGCGCTACGTGCTCGGCATTGATTTCGGCACGCTTTCTGGGCGCGCCCTCTTGGTCGAGGTCGAGACGGGTCGCGAAGTGGCCTCCGCGGTTCACGAATACACGGACGGCGTCTGCGATACGACCCTACCCGGCGACAAGAAGCGGCTGCCGCCGGATACCGCGCTCCAAAACCCCGCCGATTATCTCGCCGTCCTCTCAGCCACGATCCCCAAAGTCTTACGCGCGGCGCGGGTCAAACCGGAACAGGTCATCGGCCTCGGGACCGATTTCACCTGTTGCACGATGCTCCCCACTCGCGCGGATGGCTCGCCGCTCTGCCTGGAACAGCGCTGGCGGAAAAACCCACACGCCTGGGTTAAGCTCTGGAAACATCACGCGGCCCAACCCGAAGCCAACCGCATCAACGAGCTGGGCCGCGAGCGTGGCGAAGCGTTTGTGCCAGTCTATGGCGGCAAGTATTCGAGCGAATGGTTTTTCGCCAAACTCCTGGAAACCGTCAACGATGCGCCCGAGGTTTATCACGCCGCCGAGCGATTCATCGAGGCGGGTGACTGGATTACGTGGCAACTTTGCGGGTTGGAAAAACGCGGGCTGTCCGCGGCGGGCTTCAAGTCGATGTGGGTTTACCAGGACGGCCAGGGCGGTTGGACCTACCCGGGCAAGGACTTTTTTCGCGCGCTGCATCCCGCGCTGGAAAACGTCGTCGCCGAGAAACTCCAGCATACGTTTTACCCACCCGGCGCGTTGGCCGGCGGGCTGACCAAAGCGATGGCGCGCCTCACCGGCTTGCGCGAAGGGACCCCGGTCGCGGTGGGGAACATCGACGCGCACGCGGCGGTGTCCGCCTGCACCGTGACCACACCGGGAAAACTGGTCATGATCCTCGGCACCTCGACGTGCCATCTGCTGCTCGGCGAAACGCGTCAGGAGGTGGAAGGCATTTGCGGCGTGGTTCAGGATGGAATCGTGCCCGGACTCTGGGGCTATGAAGCCGGCCAGTCCGGCGTCGGCGACCTTTTTTCGTGGCACATTAGCCACGGGATGCCCGCGTACGTCGGGACGGAGGCCAAGAAGGCCGGTCTCAGCGGCTACCAGTACCTCGAAAAGCAGGCCGCTCAATTGCGACCTGGCGAAAGCGGTCTGCTGGCGTTGGATTGGTGGAATGGCAATCGTTCCGTCCTGGTGGACGCTGATCTGACCGGCCTCTTGGTCGGCTATTCGCTCAGCGCCCGACCGCACGAAATCTATCGGGCGCTGATCGAAGCGACGGCGTTTGGCACGCGCAAGATCATCGAAGCGTTTACCAGCCAGGGCGTGGCGATCACGGAGTTGTACGGCTGCGGCGGTTTGGCGCAGAAGAACCCGCTCTTGATGCAGATTTACGCCGACGTCACCGGCCGGCCGATCAAAGTCGCCGCTTCCGAGCAAACCTGCGCTTTGGGCGCCGCCATGCACGCGGCGGTCGCCGCTGGCGCTTATCCCGACCTCAACGCGGCCGCCGGCAAGATGGCGCGGGTCGCGAAGAAAATGTACCGCCCGTCGCCGGCCGCCACCGCCGTTTACGACCGGCTCTACGTCGAATATACCCGCTTGCACGACTCCTTCGGGCGCGACGCCAACAGCCCCATGAAAGTTCTGAAGCGCCTGAAATCCGAAATCCACGCCTCGAAATGAAAACGCGCGCCGCGACCACCGACGACCTTCCCGCGATTCTCGACATCTACAACGACGCGGTCCTGCACACCACCGCCACGTATGACTACGAGCCGCGCACCCTGGCGCATCGCGCCGCGTGGTTCGAGGATCACGTTAAGCACAACTACCCGGTCTTCATCGCGGAGGACGAGGCCGGACGCGTCGTCGGGTGGAGTTCACTGAACCGATACCACGAGCGCATGGGCTACCGCTTCACCTCGGAGAACTCGGTCTATGTCGCCGCGGACCAGCGCGGGCGCGGCGTCGGGAAATTGCTCGTGGCGCCGTTGATCGATGCGGCGCAGACCCTCGGCCTGCACGCGATCCTGGCCGGAATCGATTCGGAAAACGATGTCAGCGTGCGATTGCACGCCCGATTCGGATTCGAAAAAGTGGCGCATTTCAAGCAGGTCGGCTTCAAATTCGGGCGTTGGCTGGACGTCATCTACATGGAACGGCTCTTTTGACGCCCCGTAAATCGGCTGCTTCTCCCCGGCCGATCGCCCGCCGCGCCCATACACAACTTCGCGTCGCGAATGACCACCCGGCTCGCCACCAAGGACGACCTCTGGGCGATTCTTGATATTCATAACGAGATCATCCTGACCACCACCGCGGCGCCGCGGATCGAGCCGCTAACGGTGGTCGAGTGCGCCGAATGGTTCCGCGATCACGTCGCGAGCAATTCACCGATCTTTGTCGCGGCGACCGGCGCTGGGCGAATCGTCGGCTGGGGCGCGCTCAACCGCTACCACGACCGCCCGGCGTTCCGCAACACGGCTGACGACACGATTTGCGTCACCGCGGCCTACCGTCGGCAGGGTATCGGAAAGCTGCTCTTGTCGCGCGTGGTGGACGCCGCCCGTCGGCTTGATCTGCGGGCGGTGCTGGCGGGAATCGACCCGGCGAATGAAGCGAGCATTCGCTTGCACCGCGCCTTCGGCTTCGAGGAGGTCGGCCGGTTCAAAGAGGTCGGCTACAAATTCGGCCGGCGCCTCGATTTGCTCTACCTGGAATTGCTGCTCGGACCCGCTCCGGTGACGCCGTCAGCGTAAAGAGGTTCCCAGGGTAAGCGCGCGCCGTCGGGCGAGCGCCCAGGCGCGATACCCACCCACCACCACGGCAAACGCCGCCGCGCACAGGTAAAAGCTGTACCCCTCGTGAAATCGGACCAGCGTCGCTTCGACAAATATGTCAGCGATCACCGCGGCGTGCGCCCAACGGTCCCAAACGTTGACGAAGTAACCATTCCGGGCCGCGCGCGCCCAGGCGACCGTCAAGCCAACCGTCGCGGCCAGTCCGCTGACGAGGATCCCTCCGCGATCGGACCTAAGCCAGACATGAAAGACCCCGAGATAGACGACGCCGAGCAAAAGACTGAAACCCCATTTTTTGCCAGCGATCACAATCGTTATGCGGTCGTGGGCGCAAGCGCCGGAATTCGCTCCGTCCCGCCCATCAATTTATGCGCGTATCGCAGCATTCTTTCGGTGGTATCCCAACCGATGCACGGGTCGGTCACCGAAACATCGTAGCGGACGGACGTCAGGTCCGTCGGGATCGGCTGACTTCCCGGTTGCAGGTAACTCTCCACCATCAAGCCGATCAGCGCCGCGTTGCCGGCGACGCGCTGCGCGACCACGCTCTGCCAAACGTCCTCTTGCCGCGCGTGCTGTTTGCCGGAATTGGCATGACTGCAATCGACCATCAAGACGCGCGGCAGGCCGGCCTTGGACAACTGGTCCGCGGCGGCGGCGATGCTGGCCGAATCGTAGTTCGTATGCTGCCTGCCGCCGCGCAGCACGATGTGGCCGTCGGGATTGCCCGTCGTGCGGACGATGCTCGTGATGCCATCCTGGTCGATGCCCAGAAAACTGTGCGGATGCATCGCGGCGCCCATCGCGTCCAGCGCGATCTGCAAGCCGCCGTCGGTGCCGTTCTTGAACCCAACCGGCATGGAAAGCCCGCTGGCCATCTGCCGATGAGTCTGCGACTCGGTCGTCCGCGCGCCGATCGCCGCCCACGAGACCAGGTCCGCCAGGTATTGCGGGGTGATCGGATCGAGGAACTCCGTGGCCGACGGCAGGCCCAGCCCGGCGATTTCGACGAGCAACCGCCGGGCCGTTTTCAAACCCGTCTCAATATCGTACGATCCATCCAGGTGCGGGTCGTTGATCAGGCCCTTCCAGCCGATCGTCGTGCGCGGCTTCTCAAAATAGACCCGCATTAATATGTAAAGCTGGTCGTTCAACTCCCGGCGCAGGTCATTGAGCTTGCGCGCGTATTCGAGGGCCCCGTCAATATTGTGAATCGAGCACGGGCCGATGACCACGAGCAGGCGCCGATCCTCCTGATGGAGGATGCGCTTAACCACTTCCCGGCCCTCGACCACCGTTCGGTTCATTGCCTCGGTCATCGGCAACTCCGCCTTTAAAGCGGACGGCGTGATCAGGCGGATCGTCTTCTCAACGTGCAAATACTGGGTCGGTCGCATGTTTCTTTCCCCACACTGTACGCGCGACTTTGGCGGGTTCCAAGCCGGAACCATTCCGGAACCAATCGGAACCTCCGGAATGAGCCACAATTCTTGCGGTTGCGTCGCAGAACTGAACGAAATCGCAGTTCTGCAACCGCTTGAAGCCAGTTTTTCCTGGAGGAAACACCCCATAGACTAATTCATCGCTTCGATGCTAATTTAGTCGGGTGAATAATTCATAAGCCTTTGGTACTGAATTCCACACGCAAAATACGAGCGTTGCGGTCAGTGCCCCGCCTGCTCCCGAGGTTGGCTGACCCCGAGCGGGGCTCCGCAAGGGGAGAAGGTGGCCTTGGCATCCCGGTTGCTATAAGGTTAAGCATGCACGGTTCGTGGCAGGCAATCAGTGAACAAGAACCGAACTTATAATAACCAGCCTGCCACGCAGTTCACGCCGGGCGACCGAAAAATCAAAGGCAAAAATATGAAGACGAACAACACTCGCAAAGCTGGGTTCACACTGGTGGAAATCATGATCGTCGTGGCGATCATCGGCCTCCTGGCGGCCATCGCGATCCCGAACTTTGTGAAAGCCCGCACCAAAGCGCAGCAGAACGCTTGCATCGCCAACCTTCATCAAATTGAAGGCTCCATCGCCCAATTCGCTCTCGAACAGAAGAAACAGGACACGGACACCGTGGCCCTCACCGACGTGGCCCCCTACATGAAGGGCGGCGTTATGCCTTCCTGCCCGGCGAACGGCACCTACGCGACGACCACGGTCTCGACCAGCCCGACCTGCACCGTCTCCGGCCATACGATCTAAACTCCTTGCCTGCCCCCACCCCAAGGGCTTGAGGCCTCCCGCCTCAAGCCCTTTTTCGTGCCCTCGCCCGCTACGCTTCATTGCCTGCTCCGCCCTCCGAACAACCGCCGTCAGACAAGCGCTCACTCCTTCTCTCGGAAAGTCGCGGTCGCCGATCCCATCCGCTCGCCTCACTCCCATTCTTCATCGCCGTCAGCGTCCCGGTGGCTCCCACACTCAGCGCTCAGCGGTAAGGTCGCTCGGGTCACTTGAACTCGCCCAAATCCGCTTTGGCATCCCGGCTGCTCTAGGGTAACCACGCGCGGTTAGTGGCAGGCAATCAGTGAACCAGAACCGCACTTATAATAACCCGCCTGCCACCCTGTTCACGCCGTGCGTTCAAAACATAAAAGGTAAAACTATGAAAACCAATCCAAGGCGCAACTTCGGGTTCACGCTGGTGGAAATCATGATCGTGGTGGCCATCATCGGCCTGCTCGCGGCGATCGCCCTGCCAAACTTCGTCAAGGCCCGCGGCCGGGCGCAACAGAACGCCTGCATCGAGAACCTGCGTCAGATCTCCGGCTCCATCGCCCAATTCGCCCTCGAGCTGAAGAAGCAGGACACCGACGCCGTCGCGCTCACCGATGTCGCGCCCTACTTGAAAGGCGGCGTAGTGCCCGGCTGCCCCGCCAACGGGACCTACGCCACCACGACGGTCGCCGTGAACCCGACCTGCACCGTCGCGAGCCATACGCTCTGACCGGCTCATTCCGCGCAACTCACGGGCTTGAGGTTTCCCGCCTCAAGCCCTTTTTTAATTGCGCGAATCGATCCGCCAAGACATCGCGAGGAAATTATCATCGCGGCGCCAAAACCCATCGGTTGACTCTGGCCACGCGCCGAATCTGGCGCTAATTTTGGCCCATGGACATCTACGCGCACCCGACGTTCGAAATGGCGTGCCAACAATTTGACTTGGTCGCCGATCGACTCGACATCCCGCTCAACGACCGTGATCGGCTCAAATACCCCAAACGCTCAATGACGGTCGCGCTGCCCATTAGGCGCGACGACGGCTCGGTCCAGGTATTTTCCGGCTTCCGAGTGCAGCATCATCTGACTTTGGGACCGACCAAAGGCGGCCTCCGTTATCACCCGGACGTGACGCTCGGCGAAGTCGCGGCCCTGGCGATGTGGATGAGCTGGAAATGCGCGCTCACCGGCCTCCCGTACGGCGGAGCCAAGGGCGGGATCACCTGCAATCCAAACCAGATGAGCGCCGCCGAATTGGAACGCCTCACCCGCCGTTACACGCAGGAAATGATTCCGTTCATCGGCCCTCAAGTCGATGTCATGGCGCCGGACGTCGGCACCAACGAGCAGGTCATGGCCTGGATGATGGATACCTATTCGGCCTACATGGGCCACACCGTGCCGAGCATTGTCACCGGCAAACCGGTTGGCTTGGGCGGCTCGGTCGGCCGGCGCGAGGCCACCGGGCGCGGCGTCGGCTACCTCATCAACCGCGCGATGGACACCATCGGCCTCGAGTCCAACGGCGCCACCGCCGTCGTGCAGGGCTTCGGCAACGTCGGCTCGATCACCGCCTTCTCACTCGCCAAGTACGGCGTCAAGATCATCGCCGTCAGCGACGCCAACGGCGGCCTCTTCAACGCTCGCGGGATCGATCTTCAAAAGCTCGACGCTTACGTCGCCGAGACTCGCACGGTGGCCGGGTTCCCCGACGCGGAGGCGATTTCCAACGATCAGCTTTTGGTCACCCCCTGCGACATCCTGGTTCCCGCGGCGCTCGAACGCCAGATTTCCGAACTGAACGCCGCGCGCATTCAATGCCGCATTCTCGCCGAAGCCGCCAATGGCCCGACCACGCCCGCCGCGGACGTCATTCTCGATCAGCGCCCGGAGATTTTCCTAATTCCAGACATTCTCTGCAACGCCGGCGGCGTCATCGTCTCCTATTTTGAGTGGGTGCAGGATTTACAGAGCTTTTTTTGGACCGAAACCGAGGTGGTCGATAAGCTGTTCCGCATCCTCGAAGGCGCCTTCACCCAAACGCTCGCGCTCAGCCGCAAGCAAAAGACCTCGATGCGCATGGCCGCCCTGAGCCTCGGCGTCAAACGCGTCCAGGAAGCCAAGCGAACCCGCGGGCTGTTTCCGTAAGGCGCCGCGAAACGCCCTACTTCATCTCGCCCGCCCGAAACTCGGCCCACGGTTCGGAAGGCCGGCTCTTCAGAATGTCGGTCATCCAGTCGAACTGCGGATGGTCTTGCAGAAACTTCGGCGCGTCAAACGCACGCCCGCAGGCGGAACCCCAGCGAGCCGCGAACGCCATTTGCTTGGCCAGCGTCGCATCGACGACCTTGCCGTCATAGGTGCCCGCGGGGCGGAACGGCGTCCCTTTCCCGAAGGACGCCGGATCAAGCTCCTGATGCCCGCAGAGCGAACGGCTGCTGGCGTTATCCTTTAACAGGTACGCGTCGTAATGGTCCGCCTCAAATTGTTTCGCCAGCCCCAGATTAATCCGGCCCGTATTCTGCGCCATCAGCTTTTTCCAACGGACCCGGCGGGCGATGGACGAAGTGCGCACGTCGGTCTCTTCCGTGTCAGTCTCGAAACGCAGAATCTTCTGATCTTCAGCGACATTTGATCCAATGAAAAAGCCGTCCGTCTTCTTCTCGTAGCCGATGTATTTCAGCCCCAGCTCGAGCCGGGCGATCGCCTTGGTATTCACGTCCCCGAGCAGCCAGGCGTTCGCGTACCCGCCGTTGTTGCCGCGCTTCATAATCTCGCACCATTCCTCGATCGAGCCGGCGTCCTGGGTCGCGCGACGCATGCGAACGAACTCCGGCACGCCCTTTTCATCAAACCCCTCGAACCCGCCCAGCGTCGTCTCCGACCCCACCAAACCGGCGTCGGTCACGAAGAAATCTGTCCCGCTGTGGATCAACCCTGGCGCCGTCTGCATCAAGATGCGGTGACCTTTCTCCGGCACGATGTCGATCACGACGTTGAAATCGGCCTCGTTGTACGTGTCCATCGTGTTATGGCCCAAGACCACGTTGCCATCGGCGGTCATCTTGCCGGTCGCGATGAACGAACTGCACGACTGTTTGGGTGGGTTTGGCGAGTTCGATTTGATCTTCTTCTTTTCCTCCGGCCACCAATACCAATCCAAATCCATCCAACCGTTATACGCCACCAATTCATCGCGCGTGGTCGTCACCCCCGCGGCCTGCAAACCCTCGACGATGCCGTCGATCTCCGCCGTGTCTTCCGGATCGACCTTGGGCGTGAACATCGTCTTCGACTTCTCGACCAGCCAGGTCCACTCCATCCCGCTGTCGTAGGCCCAGATCACCCGGCGCACCCGGAGCGACTCGGCGATCTCCTTCGCCAGCAAATACCCGTGCTGGAACCCGCGCGCGCGCGGCGCGCCCTCGATATGCAGGTAAATCCACCCTTTTTTCTCATGGCGCTCGCCCTTCGCGAGCCACGCCTTCTGCTCCTCGGACAACCCCGCGGCCCGCGCCGCGACCGTCACCGCGATCCAACTTACCACTCCCAGAATAATTGTTCGTGTTTTCATATTCAAAAAGGCGGCCATTCGGCGGCGCGGAAAAATCATACGCCCGTTACTCGCGTTTGCAATCGTCCCGTAAACATCGCGCGGGCGCCGAAACATCGGCGATCTGCTAAACTCACTATTCCGCGCCGGCTCACCGCTGCGGCTTCCAACGATTACGGCTGGAACTTGTACCCGAAAAACTGGCCTTGAACAGAGGCGCCAGACGGGCGGTCATCGCCGATGGCGCAGTTTCTCCAATTCCGCGCGAAGCGGCGCCCAATATTGTCGATCCTCGTCCCGAGAGTGAGTCTCCTCGGCCAAAAGCGCTCGCTCGACTTCCAACACGTCACCCCGAGTCGCCACGCGCAGCAAAGGACGCGCTGACGCAAGTCTTCGGCAAACCGGGACGTATCGTTGGGCGACTTCGATCAACAGTTCCGCCGACCGGAGTTCTTGGAGCCAGAACCGGATTTGCGACGAGTTGGGCTTGGCGCGGTATTGAAAATAGTGCGCTTCAACCAGGCGTCGGATCATTGGCCAGTCTTTGTCCCATTGAGTCTTCTTGGCCTGCACCAAGTCCGGCAACGAAAGCAGGTCGCAGCGGACGCCGTCCGCGAGTTCAACGCTCGTGCGCCGCTTCCAAAGTTTGGCAAAGGCATCCACTCCGCGCATTTTGGACATGACATCGACGCGCATTTGAATGGCGTCGGGATGCCGGCAGCGGAAGTGAATGGCATGGCCTTTCCGCAGGTATTTCAGTTCAAACGGTGGGACGGCGATCACTTCGGCTTGGAGATCGTCCAACGCCGAGCGCAGCCGACGGAGATTGGCGGCGTCCGCGACGATCGCCAAATCAGTGTCGCGGCTAAACTCGGCCGCGCCGTAGAACACGCACGCCTGACCGCCCATGAGCAGGGCGCGGACGCGGCGCGCGCGCATCGAAGAAAGGACTTTGCGTATCGGGTTCGGGATCAAGTGAGCCTCCGAGCGCGAGATAAATCTGCCACAGCTTCTCGCTTTCCTGCCAGCGTTGAGCCGGGGTGAGCCGATACCACTCGGCCCATTCCTCGCCCACCAATTCTTCCGGCTGAATCATGCCCGAACGTTAGCAGCCTCCGTCTCACGTGTAAACTGGAGGTCCTTCATTGCCCCGCCTCCAGCGAGGCGCAAACCACTTCCGCCTCGCTCCGGGCGAACACATGCCGATCAGCGAACGCGGGCGGCGCGTACACAAACTTGGTTTGACCGAACGGCCAGGTCGGATCAATCAAATGGCTGCGGCCGAACTCCCGGTATCCCGTCGGCGACATCTGAGCGCGAATCAGGTTCCCTTCGTCGGTGAAGAGAAAATAGCCGTCGCCTTGGGGCGTAATATTGATGCTCGCGCCGTTTTTCGGCATGGTCAGCCCGTTGGTGCTCCAAACTTGTTTGCCGGTCGCGGCTTCGAGGCAGACGAGATCGCCCAAACCCCGCGCGCTAAAGATGTAGTCGCCTTTCAAAATCGGCGTCGAGGTGTTGCTGATGATCCGTTTGGCAGGCGACCGAATCTCCGGCCAACGAAACGTGGCCACGGGAGGATCCCCGGTGACGTCGAGCATCAATCCGCTCACCAGCAAACGATTCCCCTGGGAAATCGGCGTGGCGACGGAGTCATTGTTGCTCGTCACCATTCCCTCCCGCCAAAATACCTGCCCGGTGGTCGGGTCCAAGGACGTGAGCGCGCTGTCGCTCCAGACGATCAACTGCCGCCGGCCACCCGCGGTGATGATGATCGGCGAACTGTTCGACACCGGATCATCGAGCGCTTTCCAAACTTCCTTCCCCGTCCCCTTGTCCAACGCGAGCACGCTGGCGCCCGGCTTGGCCCCGGTGAAAACGATCAGCAATGCCCCCTCGATCAACGGCGAAGGCCGGCACGACAATTCCGCCACCTGATACTCTTTCCCAATGTTTTTCTCCCAAATGATCGCCCCTGTCTTCGTATCCAAACAATGTGTCCAGCCGTCTCCGCCAACGACATAAATCCGTTCCCCCTCCACGATCGGCGTCGCCGCCGGCCCTGACCCGCGCTCGGGCACGTAAGTCCAATCACCGTACTTCTCGAGGTAAGCAAAAAGCCAAAGAACTTTGCCCGTCTTTGCCTCAAAGCAATGCAGTCGCTCGATCGTGGACGGAACCGTAAACTCAACATCCGACACAAAAACCCTGCCTTGCGCCACGACGGGACTCGAAAACCCGCCGCCCACCGGTTGCCGCCACTCGATTTTCACTCCCGTCTTTGGAATTGCTTCCAGAACGCCCGTCTCCTCCCAACTCCCATCCCGGTTCGGCCCGCGAAACTGCGGCCAGTCCGCAGCGAGGCCCGCTTGCGCAACGTGGAGAAGACCGAACGCGGCGCCGAAGATCCTTTGCCGAAACAAGGTCGCGAGACGGGTCCGCGTGAAGCGTGGCATCGCCCCACACATACCAGAACAGCTACCGATTGCAAGCGACCGCCTCCTCTCGTAAGTGTCTGTTTACGGGTCAGAAACTGTCCTGTGAATCTACGAGGCCGAAGTACGCGTGTTCCCAAAACGTCGGGCGCTTGTAGGGTGGACTGTTTGCTTCCGGAAGGAACCTCTTGATTAGCATGCGCAAGGCCTCCGTCGCCAGCCGCGCCGCTTCATTGAGACTCATTTTCTTATCCCCAGGTACTTTGGAGGCTTTTGAACGCTCGCCACCGTGCGCAATTCTGCTCCTGAGATCGTAAAAACCCTTTGCGGTGCGAAACGCCTCCAAACGCTCGTGAGGTGAACTGAACAACGTCGAATAATTCAATGAAAACCGATATTTCAGTTCACTTCTGCGGTCTTCATTTTCCAACGCAGCGAGAAGGACGGCTTCCATTCCAATCACCGCGTCGAGAATTTGGTCTTGGGGGCGAATTCGAGCCTCTGCGTCCGCTAACCTTGCGCACGCTATTTCAAGCGCCGCTTCGCGCAGACCGAAAACTTGGCCAGCGTGATTTGTCAGGTCGTTGATTTCCTGTTCGGAAATCCAGTAAACTCCTGGATGAATACCGAGTCCGAAAGCCCGGTACGAGGGCAGCGTACACGGACAGAACTTTAAGAAATTGAAATGGACCCAGTCGTACCCCACCGATCCGCCTTTAAACGTTCGCAGGCAAAGAACTGCTTTGTCGAATTGCTCGCGTGCGATTTCCAGTAAGGGTTTCGAGCGAAAAAGATCACCTCCAAAAGATTTCGTGACGTCGACTTCACCCTCGATAACAAATTCAATGGGGCCGAAATCCAAACTCGGCCTTTTGGACAGTCCGACAGTCTGAGAACCTCCGTGAAACTCTGTTATTTCCCGGTCATTCAATCTCCGGATGGTTAGCATATCGCCGATATTAACGGTGTCAGCGTGCATCCGATAGTTCAAGAGCTGTGCTTGAAACCGAACACGGATATTCGGTGAGTCGACGAACTCCGCGAATTCGCTAACGATCCTTTCAACGGCGGCCTCATCGCAGGCGAAGGTCTGACATCGATCCCAAAGGCATCCGAGGGCACATCTGAGAATCAAAGCCCGATCGTGAGCGAGTTGAAGGTAAGTCGTGCCGTCGTAACCGACTAATCGGCCCTCACTATACTCTGGGTATTCTGTGAAGAAAAGGCTCTCAAAACCGGTCGATTCTGACCGTATTTCAGCATCCGCTGCGATGAAAATCTTCAGTCGGCTCGGCATCAATCGGCCCTCACCCTGCCAGCCGCCGTCCGGCCGTTTTGACCAGACCCTGCCGGTTTCTAGGAATCTATCGCTCAGTTGATGTAGCAACGGTAGGCACTTCAGGATCGCCCGCCTAAGTGAATCTTTGATTTCCGCTTTCATTCAGTTCTTCGTCGTGAGAACGATTTCCTTTGCTTCGCCAGAACCCGCCCGTCAGCACCGCCAAGCGCAGGACTGCCATTGGCACGCTCTGCGGTCATTCGTGTTTCAGATGCCATCTTACGACAAGATGGGTATCCGGCCGTCGCGAGGGGTTCAAGCAGGTTTTTGGGTGGGGCTTTTCCATCGGCGCGTCCTACCAGGGTTCAATCATAAGCGCGAAAGAAGCGTTGCGCCCACTCCTGAACGATGTCTCCAGCATCGTCACGCCAACCGAGCGACGATCGGCGAGACCGCATTCTGAATCTCAAATGAGAACACTCCCGTCTCCGCGACAAAGCGGGCCGGAATTTGCCCGCCGTTGACCGTGACGCGATAGGGGCGCGTGGCGCAGCGGAGGATCACCCGCCAGCGCTTCACTTCACTTACGAACGAGCCTTGCGCGGCGCCGAAATCAAGGCGCGCTCCGCGGCCGACGGTGGCAAAGCGGATCGTTCGGGTCGAATACCCGCCCGTCGCCAGATCTATCGTCACGCCGTCGTCTTCGTGCCAGGCGAGTTCGGTCTTGCCGTTCGGCCAAAGGTGCAAATTGATAACCTCGTCTTTGGATTCGCCGGTATGCTGCCGGACGGCGCCCATCGGGATGATCGCGCCGGCGCGGACATAGAGCGGCAGCCGGTCCAACGGGGCCGGGGCCAGGATGTAGCGACCTCCGGTATGCGCTTCGCCGCTCCAAAAATCGAACCATTCGCCCCGCGGCAAATAAACGGCGCGCGCGCCATTGCCCGGTTGGAGGATCGGCGCCACGAGCAAGTTCGCGCCCAACAGGAATTGATCGCCGGTCGCCACCGCCAGCGGATCGTCCGCGTGATGCCAGAAAAGCGGCCGCATGATCGCCGCGCCCGTCCGGTGTGATTCGGCGAATAAACAATACAGATAGGGCAACAACTGATACCGCAGTTCGATGTATCGGCGGCAAATCGCCTCGACCGGCGGACCGAACGCCCACGGCTCCTGGTTTATGGTGTCGAGGTTCGTGTGATTCCGGAAGAACGGCGTAAAAGCCGCCATTTGCAGCCAGCGAACCAGCAACTCGGCATTGGTGTTTTCGAGAAACCCACCCACGTCCGCGCCGCAGAAGGCGACGCCGCTCAAACCCAGGTTGAGCAGCATTTGCAACGAGTCGGCCAAATGTTCCCAGACCGAGCTATTGTCGCCGGTCCAGATTAGCGCGTAACGCTGCACGCCGGCGTACCCGGCCCGCGAGATCACGAACGGCCGCACGCCAGGCTCATGCGCGAGCGCGCCCTCGCGCGAAGCCCGCGCCATTTGCATCCCATAAACGTTGTGCGCGACTGCGTGAGACAGCGGCCCGGCGTCGGAATCGTGCCGGCAATCCGGCGGCAAGGTCTTGCTCGGCAAGGCGAAATTCGCCGGCTCGTTCATGTCATTCCAGAACCCGGCCACCCCCAATTGTTGCAGTCGAGCCTGCTCTTCGCCCCACCAGGCCCGGGCTTGGGCGTTGGTGAAATCGGGGAACCGCGATTCCCCCGGCCAAACCCGCCCGACGTAATCGCGCCGCCCCGTGGCGTCCTTCACGAACGCCCGGCGCGCCCGTCCGCGCCGCAGCACGCCAAAGTTCGGATCGTCCTTTACGCCTGGATCGACGATGGCCACCACCTTGAATCCCTGCTCATCCAAATCCGCAAGCAACTTCGCCGGGCGCGGGAAGGTCTTGCCAAACGTGAAGACCCGGTACTCGTCCATATGATGGATATCGAGGTAGATCGCGTCGCACGGGATTTCGCGGCGCCGGAAATTCCCGGCGATTTCGCGCACGCGCGCCGCGGTCTCGTAACTGTAACGGCATTGGTGGTAGCCCAACGCCCAGCGCGGCGGCAGCGGCATTCGCCCGGTCAATTCCGTGTAGCGGTCCACGATCTCGGCCACCGATGAACCGACAAACAAATAAAGATCAATTTCGCCGGAATCCGCCGTCACGCCTAGAGCGTCTGGCGCCGCCTGCCCGAGATCCCAGGTTTGCCGCGCGGGATTATCCCAAAAGATACCCGTGGTCCGCCCGTCCCGCAGCAGCAACGCGAAGGGGATCGCCACGTAAAGGCTGTGCAAGCCGGGATGGATGCCCGGCGAATGGCCCAGCACATCGATATTCCACAATTCCCGCCGCAGCCCGCGTTTATTGATCGGTCCGGTGGTTTCACCCAGGCCAAAAATTCCTTCCGTCTCGGTCAACGCGAGCGCCACCCGCGCGGCGTCACCCGCAAAGCCGAGTCGTTTCGCCAGCCCAGTGGTCCGTTCGGCGCCTTGCGCGTCGCGCAAAACCCAACGGCCATCGCGCAAGTGAAACTCCAAACGCCCAGCGCCCGTCTCGATCGCCACCGTTTCCTTGCCGGTTTCCACCCGCGGCGGCGCCATCGGCCAATCGTCGCGCACGACCGCCCAAGATGGGCGTTCGGAAAACTTGCGTCCGCGGACCATCCGCAGTCGGAACAAGTCCTCCGCCACCGCGCTAAGTTCGATCGTTTCGCGAATCGAGACCAGCCGGAGGCGACGCGGTCCGACGGCGGACACTCTCAACGCCCCGACCGGGCGAAACGCAGTGGCGTCTTTCATTACCCCCGATTCAAACTGCGTCCGGCTGGATTGTCACCGCTTTGTTGGCGGCGGCTCGAAGCGCGGCCAGGCGGCGCCCTACGGTCAATCCCCACTTGCCGCCTCGATTAAATCCGCGGTTTTTCTTTGAGTCTCTCGGGGGAATCGGTTAGACGTGAAGACAGGCCGGGCGTCGGTCTATGGGTTGGCGCCCGACCGGGTGATTTTTCAGAATAATTCGAATTTATGAGCACATCACTGGCCTCCGCCAACGAGAACGTCGAAAACGCGACCGCGAAATCAGCTTCCCCTTCCCCGACCAACCGCCCGAAATATCCCGGCTTGCCCGTGACTTGCAGCGGCAATCAGTTGGTCGCCCAATATGTCGAGACGCGAATCACGGAAGGCGGCGTCTTTTACCCGATCACCCCCTCGACCGAAGGCGGCGAGCTTTATCAGCAAAGCTTTGCGCAAGGCGAATTGAACGTCTGGGGCCAGCAAAAGGTCGCCGTCGAGACCGAAGGCGAGCACGCCGCGCAGGGCGGCGCCACCGCGTTGGCCGTAACGGGCCGGCGCGTGGTGAACTTCACCTCAGGCCAGGGCATCGTGTACGCGATGGAGCAGTATTATCACGCGCCCGGCAAAATGTGTACGATGGTGCTCGAAGTCGGCGCCCGCGCGCTCACCAAGCACGCCCTGAACGTCCATTGCGGCCACGATGATTTCTACGCCGCGCTCGACACCGGTTGGACGATGTTGGTGGCCAAGGACGCCCAACAAGCGGCGGACCAGGCGGTTATTCTGCGCAAGGTCAACGAACTGACGCTCAACCCGGGCATGAACATTCAGGACGGCATGCTCACGACCCACTCGGAACGCCTCTACCGGGCGCCTGAACCGGAGCTGCTGCGCGAATTCCTCGGCGCTCCCGATGACCAGATTGATTGCCCCACCCCGGCCCAGCGGGAATTGTTCGGTCCCAAACGCCGCCGTTTGCCCGAAATGATGGACCTCAAGAACCCGGTCCTGCTCGGCCCGGTCGAGAACCAGGAACATCACATGAACGGCGTCGTGGCCCGCCGCAACAATTTCAATGAGCCGATTCTGAGATTCCTGGAAGACGCTTACGCGGAATTCGGCCGTCTCACGGGCCGGCATTACGGACTGATTACCGAATACCGAATCGAGGACGCCGACACCATTTTCGTATCCCTGGGCAGCGCCGCGGAGAACATCGAGGAAGCGTGCGACTATCTGCGCGGGCAACGCAACGCCAAAGTCGGTTCGGTCCACATCAACGTGCTCCGCCCCTTCCCGGAAGCGGCCGTCATCAACGCCCTGCGCGGCAAGAAGAACGTCATCATTATTGAACGGACCGACGAGGGCATGGCGGGGGACAACCCGTTGGCGCGCGATATCCGGACCGCGCTCGGCAAAGCGGTGGAAGGCCACATTTACAAAGGCCTCGTGCCAACGCTGTCGCTCCATGAAGTTCCCCGGCTGTTCCGCGGTTCCTACGGGATCGGCTCGCGTGATTTCCGCCCCGAACACACCCTCGGAGCCTACGAGTACGCGATTGGCCAGACCAAGCGCAAAGACGGCCTGGGCGCCGCCGATGGCGAAACCTATTTCACTCTTGGCATCGACCACCCGTACGCGGTCATCAGCAAAGAAACGCCCTCGCTGCTCCCGCACGGCGCCATCGCCGTCCGTTTCCACTCGATCGGCGGCTGGGGCATGATCACGACCGGCAAAAACCTCGGCTCGATCATCGGTGAATTTGGCGGCCTGATTTCGCAACTGAAGCCGGAATACGAGATTGACGGCCGGCTCAAGGACAAGCTCTACGTCATGGCCAACCCGAAGTATGGCTCCGAAAAGAAGGGCGCCCCGACGAATTACTACCTGGTGGTCGCGCCCGAGAGGATTCGCGTCAACTGCGAGTTGAACCACGTCGATGTCGTCTTGTGCTGCGATCCCAAAGCCTTCACGCACACCAACCCGCTCGAAGGGTTGAACAAAGGCGGCAGTCTGGTCTGGGAGTCGAGCGACACCGCGGAAACCGCCTGGCAACGCATCCCGGCCCACCATCGCCAGTTCATCAAGGACAACAACATCCGCGTGTTCATCCTGCCCGGTTTTGAAATCGCCCGCGGAGCCACGAAGAGTCCTGAATTGCAACTCCGCATGCAGGGCAATTCTTTCCTGGGCGCCTTTTTTCGCGTATCGCCGTTCCTGGCCGAGTACGGCATCAGCGAGGAGCAATTCCAGCAAACCGTCCATCAACAGTATAAGAAGAAGTTCGGCCGCTTCGGCGACGCCGTCGTGACCTCGAACATGAAGGTCATGGAGGACGGCTTCAACCGCGTTCACGAAATCAAATACGGCGAGGCGGGTGACGCTGACCGTTCGAGCATGAGAAACCCGCCCATCTGGCCCCTCGGCGTGGACGAGATGATTCCGACCTCGGGCTGCAACACCGGCGGATCGATCGCCGGGTTCGCCCGCCCCGCGCAACAGATTCGGGCGCCGTTTCAGACCCAGGCGGTTTTTGACAAGGAATTCCGCAGCGGCTTGGGCTACCACCAACCGGCCAGCGCGCTCGCTTCGTGCGGCGTCATGGCGGCCGGCACCGGGGCGACCCAGTCCAAATACGTCGCCCGCCGCGAGACTCCGGTTTATATCGCCGAGAATTGCACCCAATGCATGGAGTGCATCAGCGTTTGCCCCGACACCGCCCTGCCCAACACCGCTCAGGACGTCGCCACGGTTTTGAAAACCGCCGCGGTCCATTACGTAAAAGACACCGCCCAACGCGGCAAACTGGTCCAGGAACTCAAAGGCATTGAAACCCGCTCGCGCGTCCGGATGAACGCCGCGATCCAGAAGAAGGAGAAGACGCCCTTCCAGGATATTATCCGCGACGAGGTCAATCAGTTGACCGAGATTTCGGCGGAGGCCCGCGAACAGTTCACCGCGATCATCGACCAACTCCCCATCGCCTACACCGCGGTGCCCGCCATCTTCCGCTCGCTCGAGACCAAACAGGCCGGCAGCGGCGGGTTGTTCTCGATCTTCGTCTCGGACCTTTGCAAAGGCTGCGGCGAATGCGTGCAAGTCTGCGGCGATCATGACGCGTTGCGGATGACGGTGGAAACCGAGGAACTCAACGCCAAGCTGACCACCGCGCAGATTTTCTCGCGCCTCCTGCCCGACACGCCGCAGAAGTTCCTCGGGCTTTACAGCGACGACAGCCCCGAACAATCCCGCGAAGCCACGCTCCGCAATCACCTGATGGTGCGCCGCAATTACGAAGCGCTCGTTTCCGGCGACGGCGCCTGCGCCGGCTGCGGCGAGAAGAGCGTCCTGCGCGCCGCTACCTCGATCACCGAAGCCTACATGCGCCCGCTCTTTCACAAAAAGGCCGATCGTCTGCAGGCCAAGGCCGCCCGCGTCGAGCAGGAAGGCCCCGCGAAACTGAAGGCATTGAAGGACCGGTCGCCTGAAGAGTACGAACTGTTCCGCAAGACGATCGCCCACGCCCTCATGGGTCTGGGCGGCGAGAACGACGAGGATACCGCGAACCGGATCGCCGGTTACGAAGCCCAGCACGGGCGGATCAACGAGGAGACCATCATCAACGCGATGACCGCGGTGATGCGGCTCGACGCGTTCAATCACAAGCATCTGCAAGCCATCGACGGGCACCGCGCCAATGGCATGTCCGTCATGTTCATGGGCGCCAGTACCGGTTGCAACACCGTCTATGGTTCGACTCCGCCGTCGAATCCCCATCCCTATCCGTGGATGAATTCCCTTTTCCAGGATGGCGCGACCATTAGCTGGTTGCTCAGCGAATCGGTCATCCTCAACCACAGCCGCCGCTCGGTCGTTCCCGAGCGCCTCGCCGACGCGCTGCTTGAGCGCGCCGACCAAGTCGTCTCGCCGGCCGATTACTTCCTCTTCACGCACATGGATGACGCGCTCATGACCGAGCAGGAGATTCGCGAATTGCCCAAAGTTTGGGTCATTGGCGGCGACGGCGCGTTCGGCGACATCGGCTTCCAAAACGTCTCGAAGGTGGTTTTGCAGAATCGCCCGAACGTCAAGATGATGATGCTCGATACGCAGGTCTATTCGAACACCGGCGGGCAAAACTCCGATTCCTCCACGATGCTCGGCGGGTACGACATGAATCAATTCGGCGTCGCTTCCCAAGGCAAACTCATCGAAAAGAAGTGCGTCGCTGAGGCTTTCACCAGCGGACACGGCTCGCCCTTCGTCGCGCAGGTCTCGATGGCGAATGCCGCCAAACTCTACAAGGCCCTCCTTGACGGCCTCGAATACCGCGGCACCGCCTTTTTCCAGAGTTACACGACCTGCCAGCCCGAGCATGGCGTCGGCGACAATATGTCCGCTGACCAAGCCAAGCTCGTGCGGGACGCGCGCGGCATGCCGGAATTCGTCTTCAACCCGCGCAAGGGTGAGACCTCGCAGGAGGCCTTCGACATCAAAGGCAATCCGACCCCCGAGCGTGATTGGTGGCGGACCAAATTCAAAACCGGCGGCGAAGCCTACAGCTTTACAGTGGCGCATTGGGCGCTCTCGGAAGGGCGTTTCCGCAAGCACGTCAAATCGATCACCGAGGAGGAGGCCAAGAATCTCATTCACTTGGAAGACATGCTCGTGCTCATCACGCAGGATGACGTGATCCACCGCCGCGTGTTCGACCCGAATCACCGCAGCTTCGTCTCCAGTTTCACCGTTTACATCAAATCGGAGATCAACGAGAAGATTAAGTATTACGCCGTGTCGCGCCAAATGGTGCTCTTCGCGGTGGAACGCCGCAAAGCGTGGCGAATGCTCCAAAGCAAAGCCGGTGTCACCAACAAGGACTACCTCGCGCAACGATCGCTCCTCAAAAAAGTGGATGAAGGCAAGATCGCGATCACCGATCTCAAGAGCCGGACCCGCGAGCTTTACGAGGCCGAGATCGCCTCACTAAGCAAGCCCGCCGCGCCCGCGGCGCCTGCCCCAGCGCCGAAGCCAGCCACGGCCGCCGCATAAGCGCGTCGTCGCGACGTTCCGAAGCGGGGCCAAGGCGGCGGAGGCAAGGCGACGATGCCCCCCGATTGGATTTCACGGGCTGGTTTGGGTGGGAGACAGGATTCTCCCGCCGACCGAATCCGCTTGTGTCCGCACGTATTCGTTGACCCGGAAGCGAGGCAACCCGGGGGGGCCGACCGCGAGACCACGGCCTTGGAAGGGCCGATGAAAGTAGCTCGGCGTTTCAACGTCGAGTCACGCACGCGATCATGTCTAAGTTCCGCAGGGACGGCCGAGATCGAGACGTTCAAACCGCCGTTGTAAGCTTTTACCTCATCGAGCTACTGCTTCAGTATCTCTATCTCAGCCGTCCCTATCGGGACTTTTGGTCAATCCGCCTTAAACTCGGCGTTGAAACGCCGAGCTACTCTCCGTCGTCCCTCTGGGACGAGGCCAACTGTCCGGTGCGTGTGCTTCGAGACCGGAGGTCCCGCGGAAGAATTCTTTCTTACCACGGCTGATTTTCAACGTCTCGTTTTCCCTTGCGGCCAGATTCAAGCGGCTTTAGCTTCAGCGAATCCCAAACTGAGCCAACGCGGACTACCAGCTCTCCCGAGCGAGTAATTTTGACCGGCATGGCCGATTCAACAACCGAGTCGCGCCGGTTGTCCGCAGGCGCCAGCGGGATGAAATCCTATGAGACAGCTTTTGCCCTGCTCGCCCCGCAAGGACGGTTTCACGCTGATTGAATTGCTCGTGGTCATCGCCATCATCGCGATCCTGGCCTCGCTGCTGCTGCCGACCCTCGGGAAAGCCAAGGAATACGCCCGGCGCGCCAAATGCATCAGCAACGTGCGCCAACTCGGCATCGCGTCGATGCTTTACGTCACCGACAACAACGACGCCTTCCCGCTCAACGGACAAGTGCCCGACGGCGGTGATTCCCACAACCTGAGGTGGGTCCAAGGCCACATGAAGCACGACAACACCGCCTCGACCGACCCGGTGAACGCGAATCTTTTAATCGACCCGAAATACGCTCAATTTGCCGCCTATCTCAAAGGCGCCGAGATTTACAAATGCCCCTCCGATCGCACGCTGTTGCCGGAAGGCAGAAGCCTCCTCCCGACCGTTCGCAGCTACGCGCTCAACGCTTACGTGGGCTGGGACGGAACCTTTTACGCGAGCCTCGACGGAACGCATTACGAGATTTACCACAAACTCACCGAGGTTCGAAGAGTCTCGCCCTCCGAGCTGATTATGTTCCTGGACATGAATCCGAGCAGCATTTGCTGGCCGTTTTTCGGCGTCTTCATGCAACCCGCCCGCACCGGACACTTTTTTATGTACCCCGGCGCGCTGCACTCCAAATCAGGCGTCCTATCGTTCGCGGACGGCCATGCGGAAACCCACGTGTGGCGTGATCCGCGGACGATCTCCCCCGGCAACATTATCTTTCACGATCACGACCAGCCCTCACCGAACAACCAGGACCTGAATTGGCTGCAGGCGCGCATGACGGTGGCAAAGTAGAGTTGTCGATCGGCCGGAACCGGCGCCGACCCGACCCGCCTAGGGACTGAGCGGCCCAAAAGGTAATCGCCTTGAGGACGCCCGCCGCCGTCGGCCGCAGGAATCGTTAGCTTGCCAACGCGACGTAGGGCGGGTTTTAATCCGGGCCGTGTTACAACAGCAAACGTTGCGGGAATCAGCCGGGCTGAAGGGAATCGGCCTGCACAGCGGGCTTGAGGTCTCGATGACCTTCCTGCCGGCCCCGCCCAACACCGGCATCCGCTTTCGCCGGCTGGACCTGGATGGCAGGCCCGAGATCGAAGCCCGCGTGGAAAATGTAACCGAGACCGTCCGCTCCACCACGCTGGCCAAGGGCAACGTCAAGGTGCACACTGTCGAGCACGTGCTGGCGACTTTTGCCGGTTTCGGAATCGACAACGCGATTGTCGAGTTGGACGCGAATGAGCCGCCGGTGGCCGACGGCAGCGCGCGCGAGTATTGCAAGATGGTGACGGCGGCCGGCATCGTTCCGCAAACGGAGAAGCGCGAATCGTACAAGGTGACGACGCCAATCGAGATGGAAACCGGGGAAACGCTGATGTCGGTGTTCCCGCACGACCGCCTGAAGATCACCTGCACGAGCGCCGGCAAGAACGGCCGATTCACTCAACTTTTCAGTCTCGAAGTCACCCCGGAAACCTGGTTGAAGGAGCTTTCGGCGGCGCGGACGTTTTGTTTCTTCGAGGAGATCGAGTTTCTCATTAAGAATGGTTTGATCAAGGGCGGCAGCCTGGAGAACGCCGTCGTGATTCGCGATGACGCCGTGTTGACGAACGAACCGTTACGCTACCCAGAAGAGTTCGTGCGCCACAAGATGCTCGATATTCTCGGCGATCTCGCTTTGATCGGACGCCCGCTGCAAGGCCACGTCATCGCGGTCCGGCCCAGCCATACCGGAAATTGCGCCTTCGGACGGCAGATTCTCGCGCAGATGCGCAAGCCGATAGTCGCCGCCCAGACCTTCAGCCCGCCGCCCCCGCCCGCGCCCCGCGAAGCCGCGCTGCCCGCCCCGACGCTCAAGGACGGCGCGACGCTCGACGTCATGCAGATCATGCGGATACTCCCGCACCGGTATCCGTTCTTGATGGTGGACAAGGTGACCCATGTCGAAGGCAACAAGCTTACCGGCGTCAAAAACGTCAGCGTCAACGAACCCTATTTCCAAGGGCATTTTCCGAATCACCCGATCATGCCGGGAGTGCTGCAATTGGAGGCGATGGCGCAAGTGGCCGGAATCCTGATGCTCCAGCAGGCCGAGAACGCCGGAAAACTCGCCTATTTCATGTCCGCCGAGAGCGTCAAGTGGCGCCGGCCCGTCCGGCCCGGCGACACGCTCGTCATCAAGGTTGAGTTGGTCAAGACCCGCGGCAAGATCGGCAAGGCCAAAGGCGTCTGCTCGGTGGAGGGCGAAGTCGTCAGCGAGGCCGACGTGACTTTCATGTTGATCGACGCGTGACGGAGATCCATCCATCCGCGGTCATTCACCCGCAAGCTCAGCTCGGGGCCGACTGTCAAATCGGACCGTATTGCGTCCTCGGCGCCAACGTCGTGCTGGGCGACCGGTGCGCGCTGCACTCGCACGTCGTGATTGACGGCCACACCACGCTGGGCCGCGAGAATGAGATTTTTCCCTTTGCCAGCATCGGCCTCAAGACGCAGGACTTGAAATGGAAGGGCGGCGTCGCCCGCACGGTCATCGGCGACCAAAATACGTTTCGCGAATACGTCACGGTCAATAGCGCGACCGGCGACGGCGAAATCACGCAGGTTGGCTCGCGGAACCATATTCTGGCGTACTGCCATATCGCCCACAACGTCGTCCTCGGCAACCAGGTCATCATCTCGAACGTCGGCACGCTCGCCGGGCACGTCGTGGTCGAAGACTACGCCGTCATCGGCGGTTTGGCGGCGATTCATCAATTCTGCCGCATCGGAAAAATGGCGATCATCGGCGGCTGCTCGAAAGTCGTGCAGGATGTGCCGCCGTTCATGCTGGCCGATGGCAATCCCGCCGAGACCCGCACCATCAACCGGGTCGGCCTCGAACGCAACGGCGTTTCCGACGAGGCCCAGAGCGCCCTCCGCCAAGCCTACAAGATTCTTTTTCGCGAGGGGTTGACCGTCTCCAACGCGCTGGTCCGCATCGAAGCCGAGTTGCCCAAGCTGCCCGAGGTCGCGCACCTGATCCAATTCGTCCGCGGCAGCGAACGCGGCATCAGCAAGTGACTCGGAGACCTGCCCCGTCAGGTGGGCAAACCGGCGTCGGCGGGGTTCATCTCCGCGGCTTGCAGTAAGCGTGGCGCGTGGTCCAACGGGGCGGGCGTGGCGATTTCCGTCTGCGGATGCGAGGCGTCCAATTCTTTGAACTTGCGCGCGGTCACGAGCACCCGCGTCTCCAGTGAACCGACCGCTCGATTGTAGTGATCCACGGAGTTGCCGAGGCTGCGCCCCAACTGCGACCAATGCTCGGCCATGTCGGACACCCGTTTGTAGAGTTCCTGCCCCAGCGCGCTGATCGCCCGGGCGTTGTCGGCCAGGTTCTCCTGCCGCCAGCCGTAGGCGACCACCAGCAAAAGCGCGATCAGCGTGGTCGGCGTCGCCAGAATGACGTGCTGTTCGACGCCGGTTTGAATCAATTCGGGGTCCTGCTCGAGCGCGGCGCTGAAGAAGGTCTCGCCCGGCAGAAAAAGCACGACGAACTCCGGCGCCGACTCGAATTGGTCCCAATACGATTTCCGGCTCAAGGCGCTGATGTGTTCGCGAATCTGGCGCGCGTGGGCTTTGAGCCACTCGACCCGCGTCGCGTCATCCGGCGCTTCCAACGCTTTCAGGTACGCGTCCAGCGGCGCCTTGGCGTCGATGATGATCGTCTTATTATTGGGCAGCAAAACCCGCATATCGGGCCGCAGACGGCCGGCGTCCGTGTTCACGCTCGGTTGTTCCAAAAAGTCGCAGTGATCGACCATTCCGGCCAGTTCGACCACCCGCTTCAATTGGATTTCCCCCCAACGGCCGCGGACGGAGGGCGCTCGCAAAGCCTTCACCAGGTTCCCGGTTTCGGAACGTAGGAGA
>CAZFVY010000058.1:0-41996 GCA_964522665.1 uncultured Verrucomicrobiota bacterium | reverse complement strand
ACATTAGCAACTTACTTATGATTAGCCGTTTTCCATTTTCAAAACACGCTCTAACGCTTCGGCTCCGCAATTCGCCGTCGAATTCAGCAAACGTTTTGCACGTACGCTTGATTACCGAGACAGCGACCTCGAAATAAGCTTTTCGTTCGAGATCGACTGCGAAAGGCGCGTTTTGGTATTGGAACATCACCCCGCCCACGCGGCGCGACCGCCACAGTACAAGACAGCCTTTGCCCGTTCGAAAGAGTTCCTGGAGGCCTGCGGCCATAATGTCGATGAATTCGGCGCCGCCGAGCTACCGGCGCGACTCAATCTCGAGGAAGTAATGGTTCTAATCAATCGCCAAATCGGTGAACCGCCGCCCCAGTCAATCCAGTTGCTTGTCCCGCCTCTTCGGCGCGACTTCAAAGGTGACTCGGGCGCCGCAGATCGGAGTTTGTGGGCGATCGCAAAGTCTGTGGCTGGATCGACTCATGGTGTTCAGATTGTTTACGACGAACAAACGAAGCAGTTTGGCTTAGCCACGGAAAAAGACGTGTTTCTTGGGTATTGGGGATCATGGAGCCAAACCATTGCAGCGCTGGAAACATAAGCCGACATGGGCCAGCCCACCGCGGCAAACGTCATTCAATACTTGGAAGAAGTTCGACCGACATCACGCTAATCGCTGGCGCTCAAACAGAAGCACGGCGCCGCAGATTTAGACTCTCCATTTCTAAGCCTCTGCTTCCGCGTTTGACCACCTCCACTCGGTAGCCGATCAGCGTTGCGGTTATCGGAACACGCGTGTTTGATAAGAAACGCCGCCCGACGCCCGGCCTAAGGGATCGTTTCGCGTCAGTCAACTTCACCAGACGGAATTCATTCGCGCTTGTGAGCGATAGAGTTGATCGCCGACCTCCGGCCAAATTGAGCATGCGTCACGGAGTCCGCCGGTTGTCGGAAAGTTTGCTCAAATACTTCTGAACGAGCGCGGCATCGAGCGGTTGGCTGAGGAACGGAATGATTTCGGCCGGCTCAGTCGGCAGCTGGCCGCCGTTGGACCCCGCGAATTGCTGGGACGCGGCCGCGACGGCATCCTTGATCCGATTCACGTTCGCGACGCCGCCGCTGTAGAACCCGGCTTCATTCGACGTATCGTATTCGTCATCCACCGGCGGCGCGACCTCCCTCACCAAGATATCGGAAAGATTATCGTGCAGTCGACTGGGGTGGACCATCTGATAGCGGGGGAAAATCCGATCATCGACGGGAGCGTCGTAGTAGGGCTTGAGCTGGGCCAGATCGACCGGAAAAAGATCGGGGTTGGCGTTGAGGAATTGCGCGAGTTGCGCCGGATCGGATGGCAGCGGACCGGCGTTGGCCGCCGCGTATTTCTTAAACGCCTCCCGCGTCAGGCCGAGAAAGGCGCTCTTGGCCGCGCCGCGTAGCTCGCTGAACGCCTGGCGCAGCCCGTCGTCGGAGCTGAGATCGGCGTCGCGCATGGCGGCCGCCCAATCCTTGTCGCTCAAAAACTGCATTTCCGGAATGCGCTTCTCGGGCCACCGGTCAACGGTTTGCTTGAGCCGCGCGATGCGGGCCGCCCACGCGACCGTCGTGGCTGGTGGCGCCGCTTCCTTGCGCGCCTCCTCGCGCAGCCGCGCCACTTCTCCGCGAAGTCGTAAGAGTTCACTTTGCTGCTCGTTCCCGAGCGTCGCGCCGGAGTCCGACTGTGCCGGTCGCCTCGAGAGCCGCTCGTTTTCCGCCTTCAACCGCGCAATTTGGTCAGCTTGGCTCCGCGCAAACGCGTCTTTTTCTCGGAGTTGGATTCCGTCTTGATGGCGGATCGCCAACGGCGTCACCAGAGCGGCCAAAAGCAGAGCGGCGAAGACACCGGTTTTCAGCTTAGTCATCGTCATAAAGGCAAGAATTCCGAAGGTCGTGCCGGTCTTTGCCGCTCCGGCCAATGCCGCCCCAGTCAACGTAGCGGCGAGTCCCACCGGATAGCCTTCCACGGCGTGGACGGAAATGGCCGAACCGAGCGCAGCCAGGGTGGTCGTCACGCCGTGACGGGTCAGTTCACCTCGCAGCCTCGCCAGGGCGCGAGCGACACGCTTTTGAGCGGCGTCGTCGCTCACCCCAAGCGCGGCCGCCACCGTCCGAAAATCTTGATTCTTGAAAAAGCGCAAGAGCAACGCGTCCCGGTCCGGCGCGCTCAAACGCGAGATCGCTTCGTCAAGCAAAGGTCTAACGGTGTCCCAATCCGCGGAAACCTCGGCATCGGAAACAAATCCTTCCACGGCTTTCCTTTCCCGCCATTGGCGCCGACGATCGTCGCGCCTCATCCTCAACGCCGCGTAACGCGTGCTTTTAAAGAGCCAACCGACCAGCGAGTCCCCGTCCTTTGCTTTGCCAGCCAACGATGGCGCTTTCCGTGCCAGATCGGTAAAGACGCTTTGAGCCACGTCCCGAGCGTGCTCAGGCGAACCGGTCTGCCGAACGGCGGCGCAATAAACCATGTCCGTGTAGCGAGCAACGATTTCACCAAACGCGGCCTCACATTGGAGTTCGACGTAGTCGCGGAGCAATCGCGCATCGGATTTCGGCTGCATTCAACTTATTAAACAACCGCCGCCGTTAAAATCCGACAAAGTTTTTCTTTCATGCCGCGAGCTCCCGAAATCCTCTATCAAGACCCGTTTCCGTTGCCAGAACGCTTGAGCGCGAGCCATTTCGTCGGGTCCGGCGCCTTGGTCGCCCGACCCCGAAGATTCCCCTTTGAACTTTCGCGCCCCCGCCCTATACCACAGCGATGGCATCGACCGTCAGCGTGGCAGTCATCGGAACCGGCTCCTTGGGCAAGGAGCACGCCCGGATTTACGCGGAAATGGCTGGCGCGGGGCGCGTCAAGTTTGCGGGCGTCTTTGACTCGCACCCGGACTCGGCGCGGAAGATCGCCGACAAATACCGGGTCACCGCCTTCGCTTCGCTCGCGCAGGCGGCGGCGGCGAGTGACGCCTTAAGCATTGTCACGCCGACCACGACCCACTTCGCGGTCGCCCGCGAGTTGTTGGAGCAAGGGAAGCATGTCCTGGTCGAGAAACCGATGACCGACAACGCCGCGCAAGCGGCGGAATTGGTCACGCTGGCCCATAGCCGCCACGCCATCCTGCAAGTGGGGCACGTCGAGCGATTCAACCCGGTTTTCAAATACCTCGAGAGCGTCGCCACCGAGCCGCGTTTCATCGAGACGCATCGGCTCTCCCCCTTCCCCGCGCGGAGCACCGACATTGGGGTCGTGCTCGACCTGATGATTCACGACCTCGACATCGTTCTCGCGTTCGTCAAGGCGCCGGTGACGAGCGTCGATGCGGTCGGCGTGCCGGTGCTAAGCGCGACCGAGGACATCGCCAACGCGCGCCTCCGGTTCGCGAACGGCTGCGTCGCGAATCTGACCGTCAGCCGCGTCAGCCCCGAGAGAATGCGCAAGATTCGCGTCTTCAGCGGCGGGCCGCGGACGAGTTATATCTCCCTGGACTATCGCGCGCAGACCGGGTTCATCTATCGATTGGCGCGCGAGGACGAACCCGTTTCATCGTTTTTGAAACAAGTGCTGGCGGCCGAGCGGGTGACCATCGTCAGCGAATTCGCTGGTCGCCGGATCGTGCGCGAGCCGGTCCCGATCGAGAAAGACGAACCCCTCAAGCTCGAATTGCAGAGTTTTGTAGAATGCGTCCGAGCCAAAAGCCAGCCGCTGGTCAGCGGCGAATCGGCGGGACGCGCGTTGGACCTCGCCTTCGAGATTACCCGGCAGATTCAGGCCGCCGAGACCGCGCGACCGACGATCTCCTCACCCGGTTAAGACGCTGCCCCGCCCGAACCGCGCCGTGTACTCTCAGAGTTTCATGTTGGTGGCCGGCGAGCCGAGCGGCGACGCGCTCGGCGCGGAACTGGTCGCCGCCCTTAAAGCGTCCTCCGCCCTCGGCGCCCAACCTTTTCCGGCCGCGTTTTTCGGCGCCGGCGGTCCGCGTATGGCGGCGGCTGGGGTCGCCCTCGAGGTTGATCTGGCCGCCCACGCCGTCGTCGGCATCTGGGAGGTCTTGAAGAATTACGGGTTTTTCAAACGCGTGTTCGATCAATTGGTCCACGTGGCCATTGAGCGACAGCCCGAGGTGATCATTTTGATCGATTATCCCGGATTCAATCTGCGATTCGCCCGCGCGATTAAAAACTATCTTCGCTCGCGCCAGGGAACGTTTCACGATTGGTCGCCCAAGATTGTCTATTACGTCTCGCCGCAGCTTTGGGCCTGGCACGAGTCGCGCGTCCACGCTTTCGGCCGCGACGTCGATCTGCTGTTAAGCATATTTCCGTTTGAGAAAGCGTGGTACGCGACGCGCGCCCCGCGCCTGCCGGTTGAATTTGTCGGCCACCCGATGATTGACCGTCACGCGGCGCCGGCGGCCGCGAACGGTACCGACGCGGCCGCGTCGTCCGACTCGGCGATCGCCGACCTGCCGGCCACGCCGTCCCACAGGCGGCTGGTCCTACTGCTGCCCGGCAGCCGGCGCCGGGAACTGGAAAAACATCTCCCCGTGATGCTCGGCGCCGCCCGCCAGATCGCGGCCACGGGTGATTTCACGTTTCGCATGGTCCTGCCGAACGCGGCGCTGTTGGAGTTCGCGCGCCAGCGCGCCGCCAATCTGCCCGGATTGCAACTCCAGGACCACGGGCTGGCGACCTCATTCCGCGAGGCGGCGCTCGCCATCGCCTCGTCGGGCACCATCACCATGGAATGCGCGCATTTCCGCGTGCCCACGGTCGTCCTTTATCGGACATCGTGGACCACCTATCGTCTCGGAAAATGGTTCATTCACGTCAAATTCCTGGCCATGCCGAATCTCCTTGCGGGCGAGGAGATTTACCCCGAATTTATACAAGGCGCGGCCACGCCTGCCAATTTGGCCGCCGCCGCCTTGGACTTATTGAATAACGCCCCCCGCCGGAGCGTCGTCAAATCAAAGCTCGCCGAGGTCATCGCCTCTCTGGGCGGACCAGGCGCCGCGCCGCGCGCCGCGCAGGCTGTGCTTAAATTAATTAAATGCGATTAGACCGCCGGATCAATCGGCTCACGTCGGATATACTTCGCCGCCGCGCTCAAAGCGCCGCGCGGGCCGTCGCGTGGCTGCTTTTGACCGGACTCCTGCTGGCCTGTCAGGCAAACGCGGAGCAAGCCCCGACCGCCGAAGGCATCGAATTCTTTGAAAAACAGGTCCGCCCGATTCTCGCCGAGCAGTGCTATTCGTGCCACAGCCACGAGAGCAAGAAAATCAAAGGCGGCCTGCTGCTCGACACTCGCGACGGCTGGCTGAAAGGCGGCGACAACGGTCCTGCCATCGTTCCCGGCGACCCAAACAAGAGCCTGCTCATCAAGGCGGTGCGTTATACCGATGACGACCTGCAGATGCCGCCCAAAGGCAAAAAGCTTTCCGGGCCGCAAATCGCCGCCCTTGAGGAATGGGTTCGCCTCGGCGCTCCCGACCCGCGCGCCGACGCGCCGACGAACGCCCCCGCGCTCAGCGCCAACACCGCCAAAGCCCGCGCTCATTGGGCCTTCCAACCGATTCGCGAACCGGCCACCCCACACGTCAAGAATCAACGCTGGGTCCAATCGCCGCTCGACTCATTTGTGCTCACCAAGCTCGAAGCGAAAGGGATGACCCCGTCGCCGCGCGCCGACAAACGCACGCTCATTCGCCGCCTCAGCTTCGATTTGACCGGCCTGCCGCCGACGAGCCGGGAAGTCGCGGCGTTTTTGGCCGATCAATCTTCGCAAGCCCTGCCGAATCTCGTCGATCGCTTGCTCGCCTCTCCCGCCTACGGCGAGCGCTGGGGGCGCCACTGGCTTGACGTCGCGCGGTACGCGGACACCAAGGGTTACGTCTTCGAGGAGGAACGCCGTTACCCCTACGCTTACACTTATCGCGACTATGTCATTCGCGCGCTCAACGAAGACCTGCCCTACGATCAATTCCTTATCCAGCAAATCGCCGCTGATCAACTTCACCTCGGCGAAGACAAACGGCCGCTGGCCGCGCTCGGCTTTTTGACGCTCGGCCGCCGTTTCCTCAATAATCAGCCGGACATCATCGACGACCGCATCGACGTCGTCGCCCGTGGCACGATGGCCCTGACGGTCACCTGCGCCCGTTGCCACGACCACAAGTTCGATCCGATTCCGACGCGCGACTACTATTCACTCTACGGAATATTCGCCAGTTCCGTTGAACCCGCCGAATCGCCGCTGCTCGGTGGCGCCTCGCTACCGACGGATTACCCGGCCTACGTCGCCGAGCACAAACGCCGCGAAGAGGAATGGACTTCGTTCCGCGACTCCAAGGAACGTGAGGCGCTCGCCGAGGTGCGTCGCCGCACGGGAGATTATTTGTTGACCGCCTACGAGGCCAAGAATCTCGCCGACGCCTCGAAAGCCGAAGGACTGGCCCGCGAACGCAAGCTCGATCCGGGAATTGTCCACCGCTGGGAATCGTCGCTGGAAGACTGGGCCAAGCATGGCGACCCGGTCTTTGCAGCCTGGACCGAGTTTGCCACATTGCCGAAAGAATCATTTGCGGAAAAAGCGCCCGCCGTCGCGGCCTCGCTCGCGACGAAACGCGACGCCAAGCCAGCCGTGAATCCACTCGTCGTCAGCGCCTTCGCGACGAATCCGCCCACTTCGATGAAGGAAGTCGCGGACCGTTACGGACAACTCCTGGCCGACATCGACCGGCAGTGGCGCCAGACGTTGACGGCCGCGACAAACGTCACGACGGCGAAGCCCGCGGAAGCTCCCAAAAGCTTCGCCGACCCGGAACGCGAGGCGCTGCGGCAAGTGCTTTACGGCGCCGACGCGCCCGGCAATATCGCCACGGGGGAGATACCCCGTCTGTTTGACGTACCGACCGCCCAAAAGACCCGCGCGCTCAAACGAAAGCTCGACGAATTGGACGCGACCCACCCCGGCGCTCCGCCCCGCGCGATGGCTCTCGAGGATAGTTCCAGCCCGCACGACACCCACGTTTTCCTGCGCGGAAACCCCAACAATCCCGGCCCCGAAACTCCGCGCCAATTCCTCGAGGTTCTGAGCCACGGCAAACGCGAACCATATCGCCAGGGCAGTGGACGCTTGCAACTGGCGCAAGCGATCGCCAATTCCGACAATCCGCTTACCGCGCGAGTCATCGTCAATCGCGTCTGGATGTACCACTTCGGCGCCGGTCTGGTACGCACGCCCAGCGACTTCGGCCTGCGTTCCGACCCGCCCGCGAACCCTGAGTTGCTCGATTACCTCGCCGCCCGTTTCATGGCCGACGGTTGGTCGCTGAAAAAACTGCACCGCCAAATACTCCTCTCGAGCGCCTACCAGCAAAGCAGCGATGACAATCCGCGCTACGCGCTCCTCGATCCCTCGAATCAACTCCTCTGGAAATTCAATCGGCAACGACTTGATTTCGAGGCCATGCGCGACTCATTACTGGCGATCACCGGCCGGCTCGATCCCGCCGCCGGCGGGCATTCGGTCGATATTACCACGGAGCCATTTTCGACGCGGCGCACCGTGTATTCGTTTATCGAACGGCAGAACCTGCCGGGCCTTTTCCGCGCGTTCGACCTCGCCAGCCCCGACAGCAGCAGCGCCCAGCGCTTCGTAACGACCGTGCCTCAACAGGCCCTCTTTTGGATGAACAGCCCGTTCGTGATCCAACAACTTCGCGCCCTGCTCGACCGCCCCGAATTCAAGTCGCTGACGACCGATGAACAACGCATTCGTTACCTCTATGAGCGGGCCTATCAGCGCCGGCCGGACGCGGATGAACTTCGCCTCGGTCTGCGTTTTCTCAGAACCTCGGTCGCCAGCCCGGCGCCAGCCATGGCGGAACCGCCCACGTGGCTTTACGGTTACGGTGAGTTTGACCCCGCCACCAAGCGCGTGACGAAATTCGAGCGACTGCCGCAGTTCATCGATGAAGCCTGGCAAGGCGGCATGAAAATGCCGGACGACAAGCTCGCCTGGGTGCGACTGACTGCCGAAGGCGGCCACCCCGGCGCCGATTCACGCCACGCCGCCATCCGCCGCTGGACCGCGCCTGCCGATGGTTCAATCTCGATCCGGGGCACACTTAGACATGAGTCCAGCGAAGGCGACGGCGTGCGCGCGCGCGTTGTTTCAAGTCGCGCGGGAATTTTGGGCGAATGGACCGTCCACGACGGCAAGCAAGCCACGCCGGTCGATCAAACCGAGGTCCACCGCGGCGACACGATCGATTTCGTGACCGACTGCCGCGATTCGGACCGATCAGACTCATTTCTCTGGGCGCCCGTCGTCAAATGGCGGGCCGGCGGCAACCAAACCCCGCCCAGCGGCCGGACCGAGTGGAACGCCAAGAACGACTTTACGGGGCCAGCCAGTGACCCGGCGAAACCGCTCAACGTTTGGGAAAAGTACGCCCAGGTCTTGCTTCTTTCGAACGAAGTGGTCTTCGTTGATTAAGGGTCGCCGGAGAGCGCGTTGAAGCGCCACGCGGTCGGTAGAGACGCCACGCCGCGACGTCGCGCTCGCGCACGCGCCCCTGAGCGTCCCACGCGACCTCACCTACGCCAAACCGATCAGCCCCAAGCTCCGCCGCAACGCAAGATCGGCGCCAAATAGTTCTTGCTCCCGCCCCCGATAACCGGTCATCAATCGGCCACGATTATGTCAACGTCTCCGACTGAATTCCCGCTGCCGCCGAACCTGCCCGTTCCCCTCGACGACGGCGCCGCCGACCATCTCAAGGGCCTCGTGATGCCCGCGATCTCGCTCCCCGCCACAATGGGCGGCCTCATCGACCTCTCACAGCTGCCCGCGCCCAGAACCGTCCTCTACCTCTACCCGATGACGGGCGTACCGGGAAAACCGTTGCCCGAAGGCTGGGACCTGATTCCCGGGGCGCGCGGCTGCACGCCGCAATCGTGCGGTTTCCGCGATCACTATCGGGAATTATCCACGCTCCAAGCGGGGGTGCTGGGTATCAGTACGCAGCCAACCGATTACCAAAAAGAACTGGCCCACCGAATCAACCTTCCGTTTGCGATTCTGAGCGATTCCGAATTCAAATTGTGCGACGCTCTGCGGCTCCCGACCTTTGAAGTCGATCACGTTCGCCTGCTCAAGCGTTTGACGTTGATCGTGCGGGAGTCGCGAATCGAGCAGGTCTTTTATCCGGTGTTTCCCCCGAACGAAAGCGCTACGCAGGTCTTGGCGTGGTTGCGTGCCCACCCGATCTAATAGGCGCGGAGCCTCCTGTTTCACCGGCCGGCCGCTCGCCCACGGCTTCGTGCGGTAACGCGGTCGCCGCTCAAATCCACATCGGAGCGCCGTGTCCAACGCACTGAAGTTTCATTCCGCCGAGCGGATTTGCGCCACGATTGACAATCATCCCGGGTGTGCCAAATTGCAGGGAAATCGGCGCAAGAACGCCGGCGACTCGACTGAAGTTGAAACCCGACCATCCGCGAACGCGCCATCAATTCGTCATCAACCTGGGTCGAGAATACTCGCGTTGGCATTCGTTCACTCTAATTAAACCACCCGTCGTGATCGCAAACGAAAAACATTCCCAACGCAAGGTGTGGTGTCCTCAACCCTCCCCCGAATGAAGAAACCCGCCCGGCCAGAGATACCGCGCAAAACGATTTACCGGCTCTCGGTCTATTTGCGCTGCCTTTCGCGTCTCAAACACAACCAGATTTGCACCGTCTCCAGCGACGCCCTCGCCAAGGTCGCCGGCGTCAAGCCGACCCAACTGCGGAAAGACCTGACCTACTTCGGCCAGTTCGGCACGCGCGGTTTGGGTTATGAGGTCGAGCAATTGTTGAAGATGATCACCGACCTGCTCGGAACGAACTGCCTCCAACCGGTCGTCCTGGTCGGCGTCGGCAACCTGGGCGCCGCGCTGCTTGCCTATCGCGGCTTCGAGAAGGAAGGATTCGAAATTATCGCCGCGTTTGACTTGGATACCCAGCGCGAAAGAAACAAGGCGCTTCCGGTCTCGGTTTACCCCATGGAGAAGCTCGCGAACGTGGTCCGCGAACGCGGCGTGAAGATGGCGATTCTGACCGTGCCCGGCCACGCGGCGCAGGAGGCCGCGAACACGCTCGTTCAGTGCGGCATTACCGGCATTTTGAACTTCGCCCCGATTCTCCTCGATGTCCCCGAGGACGTCATGGTCAACAACGTCAATCTCGCCATCGAATTGGAAAACCTCAGTTACTTCGTTCAGGGCTGACCGCGCCACGCGCTAGCCGGTAGGCGCCAACTCTGCTTTCACTTCCGCGAACGCGCGCAACGCGAACGTCAAGTCCTCGGTCGTGTGCGCCGCCGAAATCTGCGTCCGTATCCGCGCCTTCCCCTGCGGCACCACCGGATACGAGAATCCGATGACATACACTCCTTTTCCCAGCATTGCGTCCGCGACTTTGCCCGCCAGCGCCGCGTCGCCGAGCATGATCGGGACAATGGGATGCTCTCCCGGCAATACCGTGAAGCCCGATTCCGCGATTCCGTGCCGGAAAAAGCGCGTGTTCGCCGCCAATTTATCGCGCAACTCGGTGGACGCCAACAGCAGCTCAATGGCTTTGAGCGACCCTGCGACAATCGTCGGCGCGAGCGTATTCGAGAACAGGTAGGGGCGCGACCGCTGCCGCAGGAATTCAATGATCTCACGCCGTCCACTCGTGTAGCCGCCACTCGCGCCGCCCAGAGCCTTGCCGAGCGTGCCGGTGATGATATCGACGCGCCCCATGACCTCGTGATACTCGTGCGTGCCGCGCCCGCGCTTGCCCATGAAACCAACCGCGTGCGAATCGTCCACCATAACCAACGCGTCGTATTTTTCCGCCAAATCGCAGATCGCCGGCAAATTCGCCACGTAACCATCCATCGAAAACACCCCGTCGGTCGCGATCATTCGGAGCCGTGCGGGCTTCGCCTCCACCAAGCGGTCCTCGAGATCGGCCATGTCGTTGTTCCGATAGCGAAATCGCTGCGCCTTGCACAAACGAACGCCATCAATAATGCTGGCGTGGTTCAGTTCATCCGAAATAATCGCGTCCTCCGGCCCTAACAAGGTCTCAAACAGGCCGCCATTCGCGTCAAAGCAGGAACCGTAAAGCAAGGTGTCTTCCGTCCCGAGGAAATCGCTCAACGCCCGCTCCAAGCGCTTGTGCGGCGATTGCGTCCCGCAGATGAATCGCACCGACGCGAGGCCGTATCCCCATTTCTCCAGCCCCTCATGCGCGGCGGCGATCACCGCCGGATGCTGCGCCAGCCCCAAGTAATTATTGGCGCACAAATTGAGCACGGAGTGACCGTCCGCCACCCGCACATGCGCGCCTTGCGCCGAGGTGATCACGCGCTCGCCCTTGTAAAGCCCCGCGCGACGAATCTCGTCGAGTTGGCCCGTCAGATATTCTTGCAGTGAACCATACATATTAATGTCTTGTTAGATCGACCACTCGCGTTCCCCACGCCTAGCCGACATCCGCCCAATGCAAGATCACCTTGCCGCACTCGCCTGACAACATCGCGTCAAAGCCCATTTGGTAATCCGTGTAAGGGAACCGATGCGTAATCACCGGTTTGATGTTCAGGCCACTCTGCAGCATCACGGTCATCTTATACCAGGTCTCGTACATTTCGCGCCCGTAGATGCCTTTGATCGTCAACATGCTAAAAATCACCGTGTTCCAATCGATCGCCATCTCGCGCTCGGGAATCCCGAGCATCGCGATTTTGGCTCCGTGGCTCATGTTGGCCAACATGTCCCGGAACGCCGAGGCGTTGCCCGACATTTCCAGGCCGAGATCAAATCCCTCCCGCATCCCGAGCTGCTTTTGCGCCTCTTTCAAACTTGTTTTCCGCGGGTCGATCGCCAGCGTCACGCCCATCTTTTCCGCGAGCTTCAGCCGGTACGGGTTCACATCCGTGATCACCACAAACCGGGCTCCCGCGTGTCGCGCCACCGCGGCTCCCATGATGCCAATCGGTCCGGCGCCGGTCACCAACACGTCCTCGCCGAGAGCCGGAAACGAAAGCGCGGTATGAACCGCGTTGCCGAACGGGTCGAAAATCGCCGCTACATCACGGTCGATCGCCGGATCGTGATGCCAGACATTGGTCATCGGCAAAGAGAGATACTCGGCGAACGCGCCGGCCCGGTTTACGCCCACCCCTTTCGTGTCCGCGCAGAGATGACGGCGCCCGGCCAGGCAGTTGCGGCAACGCCCGCACACGACATGCCCCTCGCCGCTGACAATTTCCCCAGGGAAAAAATCCTTCACGTTCGAGCCGACCGCGACGATCTCCCCGACGAATTCGTGCCCTACCACGAGCGGCACGGGGATCGTCCGCTGCGCCCAGGCGTCCCACTTGTAGATATGAACGTCCGTGCCGCAGATGCCGGTCCGGTCCACCTTGATCAACACATCGTTGACCCCGAGTTCCGGTTGCGGGACCTCTTCGAGCCACAAGCCAGGCTCGGCTTTGCTTTTGACCAACGCTTTCATATTTCGGGATTGCTCTTCACTCGGCCAGCTTAAGCCGCGCTCGGTCTCGCGACTGGCCCGCCAATTAATTGACTGCGATCATTATTGACCCGCCGTTTCCATTATGCAAGAATTCTTTCTACTATATTGAACAACACATTGTGAAGCCCTCGCCACCTCCCGCCAGCCCGAAGGCGACCGCCGCGCCCGCCGATCCGGTCGGCGCCCACCTCTGCAAACGGCTCAAGCAATTGCGGGCCGAGCGCGGCTGGTCACTCGACGCGCTCGCCAGCGCCTCCGGCGTCAGCCGCTCGATGTTGAGCCAAATCGAACGCGCCAAAGCGAATCCCACGCTCGCGGTCGCCTTCCGCATCGCTGGCGCCTTCGGAATGTCGTTGGGCGAGCTGGTCGAAAGCCCGGACGCCACCTCCTCCGTTTCGGTGATTCGCGTCAACGACCGCGCCTACCACTATCGCTCGGACCGCGATTGCGAGATTCGCACGCTCTCCCCGCTCAATCTCGAGAAGGACGTGGAGTTTTACGAAGTCCGGCTTAAGCCCGGCGGCTCCCTCCGTAGCGCGCCTCACTACCAGGGCACCCGCGAGTTTCTCACGGTGCAAAAAGGCCGCGTCCGGATCGAATCGGCCAACGACTCGGACGAGCTCGACGTGGGCGATTCCGCCAGCTATCGCGCCGATGTCCCGCATGCGATCGTCAATCTGGGAAAATCCGACGCCGTCGTTTTCCTCGTGGACATCTATCGTTGAGGCTGGCGACGGCGTACCGACGTCCCTACCTAAATTGACATCGTCCACGCTTCGTACCGGCGCCCGCCCCCCGGTGACCGAGGGCCGATCTACCGGAGTTTGAGTCCCATCTCGTCCACAGTTTCGCGAATCGCCGCCAACAATCCGCGAATATCCGACTCGAACAATCGGCCAATCGAACCGATGCGGAAGAGATCGCACTGACTGATCTTGCCCGGGTAAATGATGAACCCCTTGTCGCTCAGCCGCCGGTAAAAGTCCATGAACGTGAACTTCGGATCACTCGGAAAATAGAACGAGGTAATGATGTAGCTTTGCTTTTCCGGGTCGAGATAAACGCGAAATCCAAGCCGCTTCATCCCCTCGACGAGCGTTTCGTGGTTTCTTCGATAACGCGCGCCGCGCGCCGCGACGCCACCTTCGCCGTCCAGTTCGTCGAGCGCCTGGCGGAACGCGAGGATCGAATGCGTCGGTGGCGTGTAGCGAAACTGGCCGTTCTTCTCCAACCCTTTGAGCTGCCCCAACAGATCCAAGCTGAGACTCCGGGCGTAGCCCTCGCAAGCCAGCAAGGCCGCCCGACGGGCGATCACAAACGAGAATCCCGGAACACCCTCGATGCATTTGTTCGCGGACGAGATCAGATAGTCGATCGCCGCCGCGGAAAAGCTGATCGGAATCGCGCCGAAACTACTCATCGCATCGACGATGTAGAGCCGCCGATGAGCGCGCACCACTTGCCCGATCTCCTCGATCGGATTCAGAATGCCGGTCGTCGTCTCGCAATGAATGATCGCGACATGAGTGATCGCCGGGTCGGCGTTGAGCGTGCGATCGACCGTGGTCGCGTCAGGCAGCGTGTCTTCCGGCGTGCGCAACACGGCGTGGTTCAACTTCATGTGTTGCGCCATCAGGACCACGCGCTCGCCGTAGGCGCCGTTGGCCAATACGAGCAACTTTCCATCCGGCGGAATGCACGTGGCCAGGACCGCCTCGACGCCGAACGTGCCGCTGCCCTGGAGTGGGATCATCTCGAAACCGTCGTCCGCGGAAAGGCCGGCCAGCGCGAGGACCCGTTCGCGTATTTCCTTCACGATGGCGTTGAATTCGAAATGCCACGAACCAGCGTCGTGCAGCATCGCCTGCTTGACCGAGAGGCTTGTGGTCAAGGGGCCGGGGGTGAAAAGCGGTTTGTCTTTCGCTACCGGAAGGTTCTGGCTCGGCTTCATGTATGGTCGATCGTAAAAATCGCGTCGTCGCTGGCTGCGATCTATGGCGCCGCCTCGACCGGCTGGCAACTTTCAATTACCGCCGCGGCGTTATTTTACCCGAATGTCACGTGAGGTGGCAGAACGCGTTGCATAGGCGGCGCTCCTACGTTCGCCGCGCTCTCGCCTGCGCGCAGCTCCAGCGCTGGGATCACCGCGAGGCGGAGCCGGAGCGCGGTTCTGTGAACCGCAGCGTTACCGAGTATCAGGCAAGCGTCGTGACCACCCAACGCCTTCCGCAGTGAGTGGCCGCTGCGGGTCGCAGAGTCGCGCTCCGACCTCCAGCGCCAAAGAAACACGAAAGCGAACGCACCGCGCGGCATTAACCCAACGCCGGCCACCGCACCGAAATCCCACGTTCTCATTCTCGCCACATTGACGAATCGCCTTGGCAGCCGGGAACGAATCGCCAAAACTTACCGCCGCAGCGCTGAAAACATTTCAAAATGAAGACAACACAAACTCCCGCGGCGGCTCAACGTTTGCCGATGGACGCCAAAGTCCTGATCCTGGGCGGCGGCATCGTCGGCGCCAGCGTGGCGTATCATTTGACCCGTCTGGGCTGGCCGGACGTCGTGCTCCTCGAGCAAAACAAACTCGGCGGCGGCACCACCTGGCACGCGGCGGGAATGGTTGGACGATTGCGGACCACCACCAGCATGACCCGCATCAATCAATACAGCGCCGAGCTTTACGCCGGTTTGGCCAAGGAGACCGGGCACGACATCGGTTGGAAACAAGTCGGCAGCGTGATCGTCGGCAAATCGAAGGAGCGCATGATCCAGCTCCAACGGACTTGCGCGATGGCGGAACTCTTCGGCGTCGAGGCCACCATGATCAGCGCCGACGAAGCGAAGGAACGCTGGCCGCTGATTCGAAGCAGTGACCTGCTCGGCGCCGCGTGGCTGCCCCACGACGGAAAAGTAATTCCCAAGGAAGTCCCGCTCGCGCTGGCCAAGGGCGCCGTCAGCCGCGGGGCTCGGGTTTTCGAAAACGTCCGCGTGCTCGACATTGAGCATCGGCACGGCCAAGTCACCGGCGTGACCACTTCCGCGGGACAGATCAAGGCCCAATACGTGGTCATCACGGGCGGCATGTGGGCGCGCGAAATCGGTCTTCGTTGTGGCGTGAATCTGCCGCTCTTTCCGGTCGAGCACCACTACGTCGTCACCGAGGACATTGAGGGAGCGTACGACGAATTGCCGCTCGGGCGTGATCCCGACCTCGCCATCTACTTCCGGGGAGAAGGCAAGGGCATCATGCTCGGCGCGTTCCAGAAATACACCAAGCCGTGGCTCGTGCCCAAAATCCCCGAGAACTTTTCCTTCCAACTCCTCGAACCCGATTGGGAAAAATACAAGCAACCGCTCGCCGCCGGCCGCTGGCGCATTCCGGCGCTCAAAAAATGCGGCTTCGCGAAATTCGTGAACGGCCCCGAGAGCTTCACGCCGGACAATAATTTTCTCATGGGCGAAACGCCCGAGGTCAAAAACCTGTTTGTCGCCGCCGGGTTCAATTCCGTCGGCATCGCCAGCGCGGGTGGCGCCGGGAAGTATCTGGCCGAATGGATGATCGCCGGCCAGCCGACGATGGATCTCTGGTCGGTCGATGTCCGGCGGTTCGGCCGCTGGGCGAATAACCGCGCCTTCCTCCGCGAGCGCGTCACCGAGGTTCTGGGCCTGCACTATCAAATGGCATGGCCCAACCGCGAGTTCGAGACCGGCCGCGGGCTGCGCCGCGGGCCGTTGCACGACCGATTGGCCGCGCAAGGCGCCTGCTTCGGCGTCAAGAGCGCTTGGGAACGGCCCAACTGGTTTGCGCGCAAGGACGTCAAACCCAAGATGGTTTATTCCTTCGGCCGGCAGAATTGGTTCGACTGCCACGCCGCCGAGCACCGGGCCGCGCGGGAAAATGTCGCCATCTTCGATCAAACGGCATTCTCGAAATTCGTCTTCAAAGGCGGCGACGTGGCGAATGTCCTGCAACGCCTCTGCGGCGCGAACGTCGATGTCCCCGTCGGCCGGGCCGTCTATACCGGCATGTTCAATCAGCGCGGCGGCTTCGAAAGCGATCTCACCCTGATCCGCCTCGGCGACCACGAATACCTGCTCATCTCCGGCACGGCCCAAGCAGTCCGTGATTTCGACTGGATTCTCCGCAATCTCCGTCGCGGCGAGCGCGCCGAACTTACCGACGTCACCAGCGCCTCCTCCGTCATCAGCGTCATGGGGCCGAATTCGCGCGCCCTGCTCAACCGCGTCAGCGACGCCGACCTCTCGAACGAGGCGTTTCCGTTCTGGATGACCAAAGTGATCGACGTCGGCATGACCCGCGTCCGCGCCGCCCGCATGACCTACGTCGGCGAACTCGGCTGGGAATTGCACGTCGCCACCGACCAGGCCGTCGCCGTCTATGACACGCTCATGGCCGCCGGAAAAGACATGGGCGTCGCCAACGCCGGCCATTACGCCATCAATTCGCTCCGCCTGGAGAAAGGCTATCGCGCCTGGGGCGCCGAACTTTCGTCCGACGACACCGCGATCGAAGCCGGCCTCGGGTTCGCCATCGATTGGACCAAGACCTTTCTCGGCAAAGACCGCCTTCTAAAACAGAAAACCGGCGGCGTCACCCGCCGTCTCGCCATCTTTGTCCTCGAAGACTCAGCCCCGGTCCTTTGGGGCAGCGAGCCGATCTATCGCAACGGCAAACCGGTCGGCTACACCACCTCCGGCTCCTACGGCCACACCCTCGGCGCCGCCGTGGGCATGGGCTACGTCAGCCACCCGGACGGCGTGGACGCCGAATTCGTCAAATCCGGCAATTACGAGATCAACATCGGCCCCCGCCGCTACGCCGCCTACGCGCACCTTCAGGCGCCGTATGATCCGAAGAGGGAGCGGGTTTTGAAATGATTGAGTTTTGTCCTTTGTTGCTATCCTATGGGAGTCGAATGGAGCCAAATAGATGATGTTCCGAGGCGAGGTCTCCAACTTGGGATCTTGGGTCGCATTAGCGCCCGAGGATGTGGTGTCGATCCAACTCCGACCTAAGTTACACTACTGAATCCAGATACGGCTCCGAGTAGAAACGGCACGGTTTCGTCAGAATCCTCGTCGGATACGCTCAAGAATCGATGTCTTACCCACGCCGGTTGAGTTAAGTCCCGCATGAGCAAATTGATTACATGGAAGCTAATTCTTCAGATCGCTGGAGCATCATTTATCGGCCTAGCACTCTGCCGTTTCCTCGATGGAACCAACGAGGCCTTCACTTACGACGGTCTCGGAAGAATCCTTGTCCTTTGCTTTGCCGTCGGTTGGTCCGGATGTTTGATCGTTTTGACGCCACTCCGAGTCTTCTTCGACAGGAGAATCAGAAACGAGGTTCGAAGGAGGTTCACGGCGGGCGAAATTGATCCCACGCTGATGTCCCCACTTCAGCGACAAGTCTTCTACGCAAATTTTGGGAGTCTGCCAAAGTGGCTCTATTGGCCATTTCTAGCTGTCCTTGGAGTTCTAGTATTTGTGTTCGCCGTGGGGATCATCTTCGGGATCCTCTCGTTGTTCTATTTGGCGTTTCAGAAAGCCTTCGGGTAGAGTGAATCGAATTTTGAAGTTCATGCAATCAAGGACTCTCGGCTATCGTAATTCATCCGCGCTCAGTCGATGGCAAAGTTGTGGGCTCCGCCTCCTGAACTGAGACACTAAGCGGCGCCGAAGCGCAGCTCAGGCGGAAGGTCGCAGCGACGACAACGCTTTCGGTGGCCCGGCATGCGGCGGCGCCGCGCGCCGCGGCGTTGACAAGCGGTCGAAATGCGGCAGAGTGCTCTCAGAGTTTATGACGGCTTCGACCAGCGACCAAATCGAGCTACAATTCAATCAGTTGGCGCCCGACGCGCAGTTGGTTCTCTTGGAACGCCTCGTGCATCGCCTCCGCGAGAATCTAACGTCGCCACATGAGCATTGGGACGCCGAGCTTTCGGCCATGGCCGCCGATGCGCAAATCCAAGATGAATTGGCTCGCATCAATACAGAATTCGACGCCGCCGAATCAGACGGCCTGGCAAAAGGCCGATGAGTGTCCAACGAGGCGACATCTTCCTCGTGGATCTGAATCCTGTTCAGGGCCGGGAGCAGGCGGGCCGCCGTCCGGTATTAGTACTGTCCAGCGACGCAATCAATCGCCTTCCACTCGTCGTAACTGTGGTCGTCGGGACCAAAGGCGAAAATCTCAGACGCGATTACCCGACCAACGTTAGAGTTTCAACGTCGGAGAGCGGCTTGCCGATGGAAACGGTTTTCCTCTGTTTTCAACTTCGCTCGCTCGACCCAAATCGATTTGTCGGCCCGCGGGCAGGCAGATTGGGTCCGGAAGCGCTCGCCAGGATCGAGAACGCGGTACGCTCGTGTCTCGGAATATAAATTCGCCAGGCACGTAGGCGACCACGATTTGAAAGACATCGTGCGGCGCAGGGGTACAGACCGCGGCATGAGGGTGTTGCAATTTACTTTGTGGCATGTCGCACGACAGCGGTGTCGCGCTGCGCTTGCCACCGCACTCCAAGGAACAACGGCCCGAAGGTTGCCGCGCGCCTTGGAGTGCGTCGGCAGAGCGTAGCGACGACGACGCTTTCGACCGGCCATGCGGGTACGACCGTGCGTTCGGCGCCCAAAGCGGTGTCGCGCTGCGCTTGCCACCGCACTCCAAGGAACAACGGCCCGAAGGTTGCAGCGCGCCTTGGAGTGCGTCGGCACAGCGTAGCGACGACGACGCTTTCGACCAGCCATGCGGGTACGACCGCGCGTTCGGCGCCCAAAGCGGTGTCGCGCTGCGCTTGCCACCGCACTCCAAGGGGAAACGGCCCGAAGGTTGCCGCGCGCCATGGAGTGCGTCGGCAGAGCGTAGCGACGACGACGCTTTCGGCCGGCCACGCGGGTACGACCGCGTGTTCGGCGCCCAAAGCGGTGTCGCGCTGCGCTTGCCACCGCAGTCCAAGTTGCGAGGGGCACGCAGCGGCCGACCGGCGGCGGCTACTCCTTCTTCGCGACCTTCAACTCCAGGTGCAAATCGCGCAGTTGGCGCGCCTCGACGGCGGCCGGTGAATCGGTCATGAGATCGGTTCCTTTGGCGGTTTTCGGGAAAGCGATGACGTCGCGGATGCTGGTTGTGCCGCAGAGGATCGCGCACATGCGGTCGAAGCCCAACGCGATGCCGCCGTGCGGCGGGGCCCCGTAGCGGAACGCCTCCAGCATGTAGCCGAAGCGCGCCTTCACCAGTTCAGGCGGGATTTGCAGGACTTGCTCGAAGATCGTCTTCTGCACGTCCGGCTGATGGATACGGATGGAGCCGCCGCCCAACTCGACGCCATTGACCACGATGTCGTAATGCTGCCCACGCACCTTTTTGGGATCGCTCGCCAGCAGGCCGACGTCTTCGGCGACCGGCGCCGTGAAAGGATGATGGCTCGAATACCAGCGGTTCTGCTCTTTGTCGAAGCTCAGCAGCGGGAAATCGACCACCCAGAGAAAATCGAAGCGGTCGGTCGGAATGATCAGCTTGCCCTGCCCTTTGAGCACGTCGGCGCAATAGAGGCGAATCCGCCCCAGAATCTCGCACGCGGTCAACCATTGGTCCGCGGCGAACAGGATCAGATCGCCCTCCTCGATGCTCAACTTCTGCTGCAGCGCCGCCTTTTCCGCCTCGCTGAAAAACTTCACGATTGGCGACTTCCATTCACCCTTCTCGACTTTGATGTAGGCCAGTCCCTTGGCGCCAAAACTCTTGGCGTATTCGGTCATCGTCTCGATCTGGCCCTGGGTCGCGTCGGCAAGGCCTTTGGCGTTGATCGCCTTGACGACGCCGCCCGCGGCGATTGTGCCGCTGAAAACCTTGAAACTGCTGGCGCGGAAATCATCCGTAAAATCGACCAGCTCAAGGCCAAAGCGGGTATCCGGTTTGTCGATCCCGTAACGGCTGAGAGCCTCGAAGAAAGTGATCCGGCGGAACGGCGCCGGGATGTCCATGCCCAACGCGGTTTTCCAAACGCGCTTGAGCAGTCCCTCGATCAACTCGTAGATGTCGCTCCGTTCGATGAACGACATTTCGATATCGATCTGGGTGAACTCGGGCTGACGGTCAGCCCGCAAATCCTCGTCGCGATAGCAGCGGGCCAATTGGAAATAGCGTTCGACACCGCCCACCATCAGGATTTGCTTGAACTGCTGGGGCGACTGCGGCAGCGCGTAAAACTGTCCGGGATGGACGCGGCTGGGAACGAGGAATTCGCGCGCGCCCTCGGGCGTCGATTTGAACAGGGTCGGCGTCTCGACCTCAAGAAAGCCCTGCTCGTCCATGAACACGCGCGTGGCGGTCGCCACTTTGCTGCGCAGGCGCAGGTTGCGAATCATCTCGGGGCGGCGCAGGTCGAGGTAGCGATACTTCAACCGGAGTTCCTCGTTGACCTTGCTGGCGACTTCCGGGTCGTCCACCGGGAACGGCAGGACTTCGGCGAAATTGAGCAATTCGAGCGTCTCAACCGCGACTTCGACCTCACCGGTCGGAATCTTGGCGTTGTTCGTCCCCGCGGGCCGAGGCCGAACCTTGCCCGTGACGGAGATCACGCATTCATTGCGGAGCGACGCCGCGCGATTAAAGAGGTCGGCGGACAAATCGGACGGATCGAAGACGGTCTGGGTGCGGCCCTCGCGGTCTCGGATGTCGATAAAAATCAAGCCGCCCAAATCGCGGCGGGAATGGACCCAGCCGGATAAGGTCACGGTTTGCCCGATCTGCGTCGGGCGTAATTCGTTGCAATGATGCGTCCGTTTCATGAAATTGATCCGCCTTCCGTCTCAACCGAGACGCCAAGCGAAGGCGGATGGTGTCGCGAATCGGGCGGAATTCAATGACAAATTTTCCCGCCGCCGCGCCATCGAATCGTGAGTCGGACGCTGGCGACCGCCGCCAATGGACGGCGGGGGCCCAGCCTTCGCTGGCAGCTTCGGCTCGGCCCTGGTTCACAACCGCCGCGCCGGCGCTGAGTGCAGACGGGAGAGCGAAGCGCCGACGCCGCTTTCCCGGGACGACTGGTCGTTGGCAAAGCGATGCCCCCGACCAAAGCGGTGTCGCGCTGCGCTTGCCACCGCAGTCCAAATTCGACCCTGGCCCTATGGCCAATGTTCGAGTTAAAGGCAGCGCTCGTCGGAAGGTTTGAACCGACGAGAGATTTCAGGGTCCCTGGCACGGTCTGGCCGGATTGTCAAAAATGAGCCAGCAAAAACGCGTCCATTCCAGTTCCTGAAGCTCACGGAACCCCCAAACGGTCGAGAAAGCGCCGGCAAAGCGGCCTGTTTTGGCCGAAAACGCAACTTGTTGGAAACTGGAACCGAACCTGCTATGCAAATTATCGTGATAAGAGCGGACGACGGACCAACTCAAAGGCGTCGGGGGACGGTTACGGGCTTATGATGAATGTCATTCAACCGAACTGCCGGGTCCGATTTACCGCGGAGGATGTCGATTTCATCGTGGCAGTGCTCGGGGGAAAGACCGGCGGAGCCGAGTGCCTCGTGAAACTGCTCGCCGATGAAAACACCCGGGACTTGATTTTGGACGACGAGGCGCTGTTTCAGGCTCTCTTGGAACAAAACCGCTGCCTCCGCCTTTCTTCCCACTTCTATTTCTATATCCTGGTGCGCCGCGTATTGCGGCGCGCCGGGATTGAAGATCGCTCCGTGGCGGACTATGTGGCGGAAGTCCTGGCAGAATTTTCCCAGGCGGACCGGAGCCGGTGCGTGGTCCCGGGCCAAGCCGCGCCGCTCGACTACTTTTTTGAGATGATGGCCGCGTTGGAGACCGCGGATGACCGCTCCGGTTTTTTGATTCGGGCGCACATCGGGAATCATTCGCTGTTCATCTCGGGCGTGTTTCCTGAGCGGGTGCGCTACCGTTCCGAACGGCGGGGATTCCCGGACCTGAGGTATTACGAAAGCCTCGGACGAGCTAATTTTCGCGCGGCCAGCTATCATCGACTCGCGAAACGGTACGCGCTGGCCGACATCTTCGACACGCTCGCGGAACGGTTCGAAGTGGCGCGCAAAGCATTGAATGATTTAAGCGACCGCCTCATTTCGCTCGGAGACACGGAGCCGCCACTCAACGCTCTGTCGGGCTCGTGAGCGGAAGAGGCGTTCGCTGAGATTTTTTCAGGGCGAACTACGGCGCGGCCGGAAAACCCCAGGGAGTGAAATTTGTGCGTCGCGGCGACTTACGTCCCGCGCCGGGCCTCGTAGAGTACCAACAATTCTTCTTCGCTCTCCGGTCCGACCGGCGTTAACCAAGACACCCGCCAAGGCTCGACCGCCTCGCCACACCATCGGTATCTACGCGGTAGCAATCCTGGCGGGTCAGCCAGATTTCGACGTTTCTGACGGCGCTGCCAATTTATTCCGCGGCAGCGGGGAATATTATCGACACTGCCCAATGCCATTGGTAAGAACGACGCGCTTCCCAGGCATTATATGAGAGAACAACGTTGGTTGCGCATCATTCCCGTGGCGCTGATCATGTACACGATCTCTTTCATCGATCGTACGAATATTTCGCTCGCCCTGGACCGGAATATTTCGACGATGATGAAGGACCTGCTGATGGACGATAAAATGAAGGGGTTCGTCGGCGGCATCTTCTTTTTCGGCTACGTCACGCTGCAAATCCCGGGCGGACATTGGGCCAAGCATTGGAGCGCGCGCAAATTGATCGCGATCTTCCTGGTGTTCTGGGGCGTCTGCGCGGTCGGTTGCGGGTTGGTCAAAACGTTCGGGCAGTTCGAACTCATGCGCTTTATGTTGGGGGTGGCGGAAAGCGGAGTGTATCCGGCGACGCTGGTGCTGCTGACGAATTGGTTCCCCCGGCAGGAACGCGCGCGGGCGAACGCCTACTGGAATCTTTGCATGCCGCTGGCGGCCGCGTTTTCGGCGCCGATTACGGCGGCGCTGCTGGGCAAGTGGGGCTGGCAAACGATGCTCATCGTCGAAGGGGCGTTGCCGTTCATTTGGCTGCCGGTTTGGTTAAAATACATCGCCGACCGACCCAGTCAGGCCAAATGGATTTCCACCGAGGAGCGCGAATATCTGGAGAAGGCGCTCGCCGCGGAGGCGAACCAGTTGCAACCGGTAAAGCCCGCCCCGGTTTGGCAGGCCTTCCTGCAGCCCGCCGTTTTCGTGATGCTCCCCGTATATTTTTTGCAAAACTGCGCCGCGTATGGCTGCAACACGTTCCTCACCGAAGGATTCAAGAACCAGAACCGAACCTTCACGGCGTTTCAATCGGGGCTGCTTTTCTCGCTGCCGTATCTGGTCGCCGCCGTATTGATGATTCTGAATTCGCGCAGTTCTGACCGGACCGGGGAACGCCGCGGGCACGCCGCGCTCGCGTACGGGGTCAGCGGCATTTGCCTGATTGCGAGCGTCTGGCTGAAGGATACCTCGTTCTGGCTTTCGTACGCGTTTCTTTGCTTCGCCATCCCAGGCCCGTTCGCGGCGCTGGCTCCCTTCTGGTCGATCCCAAGCGAGACGATGCCGACGCGCGTAGTCGGGGCGGTGATTGGCCTGGTGAACGCGATCGGTAACGTGGGCGGTTTCGTGGGGCAATTCATCGTTGGCGCGCTTAAAGAGCGCACGCACGGAATCACCATTCCCTTCACCGTGTTGGGGTCCGGCCTAATCCTCGGCGCCGCGCTCTGCTTCCTCCTGCCCAAGTCGCAGCCCAGGCGGCGCGAGGTGAACTAGCGCGCGGGGCGGGATTTTCAGCGGGCGCCGGCTCGCCGCATTCATTCGACAATCGAGACCGCAGACCGACGGGCATACCGATGCCTGGGGTTGGTCCGTGGCGGAACTGCGGCACGGTCTTTGCCTGCTTGACACCGGGCGAACCTTGGCCAACCCTTTACGTCATCAACGATTAGAAACTGACTTACTGACTTTATGGCAATTCAAGCGCGTGATGGGGCAAAGTGTAAAATCGACGTATTGGCTTTGGGTGAATGCATGGTGCGGCTGGCGCCGCCCGGGCACGGACGGATCGAATTCGCCAAGACCCTCGAGGTCGATGTCGGCGGCGGCGAATTCAATGTCGCCTACGCCTGCGCGCGGCTCGGCATGCGCGGCGGTTTTTTGAGCAAATTGCCCGACAACTATGTCGCGCGCATCATCCTGAACCACGCCCGTTCGGTCGGCGTCGATGTCTCAAATCTGGCTCTGGAAAAATACGACGGCGTCGGCCGCAAAAGCCGGGTCGGTTTGAATTTCACCGAAGTCGGCACCGGCGTTCGCGCGAGCGTCACGATGTACGATCGTGGGCACTCCTCCGCCAGTCAGATGAAGCCGGAAGACGTCAATTGGCAGAAAGTATTTGGGCAGGACGGCGCCCGCTGGCTGCATACCGGCGGTATCTTCACGTCACTGTCGGACAGTTGCGCCGCCACCGTCAAAGCCGCGCTGACCGCGGCCAATGAAGCCGGGACGATCACCAGCTACGACTTGAATTTCCGGAGCAAGCTGTGGAGCAGCGAAAAGGCCATCGCGACGACGAAGGACATTGCGCCGCTCGTCCAAGTGTTGATCGGGAACGAAGAAGATTTTCAAAAAGTGCTCGGCTTTGAAGTGGAAGGGACCGACGCCAATCTCTCGGAACTGCCGGTCGAGAACTACAAACGCATGGTCGAACGGGTCGTCAAGGCTTACCCCAACGTCAAAGCGGTTTGCACCACCTTGCGGGAGGTCAAGAGCGGCCTGATCAATAATTGGGGCGGAATCTTGTGGTACGAGGGCGCCTTCTATCAGGCCCGCCAATTCAAGGACATGGAGATTGAAGACCGCGTGGGTGGCGGTGACGGTTTCTCGAGCGGTATCGCCTACGGTTTCCTGTCCGGGATGAAGCCGCAGGATGTGGTCGATTTCGGCGCCGCGCACGGCGCCCTGCTCCAGACGACCCGCGGGGACACCTCGCAAGTGACGTTGGACGAAGTGATGCATGTCATGAAGGGCGGCAGCGCGCGCATTCAACGTTAGGCGAGGAATGCCAGCCTCGGGCCTCATAGTGGTCAAGGGTCGCCCCGGGCAGGCGCGCGGATCCGCCAAGCCCGTCCGCCCCAAAACATTAGCAAGATTGGACCCTCCCGGCGCCGATTCTAGGTTATATTAGCGACGACTATGTACTACGACAAAGCAAGTTACAGTCAGATCGTCAACCTGGCGCTGAACAAAAAACTCGACCACAACGAGATTGCGGATCGGATCGGCAGCCGAACCGAGATCGTGGACCTCATCGTCAAGATGGAGGACCCGAAGCTGACCTTGAAACAGAAGCTGGAAGCCTTGCACCCCTTGGCCGTTCAGGTGCTCGCCAAAAAGCTGATCGAGGACCACGACACCGCCGTCGCGCTCTACGTTCTGCAGAACGTGCCGCGCCCTTGAGCGCGCGCGATTTTCACGCCGACGGATCGCCGGCTTGGCCGCCGCCGAAGGCTTGGCAGCTCAGCCAGCATCCCAGCCCCACCGCCAGCGAGCAAAGCCCCGCTTCCCACCACTGGAGCGGCGCGGTCCGACGATAAACGATTAGCGCCGCCTGCCCGCTCAGCACCAAATCCGCCACGAAATAACCCCACGCGACGCCGCGTTTGCTCGCGGTTTCCGCTGGACGGGCGCTCGCGGGCGGACCAGTGAACGGTTTCTTGCCCGTCGCGTTTCCTCCCAACAAGAGCGGCAAACCGGTTAATGAATCGGAGCCCGGAGCGTGGAGCAGCGTCGGAGCAGGCGTTTTCGCTCCGCTGCCATTGGCAGGCGGATGTAACAGGTTTCCCAATCCTCGACCCAGCGGAGATTTCGCCACGAACCAAAGGTGAGAGATGCGCCCGGGTTGTTCAACCCAAATCTGAAAATCGAACATTCAAAATCGTTGAACAAATGCCGTCGCGACTCAGAGCGTCTCGAAGGCCCTAAGACCTACGACGGACCCGACTCGGCGCAGCGAAACCGTTCGGCGCGGCGATTACCCTCCGCGAGGTCTTCCGCGGACAACTCCGCGGTCAAGCGATCGCGCAGTTCGACGGCCTCCGGATCGCCCTGAGCCGCAGCCAGCGCGAACCATTTGTACGCCTCCGGTCGGTCTTGAGCAACGCCCTTGCCATCGCGATAGCACTCGCCCAAGTTTGACTGCGCCAGGCTGTAACCCTGTTCCGCCGCCTTGACGTACCAGAACACGGCCTCAACGTCATCTTGCTCCACCCCTTGCCCGCAAGCGTAGGCGTAGCCCAAGCTATTCTGTCCCCAAGCGTTGCCGGTGTCCGCGGCCTTGCGGTACCACGCTGCCGCTTGGGTGAAATCCTGCGGCAATCCCTCGCCGGCGGAATACTTCAACGCCAGATTGACCTGGCCCCAGGCGTTACCCTTCTTGGCCGCCTTGAAGAACCACTTGACCGCCTCATCGTCACTCTGGTCAACCCCGAGTCCCTGATCGTACATGACGCCGAGGTTCGCCTGCGCCTGCGCGTGTCCCTGCGCCGCCGCCTGATGATACCATTTTACGGCCTCGGCAAAATCCTGCCGCGTCCCCTCGCCCTGATCGCACAAACTGCCCAAGGTAAACTGGGCCACCGGGTCCCCTTTCTCCGCCGCCCGGCGCAACCATCTAAGGGCGACCGCGTAGTCCCTTCCGACGCCTCGCCCATGCAAATACATCAGGCCTAAATTGGTAACGGCCAGCAGCTCACCTTTGTCCGCCGCCTTTTGATACCACCGAAGCGCTTCGCGGTCGTCGCGAGGTACGCCATGGCCTTCCGCGTGGAGTAAACCAAGGGTCGCCTGCGCTAAAGAGTGTCCCTGTTCCGCCGCGGCGCGATACCAGACGGCGGCTTCCGCGTCATCCTGCGCGCGCCCCTGTCCCAAGCTGGACATCAATCCGAGAATGTATTGCGCCTCGGCGAAGCCAGCGTCGGCGGCGAGCCGGTACCAATGCTCCGCGGTCGCGAAGTTTTGCGGCACGCCTTGGCCGCGGAAAAAGAGGTGGCCAAGATTGACCTGCGCCTCGGCGATCCCCTGTTCCGCCGCCTTGCGATACCAGCGGGCGGCTTCACCGCGATTCTGGCGGAGGCCCTGCCCCCGGTCGCACATGACGCCCAGATTGAATTGCGCGGCGGCGTAGCCCTGCTCGGCGGCCCGCCGGTACCAGCGAACCGCCATGGCGTTGTCACGCGGAACGCCGTCGCCGCGCGCAAACATGACTCCGAGCTTGAACTGCGACTCCGGGTCGCCCCGTTCCGCCGCCGTTCGGAGTGGTTGAGAGATTACGGACATGCGGCGATTATCTCGCGATTGCGTATGAAAGGCGCCGTCAGACCGGCAACCCGTTGAATCGCTGGCGCAAGGGCGTAAGATCGGGATCGCTCAGGGCCATTTTGCGAATGTTAAAACCTTTCGCGACGCTCATGGCGTGTTTTAAGAGTTCGGCGGCCTCGTCCAGCCGGCCCAACTGACACGCGTAGCAGGCTAAGTTGTAGGGCACCATGTAATCTCCGGGAAACAACTTGGTCGCCGGAACCAGCCGGTCGTATGCTTCCTGCGTCCGTTTCAAATAATAGAGCGCGTTCGACTGATTGATCCAACCGGCCGGACTGTCGGCCGCCGCCGCGATGGTTTCACGCGCGATTTCGACGCAGGTCTCCCAATCCTTCAAACCGGCGTGGATCATCCAGCGCGCCTGCAAAACCTCCGGATGCCTCCGCAACGCCGCGTGAATTTGCTCCAATTCCGCGGTCGCTTCACGGAAATTTCCCAATTCGATCCAGCCGTAGGCCGCGATCAGATAGTGGCTGTCGGGAGGTTCCAGCGATTGCATCTCACAAAGACGCCGGACTGACCCGCGCCGGTCATACCGTGATTCGTCTTGATTCGTTTCGTCCTTCCCATAGCGCAACAGACCGTTTTTGCCTCTTTACCAGATTCCACCGCGGGCGACCAGCCGGGTGATCCACTAAATCGATCCCCCGGAATTCCCCGGGGGACGGGATTTTGGTGCTTGTCTTAGGCCCACTGAGCAGGGATGGTACCGCAAGGACCTTTATGAAGCAACACATCCTTGTTATCGACGACGAGGCGCCGGTCCGCGATCTCCTAGCCGCGTTTTTTAAACGGCGCGGCTACCAGGTAAGCGTCACCACCAACGTCGCGGAGTCGTTAAAGCAACTCCAGGACGGGCAGGTGCATTTGGTCATTCTCGATTTGGCGTTGGGCAACGAAGACGGGATGCAACTGCTCACGTCGATCAAGGCGCTGGACCCGGCTCTGCCGGTGATAATCCTGACGGGCATGGGATTTGACGAGGAGCTTCTCCAGGAGGCTCGTGATCGGGGCGCCGTCGGCTATCTCAGTAAAACGCTGCCGTTGGATCAATTGCTCATGGAGGTCCATCGGGCGCTCGACTACAAACGCTGACCCATCCGTTAAGCCGATCGTCACGGTTTGGAAGCCCCCGGTTGACTTCGCCCCGCCCGCCGCAATTAGCCGATCGTTTTGCCGTCGGCCAAGTCTAACACCCGGGGCGCGCGCGCGGCGACATTCGGGTCGTGCGTCGCGATGATCAACGTCGCGTTCCGCTCCGCTCGCAGAGCGCACAGGACGTCGATGATTTCCTGGCCCGTGCGTGAATCCAGGTTGCCGGTTGGCTCGTCGGCGAGGATCAAATCGGGGCGATTAATCAAGGCCCGCGCGATGGCGACTCGCTGCTGTTCGCCGCCCGAAAGCTCGTGGGGCTTGTGATCCATCCGTTCCGCCAACCCCATCGCGGTCAACAGTTCCCGCCCGATTACTTCAGCGCGGCCCGCCGGGATGCGCGCCATCCGCGCGGGCAAACAGACGTTCTCAAGCGCGTCCAATTCGGGCAGCAAGTGGTAGGCCTGAAAGATGAATCCGATCCTCAGGTTTCGCAGGCGAGCCAACTTGAGGGAGGAAAGTTTGGCGAGATCCAGACCGGCGAATTGAATCTGGCCCGCGTTCGGCAAATCCAATCCCCCCAGCAAATGCAGCAAGGTGCTCTTGCCGGAACCCGAAGCGCCGCGGACCGCGACGAAGTCGCCGCGGTTCAACGTTAGTCCGACGCCGCGCAGAACTTCGACCGAACGTCGGCCCAGGCGATAGGTTTTGACCAAATCGCGCGCGACGAGCAAAGGCGGCTGCGTTTGGTCCGGGGTGCCGGTCAACCCGATGCTCGCTGGCTCATTCATGACGGAGCGCATCAACCGGTCGCAAGCGGCCGGCGTTCCAGGCCGGGAACAACCCCGCCAGAACACAAATGACCAGTGAGCCGCCGCAAATGATCGCCACGTCACCGAATTTGATGTGCGCCGGCAGTTGATTGAAAACGTAAATGTCCGGCGGGAAGAGGTCCATTTGGGTAAGCCGGCGCATGAATTCCAAAAACTCATTCCGCCACGACACCGCCAGCACGCCCAAGCCGAGTCCACTGCAGACGCCGAGGATGCCGACCACAAAGCTCTGCGTAAGAAAGAGCCACATGACCTGCCCGCTGGTCGCGCCGAGCGCCTTCAGCATGCCGATTTCCCGCGTCTTCTGGACCACGAAGGTAATGAGTACGCTCGTGATGCCGAACGCCGCCACGATCACGACAAAAAACGAAATGTAAAACATCATTTTCTTCTCCACCACCAGCGCGTCCAGCAAGTGCCGGTTCTCATCTTCCCAAGTGGTCACGCGGTAGTGGCCGCCCAACTGGGTCAGCAGCTTGAGGCCGATTTCCGTCGCCTTATAGGGATCGTCCAGCATGACGAGCAACCCGTGAACATCCTCCCCCAACTCATACATATCCTGAGCGTCGCCGAGCGAGGCGATGATAAACCCGTAGTCATATTCCCAGAAGCCAACCTCAAAGATTCCTCGAACGGTGTACTCGTCCGGCAACGCGAGTTCCTGTTCGCCCTTGGCGTGGGACTCTTTCATCTTCCGGAAGATGCGAGCCGAATAGATATTGACCCGATCCCCCACGCGCAAACCGAGCATCCGAGCGAACTGCGAGCCAATCAACACCCCGTTTCGGCTCACGTCGAAGGCGCCGTATTTAATGCTCGTCGGCAGCGAGCTGATCTTGTTCTCCAGCCGCGGATCGATCCCCCTCAGTAAAGGCGCGTGGACTTGGGGATTGACGTTGTTGTCCGGCTCGGTTTCCACCAGCACGGGACCCAACACGTAGGGAGCCACGCCCCGGACGCCCGGGACCGCCGAAATCGTTTTCAGCAGGCCCGCGTAATCATGCATGGTGTCGTCGGAACGGGTGACGCGCAAATGGGCGTTGAATCCAACGAGTTTTTCGCGCAATTGCTCGTCGAAACCGGTCATCACGCTGATGACAATAATCAAGACGGCCACCCCCAACATGACGCCGATTACCGAGATGAGCGTGATGACGGAAACGAACGTCCGTTTCGGACGGACATAACGCAGCGCCAGCAGCAATTCAAACGGCAACCTAGACACCCGCGCAGGCTAGCCGCGCTCCCCGGCGGTGTCAACGAACGCAGACTGGATGTAGTGGCTCAGTTTGAAATCAGATCAGCTCGGGCGATTTATTAGGCAATGCGGTCTGCTCTGGAACCTCCTCGCACGACTCGGCTGCGAATAGAAAATAGCGTCCCGACTCGGTAAAATGTGACGCATTATGACGCCACCAACCTGCTGCCTCTCGCGATCGAGCAGCCAGCAGATCGATCGCGACACGGGACTCAACCGTATAGCCCGCATACCGACGGCCGAAACCAATCAAGGCGGCAAACCGAGCAATTAGCCGACTCTTTGGTCCGGATAGAACGCCAAATCCGACACCACTCCGACGACCGATGAAACGCGGCGGGACTGGAATCACCACTCCAATCCACGACTGCCGAATATGCTCTGGAGCTTCGCCAGGTGGTGTGCTTTTGATGCGAATTTGCATAGTGATAACGCTGACTAACGTAGAAAACTTATCCAAAATCGCTCGATTTTCAATGCAACAAACCGATCGTTTTCTCAAACCCCAAACATGATCCGCAATCAGCCTGGACCGACGCGCAGGCGATCGCGCCCGGCCTGCCCTCCGCACCGCATCGTTGATTTCCAAAACGGACGCGCTCTTACTCGTACCTCAACGCTACCATCGGATCGACTTTGGTCGCGCGCCGAGCCGGAATGTAACAGGCGGCGACGGCGACCGCGCTTAACAGGGCCACGACCCCGACGAACGATACCGGGTCCACCGTCGTGATCTCGAAAAGCTGGCTGCGCAGCAAACGCGCCGCGCCGAGGCTGGTGAACACGCCGATGATCAATCCAGGAATCACCAGACCACCACCCGCGCGCAGGATGAGACGGAGCACGTCGCGTCGTTGCGCGCCGAGGGCCATCCGCACCCCAATCTCGTGGGTTCGCTTGGTCACCACGAACGAGAGCACGCTGTAGATTCCCGCGATCGCGAGAGCCAGTCCGAGCGTCGCGAAAAGTCCAAACAACGCCATGACGAAGCGCGGTTGCGCCATCTCGGTACCGAGCACATCTTCGATCGTGCCCGGCTGGCCCAACGGCAGTTCAGGGTCCATCTCCCGCGCGACCGCCCGGATGGAGTTAAAGAGCGCCTTGGGGTCGCCCAACGCGCGCACCGCCAAAGTTCGCCGTGGCGGCGCGATCAACGTGTACGGAACCAACGCCACCGGCTGCGGATCGTTCCGCACGCCGTCATTCCGGGTGTCCCCGATGACGCCCACAACGGTCACGACCGGCTCGACATTGGTCGGCTGAAACACGTTCGGGTTCCCGATCCCCTTCAGCGCGTCGAATCGTACTCGCCGGCCGAGCGGGTCTTCGCCATTCCGCCAGAGCTTGGCGGCCGTCTCATTGATCAGCGCGAGCGGTTCGCCCGCGTCAATCTCTCGCCTTGTCAACAGGCGCCCCCGGCGCAACGGAATACCCAGCGTACGCGGGAAATCCGCGCTAATCAGATTGACGGTGAGCCGTTGATTCTCCACCGCGGGCTGACCTTCGAGCGAAAAGCCGGAGCTGGGGCCGCCGAAGGGCAGCCCGCCGTTTCCGACCGACGCCGCGACCACGCCGGGCAGGTTTTCCACCCGCGCCAAAAGTTCGCGGGAGAATTGATTGCGGCGTTCCAACGTCCCAAAACGCTTGGCCCCCAACGGGAGATCCACCAGCAGGACCCGCTCCGGCTGAAAACCGAGATCGACGCGGTGCAGCGCCGCGAAACTGCGCGCGGTCAACCCCGCGCTGACCAAGAGCACGACCGCCAGCGCGACCTCGACAATGACCAGCGCCGCCCGCGTTCGTCCGCCCTCCGACGAAGCCCCCGCGCTTCGCCCGCCGTCCTTAAGCGGCCCGGTCAAATCCGAGCGCGATAATTGGAGCGCCGGCGCCAGACCAAAGAGAATGCCGGTGAAAAGGGAGATGATCAGGCAAAAGCAAAGCACGTATCCGTTCACCTCGATACTAGCCTCATTCGGCACGTAGAACGTGGGCATCAACGCCACCATCAGCTGGGTGGCGCCAACCGCGACCACTAGTCCGAGCACGCCTCCGGCCAGCGAGAGCACGACGCTCTCGGTGAGCAATTGCCGCGTCAGCCGCGCGCGGCTGGCGCCAATCGAAAGCCGGATCGCCATCTCGCGCGCGCGCGACGCCCCGCGCGCCAACTGAAGGTTGGCGACGTTCGCGCACGCGATCAATAAGAGGAACGCGACGGCGCCAAACAGCAATCGCAGGCTGGTCCGCATTTCAAAGCTGGCCACCGTCACGTCGAGATAATTGGTCAGGGCCGTGGTGAACCCCTCGCGCGGGAACCCGCCCGGATTGGACTTGGCCAGTTCCTGGTGCAGGGTGTGCAACTGTTGCTCCGCCGCCAGGCGCGTCACCCCGGGCTTCAGTCGTACGAGCGGATTGACCATCCGCGAGTCACGCCGGTCCGTGCCCAGCAGCAGCCAGAGGCCGTCGCCGGTGTACCATCCGAACCGTGGCGGCATGACGCCGACGATCGTGTAGGGTTGGTCGTTCAAACGCACGGTTTTGCCGAGCGCGTCGGGACGACCGGCGAAGAGTCGTTGCCAGATCCGGTAGCTCAACACGACGACCGGCTCCGGTTCGCCATCGGGCCGAAGGTCGGAAGGCCCCAGGGTGCGGCCAATCACCGGAGCCACGCCGAGAAAGTGAAACCCGCCGCTGGTCAGCCGCACCGCCCGCACGCTCTCCGGCGAGAATTCACCCGCGAGCAACATTTCGTCCCCGCTGCTGGTCGCCATCGCGTCCTCGAAGGCAGGCAGCTTTGCCAGTTCCTGAAAATCGTTCAAACGGTAGGATCGGATGCTTAGCCCCTCGGTCGCGTTCAGGCCCCGCAGGCCCGGCCACCACATTTTTTCCGGCCGCGCGTACGGATAGGGGCTGATCAACACGCCGTACACCACGCCGTACAACGCGGTATTGGCGCCAATGCCCAACGCCAACGAAAGCAACGCCACCGCCGTAAACACCGGGTTTTTGAACAGTTGGCGAACCGCGAATCGAATATCATTCATAACTAAGCAATTTCACGGGATCGACTCGCGCGCCACGCCAGCCGAGGCGTCGGCCCGCCGATCACCGCGAAGACCACGAATCTCTCAAGCCACGCAACCGGAGCGCCAAGTCGGTCGTGGGTCAGGCCGGTCGTCCACCTCCTGCGCTAACCCGAACGATTGGAACCGCTTGCGAGTAAGCGAATTCGCCGCGGCAACGCGCCCGCGCGCTCCGGCGTCCCCCTCGGCGTCCGCTTATGGGACAAGGTAATCCCACAATCGGGATCAAACGCCACCGAGCTGCCTGCGTTCGCGTCCGGCGCCGAAGCTCTACGAGGAAAACACCATCGCCCGCGCCCCCTCGGTGATCGCCACGACAGCCGCGTGGGTCAAGGACCGTTCCCCACTAATGGCGTAGTACGGCATCTCGCAGCGCCGCGCCACGCCCAGATCCTCCAGCCCGTAACGGGCGGACGCCGCCTTGGCGACGACCGCGGGCATGGGCATGAAGCCCAGGCCAGCCGCGGCCGCCACGGCCATCAACGCCATGTCGTCGAATTCGGCGATCAGCCTGGGTCGCAGGGCGTGCTCGGAGAACCACTTTTCCAAAGAACGGCGCAAGGCGCAATTGGCCGACGGCAGCAACGCCGGCGCGTCATCCAGCGAACGCGGAAATCGGCGTTTCAGGACGGCGGCGAGCTTTGGCGCGGCGCAAAACCCCATGCCGCTCGCGCCCAACCGATGATTGAAGACCCGTAGCGGCAGGGAACTCGGGGCCGGCTCATCCGCCAGCACCAAGTCCAGTCGGTCCGCCGCCAGCTCGACCAGCAGCTCGGCGGCCTTGCCTTCCCGGCAGACCGCCTGGACCGGCTGCGCCAGCGCGAAAACCGGCTTGATGATCTCGTAGCTGACCAGCTTGGGAAGCGAGTCGGTGATGCCAATCCGTACCCGCAAAGGACGTTTCATCGTCCGCTGGCTGGCGGAGTCGATCAGTTCCTGGCCGATGGCAAATATCTCTTCCGCGTAGCCCAGCGCGCGCTGACCGGCGTCGGTCAAGGAAAGCGACCGACCACCCCGGCGAAACAATTTTTCCCCCAGCGCGGCTTCCAAGGACGCAATTTGGGCGCTGATGGTCGGCTGCGAAACGTGCAGCTTCTCCGCCGCCTTCCGCAACCCGCCTTCCTTGGCGGTGACCCAGAAGTAGCGCAGATGGTGGTAGTTCAGGAATTCCATGATCCAACGGTATTCGATTAAACCTAAGAGTCCATTCCAAAACTCGTAATGGGCTAACCCAGGAAACGCGCCTAAAATTGTCTTAATGAGTGCAAAAACGAAGCTCGCCATCCGCTCGTTCCGCGTGATCGCGTTTGATCTCGGTTGGATCGGTCGCGCGCCGGCGCTCGCCGCGGCTGGTTCGCCGCTGAACCCGTTGACGGGGCCAAATCGGCGCCGTCCGCTTCGCCTCCCGCGAACGGAACGCTGGATCGGGGCGCTCTTCCGCCGTCTGCCGCGACACGCGATCCAGCAGGCGGAGCGATGACGCATCCATGGTTTCTCTGGGCGGGGTTCATCGTCTTCGTGTTCGGGATGCTCGCCTTAGACCTCGGCGTCTTTCATCGCAAATCCCATGCCGTCGGAGTCAAGGAAGCGCTCATCTGGAGCGGCCTCTGGGTCGTGCTCGCGCTGCTCTTCGCTGAAGGAGTCGGCCATTGGGGCGGGAGTGAAAAGAGACTCGAGTTTCTCACTGGGTATGTCATGGAGTTGTCTCTCAGCGTGGACAATCTGTTCGTCTTCATCCTGGTCTTTGGATACTTTAAGGTCCCCGCCCGCCATCAACACAATGTGCTTTTTTGGGGTATTCTCGGCGCCTTGATCATGCGGGCGCTTTTTATTGGCGTCGGCGTCGGTCTCATCGGACGTTTCCACTGGATGACGTACTTGTTGGGTGGAGTGCTTCTCTTAAGCGGCTTTAAGATGGCCTTTCAAAAAGGGAAAGAAGTCCACCCTGAAAAAAATCCCGTGCTCAGGCTTTTCCGCCGCTTGGTGCCGGTTACGGACGAGTTTCACGGCAACCGCATGTTTGTGAAACACGAACGGTGGTGGCAGGCCACGCCGCTCTTCGTCTCACTCCTCATGCTCGAAAGCACCGACCTGTTGTTCGCGGTCGATTCCGTTCCCGCGGTGCTCGCCATCACCGATGATTCCTTCATTATCTATACTTCGAATGTCTTCGCCATCCTGGGCATGCGCTCGATGTTTTTCGCCTTGGCCGGGGTCATGAAGCTATTTCATCACCTGCATTATGGTCTCGCGCTGGTCCTCGCGTTTGTCGGCGTAAAAATGATTCTTTCCGCGCATTATCCGATCTCGACCGAGATTTCGCTCTCGATCATCGTCGGGGTCCTGCTCGCGGCGGTCGTGGCCTCCCTGGTCCGCCGGCCTGCCCGCTAAGGTTGCGCGGCAACCGACCCGCAGCCTGGTTAAATAATCCGGCTGGCGACGGGTCCGAATTAAGGACCGCTGGCCGAGCGAACCCGGCCCACGCCCGCCATTTGGTTCGTCGGCCTTTTCCGGCGGCCACGAGGCGCCGCGCGGGCAACCTTACCACGGCAGCAGATCGCGGGCCGACCGGCGCTACAATCCGACGATGGAACTTGTGAAAGATTGTATATTTCGTTCAAGGAAAGTCGCCGAAACGTCACGAAATCACATGGATGTCACTCACCCTTTTGCATTTTGAGTTTACAAGTCTCTTTATTTATGCTTCTTTATCTGCAATGAAGCATAAGCAAACATCAACTGACCTCATCACACAATTCGTCACCATCCGCAATGCCCTCCACGAGGAGCGGCGCCACGTCGAGCAACGTCTGGCGGAAATTACCGCCGCGCTCGGCGAACTCGCTCAGGTCGCCGTCGAGGCTCCCGCCTCCGCTCCCGCCGCTGAAGCGGCCGTGGAGACTCCGTCGGGACGCAAAATGAGCGCCGCCGGCCGCCGCCGCATCTCTGAAGCCGCCAAGGCCCGCTGGGCCAAGGCCCGCGCCGAAAAAGGCCTGCCCGCCCCCGCCCCGGCGGCTAAATCCCGCAAATCATCCGGCTACGGCTCGCTCAAAGAATCGATTATCGCCGAACTGCAGAAGGCTGGCGCCGCCGGCGTTCACATTAAAGACCTCGCCGCCAAGTTGGGCGTGGGCAAACCAAACATCCAGTCGTGGTTCTTCTCTTCCACCGCCCGGAAAGTGAAGAACATCACCAAGGCCGGTCCGGCCACCTACGGCTGGAAGAGCTAAACTGCATATAGAATTGCATTTAAGGCGCGCGTTCGCGCCGCTTTGATCGCCCGCCGGCGCCAACCGGCGGGCGAAGTTTTTTGCGCGGAAGTGGCCTACGGGAGCGCCTAGCGCGGGTTGGCCTACTCCGAAATGTCCTCGGAGGTCGCGGCGCCCGGTCGCGCCGTTCGGCCAAACTTGATCTCCGGCACGAGCAGGAGGCTGGCCGCCAGAATCAGGACGATCGTTACGCCGCCCAAAGTTCCCATTGACAGCCGGTTGACCAGATGAAACGCCACCAGCGGGGCCAGGACACCCCGAACACCGGTGAAAAACGTGTGGACCGACATGTAGTCCGCGACCCGGTCTGGGGGGGCGAATTTGGTCACCCACAGGCCCCAGGCGACGTCCCCGCCGGCGTTCGAGGCCCCGTAGGCGATCGCCCCCAGCACCAGACCGCTGGTGTCATGGCTGGTGAAGAACGCGAGAATCCCGAGCGCGTAACCAAGGTTTAGCGTCAGCCGCAGCACGAAAAAATTCATCCGGTCAAACAGCCAGCCCCAAACCGGACTAAGAAGCAGCCGGACGCAATTCGGCAGGACGCCGACGTAAAACGCGATCTGGCTCACTTTCAACGCCAGCCCAAACCGCGGATTGGCCAAATACTCGACCCGCATCGGCAGCATCATCAGGTTGGCAAATCCCATCAACATCCAGCAGATCAACGTTTGCCGAAACAACCGGTCCTTCTGGACAAAATGCAGCGTGCGAAACGGATGCGAGCCGCTGGCCTCGGTGAGCGGTTGGGAGGGACAATGATGCAGGCAATAGCTCGCCGCGACGAACGCGGCCGCGAACACCACCAGCAATCCGCGATAGTATTCAATATGGCCCGAGAGCGCTTTTCCCGCCAATTCGCTGAACAGCGCCGCGGTGGCGATGCGAATCATCACCGTCCGGGAAAACCGCCGTCCCCGTTCGGACTCGGGATAGTTGTCCTGGTACACTTGGGTCATCAGCGGAATCGCGGAGGACGCCGCCGCCATCGCGAGCACGCTGCCGACCACGAAGAGCGGCAGCCAGGGTATCGACGCCATCACCAGCAGAACCCCGGCGCCGCACAGCGCGATCCGCGACGCGGCCCGAGCCGCCGGCCAACCCGAGCGTTGCACCATGGAGACGACCAGCGGGGTGAACAAAAGTCCCATCGCGCCGCCGCCGGCGACCAGGCCCTTCGCGATCCACCCGGCCTCAAACCGGCGCACCGCGATCAACAACAAGAAAGTCGTCCCTCCGGTCTCCAACATTCCGAAGGCAATGGCCCGCCACCGTTCGTAAAAATATGTCTCTTCCGTGCGATTGCGGCTAACCATTGGAGCAAAGCTTAACGGGCGACGCCCTCACGCTGCAAAAAGATTATTCTCGCCGGGGCGAGCACGTGGCTTGGCGGGCCCAAGTCGATCTCGTTTCCGCGAGTCAGTCACAGCTCAATGCTTCGCCAGCAGCGCGACGATGCGCCCGGCGATGATGATCGACACCGCCAGCAAGCAGGCTCCAGAAATCCGCGACAGTTTGAGCAAGGTGCCGGTCGAGAAACGGCGGTGGCCGCGGGAAACCCCGTAACTCAGGAGGAGAAACCATATCGTCGCGCCCACGCCGACGCCAACGACGCAGAGTAATTTGCTCATCCAGTTCGGGTCCACCCACTCGTGCGAAACAAACATCGCCGACAACGCGACCCAGAGCAGCAGGACGCCCGGATTCCCAACGACCCGCGCCAATCCGGTCATGTACGCGGTATGCGGATGGAGCCGCTGTTCGATGAGATCGGCGCCTTTCGAGGTGAGCGTCAACGACTGGGCGCGGAGGTATTTCACGCCCAGCGAAAGCACTAAAACGAAGCTGGCGAGTTCCATTCCCGCGCGCAATAACCGGGCGCTGAACAGCTCCGAGAAGCCCGCCAGGCCGATCGCGCAGTAAATGACATCCATCGTCATGGCGCCGAGGCCGATCCATAACGCCCGCGCAAAACCGCGTTGCGCGCCCTCATTAATCACCGAGATGTTGATCGGGCCGATCGGCATGGACACCAGGAACCCGCTGAGCAGCCCAGTAAACCCCGCGATCACCAACTGCCACACGTCATCCATGCCACGCGCGGCGGACACCCCTACGCCTCATCATCGTCCTCATCCTCAATTTCGTGGCGCGTCTGGCGCGAAAGCCGGGGCCGGATAAATCCATAGACCAAATACGCGGTAAAAACGATCGGCAATACGACCGGCAAGACCTGGCGCCAGGCGATCGCAAAAAAGCCGACGGCCAGGATAATGATCACCATTTTGGGAAAGGTTCGCTTGGCGCGCCAATCCAGCTTCTTGAACGACGGGTATTTCACTTCGCTTACCATCATTACCGACAGGAAAAGCATGATCACCGGCAGGACGTGGCGCCACCAATGCGTGGTCAAGCCCTTCTCGTCAAGCCAGAGCAGGAACGCGGTGATCGACGCCACCATCCCCGCCGCCGCTGGAATGGGAAAGCCGAGAAACTCATTCCCACCGCCACTCTCACTCTGCGCGGCCAGGCAATTGAATCGCGCCAGCCGAAACGCGCCGCAGGTCAGATAAACGGAGGCCAAAAACCAACCAAACTCCGGATACTTTATGAAGGCGTCCCGCAAAACGATCCGATGCACCAAGAAGGCCGGCGCGGCGCCAAACGATATAATGTCCGCCAGCGAGTCGAACTCGCGCCCAAAGGGACTTTCGTGTCCGCCCATCCGCGCCACCCGCCCATCCAGCAGATCAAACAAGAAAGCCAGGATGATGAAAAACAGGGCGTGTCGAATTGTGAGGTTGAAGTCCGGCGCGTTGGCGTCAGCCTCAACGATTCGGGTCAACGCCAGGAAGCCGCAGAAAAGGTTGCCCGCCGTCAACAGATTGGGAAGCAGGTAGATCCGCAGACGTTGTTCTGGAGTTTCGTCCGGCATCGGCAGGTTAGGATCGGACGCCATAGGCTCGCGCGTTCAGTCCCGGGTCGCGATCACGGTTTCCCCGCCGCGGACCTTGTCGCCCAGCGCCGCCCGGACCTTGAAGCTCAGCGGCAGATAGCAATCCACGCGCGAGCCAAATTGAATCATGCTCACGCGCTGCCCGCGATCGATCTCGTCCCCTTTCCCGATCCACGGCAAAATACGGCGCGCGATCAAACCCGCGATCAGGCGCATCGCCACTTTTTCGCCCGTGATCTCGCTCGATTGGATGCCAATCAAGACATTTTCGTTGTGGAGCGCGGACTCGACTTTCAACGCGTTGAGGAATTTCCCGGGCGAGTGTTTCAGATAAGCGACTTCGCCACTCACGGGCGTGTTTTGCACATGCACGTCGAATACGGAGAGAAAAATCGAGATCCGCCGACAGGCGCCCCCGATGAACTCGGGCTCGAAAGCTTCATCGATGACATCCACCGTGCCATGCGCGGGCGAGACGACCAGCCCGATTTCGCCCGGCGTCCGCGGGTCCGGGTCGCGGAAGAAATTCAAGACGAAGAGGGCGAACAGGAACCAGACGGCGCCGATCACGAGGCCGTACAGAGAGGTCACGGCCGGCCAGCCTCGCGCCGCCACTCCGGCGCCCAGCAGGACCACCAGCCCAAACACCGACCTTAGCATCATGATTCGACCCGCTCGAGCCGCGTTGCCCTTATGCTTCACCCCGTCATCTTATCGACGTGGAAGTCATTGAAAAGCGGATTGTTTCGGCGCGCGACGGAACCAGCGCCGCCGGGTACCGCGAATGGTTCCGGCGGCGGCCCCGCGAGGGACCGCCACGCCGGGCCAACCGACGGCGAGCGCCAACCCCGCTACGAAGTGGTGGCGTTTTGGCCGAAGCCCGGCTAACTTGGGCGCCTTGAAGAACATCGTTTACTTTGATCTTGAAACGCAAAAATCCGCCGAAGAGGTCGGCGGTTGGGGCAACAAGACGGCGATGCGCATGAGCATCGGCGTCACCTTTAACTCCGCGCTTGGCGAGTATCGGATTTACGATGAAAAGCGGGTCGAGGATTTGATCAAGGAACTCCAGCGCGCCGACTTGGTCGTCGGTTTCAATAACCTCGGATTCGATTACGAGGTGTTGCACGGTTACACCGCGCTGGACCTGCGCCAATTGCCGACGTTGGACATGCTCGTGGAGTTGGAAAAGGCGCTTCGTCATCGGCTCAAGCTCGATGATGTCGCCCAAGCCACGTTGGGCGTCGAGAAAACCGCCGAAGGCTTGCAGGCGATTCAATGGTTTCGCGAGGGCAAAATGGTGGAGATCGCCGAGTACTGCTGTTATGACGTCAAAATCACCCGACTGGTTCACGAATACGGCGTACAGCACAAACAACTGCACTATCGCAATCGTTTTGGTAAAAAACTGACGAAGGATGAGACTCTCATCGCATCTAAAGAGGCCCAACACATGGTTTTGAGTATTATCATTCCCGTCTTTAACGAAGCGACCACCATCGAGGAAATACTGCAACGCGT
>CAZFVY010000057.1:0-43028 GCA_964522665.1 uncultured Verrucomicrobiota bacterium | reverse complement strand
GGCGGTTGGCGCTCCCGGGCGCCTCGTTTCCCAGAGAACGAATTCCTGCCGCCGCGGGCGATTCCGGTCAGCAGAAGAACTCTGTCTCACACCCCATCAGAATCTAGTATGGCGGTTTTGCGTTCCGGGGAGTAAAATCTCCGCCATGCTCGCATGGTTGGAAACCGAAACCGGCGTCCAGATTCCGCTGCACGGGGTTTGCACGATTGGTCGTTCTCCGAAAAACACGCTCGTCCTGAGCGATGAACGGGTTTCGCGGCGTCACGCGTTGATTCACAGCCAGGGAGAGGGCGAGCACTGGGTCGTGGATTTGGGAAGCGTGAACGGCATTCTCCTCAATGACCGGCGCGTCAAGCAGCCCACCAGGCTGCTCAACCGCGATCGCTTGGAAGTCCTCGGCGCCATTTTCACCTTCCGCCAATCGGCCGACGGCATGGACGGAAGGCCGGTCGATCACACGACCTTGGTCACGGCACGTGACCGCGAACGCGAACTGCGCTGGCTGCTCGTCGCCGGCCGCGAAAAAGCGGGCGACGAAGACCCATCGCTTGCCAACGACGAATTATCTCAAATCATCGGCGGCTGGTTTCTGGCCTGTAAGATGATCGTTGAGAAGCACGACGGCATTATCAACCGCTACCTGGGCGACGGTTTCCTCGCGTATTGGCCTGACCCACACTTATCGGAAACCACGGTCGCCGGTATCATCGCCGAATTCAAAAAGCTCCAGCCCACTCGCAAGCCGCCGTTTCGTTTGGCGATCCACTTGGGACTCATCGCCGTCGAAAAATCCGCCGTGCAAGGTGAGGACACTCTGTTCGGCAATGACGTGGATTTTGTTTTTCGGATGGAGTCTCTCGCCGCGGCGCTTCAGCAACCTTGCCTGCTGAGCGAACCGGCCGCCGAACGCTTAAAATCATTCGGCTCGCTCCTCCCGCTTGGTTATCACCAGCCATCCGGTCTGGACGTGAGCCAGCCGTTCTTCGGCTACTGACGAATTGCTTAGCCGGCGCTCCGGCTCCCATTGCGCCGCGCCAAGCATTCCCCAAGACCGGCGCCGCGCGCATCGAAGAAAACAAAAAGCCCGACCAGACAAATCTGGGAGGGCTTTTTCGCGGTGATCGACGACCAGACCGGCCGCCGATCCTCAACTAAAATCGGCGCTTATTCAGCGGCCGGAGCCTCTTCGCGCGGCTTGCGAGCCGGACGATCACGCCGATAGCCGCCCTTGCCTCCTTGGCCATCCGCGTTGGACTTCGTATCCTCGACGGGTGGCGGGGTGGGCAACGGGTTCGAGCTGTCGATCTGAATCTTGAGCGTGGTAACGACGTCGGCGTGCAGGCGCATCTCGACCGAGTGTTCGCCCAAGGCCCGGATGGGCCGCTCGACGTGAATTTTGCGTTTGTCGAGCGTCACTTCAAATTGATGCCGCAATTCGTCGGCGATCGTGCCGGCGGTGACCGAGCCGAACATCTTGCCGTCCTCACCAGTTTTGACCGCGATGGTCAAGGTCATCTTGGTCAGGCTGCGAGCCAGCTCGGACATCGTGTTCAAATCGTGGGCTTCACGCTCGGCCCGCTTTTGCTTGAGGGACTCGAGGCGGCGCTTGTTAGCGCCGGTCAGCGGGATCGCCAGTCCTTGCGGAAAGAGGTAGTTGCGGGCGTAGCCGGCCGCGACTTTGACTTGGTCGGATTCCGCGCCCAAGCCCACGATGTTATGGGTAAGAATGATTTCGGTTTTGGCCATAAAAGTATTCGGTTTGAAAAAAAGTCTCGGCCGCTTAAAACGGCACGTCGTCGTCGTCCGCCGGACCGGCGTCTCCGGCCGGGGGGGCCGCGGGCGGCGGGGCCGCGGGTCTCCGGGGCGCCGGGGCGGAACCGCCTTGCGCGGCCGCTTCGTCAGCGCCTTTGCCGCCGGAATCGAGGAATTGGAAAGCTTCCAAGACCACGCCTAATTTGCTTCGTTTCTGGTTCGTCTGCTTGTCTTCCCAGGTGTCGAGCCGCAAGCGACCCTCGATCATGATGGGGCGCCCTTTGCGCATGTATTGTCCAATCGTTTCGGCCTGGCGGCCAAAAGCATCAACATCGACAAAGGTGACCTCTTCCTTGTTTTCGCCCTGCTCCGTCCGCCACGAGCGATTGATCGCCAAGCCGAGTTTGGCCACGGCCATCCCCTTGGGAGTGTAGCGCAACTCGGGATCCCGGGTGAGATTCCCGATGAGGATCACTTTGTTGAAATTGGCCATGCCCGGCGATTACTTGGCGACGGCGACTTCCTTCGGGGCCGGGGCCTCGGTGAACAGCGCGCGAAAAACCTCTTCGTTCAACGCCAGGCGGGTGCGCAGCGGCGCGATCGCGGAGGGCAACGTCTCAAAAATGAAGTTCACGAAGAAGCCGGAACTGTGCTTCTTGTCGGCCACGCGCACGAACGGGCGTTTATCCATCTTTTGCACGTTATGAACGCGACCGCCCACCGCGTTGATCTCCGCGGAGATGCGGTCGATGGTATCCTTGATACCCTCTTCCTTGCCCGCGGTGTCCAATATAAACAGACCTTCGTATCGTTTCATTTAATTGCTCTCGTTAGCGGGGTTTTTCACGACCCCATTAAATTCCGTCATCGCCTTCTCAAGGCCCGCCGTTAACCAGCGCTCAATCTGGTCGGCCGCCCGTTCCAGCGCCTTGCCCAGCAAATCCATTTCCGAGGCGTCAAACCGGCCAAGCACATGGCCCGTGATCCGCCGCGCGCCGCCCGTCTGGCGGCCGATGCCCACTCTCAGTCGCGCGTAATCCCGCGTGGCCAGATGCGCCTCAATCGATTCCAGGCCATGATGGCCACCGCTGCTGCCCCGTGGCCGCAACCGGATTTCACCCAGCGGCAGATCCGCGTCATCGACCACCACCACCAGCCGGTTGACCGGTATCCGGTAAAAATCCGCCACCGACCGCACCGCCTCCCCACTGTCATTCATGTAGGTCTGCGGCTCGCAGAGCAAGACCTGCCGTCCACTCCACTCGGCGCGCCCGACGCGCGCATTGAATTTCGCATTGGTCGCGGCCGGCGCCTGCCAGCGCTCCAACAACCGGTCCACAACCAAAAACCCGGCGTTGTGGCGCGTAAGCGCGTATTCGGCTCCCGGATTTCCCAAGCCCACAACGAGATAAAGATTCTCCATCGCTGGGCCAAACCGAACGACCGGGAGGCGGGACGTTCGGTCTTGAAACTATTTCTTCGCCTTCTTGTCGCCGCCCTTGTCCGCGCCTTTTTCGGGGGCCTTCTCCGCTCCCTTGTCGGCCGCCTTCGCGGCGCCCTTTTCCGGGGCCTTGGCGGCGCCTTCCGCGGCGCCCTCTTCCTTCTTCTCTTTGATCATCTCCGGCTCGGCGCCGGTCGCCGTGGCGGCGGCGGCTTCCTGGGCCTCGGTCAACGGAGCGGCCACCGCGATCACCGGAATGGCCTTGTCGCCCAGGATTTCCACGCCGGCCGGCGCGGGAATTTCCCCGAGGTGAATCGCCTGCCCGATCTCCAGCTTGCTGACGTCAACGTTGAAAATCTCCGGCAAATCCTTCGGCAGCCCGCGCGCCTTGACGCGGAAAAGCACGTGCTCAAGCACCCCGCCACCGCTCTTGACGCCGACGGCTTCCCCAACCGTTTCCACCGGCACCATGATCGTCACTTTTTCATTTTCCGCCACTTCGTGGAAATCGACGTGCAGAACTTTTCCACTCAAGGCATGGTGTTGAATTTCTTGCACCAGCGCCAGGCGCTTCGGTTGGGCGTCGCCCGTCACCGCGAGATCAACGAGGATATTCTCCGAGGCGGAGTGATGAATCACGTCCTCCAAGTCCTTAATCGCGATCTCGAGATTCTGCGGCTTGGTCTTCGCGCCATAGATCACGGCCGGGATGCGACCGCTGGCACGCAGTTTTTTGACCCGCAAGCGTTTAACTTGCCCGCGCGGATAGACCGTCAACGAAACAGATTTCATGTTATAAAATAAAAAATAACGCGGCCAGCGCAACCCAGCTTAGCTGGTGCGCCCGCCTTTAAATTCAAAGAGCGAAGTCACCGACGAATTACTATTGATCCGCTTGATTGCTTCGCCCAGCAATCCCGCGATCGACCGGGTCGTTATCCGAACCCCGTCGATTGCAGGGCGGAGAACACTATCAGTCGTGATGAGTTCGTCAATATTAGATTTTCGCAATCTTTCGATCCCCAAATCGTTGAGAATCGCATGTGAGACACAAGCCAGGACCCGTTTGGCGCCTTTTTCTTTCAGCAGCTTCGCCGCCGCCGTCAAGGTGCCGCACGTTTCCGTCAGATCATCCACCAGCAACGCGGTCTTCCCCCGCACATCACCAATGACCGCCACCGACTCGACTTCGGTCGCGTTCCGGCGCCGTTTGGCCACGATCGCGAGGCCGCCTTGCAAGACCTCCGAGTAGGCGTGCGCCATCTTTAATCCGCCGACGTCCGGGCTGACCACGACCAGATTGCGCAGCTTCTGCGCTTTGAGGTATTCGTAAATCACCGGCGCGGCATAGAGGTGATCCACCGGAATATCGAAGAACCCCTGAATCTGCTGCGCGTGCAGGTCCATCGTCAAAATACGATTCGCCCCGGCCGCGACGAGCAAGTTCGCCACGAGCTTCGCCGTGATCGGGACCCGCGGCTGATCCTTGCGGTCCTGCCGCGCGTAACCGTAGAACGGCAGCACCGGCGTGATTCGCATGGCGCTGGCCCGCCGCAGAGCGTCCATCATAATGAACATTTCCATCAGATGGTGGTTGGCCGGCGGGCTGGTCGATTGAATCAGGAAGACGTCCTCGCCGCGCACGTTTTCGTCAATCTTGACCCGGGTCTCCCCGTTGGGAAACGCCTCCACCGTGCATTGCCCCAACTCAATTCCAACGCATTCGCAAATGGCTTTTGCCAAAGGCTGATTCGACGTTCCGCTAAAGATTTTCACAACGCGCTCAGTAAACTGCTCGGACCGGACCAATCGGTCCGTCGCGACGGCGCTTCCGTCGTCTCCGATCACGATCGAAAACGAAATTCGGCAAGCTCGCCGACATTAAAAAACCACCTTCCTCAGGTGGATCAACAGATGAACAAAGACTGTTTGGTAACCGAACTGTAACAGTCCAATCACCCGGCGCAAGGGCATTCTGAATCGGCCTCGCGTGCCGCTCAGCGCGTCGATTCGTTACCGGTCGGCACAGAGCGGGCCGGATTACCGCGAACGGTATCGCGAGCAGGGAGGCCGCGCCTGCCCCTCGCTCGCGCTGAGCACGCTGAGCCTCGCGGCCCCGCGCCACTTCGCGGGCACGCCGTAAAGACCGCAGCCCCTCAGAATCGGAGCCGATTGCCGAAGCGCCGCGCCGCCCGATCGGTTCGAAACCGAACTACTTTATTACAATCGCCCGGTTCGCCAACCCGCGTTCCGTCTGTCGTTTTCGGAAGCCTTCGTAGGCCGCTCGGTACTGTGGGTACTTGTTTCCGAGGATGGCGACCGCAAATAACGCCGCGTTAACGGCGCCGGCCTTGCCGATGGCCAAGGTTCCGACCGGGACCCCGCCCGGCATTTGCACCATCGAGAGCAGCGAATCCAGGCCCTTCAACGACTTCGACTCGATCGGTACGCCGAGCACGGGAAGCGCCGTTTTCGCCGCCGTCACGCCCGCCAGGTGAGCGGCGCCGCCGGCCGCGGCGATAATGACCTCCAAACCGCGGTCGATCGCGCTCGAAGCATACTCGAAGAGCAAATCAGGCGTCCGGTGCGCCGAAATCGCCTGGGCCTCGTACGGCACGCCCAACTCGGCCAATTGATTGGCCGCGTGCTGCATCGTTTCCCAGTCGCTTTGACTGCCCATTATGATCCCAACCAAAGGTTTTTCGTTTTCAGACATAAATTTATGGGCGCACTTTTTACCCAGCCGAGCGCCCCCGCGTCCAGATTTGATTGCACGCGCCGCGTCGCCCGGTCCGCTGCCGGAGATCGGTTCAAGTCGGCCGCGGCGTCAGTTTCACGCCAGGTTGGCGCCTGAGTTGGGGCTTAGGGAAGGATCGCCAGGGTCTCAACGTGGCGCGAAAATTAAGAATCCGAATCCCGGAAGCAATCCTCGTCGCCGCGGAGGCGGTGTCCGATAAGCCGTAAGAAAAGCTTTCGCGGACTCCCATTTGCCCCTTAAAATGGCGTCGATTGAACTCCCATTGCTCCATTTCGGTTCCCGCGATGCCGCGTTTCACCTATTTCGCCCCGGGCAAGCCCGGCGGCGCGCTTCTCGTTCTCGCCGCGCTGTTCCTGGCCGCGGCGCCGGCAAAGGCGTTGGACCTTACCCACGCGGTCGTCGTCAGCCCGCCCGGCCTTTCCGGCCCGGAACGGAAGGCAGTCGCGATGCTGATCGAGGAAGTGCAGAAAAGAACGCAAATCCGTTGGGAGCAGCGAGCCGACTGGCCGAGCGGAGAAGCTGCGGTGATCGCCGTCGGCCCCGCTTCCGCTTTGCCGCGACTGGCCGGAGCCTATGCCGCCGAAGTCCCCCCGGACGGCGGGCTGAAGCTCCCGGAAGCGTTCCGCATCCGCACGCGGCGCGGTTCCCGCGGCTCGGCCGTGCTGGTCGTTGGCGACGACGCCCGCGGGGTCCTGTTCGGCGTTGGGCGGCTGCTCCGCGAGTTAAGAATGCGGCCGACCGCCGGCGCCGACCCGGCGGCGATCACTCTTCCCGACGACCTCAATGTCACCACCGCGCCGAAGTATCCGCTCCGCGGGCATCAATTGGGTTACCGTCCCAAGACCAATTCCTACGACGCCTGGGACCTGCCCGTCTGGGAACAATATATCCGTGATCTCGCGGTTTTTGGGGCCAACGCGATCGAGTTGATTCCACCACGTTCCGACGACGATCTCACCAGCCCGCTCATGCCCCGGCCGCCGATGGAGATGATGATCGGGATGTCGCAACTCGCCGCCGACTACGGGCTTGACGTTTGGATCTGGTACCCGGCGATGGACAAGGATTATTCCGACCCGAAAACCGTCGAGTTCGCCCTCAACGAGTGGGGCGAGGTATTCAAGAAACTGCCGCGCATCGACGCCGTGTTCGTGCCGGGCGGCGACCCGGGGCACACTGAGCCGAAGTACCTGCTCGCGCTCCTGGAAAAGCAGACCGCCCTGCTCCACCAGTTCCATCCACGCGCCCAAATGTGGGTTTCGCCGCAAAGCTTCAACGAGGCCTGGATGGCGCAATTCCTGGAGATTCTCAACCAACAACTCCCGGCCTGGCTAAGCGGCGTCGTTTACGGCCCCCAAGTGCGGATGAGCCTGCCGAAGCTCCGCGCCGCCGTGCCCGCCCGCTACCCGATTCGGCATTATCCCGACATTACCCACAGTCTCCGCTGCGAGTACCCCGTCCCGAACTGGGACCGCGCCTACGCTTTCACCGAGGGGCGGGAAACAATCAATCCGCGGCCGGTTGACGAGGCGGCGATCTTCCGGTTTACCCAGGCCGACACGATCGGTTTCCTGACCTACTCCGAAGGCTGCAATGATGACGTCAACAAGACGGTTTGGAGCGCGCTCGGGTGGAATCCAGACGCCGATGTCGTCGAGGTCCTCCGCGAGTATTCGCGCTATTTCATCGGCGACCGTTACACCGACGACTTCGCGCAGGGCCTGCTCGCCCTCGAACGGAACTGGCGGGGCCCGTTGGCCGCCAACGAAGGGGTCGGGGTCACGCTGCAACAGTTCCAAGCGATGGAGCGCAACGCCACGCCGGGAGAGCGCCGGAACTGGCGGTTCCTGCAAGGCCTCTACCGCGCTTACTACGACGCCTACACCCGCAGCCGGCTGATTTACGAACTCGGGCTGGAGGAACGGGCCATGGTGAAACTTCGGCAGACTCTGAAAGTCGGCAGCCTCGAGGCCATGAACGGCGCGCAGCAGATCCTCCTGCGCGCCACCTCCGACCGCATCGCGCCCGATTGGCGCGGTCACATCGTGGAGTTGGCGGACGGGTTGTTCCACGCCATCGGCATGCAATTGAGCGTCTCGCGCCACATGGCCAAAGCCCTCGACCGCGGCGCGAACCTGGACGCGCTCGACTTCCCGCTGAACAACCGCGTTTGGCTCGAGGAGGAATTTGCGAAGGTCCGAATCATGCCCTTTGAGCCGGACCGCGATCAGAGGCTCGGAATCGTCGCCAATTGGACCGACCCCGGCCCCGGCGGCTTCTACGACGACCTCGGGGACCTCGCGAATCAACCGCATTTGATCCGCGGAACCGGCGAAGACCCGGCTGGGCTGACCTCCTCGTCCGTCGGTTTCATCCGCCGCCAGACGGGGCGCAGCTCGTGGTGGGATCACGCTGAATCGCTCTATGAATCACCCCTCATAATGCGCTACGCGCACCTCGACCCGGCCGCCAGTTACAAAGTTCGCGTCGTTTACGGGGGCGATCACCCCAAAAAACCGATCCGCCTCGTGGCTAACGATAAGTTTGAGATCCACGGCTTCCGCGAGAAGGAAGTCCCTTTTCGGCCGGTCGAATTCGACATCCCGCACGCCGCCACCGCAAAGGGCGAACTTACGCTGGCCTGGACTCGCGAGCCGGGCCTGGGCGACGATGGCCGCGGCTGCCAGGTCGCGGAGGTTTGGTTGATTAAGAAGTGACGGGCTTGCCGCGCGTCCCGCGAGAGGCGACTACGCGAGCGCCTGGACGGCGCCGTGGTTTCGGCAATCGGTTTCGCCGTCGCCCGAGCGGCGCCGATCGCTCGGCGCTCCGCCGAATTTTACCCTTTGATTTTCGCGCCCGGGAAAATATCGTCTCGATTGATGCATAGAGCCACCGTTGAAACGACGCCCGCTCGCGTCGGCCCCCTTTCGAAGCTCCGCCAGAGCTTGCTGCTCCCAACGTGCGCCGGATGGTTCCTGCTCGCGGGGTTCGCGCACGCCGCGGATCTGCGGATTGGCTTGATCGGCCTCGACACCTCCCACGTCACCGCGTTTACCAAGCTGCTCAATGACGAAACCGCCAAGGGCCACGTCCCCGGAGGCAAGGTGGTCGCGGCCTTCAAGGGGGGCAGCCCGGACATCGAATCCAGCCGCACGCGCGTCGATGGTTTTACGAAGGAATTGGCGGAGAAATACGGCGTCAAGATCGTCCCCAGCATCGAGGAATTGTGCGGTCAGGTGGATGCCGTTTTGCTCGAAAGCGTGGATGGCCGGCCCCACCTGGAACAGGCGCGCCCGGTGATTCTCGCCGGAAAACCGATCTTTGTTGATAAACCGGTCGCGGGCACGCTGCGGGATGCCATCACGCTTTTCCGTCTCGCAAAAGAGCACCACGTCCCCTGCTTCAGTTCCTCCTCGTACCGCTATTATGATAGCCTCGTGGAATTGAAAAACACGAAGGTCGGCGATATTCGCGGCGCCATTTCTTATGGGCCGAGCGAACTCGAGCCGCACCATCCCGACTTGTTTTGGTACGGGATTCACACAACCGAAGCGCTTTTCACAATCATGGGGACCGGCTGTGAAACGGTCGTCCGCGTCGCCACGCCAGATACCGATGAAGTGACCGGCGTTTGGTCGGGCGGGCGCGTCGGAACCTTTCGCGGACTGCGTCACGCCAGCGCCCCGGACAAGGTCATCGTCTTTGGAACCAAAGCGGTCGCGGAACAAAAGAGCGGCGGGGATTACGAACCGTTGGTGCGGGAAATCATAAAGTTCTTTCAGACCGGCGTGGCGCCCGTCTCCGCGCGCGAAACGCTTGAAATTTACGCCTTCATGGAAGCGGCCGATGAAAGCAAGCGGCTGGGCGGCGTTCCCGTAAAGATCAGCGACATCCTAAAACAGAACGGCGGCGAACAATGAAATACTGGTTTCTCATCATCGCTCTCGGCATCGCCGGGTGCGCCGGACCACGAATGGCCTCGGAACAAGTCAGCGCGGGCGACGCCCAATTCAACCGCGTGGCGGACGAGGCTCTCAATGGTTACCTCGCGTGGCGCCCGCTGCTCGCGGTTTCGCTCGGGCTGCACGAATACGATGGCAAAGCGCCGGATTTCAGCGCTGCCTCGGTCGAGGCGGAACGCCAACGGTTGAAAGGCGACATTCGGCGCCTGCAAGCGCTCAATCGCGCGTCGCTCAGCTCCACGGCGTCCTATGACTATCGCATCCTGCTGGCGGGTCTGCAGGGTGAACTCTTCCGCTTCGAAGACCTGGCCAGCTACACGCTCAACCCGATGACCTACGGCGGCGCGCTGGATGTTAACACTTATCTCAAGCGGGACTTCGCGCCGTTCGATTCCCGAGTCCGCTCGATCGTGGTGATTCTCGGCGAAACGCCGCGCCTGATGGCCGCCGCGCGGGCAAACCTCGCCGACGTGCTGCCCAAGCCCTACGTGGAGACCGCGATCGAAGTCACCAAAGGCTCCGCCGATTTCCTCGCGAAAGACCTCGTCACCGCGGTAACCAAAGACCTTAAGGACCCTTCCCTGATGGCGACCTTCACCGCCGTCAATGACCGGGCGATCATGGAACTGCGCGATTACGCGAAATACCTGGAAACGGAAAAACTCCCGAAAGCCAACGCCCCCTATGCCCTCGGCCGCGATAAATTCCAAAAGATGCTCCGCGAACAGGAATTGATCTCGCTCACGCCGGAACGAGTCTTGGAGATCGGGACCACGGAATTGCGCCGCGCGCAGGAGTTGTTCGCGGAGACCGCCCGCAAGATCGATCCCAATCATCCCGCGGTCGAAGTGTTCAAGGCGATTCAAAAGGATCACCCCACCGCCGACGGTTTGATCACCGACGTCAGCAAACATCTCGAGTTAATCCGCCAGTTCCTCGTGGACCACCACATCGTTACCCTCCCTTCGTCCGTGCGCGCCAAAGTCGAGCCGACCCCGCAATACGAGCGCGCCACCAGTTTCGCCTCAATGGACAGCCCCGGGCCGTTTGAAAAGAAAGCCACCGAGGCCTACTACTATGTGACGCCCACCGAGCCGGAGTGGCCCGCCCAGCAGAAGGAGGAGTGGCTTACGGCGTTCAATTATTACACGACCGATGCGGTCTCGATTCACGAAGCCTACCCCGGCCACTACACGCAATTCCTGCACCTGCAGGCGTCACCGGCGACCAAGATCGAGAAGATTTTTGGCAGTTACGCGTTCATCGAAGGCTGGGCGCATTACACGGAACAAATGATGATGGAGGAAGGCTACGGGGCGGAGAAATTCGTGGGCGGCAAGCCGGAGCCGTCCGTCCAGGCCGCCAAATACCGCCTGGCGCAACTCGACGAAGCCCTGCTGCGCCTCTGCCGCTTGTGCGTCTCGATCAAAACCCATTGCGAAGGCATGGACGTCGAGGCCGCCACGCGTTTCTTTCAGGACAATTGCTACTACGAAGCCAAACCGGCCCACGATGAAGCGATGCGGGGCACCTTTGATCCGGGTTACCTCTTCTACACGGTCGGGAAACTGCAAATCCTGAAACTCCGCGAGGATTACCGACGACAAGAGGGCGCGGCGTTCAGCCTGAAACGATTCCACGACGCGTTCCTTGAACACGGCATGCCGCCGGTCCGGCTGTTGCGAGAACTCCTGCTGACGGATAAATCGAGCTGGGAGCAGATCCTCTGAGCGGCGGTTCTTCGGTTTACAGACGCCGCGGGAAAATCGATCCGGGCGCGAGCCGGAGTCGGCCCGCTTCGGGCGAGGTCGCGGAGCAGCGATTTCGCCGCTGATCGACCAACGGTCTCGTCAAACTCCCGAGCTTTGGCGGGCTTGACGCGCCTGATCGCGGAGCGTCCGAAGGTGGCGGTAGCCCACCAACATTTTTCGTTCTTCATCCCAGAGGCGGAAGGTGAACGATTTTAAACTCGCCAGGAGGGTAATGGCCGGGACCTTTTGAAAAAGCGGTTCGGCGTCATGGCATTTCTCGAGGTGGTAATTGGGAATCCGCGGACTCAAATGGTGAATGTGATGGAACCCGATGTTTCCCGAAAACCACTGCAAAATACGGGGCAGTTTGTAAAACGAGCTGCCTTGCAGCGCCGCGGCCGTGAAGCTCCAATCATCCCCTCGCTCCCAATAAACGCCTTCAAATTGATGTTGGACATAAAAAAGCCATACGCCGGCGCTTCCGGCGACCATCATCGATACCAACTGGATGAGCAGATACGCCTTCAAGCCAAAAATGCGGCTCAGTATTACGGCCATCCCAAGCAGGGCCAAATTCATCGCGTAAACCGAGTGACGCTCCCGCCGATTGGCTTTGAGTGAAGGGATTCTCTGCCGGATCAGGAATAAGAAGAGCGGCGCGATGACAAACAGGACGATCGGGTTGCGCGCCAGCCGATACGCGAACTTCCGCCACCGCGAAGATTCCAAATACTCTTGCACCGTCAAGGTCCAGACGTCGCCGACGCCGCGCCGGTCCAAATCGCCCGCGCTGGCGTGGTGAATCGCGTGCTCCCAACGCCAATGATAATAGGGCGTGAACGTCAGCATTCCCGCGACAAACCCGACGGCGTCATTGGCGGCCGGCGACCGGAAATACGAGCCATGACCGCAGTCGTGAAAAATAATGAAAACCCGTACCAGAAAGGCTCCGGCCAGCGCCGCCAGCGGCAGCGTCAACCACCACGACACCGACAAACTGAGATACATCAGATACCAAAGAAAACCGTACGGGACCAGCGTGTTGACGATTTGCCACACGGCCCGCCAGGTCGAGGACCTCTGATATTTGGCCACGATCTCCCTCCACGCGGCGACGCCCGAAGGGGTGTTCTCCCCACTTGACTTTGCCTGGTTCATCATTCCCAACCTGCCGATTTCTGGTTGCGTTTATTCATTGGTTCTCCCCCCGAGTGTAGTCGAGTCTCCGCCAGTAGCAACCTATCGTTTGCAACGAATTCAGAACTTTTATTGCCCAAACCTTGGTCAAAATTGTCGCCAGACCGCGCTTGAATTCAACCAAGCAGCAAGGTCGGACACGCGTGCGGCTCTTCGCGCGTCGGTCGCCGGGCAAAATGTGCCGTGATCGCCGCTGAGTTTTGGACCTATGTGTCGATGGCCGCGGGCGACTCGGTTAATGCGATCTTCGGCAAGACGTACCACGCCCATAGCGCCAAGCCGGCGACCCACATCAACGCCCCGTACACGTAGTGGGACGCCTGAATCCTGGGCAAGAAATCGCCCGTGATCCGCGTCGTCATCCCAAACAGCATGAGACCGATGGCGACGAAGAACCATCGATTCCGCGCCGCCAGCAGCGCTTGATGTCCGCTGTGACCAAACACCACCCGAGTGGCGACGGTCAACGTGATGACGCCCAAGCCTCCCACCAGCGTCAGATGCAATAACGCGACGCGGAAACCCGGAAATACCGCTATACCCGCCAGCCCTGAGAGCAGCGCCCAAAACGCGATCCGCAATGCCCGGTACAAGCTGCCAGACTTCACCCCCGCTTGAAAAAGCGGAACCTCGCGCAACAGATACGCCGCCGTCGTGACCAAGCGAATCGCCGGCCCCGCCCGCACCCCACCGAAGGCCTCGACGCCGAAGGAAAAAAGGATTACGCCCCCGGCGCCGGCCGCCAGCGACGCACGGCGCCACCAACCGGGCGGCGGCGAAGTCGATTCGGGGAATTCGTGCCGGCTCGCGGCGCCAAAAAACCGCGGCAAGATGAACGCTCCCACTCCCAAAATCGGCAGCAACACAAATCCCTGATACAACAGCAACCGTTGCAAAGTCATCCACGGCGCTGACGCCTCCGGATCGATGCCAACGAGCGAAAGAATGGCGCCCGCCGCGGCGCAACCAAACGCCAACGGCAGAAGAACAAATCCAGGCGGTGGCAAGTCGTTGCGCCGCGCAAACCGAATACCCGCCCGCCACGTGAACGCGATCAGCAAACAAAGAAGAAACCCATCGCCGAGCACATTTCGTCCCGCGAGATGCGCGGTCACCATCACCGCATACAATCCGAGGAAAACCCCAATTTCGTGCCTCGAGAAATGCGGTACCGAGAGCATCCGCGGCAACGCCGTTCCCAGGAAACCAAGAATGAATCCCCCAAAGAATCCGTGCGCCATCAACCGGGCGTGGCTGATTCCGGGATAATTTGGATACAGCCCCGCGAAGTACATTGGCCAAAGCATCACCCCAAGGAACCCCACCAAAACCGCCGCCGGAAAGAATAACCGAAATGGCTCTTCAAAAAGGTCGCGGGCAGAAATTCGTCGGCTCAAAGGCACCACCATTCTCTTCACCTCGGGCAAATCAATCAAATGTTCGGCAAGCGGACGGCTCGGACGCCGGGACGCCAATTTGACCAGTGGTATCCATTCCCGACTGACGACGCGGCGCGGCCCAACGAGGCGTTGCCTCCTCTCACCGTTCTGCAATTGTTACCTGGCGCCCCACGCTTGCCGCCTCTCATTTCCCATCTCCCTTTCATCCAGAGTAGGAGAATCATCCCTAACTACACCGAATCCCGTTGGGGACTCTCTTTGCGATGGCGGATGTACGTGATCAAAAGAGCATCATAGGCGCAAGCGTCGGTTTGGAAAGCTTTTGTAGCTTTTCGCGGCTCGTTTCGGTAGAACGCGCGGGCTTGAATTTCGACCGACTTGCCGGGACGTGCTGGGATCATGATCGAGCCAGGAGCGGCGGGCGGGGAAAGCACGGAATTTCGCGGTGGCGGAGTGGCCCGTTTCGCGCCGGGCCGGCGGCGCGGTCGGTTTTCGCCGCAACTTTCTCGGCTTTCGGTTGTAATGCAGGAAAGACAGTGAACGAATTGTAATGGCTTTTGTATCGATAAAGAACTTCGTCGCCCAGGCGGCGCAAACCACGCCCGGCCAGTTTGATGAGTGGGCCAAGGCGTGGCGCGTCGCGGTCGAGAACGGCTCCCAGGAGCCGCTCTTGGCGTTTTGCAGCCGCGAGCGCGGGCTTTCCGAGGAGCTTTTCATGCAGCAACTGGCCGCCGCGCTCGGCTGGCCGTTCCTCGATTTGCCGCGGGTCACCGTGGCCAACGAAGCCCGTGACCGGATTTCCACGAAGGTCGCCTTTCAGTTTAACGTCCTCCCGACTCGCCTCGAGAACGAGACGCTCCAAGTCGCCGTCAGCAATCCCTTCGACACCGCGATGCTGAACGCCGTGCAATTCGACGCCCAGTGCCCGGTTCAGTTCGCGCTGGCGCCCAAGGTCGAAATCGAAAAAGCCCTCAAGAAGTATTACGGCGTCGGCGCCGAGACCCTCGAGGAATTGGAGAAGGACGAGCCGCTGGAACTGCTCGTGGGCGAGGACAAGGAGATCACCGAGGGCGATCAGGAGGCCAGCGTCATCAAGTTCGTCAACCAGATCATCTGGGAAGCGTTCAAGGACCGCGCGACCGACATTCATTTTGAACCGGCGGAAGACGAGTTGCGCATCCGTTACCGCATTGACGGCATCCTCCATCAAACGCCGATGCCGCCGCAGTTGAAGCGCTATCAGGCGGCGTTGATCTCGCGCATCAAGGTCATGTCCGGGATGAACATCGCCGAAAAACGGCTGCCCCAGGACGGACGCATCAATGTGCGCATCAAGGGCGAGGAAATCGACATCCGCGTCTCCACCGTGCCGACGGTCTATGGCGAAAGCGTCTCGCTCCGCTTGTTGACCCGCGGAAAAATCTTTTTGAGCCTCGACAAGCTCGGGTTCGCGCCGAAGGACGAACTGGCGTTGCGCGAAATCATCGTCAAACCGCACGGCATCCTCCTGGTGACCGGTCCGACCGGCTCGGGCAAATCGACCTCGCTTTACGCCTTTCTGAGCACGATCAACTCGGTGCATAAGCGCATCATCACGATCGAGGAACCAGTCGAATACGAACTCAAGGGCATCAATCAGATCGCCGTCCGCTCGGACATCGGCCTGACCTTCGCGATGGGCTTGCGGCATATTCTGCGGCAGGACCCGAACGTGATCATGGTCGGGGAAATCCGCGACCTGGAGACGGCCGAGATCGCGATCCGCGCGGCGCTGACCGGTCACTTGGTTTTCAGCACCTTGCACACGAACGACGCGCCGAGCGCCTTCACCCGCTTGATCGACATGGGGATCGAGCCGTTCCTCGTCGCCTCCTCCGTCGAAGCCGTCATGGCCCAACGCCTGGTGCGCACGATCTGCCCGCATTGCTTGATCGAGCAAAAAGTGGAACCCGATTACCTGCGCAAAATCAGTTATCCCGAAGAGGAAATCGCGACGGCCACGTTCTGGCGCGGCGCCGGCTGCGAACAATGCCGCCAACTCGGCTACCAAGGCCGCATGGGCATTTACGAGTTGCTGGTGCTGAACGAGGCTCTGCGCCCCTTGATTCTCAATCGCTCCGCCTCCTCGACCATCGCCCAGAAAGCCATGGAACAAGGCATGCGAACCCTCCGCACCGACGGCTGGAACAAGGTCCGCAAACGCCAGACCACCATCGAAGAAGTCTTGCGCGTCACACAAACCGAGGAACACCTCGCCGCGCTGGTTGAGACGCCTAGGTAAGGCCGCGCCCCGCAATCTGTCCAAGGAGTGAAAACTACCCGCTGGCATTCTTGTAACGTGTTGCACGCCGGACCCGACGGCCGGCGCCTCTGGCAATTCAACCCCGGCGGCGGCGAAATCACGCTCAACGCCGAACTGGCCGGCCTGCCCAGCGATCCGTTGCCCGCCAACCTGATCGCCAAGAACGTCCGTTCGCTCTGGCAGCCCAAGCTCAATATCGCCTGGCTGCCGTTTGGCCACATTTACCTGCGGGTCGTCGAACTGCCCACGAACGACCCGGCCGAGGCCCGGGCGATGATCGAGTTGCAACTCGAAAAGCTTTCTCCCCTGCCCGTCGCGCAAATCGTCTGGAGTTCGGAGACGCTGCCCGGAGCCACCGAGAATTCGCGCACGGTCATCGTCATGATCGTCAGCCGGACGCTAATCGAGGAATTCGTCGGCCAATTGGAAGGCGGCGGCTACCTGCCCGACCGCCTGGAACTGCCGCTTTTACCGCAGTTGCTCGCGGCCGCCGACGGCCGCGACGGCGCCTGGATTTGCCTGGAACCGGGTCCCGCCAAAACGCTCTGCCTGGCCGGGTGGTGGACGAATGGCCAGTTAAAGCATCTGACGTTGCTTCATCTGCCGAACGGCGCCGCGGGCGTCGCCCCGCTGACGGACCAACTCACCAAGGCCTCCTGGGCCGGGGAAATCGAGGGCTGGCTCACCGCCGCGCCCCAGTGGCATCTCCTGGCCGACGCGGCGACGGCGAAAGTTTGGGAACCGCCGCTGAGCCAGTGGGCGGGCGCCAAGGTCGCAATCGAAGAGCCGCTGCCGGCGACCGCGTTGGCCAGCCTTACCGTCCAGCGGGCGCTCCGGGACGGCGACGGCTCGAATTTGCTGCCACCCGAGTTCGGGACGCGCTACCGGCAACAGTTTCTCGATCGGCTCTGGATGCGCGGTTTGGGAGCTATAGTGGCGCTCTACCTGGTCGGCGTGGCCGGCTACCTCGGCACGGTCGAGTTCTTCAACCTCCGATTGCACAGCGTTCAATCGAAAATCACCGGCCTGAGCGGCGATTACACAAACGCGATGCAGTTGAAGGCGCAGATCGATATTCTTCAGGATCAGGTCAGCTTGCGCTTTGCGGCGTTGAATTGCCTGAAGGCGGTCTCGGAATCACTGCCGTCCGAACTGACTCTCAATCAGGTTGACCTGCAGAATGGCAAGACGCTCCAAGTTCAAGGGGTCACCGGCGGCGATCAGGGCTTGAACGTCATCAATTACAGCGAAACGTTGCTGAAATCCTCGGCCAACGGCCTCCCGCTGTTTAGCGAAGGCAAACCGCCACGACAGGAAATACGCCCAGGACCGAACGGAACGCCGCAGCTTAACTGGGTCTTCACCTGCGAACTCAAACGCCCGGAGGTCCAATGACCAGCGTACTTGATCGTTTCAACCTTCGCCCGGCCGAGCGGCGGCTGGTCGTGGCGGTGGCGCTGTTCGTCTTTGCGCTCGTGAATTTTCTCTTTGTCTGGCCGCACTTTGGCGACCTTGCCCGAGCCCAGGTCAATCTCAGCGGCGCCCAGAAGACGCTGACCCGTTATCAGTCCGAGATCGCCCTCGTGCCGGCCTCCAAGATCAAGCTGCGGGACCTCGAAGGTCAAGGCTCCGCGGTCCTGCCGGCGGATCAGGAACTGCAATTGCAGCGCACCGTGCAGACCGAGGTCGAGAAAGCCCACGTCGCCTACACCTCCCTCGCGGTCGCCCCGCTAAACCTTACGAGCGGCAAGACCAATCAGTTTTTCGAGGAACGGTCGGTCCGGCTCAACGTCAATACGGGCGACAAGGAACTGATCAATTTCCTGGTCGCCCTCGGCGAGGGCAATTCCATGATTCGCGTCCGCTCGATGCAATTGAAGCCGGACCAGACGCAGACAAAATTGGTCGGCGCCTTCACCCTCGTAGCCAGTTACCAACGGAAGGCTCCAGCCCGCTCCGCGGCTGTCGAGAAGGCTGCTCCCGCTCCCGCCCCCGCTTCGGCGGTCAAACCGCTAGTTCGAACCAACGCCTTGGCGGCCAAAGATCAGGGCAAACCTGCGGCTCCCGTCAAACGGGAGGCCGGCAAAGCGGACGTTTCGCCCGCGACAAAATCACCCAAAATACCGTGAAAACCATCCTACTTTCCCTATGCGCCGCGCTGGCGTGCGGGGCGTTTGCGCCGCGCGCGCAAGCCCAGGCCCCGGCCCAGCGTGAGCCAACTCTCGAGGAATTGGTCGCCGCGCGCACCAATGCGCCGCCCGCCACCAATGCCGCGACCAAGGCCGCCGTTAACTCCACCAACCGCGACGTCATCGCCCGCCAAATGTTGCGCGACGCGATCAGCAACGCCACCGCCGGCGCCTCCAACGCCCCGATCGGCGCGCCGCCGGGAGCGCTGACGGCGCCCGTCGCCGTAACCCCGGCGGCCGCGACCAACGTCGTGGCGACTCCGTTCCCGGCCTTCCCCGCGCCGCCCGCGCGTCGGGTTCCGGCCGCCTTACCCACCCCGCAGGCTCCGGCCAACCCAAATTTTCCCGGACCCCCGACGAATGTCGCGAACCGCGGTCTGACCCAAGCGCCCGACGCGGCGCCGGATGCCGCAAATGCCGTCCCCGGCGCGGACGCCGGCGCCAATAAGGAAGAGGAAGTTCCGCTGATTAATTTCCAGGCGATGCCGTTGCCGCAATTCTTCGACTTCTATGCGAACCTCGTTGGCCGGACCGTCCTGCACACCGCGCAGCTTCCCGATTTGAAGATCACGTTGAAGGCGACCACGCAATTGAGTCGAAAAGAGGCGATTCAAGCGTGCGAGAGCGTGCTGGTGATCAATGGTTATACGATGGTCCCGTTGGGCGAGAAATTTGTCACGTTTGTGCAGAACCAGGCCGCCATCCAGGAAGGCTCTCAGTTCTCAAGCGGCGGCAGCGGGAACTTGCCCGAGGCCATCCAGTTCGTCACCCAAATCGTCCGGCTCGAACATGCCAAGCCCTCGGAAGTCGTCCCGGTCATCCAGCCTTTCGCGAAGAATCCCGCCGGCATCATTCCGATCGATTCGAGCCAAATGATCGTGCTGCGCGATTACGCTGTGAATGTGAAACGCATGCTCGAACTGATCGCCAAAGTCGATGTCGTCCCCGAGATCGATTACACGCTGACGGTGATTCCGATCAAGTTTGGCAAGGTGGAAGACATCTATGACACGATGAACAGCTTGATCTCCGGCTCGGGCGGTGGCGGAGCCCCTCGCGCCCCACGGGCCAGCCGTACCGGCACCCGGGGCGTCGGTGGGGTCGGCGGCGCGGGTGGCTTGAATGGCGCTCCGAACGCGTTCGGCGCGACCGGCGGGATCAACCCGGCCGGGGGTGTCAACGGCGCCGGCGGCGCGGGCGGGCGCAATAGCTTCGCCGGCCGCCTGAATCAGATCGTGAGCCGCGCCGGCCAAGCCGAGCTGCAGATTCTATCCGACGCTCGCATCGTGCCAGATAGCCGGTCGAATTCGCTGATCGTTTACGGCAATAAGCAGGACTTGCAAATGATCTCGAACATTGTCTCGAAGGTCGATGTCCTGCTGGCGCAGGTCTTGATCGAGGCGATCATCATGGACGTGTCGATCACGGACTCGCGCAATCTCGGCGTCTCCGCCGTGCAAAGCCCGAAGCAGACCGGCAAACTGACTTCCGCGGGCGGGAGCAACAACGGCAACACGTTCCTCTCCCAACTTTCGAGCGTGACCAATTTCTCGAGCAGCGTTCCGGGAGGATTCAGCTACCTGGGCAACTGGGGCGGTAATTTCGATTTCGCCTTGAGCGCCATCGCGACCGACGACAAGGCGCGCGTGCTCCAAACCCCGCGCATCCAGACGAGTCACGCGGTGCCCGCCAGTTTCTTCAACGGTGAAACCGTGCCGTACGTGACCAGCACGTACTACGGCGGTTTTGGCACCGGCCCGAGTTCCTCCTATCAACAGTTGCAGGTCGGTATCAGCCTCGACGTTACGCCGTACATCACGCCGGACGATTTGGTGGTGATGGAGATCGAACAGCATATCGATGAACTCTCCGGCTCGACCACGATCGCCGGCGTCGGCGATGTCCCCAACACGAGCAGCCGCTCCGCCAGTTCGACGATCTCCGTTCGCAACCACGACACGATCCTGCTCGGCGGGTTTGTCCGCACCAAATCCGACGTCAGCAAGTCAGGCGTCCCGGGGCTTAAGGACATTCCGATCCTCGGCAACCTATTCCGAAGCAAAGCGGACAGCCACGAACGGAGTGAGTTGCTCATTCTGATCCGGCCCACCATCCTGCCCACGCCGCAAGACGCCGCCCTCAACGCGACGAACATGCGCCACAGCCTGCCCGGCATTCGCGAGGCGGAGCGGGAATTTGACGACGCCGAACAGGGCCGCCAGAAGAAGGCTGGGAAGTAACCGCGCGGGGTCAGGCGCCGCGCCGCGTATCGAGTCGATTCGCACCCGGAATATCAGGCCGGTTGAACCCGGCGACATCGGCCGCGAGTCCGACGCTGACTTTGTAGGAGAGCGCAGGCGAACAAGCCGCCTGATTATCGGGCGGGTATGCCGGGTGGCGCCGCCCGGCGGCGCGGAAGGCGTAGCACACTGTCCCTGCCGCCGCAAAACCGCTCAGACGATAACCGGGTGGGGCTTCTCGGGGTTGTATCCCAGGTCTTGAATCGCCGCGGCGACCACCGTTTTGGCGATCGTTCCCTTTTGCGCCAGAGCGTAAAGGGTCGCGATGACCACCGACTCGGCATCGACCTCGAAAAAGCGCCGCAGGTTGGCCCGCGTGTCGCTCCGGCCGAAGCCGTCCGTCCCGAGCGTCGTCAAGCCGCCCGGCACCCAGGGCGCGATCTGGTCCGGGACGATCTTCATATTGTCCGAGACGGCGACATAGACGCCCGATTCATTTTCGAGCAGCGTTTCGAGATACGATTTCCGCGGCGGGGCGGTGGGGTGCAGCATATTCCACCGTTCCGCCCGCAGAGCGTCGTTGCGCAGGAGCTTATAGCTGGTCGCGCTCCAGACGTCGGCGGAAACGCCGTATTTCTCGGCAAGAATCGCCTGCGCGCGCAAGGCCGAGTTGATGATTGGGCCACTGCCGAAAATGTGCGCCCGATGACCTTGCCCCGATCCGGCCTTGAACTTGTAAAGACCGTTCAAGATGCCGGACTCGACGCCCGGCGGCATCGGCGGCATGAGATAGTTGTCATTGTAGAGGCAGATGTAATAAAAGATTTCCTCACCCTTTTCGTACATCCGGCGCATGCCGTCACTGATGATGACCGCGATTTCATACGCGAAGGCGGGGTCGTAGCTCAGGAGCGTCGGCACCGTGCTGGTCAGGATCAGACTGTGACCGTCCTGATGTTGCAGGCCCTCGCCGTTGAGCGACGTGCGTCCCGCGGTCGCGCCCAGGAGGAAGCCTTTGGCCTTGATGTCGCCCGCCAACCAGAAGAGGTCGCCCACCCGTTGCGGGCCGAACATCGAGTAATAGATGTAGAACGGGATCATGTTGACCCCGTGGGTCGCGTACGCCGTTCCAGCCGCGATAAAGGATGACATCGAACCCGCCTCGGTGATCCCCTCTTCAAGAATCTGGCCGTCCTTGGCCTCGTGGTAGTTGAGCAACGATTTGCTGTCCACCGGCTCGTAGAGTTGTCCCCGGTGCGCGTAGATGCCGATTTCCCGGAACAAAGCGTCCATCCCGAAGGTGCGGGCTTCGTCGGGAATGATCGGCACGATATTCCGGCCGATGGCCTTGTTCCGCAACGACATGCTCAACAGCCGCACGAACGCCATCGTGGTCGAGGCATCAAGCTTGCCCGAGCCCTTGAAGAACTCGGAGAAGGCGTCCAAGCCCGGCGTTTGGAGCGGCGGCGCGGCCACCTTCCGCAAGGGCAGCCAACCGCCGAGTTTCCGGCGGCGTTCGAGCAAATACTGGGTTTCCGGGCCGTCCATCGGCGGGCGATAGAACGGCGTGTCGATCAGGTCTTCATCATTGATCGGGATGTTGAAACGGGCGCGAAACTCCCGCAGTTCCTTTTCGTTCAGCTTTTTCTGCTGATGGGTGATATTGCGGCCCTCGCCCGCTTCGCCCAAACCGTAACCTTTGATCGTCTTGGCGAGAATGACCGTCGGTTGCCCCTTGTGCTCGACCGCCGCTTTGTAGGCGGCGTACACCTTGCGCGTGTCGTGGCCGCCGCGCAGCAGCTTGCGAATCTGGTCGTCGGTCAAGTGGTTGACCAATTTCAATAATTCCGGGTACTTGCCGAAGAAATGCCGGCGGGTATAGCTGCCCGGCTCGACCGAATATTTCTGGTAGTCGCCGTCCAACGCTTCGCCCATCCGCTGGAGCAACAGGCCGCTCTCGTCGGCTTCCAGGAGCGCGTCCCAATCCGAACCCCAAATCACTTTGATGACGTTCCAGCCGGCGCCCCGAAAAAGCGCTTCCAATTCCTGGATGATTTTGCCGTTGCCCCGAACCGGGCCATCCAGACGCTGCAGGTTGCAGTTAATGACCCAAACCAGATTGTCCAGCGTCTCGCGCGAGCCGAGCGTCAACGAGCCAAGCGTCTCCGGCTCGTCGCTTTCGCCGTCGCCGACAAAGCACCAGACCTTCGGTTCTTCGCCCTGCACCAGACCCCGAGCGGACAAGTAGCGATTGAACCGCGCCTGATAAATGGACATGAGCGGCCCCAATCCCATCGACACCGTGGGGAACTGCCAGAAGTCCGGCATCAAATAGGGGTGTGGGTAAGAGGAAAGCCCGCCGCCGGCGGCCAGCTCCTGTCGAAAATTCCGCAGATGATGCTCGTCGAGCCGCCGCTCCAGAAAGGCGCGCGCGTAGATGCCCGGCGACGCATGGCCTTGGAAGTAAACAATGTCACCCGGAAAATCGCCCGCCCGAGCGCGGAAAAAATGATTGAAGGCGACTTCATACAAGGTCGCCGATGACGCGTACGTGGAGATATGCCCGCCCAGGCCGTTGTGCAGGCGATTGGCATTGACCACCATCGCCATCGCGTTCCAGCGGATATAACTCTTGATCCGCACTTCGGTTTGCCAATCACCGGGGTAAGGCGGCTGGTCCTCGGGCGGGATGGTGTTGACGTAAGGCGTACTCACGACGGCGGGCAATTCGGCGCCGGAGGCGCGCAACTCGCTCATCAATCGATTGAGCAACAGATTCTTCGGTTGGGCTTTAACTTGTGATTTCACTTTTTCTTCTATTCTGCGCCCGTAACCATAGCGTACCGTCTCGCGCTCACAATGAAATATCTGGACCTGACTTGCGCGACCCCCGCCGAGAGCCTCGCGTGCGACGAGGCGCTGCTCGACGCGTGCGCGGAGGGCGACGGCGACGAAACGCTTCGTTTTTGGGAACCGCGCCAGCCCTTTGTGGTCGTCGGCTACGCGAATCGCGTGGCGACCGAGGTCAATCTCGCGGCTTGTCGCGAGCGCGCGATTCCCGTGCTGCGTCGTTGCACGGGCGGCGGGACCGTGCTGCAGGCGGCGGGCTGCCTGAACTACTCCTTGATTCTACGAATTTCTGATTCCGGTCCGTTGCAGAGCGTTACCGGAACCAACGAGTTTGTTCTAAAACGCCACGGCGAGGCGCTCGGGCCGGCGTTAGGGAAAAGCGTTACCGCGGAAGGCGCCACTGATTTGGCCAGCGGTGGACGTAAATTCGCGGGCAACGCGCAACGCCGAAAGCGCGATTGCCTCCTTTTTCACGGCTCCTTCCTGCTCGGGCTTGACTTCGACCTGCTCGACGCGGTCCTCCCCTTCCCTTCCCAACAGCCCGGGTATCGGCGCCATCGTTCGCATCGCGAATTTCTGATAAACCTGCAGGTGGCGCCCGAGGTCATTCGCGCCGCGCTGCGGACCAGATGGAACGCGGTCGATCCGGTGACGGCGCCAGCGGACCGGATCGCGAAGCTAACGCGGGAGAAGTACGAGACCGCTGAGTGGAATTCCAAGTTTTGACGCTCGCCGTATTACGAATTTGTAATGCTCGGGAAAGGTCTCAGCAAAGGTGGTGGTTCATATTGTCAATGTTGATGGGAGCGCCTCGAGCCTCCCTCGACCGAAACATGAACGCAACGAAAGCAATGACTTTGGATAGCAAAACGACCGACCAACGGGCCGGTCGCGCGCCGGCGGGCGGACCGCGCGGGCGCTTCACTGGCCAGAGCTGAACACACCGATTAAATTACCAACATTATGAAAGCATTCAAAAACACACTCGCCGTCTGCCTTTTGGCTGCCGGCGGCGCCGTCGCCTGGGTTGCCTCCAGTCATGGCTCCGATCAGGTCCTCCTCGCGCAAAAATCGACGAAGGAGCCGGTCGGCGTCGTCATTAGCGACACGCCCGTCGCGCGCGAAGGCCGGATGTCCGGCAGTTACGCGCCGATCGTCAAGAAGGTCGCACCCAGCGTCGTTTACGTCTTCTCGAGCAAAACCGTGAAGAATCCGAACCCGCAGATGCTGCCGTTTTTCAATGACCCGTTCTTCCGCCGCTTCTTTGGCGATCAGGACGGAGAAGACGGTGGCCGCCGGCAGCAGCAGCCGCGGACGCATAAAGAACGCAGCCTTGGCTCCGGCGTCATCGTCAGCAAGGACGGTTATATCCTGACCAACAATCACGTCGTGGACGGCGCCGATGAAATCAAAGTATCCCTGGCCCAATCCAAGACGGAATACCTCGCCAAGGTCATCGGTCGTGATCCCATGACCGACGTCGCCGTGTTGAAAATCGACAAACACGACTTGCCGTTCATCACGCTCGCGGACAGCGACAAAGTCGAGGTGGGCGACATCGCCCTGGCCATTGGCAATCCGTTCGGCATCGGCCAGACCGTGACCGCGGGCATCGTGAGCGCCATCGGACGCGGTGGTTTTGGAGTGGAGGCGTATGAAGACTTCATCCAGACCGACGCCGCGATCAACCCCGGCAACTCCGGCGGGCCGTTGGTCGATGAACAGGGCCGTTTGATCGGCATTAACACCTTCATCATCAGCGGCAGCGGCGGCAATCAAGGGGTCGGCTTCGCGATCCCGGTGAACCTCGCTCGCAACGTGATGGAGCAATTGACCAAGACGGGCCAGGTCGTCCGCGGTTTCCTCGGCGTGGTGCCGGAAGACGTGACCCCGGCGCTCGCCAAGAGCTTTGATCTCGCCGAGGTCACCGGCGCGCTCGTGGATCAAGTGGAAGATAACAGCCCCGCGGCCGACGCCGGCCTCAAGGCGGGCGATATCATCGTCGAGTTCGACGGCAAAGCGATCAAAGACAGCCGCAACTTGCGACTCACCGCCAGTCGGACGACGCCCGGCACGAAAGTCGCGCTCAAAGTGATCCGTGATGGCAAGCCGATGACGATGCAAGTCACGCTCAAAGAGTTCCCGACCGAGAAGCTGGCCGGTGGCTCGAATAGCAAAGAGAATGAGAACTCCACCAGCGACGCGCTCAACGGGGTCGAAGTGGGTGACCTCACCCGCGACGCGCGGCAGCAGTTGCGCGTGCCGGATCAAATCAAAGGCGCGTTGATCACCAACATCGATCCGAACAGCGCCTCCTATGACGGCGGCCTGCGCGAAGGCGACGTGATCCTCGAAATCAACCACAAACCGGTTCACAACGCCGACGAAGCGGTCAAGGCGAGCGAGCGGGTCAAGAGCAAACAAGTCCTCGTGCGCATCTGGCGCCGCGGCGTCACCCGCTACATTCCCATCGACGAAAGCGATCACCACTAAGTCGATCCTCCGAAGTTTCCCCGGTCGTCCCGACCGGGGAAACTTTTTCTTTTTGGCCAACCCCTTGATTCATGGCAATTTGCTACGCCCGTCAGCGCTCGCGCCGCGAACCGTTCGGCCCGCTCGATTGGCGGGACCGGAGTAAATCGGCGCCCGAGAGCCTCTATGCGAATACTGGTGGTTGAAGATGATAAGAAGATCGCCTCCTTCGTCCTCAAAGGACTGAAGCAAAACGGCTTTGCCGTCGATCACGCCGCCAACGGCGAGGACGGCCTCCACCTCGCGACCTCGACGCCGTTCGACGCGGCGGTGATCGACATCATGCTGCCGAAATTGGACGGCCTAAGTCTCGTGCAGGAACTGCGCGCCCGAAAAATCAACATCCCGGTAATCATCCTCAGCGCGAGAGCCACCGTGGACGACCGCATCAAGGGCCTCCAGAGCGGCGGGGACGATTATTTGGTGAAACCGTTTGCGTTCAGTGAACTGCTCGCCCGCGTGCAGGCGCTCATCCGGCGCTCGACGAACGCCGCCGAGCCGACTTCTCTCAGCATCGGCGACCTCACGATGAACCTCGTCACCCGCGAGGTCACGCGCGCGCAGAAAAAGATTGAACTGCAAACCCGCGAATTTGGGCTTCTGGAATACCTGCTGCGCAACGCCAATCGCGTCGTCTCGAAGGCGCAAATCCTCGAGCACGTTTGGGATTACAGTTTCGATCCGCAAACGAACGTCGTCGATGTCGTCGTCTGTCGCCTGCGCAACAAGGTGGATCGCGATTACGATACTAAACTGATTCACACCCTCCGTGGAGTCGGGTATGCCCTCAAAACCGACTGATTTTACCGCGCCGACCCGCGCCGGATTCAGCTTGCGGCTGAATCTGTGGTATTCGGCGTTTTTCATTCTCACCACCGGCGCGCTCTTCCTGCTCGGGTATTTCGTGCTGGCCTCTTCGATTCAGCAAAACGAGCGTGAGAATATTCGCGGCAAGCTCGAGGAATACCGGCTGTGGTACGAGAGCGGCGGCTTGGGCGGACTCAGTTCGCGCCTCAACGTGGCGACCAGCGCCCGCAAAGACGCCTATTTTGTCCGCGTCGTCGGCCCGCTGAACAACGCGTTCTTCCTCAGCCTCCCGGACGACTGGACCGATTTCGATCTGAAGGAATTGGAGAAGGCCCGCGTGGTCGATTTGGACGACGCCCGCCCCTGGTTCTCCATCGCGGCGCGCTCGGGACAAAACGTCTGGCTGATCGCGTCGGCGCGCTTGAGCGATGGCCGGCTGCTGCAGGTCGGCAAGAGCACCGAACGATTGCCGGCCTTCCTGACTCGGTTCCGACTTATTTTCATCGCCGCGCTCGTCGTCGTGGTCGTGCTCGGCTTTACGGGTGGCGCTTTCCTGACGTTCCGGGCGCTGCGGCCCATTCGTCAGTTAATTCAGACCGTGCGCGACATCCTCGAAACCGGCCGCATGGACGCCCGGGTCCCCGTGCAATCGACCCGCGATGAACTCAACGAGCTGGTGACGCTTTTCAATCAGATGCTCGCAAAGAATGAGGCGCTGATCCGTGGCATGCGCGAGGCGCTCGACAACGTCGCCCACGACCTGCGCACCCCGATGGCGCGCCTCCGCGGCTCAGCCGAGGCCGCGCTCCAAACGGTGGATGATCCGAATGCCTGCCGCGAGGCCTTGGCCGACGCGATGGAAGAATCCGAGCGTGTCCTGACCATGCTCAAAACCCTCATGGATATTTCCGAGGCGGAGACCGGTACGATGAAACTGGAGTTGACGGACGTCTCGGTCCCGTCGTTGGTCCGCGACGTCATCGAGCTTTACCAGGTCGTGGCGGAGGAAAAGAGTATTTCGCTTTCACACACGCTCCCGCTCGAACTGGCGGTCCACGCCGACCGCAACCGTATTCAGCAGGCGCTCGCGAACCTAATCGACAACGCGATCAAATACACGCCGCCGGGCGGCCGCGTGGAAGTCTCCGCCGGTCGTGAAAACAGCGCCGTCGTGCTCCGCGTCCGTGACAACGGCATGGGGATTCCCGCCGACGAAATTCCACGAATTTGGGATCGCCTCTACCGCGGCGACAAAAGCCGCACGGAGAAGGGTCTCGGCCTGGGATTGAGCCTGGTCAAGGCGGTCGTTCACGCGCACGGCGGCGAGGTCGAAGTCGCCAGCGAAGTCGAGCGCGGCTCGACGTTCACGATCCGACTGCCGGCGGCGGCGACAGCGCCCGCCGCCCAGCCCGCGGAGATGGCCCTTAGCCGTTAGTCACGCGAGGTCAACGCTCGCTTCGCCGATTAATTGGTTCCTCGTCCAACACTTTCCATCCGCGTCGGCTCAGGTCCCAATACACGACACCACCCGTGATGAGCGCGATCGCCCAAAACTCTAGTCCAGACGTCCAGTCTCCAAAGATGATTTTGCCGGTCCCAAACAGGAGCGAATAGACCATCGCGCAACCGGCCGCCCAATCGAGCAGGTTGCGCCACGAGTCTCGACGCGGGCTGATCTCCGTCGCCTCGCGCGCGACGGGACCCCAGCCGGCGGGATTCGGCGCCACCCGCCGGTAGAACACGAGCAGCGTGCTCATCGGTTCGGGCGCCGTCAGGAACGTCGCCGCCAACCAGGCGACGGTCGAGGCAGCGACCGTTACGATTACGGTCCAGGCGAATTGACGCGGGTCGTTCGTGTCCCAGCCGAGACCGAACTGCAGAGTCATCGATACGACAAACGAAGCCGCCATGGCCGTGATCTCGCTCCAGGCGTTGATCCGCCACCAAAACCACCGCAGGATTAAGACGCTCCCGGTCCCCGCGCCCACCGCCATGAGGAACTTCCAGGCGCCGGCGATCGAGCTTTGGTAATAGGTGACCACTGAGGAGAGCAGCATCAACGCCAGGGTGGCCCACTGCGCGGCTTTGACGTAATGCCGTTCGGTCCGGCCCCTGGCCACGAACCGCCGGTAGAAATCGTTCACGAAATAGGAAGCGCCCCAATTCAGTTGGGTGGCGACCGTGGACATGTAGGCGGCCGCGAACGCGGCGATCATCAATCCGCCCAAGGCCGGCGGAAAGACGTTGGGATCGACGATGGTTTTGACGAAGCCCGATTCCTTATCGGTCAAATTCGGATAGAGAACGAGCGACGCGAGCGCCGTCAGAATCCACGGCCACGGACGCAACGCGTAATGCGCCACGCTGAACCACAGGGTCGCCAGGAGCGAATTCCGTTCGTCCTTCGCGGAAAAGATGCGTTGCGCCACGTAGCCGCCGCCGCCCGGCTCCGAGCCGGGATACCAGGTCGCCCACCAGTTGACGAAAAGGTAAACGCAAAACGCGATCATCGGCAGCCACGCCGAGCCGATCTCCGGCGTGAACGATAAGATCGAGCCGTGCCCGCCCCGAGCCGCGTCCAAGGCTTGAATCTTGGTCTGCAACGCCGCCATGCCGCCCACCGCCTTCACCGAGAAATACGCCAGAACGATCACCATCCCCATCTTGAGCACGAATTGAAAGAGGTCGGTCACCAACACGCCCCAGAGGCCGGACATCGTCGAGATTCCCGCCGTCACCAGCATGATGACAAAAACGATCACCAGCGCCGTAATCTTGGGATCGGTGAGTCCGAGGCTCGGCGCGACCAATCCGGGGAAAAGAATCAACAGAATTTTCACCATGGCCAGATTGACCCAGCCGAGCACGATGCAATTGATCGGTCCGGCCAGATAGAGCGCGCGGAAACCGCGCAGCAACGCGGCCGGTTTTCCGGTGTAGCGCAATTCCGCCAGTTCGACGTCGGTCATGACGCCCGCCCGCCGCCACAGACGCGCGAAGAAGAAGACCGTGAGCATGTTGCTCAGCAGCATATTCCACCAGAGCCAATTGCCGGCGATTCCGTAGGTCGCCACGAGGCCGGTTACCGCCAGCGGCGTGTCGGCGGCGAAGGTGGTCGCCACCATGCTCGTTCCCGCCAGCCACCAGGATACCGCGCGGCCGCCGACGAAAAACTCGTCGGTCGAGCCCGTGGCGCGGCGCCGATACCAAAGGCCGATGAGGAAATTGACGAGGAAGTATCCGGCGATGACGCTGGCGTCCAACCATGTTAAGCGCATACGTGAGAGCTCTCCTTTATTTTACCGGCCGCAACGGCGGCGGCCCGTCCTGACTTCGAATCCAACGTTCGGCGCCGCCCGCCTCGTCCATTCCCCGCAGCGCCTCCGCCAGGTTCGGGATTTCCGCTTTGGCGTTCGGGTTGAACGCCACCAGGGCCAGCGCGGCGCCGCGCCGCACCATGCGCTCAGGATCCTCGAGCGCCAGCGTCAGCGCCGGGACCGCCGCCACCGCCCGCGGTCCGACGCCCCGCAGGGCCTCGGCGGCGCCGAATCGAACCATCGATTCCGGAGAACTCAGGGCCTGCGCCAAGCTGCCGACCACTTCATCCGAGCCCGTCGCGGTCCGCCCGAGAGCGCCCACGGCCGCGGCGACAGTCGCTGCGTCAGGCTGTCGCAACGCGTCGATCAGGTCGGGAACCGCCGACTGGGCGTTGCCGCCAAATTGGCCGATCGCCTTGATTAACGCCGGCCACTCGTTGATATGCCGGGCGCGCAGCCGCTCGACTAAAGCGGGCACAACCGTCTCCGGCTCGGCGCCAATGGCCCCCAGCGCCTCCGCGACGACCGGGACCAACGCGACGTCAACGACCGCGATTTGCCCAACGGCGGTCGCGCTCGGGCGCGACGGCGCCGCGACTTGCGGGGTTGGCGGCGTCCCCAACGCTTCCAGCAATCGCGGAATCGCTTCGCGCCCCGCCGGGCCGGCTTGAATCAGACCGCTCGCCGCCGCTGACCGGGCGCGGGGCTCCGGGTCCGCCAGGAACTCAACAAACGCGCGCACAACCTCCGCCGGCATTGGACGCGCCCGACTCAGGGAACCCAGCGCCAACATGCGCACGTCAGCGTCGCCGTCGCGGAGCGCTCGCATCAACGCCGCCACGACCTCGGACCGCCCTTCGGCGAATTCGCCCAAGTCCATCGCCGCGAACTTTCGATTATCCGCGTCGCGATCGCCAAGCAATCCGACAAACGCGCGCGCCAGTTCCTCGGAACGCAGACCAAGCTTCATCACGGCAATCGTGGCCGCGCGGCGGACCAGCGTGTCCGGATCCGACAGGGAACGAATCAACCCCGCTTGCGCCGATTGTCCCTGCGCGGCGGTCGCGCCGGGGATCAACGGCGCGGGTCGTTGATCGGGCGTCGGCGGAGGGCGGCGCAGCGGCGAGCCGCGCAGGTCGCCAATTAAATCAACAGCGGATTTGCGTATCTTTGGATCGGGATCACTCATCTGCAGGATCAGCGCATCGACTGCCTGAGACTCGCGCGGCGCCATCCGGGAGATGGCGACCAAAGCGCCCTCCCGAGTCAACGCGTTCGTGCTTTTCAACGCCTCGTTAAGGAAGGGCAGGCTCGCCGCCCCGAGCGCCCCCAACGACGCCGCCACCCGCGACCGCACGCTGACGTCGGCGTCCGCCAGCGCGTGGACCAACGGCATGATCGCTTCGAGGTGCGGCTCGCGGTTTCGGCCCAGTCCATCCGCGGCCGAATGCCGGACCATGGGGCTGTCATCCTTGAGGCGCTCGATGAGCGCGCGGACCAATTCGGGGGATTTCGGTTCGATGTTTGCCAAAGTGCGGACACAGACGAGCCGCACGTCGGCATCCGGGCTGCGCAGCGCGCCGATCAAGCCCGGCACAGCCAACGCCCCGAGACGCTGGAGCGCGTGCGCCGCCCCGGCCCGACCCGCGTCACCGACCTCCGGTTGCGGCAGCAGAATGCGTACGAAATCGGGCAATTTGCCATGCACGGATGCCAGCCACTTGTGGAACGGAGCCGGACGTCGTTTGACCTCGCGAATGAGATACGGTACCGACTGGCCACCCATCGCCAGGAACGCCTCGGTTGTGACCTCGATTTGGCTGCCCCCAACGCGCATTTCCTCGATCCAGGCGGTTACCGTCATCCCCCGATACTGCGGCTCGCGGCGCCAGGGATGAAAAGAGAACCAAACGGCCGCCGTCAGCGCCAAAAGAACCGCCACGCAGATGGGGAAGCGCTTGCTCATGTGACGTTCGCGCCACAGTAACGCGCCTGCCGACGAACCGGCAATTCTTTTCCCGCGACCGCGCGTTCGAGAAGACCTTGGCCTTCCAGCGAGGGTAGAATCGCGCCGACAAAACCCAATCGCGGCGCGCGCTTGCCGCTCACGCGCGCCGCCGCTAATCTTCCCGGGCTATGATTCGACGATTCCCCTGCGCGCCGCGCCGCGCCGCGGCCCTGCTCCGCTTGGCACGGACCTTATTCTTCATTCCCGCGCTCCTCGGCGAGCGCGCCCAAGGCGCGGACTCACCGGCGGCCGACCCGACGTTGCCCAAATGCCCACCGGACTGGCGGGTCGAGCTGATGGCGCAACCGCCGCAGTTGATCCACCCGAGCGTCGTTTGCGCCGCGCCGGACGGGCGGGTGTTTGTCGCGCAGGACCCGATCGACATGGGGCTGCCGAGTGATTCCACCGGTGATAGCATTCTTTGCATTTACCCCGATGGCACGATCAAGAAATTCGCCGATAACCTCCACGCCGTGTTCGGATTGACCTATTTGGACGGCAAACTTTACGTGCATCACACGCCGCTTTTCAGCGTTTTCACGGACGCGAACGGCGTCGGCGCGGACCGGGTTGACCTCTTCAGCACCCATCCCAGCCCATCTCTGAACGGCACGGGCTTCAACGATCACGTTCCGTCAAACTTCCGGCTGGGCATGGACGGCTGGTTTTACATGAGCACGGGCGACAAGGGCATCTTCGGAGCCGTCGGCAAGGACGGCAGCAAAGCGGAGATTCGCGGGGGCGGCATCATGCGTTTTCGCCCGGACGGAACCCAATTGGAGGTTTACGCGAACGGCACGCGCAATCACCTCGACGTCGAGCTGAACGCCGAGGATGAACTGTTCACTTATGACAACACCGACGACGGCAATGGCTGGTGGACGCGGGTCACGCACATGGTTGACGGCGGCTATTACGGTTATCCCTACGATTACAAACCGCGCCGGCCCTACACCCTTTGGATGATGACCGATTATGGCGGCGGCGCCCCGACCGGCGGTTTGGCGTACAACGAAGACGCGCTTCCCGCGGAATATCAAGGCAACCTTTTCCTCTGCGAGTGGGGCCGCCGTCAACTCCTGCGCCTGAAGGTTTCCCGCGAGGGCGGTTCGTACAAGATCGACTCCCGCGCGCAAATTGGCGGGGCCGATTTTCTCACCTCCGGCACAAAACCATTTCGTCCGGTCGGCATCGCGGTTTCGGCGGATGGCTTGAGCCTCTACATCGCGGATTGGAACTACGACGGCTGGAAAGCCAACGTCGTCGCGGGGCGGCTGCTCAAAGTCACCTACACCGGCCCCAGCCAAGCCGTGCCAAAACCGGCGTGGTGGCTGCCCGCGGCGATGGGCCAGCCGTTCCAGGCCACGACCGAACAATTGATCGAAGGGCTGCGGCATCCCTCGCGCGAAGTGCGGATGGTGGCGCAACACCGTCTGGCTGATCTCGGCGCGGCGGCCGCTCCCCAGCTGAAACAGCTGCTGACCAACATTGAGGCGCCCGCGCCCGCCCGCTGGCACGCCATCTGGACGCTCGATGCGATCGACGGCGGAGCGGCCGCCCGGACGGAAATCCTCGCCGTCGCGACCAACGAGAATAGCGCCACCGTCCGCGCCCAGGCGATCCGCCAATTGGGAACCGCGCGCGCGAAGGAAGCGGTCGAACCGCTCGCTCGCGCGCAGCGTGATCCCGACGCGATGATTCGTTTCCGAGCCGCGACGGCGCTCGGCCGCATTGGCGACGCCGCCGCCGTTCCCAGCCTCTCGGCGGCGCTGGATGAAAAGGATTTCTTCACCCGTTACGCCGTTTTCACGGCGCTCAATCGCATCGGCCGCGGTGACCCGGCGGCCTGGCCGAGCATCGCGTCGGGCCTCCGCGCCGACAACCCGCAAATCCGCGAAGGAACGCTCTTCGCCATGCGCGAGACGTACGATCCATTGAACGTTGGCGCCTTGGCCGATTTCGTGGAGTCCACCAACGCGCCAGCCGAAGCCCGCGCCCAAGCGTTGGCCGAACTGGCGGAACTGCATCGGCGCCGCCCGGCGTGGGACAGCAAATGGTGGGGCACGCAACCCGTCAAGGGCGCGCCGGAACCCAAGACCGTCGAGTGGGCGGGCACGCCGCTCGTGCTCACCGCCATCGACCACGCGCTCAGCGACGCCGCGCCGGCGGTGCGTCGCGAGGCCGTCTCCGCGGTCGCGATCGCCGCGGTCGCCACGGCGGCGCCCCGGCTGCGGACGATGTTCGACAGCGAAACGGAGACCAGCGGAAAGCAGGCGATTCTGCAGGCGCTCGGAGTCCTCAAGGACGCGGCGGCCGGCCCGTTGATCGCGACGGTTTTGGCCGACGTCGCCAAAAACTCCGCCCTCCTGCCCGACGCGATTGTGGCGGCGGGACGCGTCGGCGGTTCGGTGGCGACCATCGCATTGGTCCATCTGGCGGTCGCCTCGACGGATCCCGAGACGCTCGTTCGGACGATGGACGCGCTCGGTCAAACCCGCTCCGCCGAGGGAATTCCCGCCAGCGCCAACTTGCTGCGAAACCCGGACTCGAAAGTGCGCGCCGCCGCCGGCCGGGCGCTGGTGAGCATCGGCGGCCCCGCCGCGCTCGCGGCCGTCACGCCGTTGTTCGACGACACGGATTGGGAAATCCGCGGCGCGGCAATCGACACCGCGGGACGGCTGAAGGACAAACAAATCCTGCCTCGCCTCCTGACGCTTTACGGCCAGGATTCCACGCGCGGTGACGCCTTGGGCGCGCTGACTCAGATGCCCGATCTGCGCGCGCTCGACGCCTATTTGGGCGGCCTGACCAACCGAAGCAATAATCTTCGCGACGCGTCCCGCCGCGCGATCGAAGCGATTCGCGGCGAGGCGCTGGCCGCGATCGAGGAGCGCCATCGGCGCCAGCCGTTCGGCGGCGCCGCGCTCGCGGCGCTGCAACGCGTTTACACCCGCGACGAAACCGCCCACAAAGGCCCCCTCTTCGAGGGCGACCTGAAACCGGCCTCGCCGCAGGACTACGCGAAATTCGCCCTGCGCAATCCAGGAGCCGCGGCGCCGGGTAAAACGATCTTCGAGGGACCGGTCGGTTGCACGGTCTGTCATCGCGCCAATGGCAAAGGCGGCGAGATCGGCCCGGAACTGAGCGGCATTGCCACGAAATATGACCGGAACAGCCTGATCGAATCGGTGCTGTATCCCTCGAAGCAAATCCTCGACGGCTACCACGCCACCGTTCTCACGCTCAAAAACGGCGAAGGTTACACCGGCTTCGTGCGCGATGAAACGCCCAGCCAATTGGTCTTGCTGGACGCCGCCGGCGAAAAACATCCGGTGCAAAAGGAGCAGATCGCCAAGCGCGAGGAAAGCCCGCTCTCGTTAATGCCGGAAGGTCTGCAATCCGGGATGTCGCTGGCCGAGTTCACGGACCTGATCGCCTACCTTGAGTCACTGAAAGAGAAACCGGCGGCCGCCAAATAAAGGACGCCGAAGGAGCGTCGGAGCCGAGCTTATTTACTCGCGGCCGGCGCCAGGCCCAACGCCCAGCGGATGCCGCCGAGCAGATGCCGTTGGTATTTCTCGTCACGCCAGACGGCCTCCTCGTGACCGAGCGAGGTATAGAAGACGCGACCGGCGCCGTACTCCTTGGTCCAGGCTACGGCGTAATCGCGGTCCGGGCGGACGCCCCGCTCAAAAAACCCGAGGGCCGGTTCGCCCGGTTTGACGACCTGTTTGGGACGCTCCTCGTTCGCCGGATCGAGACTCATCAGGACGTGAAGTTGATTCCGCTCCCACCTCTTGAATTGATAGATTTCCTCCGCCACCTCGAAGGTGGCGCCATACGGCGCGGTGGCCGGATGTTTCGCGTCCTCGACGCGGATCGTCACCGGCTGATGCCACGGATGACTGATAAACGCGCCGCCAATCATTTCAAGATAGGGTGGATAATTGAGGAAGGTATCCGTCGCCGCGTGCATACCGATGAACGCCTTTCCCGAACGAATCCAACTCAAGAAACCCTCCCGATCCGGCAACGGCAAGTCACCGGTCGTATTCGCGAAGATCACACCGTCATACTTCGCCAGCGCCGCGAGGGACATTCGCTCCGCTAGGAGGCGGCGGGTCTGTTCAAGCCACACGGCGTCGCGGGTCTTCCAGTCCGCTTGCTCTACTTGGAACTTCGCGGTTTTGGCGGCGAAGGAATCGTCCGACTCCGCCGCCGCCCGTTTCGGCTCTCGCGGCGGAGCGGGCCGCGGGCTTGGCTCGCGCACAAAATCGACGCTGAACTCGCCACTTTCAGCCGCCAGCTTGGCGATCACTTCCTCGCCGACCGGGATCGAGCCGTGGCGAAAACCGGTCGTAACCGTGACGACGAGCAGTTTTTTGGCAACCTCCGCCGCGGACGAGGCCAAGGCAAACCCGAGGCCCAACGTGAGCGCCCAAATCAGCACGCCGAAACGGCAAGGGTAAGATTTCATGGGCCAGAAATGCCGCCTTGCCGGTCCGGTGGCAAGCGTAAATCAGTCGCGGACGTGATCGAAAGGAAACTCCGGGCCGCCGGAGACGACTCAGGGCGGCGGCAGCGGTAAAATAAAATTTGGCCGCCCACTTGACCAATGTAACCAGTGTGGTTACATTCAGATCGTAGTTTATGCGCACCAGTTGCCGATTTGCCATGGCGGTTCACGTGTTGGCGGTCCTCGCTTACAAAGAGGGAGACCCGGTCACGTCGAGCTTCCTGGCGGCGAGCGTGAACACCAATCCCGTGGTGGTTCGGCGCCTGCTGCTGGCCCTGCAACGGGCAAAACTGGTGGACACCCGCAAGGGCGCCGGACTCGGCTCCCGCCTCAGCCGCTCACCCGGCCGCATCAGCCTCGCTCAAGTCTATCGCGCCGTTGAGGATGACGAGGGCTTTACGCTGCCCGCGAAGAAGCCCAACCCCGCCTGCCCCGTGGGCCATTGCATTCAGAAGGCGCTGGAACCAGTCTTCGCGTCCGCGCAAGGCGCTCTGGTGAAGGAACTGGCCGGGACGACGCTGGGCGACGTGCTGCGAGCCGTCAAGGCCGCCTGCGACGGGCAGGAAAAAGCCGCGTGACAAACTGTCGATTTAATGTAACATTCGTTGTTACATAATAAGCAACCATCAAATTCAACTGAAAATCACAAAACCTATGAGCAATGCCACTACGATGATCCCCCCGACCGACCTGACCCAGCGCCCGCCGCGCAGCGCGCGCGCCCAATTGGGCGGCTACGTCATTCTCCCCCGCATGTTGGACAAGGGCCGCGCGACCCTCGCCGGCAAAGCGGGCGAGTATCATTATAATTGCCCGCTCGATCAGCGCTTCACGGCGTTCGCCGGCATCGACCCGGACGCGCTCAAGGCCGAGCTGGCGAAGGGCAAGGGCGACGGCGAGATTCTCGAATGGATCAACGCGAATGCCAAAAACAAACACGAAGAATTCGAAATCGCGGCCTGGTCCGCGAACCAGGGAACCCGCGGCCCGACCGACGTCGAGAGCCGGGAGTACTTCACCGGCCTGTTGGCCGGCCTGAGCAAAACGCGCGACGACGTGCATAGCTGGTCAGACTTGCTTGATCTGGATGACTACGTAAGCTTCGGCGGCAAGGCCTAAGCGAGAAATCGACGCAGCCATTCCGCGGGACCGCGGTCGCGGGCCGCGGAATGGGCTGTTCTCAACCTGGAATGACGGGGAGGCCCTAAGACGCCACCATGGAAATCGAACTCCTGGACTTACCGGCGGCCGTTGTCGCCGCTGAACCCGCGCGCCTGGTCGCGCCCGAGCCGGATCACGCCCAACTGCGGCGGGACGATTATTGGGCGGGCATTCCGGGCTTCGCCGCGGTCTCCGCGGCGGAGTTCCAGACGCGCGCGTTTCAAACGCGCCAGACGGTCACCAGTCTGGCGCAACTCCGGGAGACGCTTCGCGATCTGGCTCCGGAGTCGTTCTACGAAGATATGGCGCTCGGCTTGAAGCGGGCGCCGATGGCGTTGCGGATCTCGCCGCACTTGTTGAGCCTGATCGACTGGCGAAATCCGGTGGCGGACCCCGTGCGCAGCCAATTCCTCCCCCTGGCCTCGCAACAGGTCCCGGATCACCCGGAATTGCGCTTGGACTCCCTGCATGAGCGCAAGGACTCGCCGGTCCCGGGCCTGACGCACCGTTATCCCGACAAGGCGCTGTTTCTGCCGCTGGACTCGTGCCCGGTTTATTGCCGTTTTTGCACGCGCAGTTACGCCATCGGTGGCGACACCGAAACCGTCGAAAAGCTTAAGCTGACCGCGCGCGCGCTTGAGCGGTGGGAAGACGCGTTCCGCTATATCGCCTCGCGACCGGAATTGGAGGACATCGTGATCAGCGGCGGCGACACGTATAACCTCAAGGCGGACCACATCCGGTTGATCGGCGAGCGCCTCTTGCGCCTGCCCAACATCCGGCGAATCCGGTACGCGACGAAAGGGTTGTGCGTCATGCCGCAGAAGATCCTCAGTGACGCGGATTGGGTGGACGAATTGACCCGGGTCGCGGAGTTAGGCCGCAAGCTCCATAAGGACGTGGTGGTCCATACCCATTTCAATCATCCGAATGAGATCGTGGGCGTCACCCAGGACGCGATGGATCGGTTGACCGAGCGCGGCATCACGGTGCGCTGCCAGACCGTCCTGCAACATGGCGTCAATGATTCGCCGGCGACGATGCAATTGCTCGTCCGGCGGCTCAGTTACATCAACATTCATCCGTACTACGTTTATTTTCACGACCTAGTTCCCGGGGTGGAGGATTTGCGCACGTCGCTCGGAGCCGGGCTGGCGCTCGAAAAGCATGTTCGGGGACACACGGCGGGCTTCAACACGCCCTCTTTCGTCGTGGACACGATGGGTGGCGGCGGCAAGCGGGACGCCCATTCATTCGAGAGTTACAATCGCGAAACGGGGATCGCCGTCTTCACCAGTCCCAGCGTGAAGCCGGGCGCGTTCTTCCTTTATTTTGATCCCCTGCGGACGCTTACGACGGAACAGCAAGCACGCTGGCGCTCGCCCGCGGAACGTCAACGAATGATCGCCGAAGCGCTCGAACAAGCGCGGCAGTCCACCGGCCGCTGAAGCGGAATCGACTGTTCCAAACGCGGCGCCGGCGCACACTCTTTTGCGCCGGCGCCGCGTCAATCTCCCTTTCCCGCGCGCCGCGCGGAGCGGCTGGTGGACACCTCGCTGCCCTCCGCAATACTCTGCGACGCCGACACTTCCCGCCTATCTCCCCAGCCGCGCGGGAACGGCGGCAGAAATTTGAAACTTACCGGCGCGCCCGCGTGTTTGAATAAGCGTAGGAACTGAGCCTTAGGTCAAAGTCCAACCGCCGACGGAACCGCGCTGGTTTTGACCTTCAAATAAAGAAGACATACTTATGCCTGTGATTTCTAAATTTTATGGAGTGGTGATTCGCATGATGTTTTCCCAGCCGTTGGGAGCGCGTTTCCACGCGATTTACGGTGACGCGGAGTTGGTCGTCGGGATCGCCTCCCTTAGCATCATTCAAGGCGACGCGCCCCGCGCCATCCGGCAGATGGTTTTGGATTGGGCCGCGCAGCATCAGCATGAATTGCTGGCGGGGTGGCAACGATGCCAATCCGGTTTAGCGCCCGTGCCAATCGCGCCACTCCGTTGAGCGACGAATTCGGATCGAGTTCGCGAGGGTTGCCGCGAGACCAATCGCATCGCCAGACAACTGAGAAAGCGCGGGATTTCCGTTCGAATACTTTCGCGGCCTTGGCCGCTCCTTCCCGCGAACACGCAGTGACACTGGCCGTGAGGAATTGGCCGAGACGAAGGTGGGGCGAGGCTCCGCCGAGCCGTGGAAAGTTCGGGCGAGCCGCTGCCGCCCGAAACCAATCACGGCTCGGCGGAGCCTCGCCCCACCATCAAGCTGGCGCCGGATCGTGGCGCACGGGAGCGGATTCGGTACAATTCCGTCTCCAACTGACGAAGGCTTACCGCGGCGCCAATCCCCTCGGAGTGACGATCACTATTTGAGTTGCAGGCGCGGGTCCGACGAGAGCGCGGTGGCGAGATTCGGCCAGGTCGCCTCGTTCATGGTTTGAAACGCGTTGAGATAGACGACCACGCTTTCCTGCGAATGTTTGGCCAAAAGCGCGTCAATCGCGGCGTTCAACTTGGCGTCCTCAACCGCTTTCGGGAGATCCTCAACGACCCCATCTTCGTGGGCGATGCCGAGCGCGTCCAAAAAGTCGCGCAGCATCGGCGTCTTGGTCTTGAGCAACCAGGAGCGCACCAGCAACCCGGCCATCGGCTCAAGGCGGGGGCGGCTCAACATCGCGAGCATATCGACGTGCCGCTCGACGCGAGGCTTGCGTTCATAGAAAACCGGCCGCAACTTGCGGGCCTCGGCCACCGCGTTCAGGATCGAGCGGTACAGCGGCTTGTCGTTGGCGTAGGAGAATTCCAGGATTTCCTGGGCTAAACCGGGCGACATGAAGCCGAGCAATTCATGAGCCGTCATCATAATGCGTAAACGTATGTCATCGGCCCATGATGGCCCAATGACCCCGTGGCTGGCAAGCGTATCGAGGCGAGCGCGTCCGGATCAATTACGTCAAAAAACTCTGCCGGCGAGCCCGGCCTCATAAATCTCCCGACTGCGAATGATGTGCCAGGCTACCGGCCGGAGCAGCATCGGCTGGCGTATTTCTTGCGCGAGAGCTATCAAGCTTGAGCCGTCGGGAGAGCCAAACCGGCTAGCGTGCGCGCGGCTCCCGACAAAGCGCCTTCTCGGACGAATTGGCGCCCGAATAGGACCGGCCGTTGACGTTATAGCCCGACAGCTATGGACCAGCTTCTGTTACTCGGTAGAAGCCAGAGGTCGAGAGCGGAGTCGAATCGAGAAACTGAGCGGCTCCTTCGGCAGACGCTTCGAGGTTGGTCAGGGTCAGCCACGTTCCGTTGAGAGCCGAGGAGCGTTGAACCAGATAGGTTTTTCCCGCGGGCGCGCTAAAACGAATCACGACGCCATCGGGAGAAACGAGCGGCAAAAGCAGTTTCGGCGACGGCGGCGGCAGCCGCAAGGAGAAGATCGTCCCAACGCCTGAACTGCCTCCCGCTGACGTCGTGCCGTAAAGGGTGCCATCGCTTGCCCTGAACAACCCGGCCAAAGGATTAGTTCCGTCGATCCCATTGGTTGAGAAACTGTGCAGGATCACCAGATTTGAACCGTCGGGCGCGATCTGGAAGACGAAGCCGGCATTGGCGTCGCCGCCTTCGAATCTAGCTCCGTAGAGGGTTCCGTCAACGCCAACAAGGAGGTCCGACCCATGCGCCGAATTGTCAACTGGGTCGAACCGATATACAATTTGCGTTGCCGAACCGTCCTTGGTCATCTTGACGACGCCATCGGCGCTCATCGCGTAAAGCCATCCGTCCAACCCCTCCACAAGAGTCGAGATTGGTTGGTCACGTCCGATCAAGTTGGAGAAGTAATTAATCGAATTTGTGGACCCGTCCGTGGTCACGCGATAAAAGGAGGACGATCCGGAGGCGGCGCCCAAACTCGACCCCGTGCCGTAAAGCGCCCCATCGCTCGCCAACAGGACGCCACCGGTAGTCGCCAGTTCCGGCACATCCGCGAGTCGCATAAAGCCGCTGCCATCGGGATTCAGCCTGAAAACGAATCCGGCGAAAAAGGAGGGAAAAGCGCCCTGCATTCGGGTTGCGCCAAAAAGAGTACCGTCTGGTCCGCGGCTCAATGCTGCCTGTAGGTAGTATCCACCGGTGCCGGACAGACTTTTTAGGATGGTAAATCCGCTGCCATCGTTGTGAATCTTGAAGATTGTACCCAAGCCTGCTCCTCCTCCCCCGTAGTAGGTCGTCCCGTAGAGCGCGCCGTCAGTACCCTCGATCAGGTGCGACTCCGGATTCTTGCCGTCATCCGGCGAGGCGGAGAAACTATGCAAGACGGAGTAGCTACCGTTGGCCGGGCCGAAACGGAAGACTGTTCCCAGATTGCTGGCGCCACCCGAGTAGGTCGTTCCATAAAGCATCCCATCGGTCGCCATGATCACGCCCGCGTAAGGACTCGCGCCCGCAGCCCCACCCTCAAACGACTTAAGCGTTTGGTACTGGACGGTGGCCCGGGCGGACGAGTGTGAACCAGCGATAATTAAGACCGCCGCCAGCGTAAACGTAATGGCTCGAAAGATCGCGCGAGTCGTTCCGAACCATAGTCGTCGATGCATATCGTTCACAATAAGCTATGTTCTCCAATTGCGGCCTTCTTCGAATCCGTTTGGGAGTCGGTTCGCGCCTTTAACATTTAAACATTGGATTCCCCCGCTGGTCTAGCTCCGGTATCGCGGAGTCCATTACCACGATCAGCGCTAGAATAGCGCCGATCGGATTTGACCGCAAATGCTTTCGTTAGCGCCTTTTTACCGTGGGTGTGTGACGCCAAAGTAACGTGAGGGTCAGGCGGCAACTTGGATTTTGAGGT